>JBFMHF010000161.1:0-15958 GCA_040752975.1 Myxococcota bacterium
CTTCTTCGGGCTGCAGCTCGAGGAGATGACGCCCGCCGCCTTCAAGAAGACGCTGGCCTGACACGCCTTCGCGTGTAGCCCATCACTCCTCGGCTCGGCCTTCATCCCGCCGTCGCTGATCGGTCACTCTGCCCCCGGCACGCCCGCGCGCACCGACTCCTTGAACCGGTCTTGCCACTTCTTGCGCTGCAGCTGCGCCAGCAGCCCGGTCAGCACCTCGGCCTCCTTCTCGCCCGTCACCGAGAGGTCACTCACGCGCTCGACATGATCCGCGAAGCTGTCGGGCCCGAGCGCCTCTTCCGGCTCGCACTCGCGGTACGGCGCCACCACCGGCGGACAGGAGGTGAGGCCGTCCACCACCGGCAGCCCCAGCGCGCGCACCTCGACGCCGCCCTCCTCGAGGCGGGAAAGCTCGACGTAGAAGAAGGCGCCGTACGCAACGTACTCGCCGTGCGCTGGTGTCTCGGAGTTGAACGTGCCCCGCGGAAACCACTCGTTGGGCGCGCCGGGCCTGGCGGGCGCGGACGCGTCCTTCTCGAAAACAGACCGGAAGGACAGCACCAGCGTCTCACGCTTCGTCGTGCGGCGCTTCACCAGCGTGGCGTTGCTCTCCTCCATGATCGCCACCACCGCGTCGGCGACCGTCTCCAACTCGCCGGGCGTCTGCAGCCGGTGGAAGCGCCCGCCGTTGAAGTCCACCGAGCTGTTGGTGAAGGGGCGCCCGTGCGCCACGCATCCGGCGCCCAACAGCGCAGAGCTGATGATCAGCACTCGCAGCATCGGGCTCTTCTACACGGCTGCGCCCGCCGACTGAATCACGACACCATCGCCAGCACTTCGTCCGCAACCCGGTCCGCCGCGCCCTTCGCGCCCAGCACACTCCGCACCTCGTCGAGCCCGGCCAGACACGCCTCGCGCGCCGGACCGGACCAGAGCGGCTCCAGTTCCTGCAGCACCCGATCCACGTTGAAGTCCGCTTGCAGCAGCTCCGGCACCACGCGCTTGCCGGCCAGCAGGTTGATCAAGCTGAAGAAGGGAATGCGCACCAGCGCCTTCCCCACCTGGTAGCTGATCGCGTTCACCCGGTACACCACCACCATCGGCCGTCGCATGAGGCCCGCTTCCAGCGTCGCGGTGCCGCTCGCCACCACCGCCACGTCGCACGCGCCCACCACCTCCGCCGCCCGCCCGTCGATGAAGCGCGGCGTGAGCCCCGTCCCCTCGAAGCGCACGGACAACAGCTCGCGCGGCAGGCCCGGAGCCACGGGGATCACCACCTCCACGTTCGGCCGCTGCGCCTTCACCCGCCGGCACACCTCCACCAGCGTCGGGAGGATGCGCGCGATCTCGCTGCGGCGGCTGCCCGGCAACACCGCCAGCACCGGCGCCTTCTCGTCGAGCTTCAGCGCGCGGCGGAAGTGCGAGGCCTCCGCGACGGGCGGCACCTGGTCCACCACCGGGTTGCCCACGTACACCGCGTTCACCCCGCGCTCGCGGAGGAACTGCTCTTCGAAGGGCAGGATGCACATCAGCCGATCGTACCGGCGCGCGATCGTCTTCGTACGCCCCTCGCGCCACGCCCACACCATCGGCGCCACGTACGCCACCACGGGGATGCCCAGCTTCTTCAGCTTCTTCGCCAGCCGCAGGTTGAAGTCCGGGACGTCGACGAGGAGGGCGCACGCCGGCCTGCGCGCGCCCGCGGCCGCCTCGAGGTCCTTCATCACCCGCCAGATCCGCGGCACCTTCGGCAGCACCTCCACCAGCCCCATCACCGAGAGCTCATGCGCGCCGTGCACCAACTCCACGCCCTGCGCTGCCAGCTTCGGCCCGCCCATGCCGAAGAAGCGCACGTCGCCGCGCTTGCGCTTGAGCGCCGCCACCACGTCAGCGGCGTGCTGATCTCCCGACGCTTCGCCTGCGACCACGAGGACGTCCATCGTCGAGCGGCCGTAGTCGAGGGGCCTGGGGGAGTCAAAGCGCCGTCGCCGCCGCGCTGCCGGGCCGACCTCGACAGGGTGTGGCTGGGCCACGTGGCACCGCCCAATCGACATCTGCAGGAGCCACGCCTCCGGTGGCTGGTGCAGCACTCGATCGGCGCCGGGCGCGCGCCCTCGCCGTGAATCGGGTGCAGATCCCGGCGGAGTCGCGCAGTCTTCGCCGCTCCGCCGCGGCCATCGCGCGATCGGGCTCTCGCACGACACGCGCGCGTCGTTGAGCGGCGGACCCGGTGCTGGCCGCCACTGGTGTGACAGCGAACGTCATGCACGCCACGCCGGACGTCGATGTCCATTTCGTGCCTGGAGAGCTGCGGCGACGGACGCCTGCGGCTCGAGGCGTCTCGAGTCACGACCGGGGAGCGTCACCGCCGCGCGTGGTCTATGGTGCGCGCGCCCGATGCACCGGCCGTCCGTCCCCTCGCCGCTCTTCACCGCCATGCGGCGCCTGCTCGAGCTCGGGCGCCCTCACCGGACGCTGCTGGTGATCGCGTTTGCCTGCATGGCCGTGGTGGGGCTCGCCACCGGCGCCTACGCGTGGCTGATGGGCCCAGCGCTCCGGTTCCTCCTCACCGGGGGCGCCGAAGGCCTCGGCCGCCTGGGCGCGGTTGCCACTTCGCTGGAGGGGCTGCCGAGGGACCGATGGATCTGGGTCTTCCCCCTCGTGGTGCTGGCGATCGGCGCGCTCAAGGGCGTCGGCTACCTGGGGCAGTTCTACTTCGTCGGCCTCTTCGGCCAGCGCGTGGTGGTCGACTTGAGGAAGCGGGTCTTCGAGAAGCTGCTCGGGTTGTCTCCCGCGCAGGTGTCGCGCCGGCTGTCGGGCGACCTGCTGAGCCGCTTCACCGCCGACGTCGCCGCGGTGGAGCAGGCGGCCACGTACACCGTCGCCTCGTGGCTGCGAGACTCGCTGCAGATCGTCATCCTCGTCGCCGTCGCCGTGTCGTTGTCGTGGAAGCTGTCGCTCCTCGCGCTCGCCGCCGTGCCTGTGGCGATCCTCCCCGCGTCGAGGCTGACGCGCGCGCTGATGCGCCGTACGCGGCAGGGTCAGGCCGCGCTGGGCACGCTCGCTGCGCAGGTGCAGGAGGGGCTGGGTGCGCTGCGGACCCTCCAGGCCTTCAACGCCGAGGCGGCGGAAGCCGAGCGCTTCTCCCGTCACGCCGCGGAGGTCGAACACGCGCTCACCCGCGCCGCCTGGTCGCGCGCCGCCGTCCCGGGGATCATGGAGGTGCTGGCGTCGCTGGCCATCGGCGCCTCCCTCGCCTGGGCCGTCGCCACCTCGGCCGTGGAGCCGCAGGACCTCGTGTCCTTCCTCGGGGCCGTGGTGTTGCTGTACCAGCCCGCGAAGGATCTCGGGCGCGTCAGCCAGTTTGCCGTCGCCGCCGCCGCCGCGCTGGAACGGATCGAGGACATCCTCTCGACGCCACCCGCCGTCCACGAGGCCCCTGGCGCCACCGCCCTGGCCGCGGTGAAGCGCGCCATCGAGGTGAACGATCTCGCCTTCTCCTGGGGCGATCGCCCGGCGCTGGACGGCGTCACCCTCACGCTGCCCGTCGGGGAGGTGACGGCGCTGGTGGGCGAGAGCGGGAGCGGAAAGAGCACGCTGACGACGCTGCTCTTGCGCTTCGAGAGGCCCGCGCGCGGCTCCATCACCTTCGACGGCGTGGACGCAGAGAAGGCCACCATCGCCTCCGTGCGCGCGCAGTTCGCCCTCGTCACCCAGGAAGCGATGCTGTTCTCCGCCACCGTGCGGGAGAACCTGCTCGTGGCCCGGCCGAAGGCGACCGAGGCCGAGCTCGTCGAGGCCTGCCGCGTCGCGCACGCGTGGGACTTCATTCAGGCCCTGCCCAGGGGGCTCGACACGCCCATCGGAGAGCGCGGCGTGACGCTCTCGGGCGGTCAGAAGCAGCGCCTGTGCCTCGCCCGCGCCGTGCTGGCGAGGGCCCCGGTGCTGATCCTCGACGAGGCCACCAGCAACCTGGATCCCGAGAGTGAGCGCGAGGTGCAGAAGGCGCTGGACGATGTGCTGCAGGGGAGGACCGCCCTCGTCATCGCCCACCGGCTGTCGAGCGTGAGGCGCGCCGATCGGATCGTCGTGCTGGAGCAGGGGCGGATCGTCGAGCAGGGGAAGCACGACGAGCTGATCGCTCGTGAGGGCGTCTACGCGCGGCTCTGGAGGAAGAGCGGCGGGTAGGGCGTCCTCGCCCCCCTCGAAGGCAGGTGGGCCGGCGACTCCTACGGGCGGAGAACCAGGTGCTCTCCATCGAGCGTGAGGCCCGGCGCGCGCGTCACGCGGCGGGTGATCTCCTCGCGTGGCAGGCCCGTCTCGTTGATCAACTTCGCGAGCAGCGCCATCCACGGCGTGCGCCGCGAGCCCCCCGGGCCGTCGAAGCCCTGCAGGGCCAGGTGGCGCAACGACAGCTCCACCACGCGCTCCTTCCTCTGCTCCTCCAGCAGCGCGGCGGACTGCGCGTTCACGTCGAGGAAGGCGCCGGCCACGGTGCGGATCGCCAGCGACATGAAGGAGCTCCGCTCCATCTCTTCCTGCAGGTAGAGCGCGTCGACGACGGCCACGGTGGTGTCCATGAGCGCGGTGACGGTCGCCGTGCGGGGCGCGCCTGTCAGCACCGCCGTCTCGCCGAACATCTCCCCCGGCCCGAGCAGCCGCAGTTGTTGCTGCTTGCCCGCCACCGTCCGGCTCGCCTGGCAGTGCCCCTCGAGGATCACGTACGCGGCGTCGCCCGTCTCGCCTTCGCGCACGATCGCGTCGCCCGCGGCGAACTGGAGGCGCGGCAGCTGGGCGGTGCCGCGAATGAACTCCTCGAGCTCACGCTTCAGGTCGGCGGCGGTCTGGTAGCGCTGCGCCGGATCTTCCGCGAGCGCCTTGAGGCACATCGCTACCAGACGGCGCGGCATCGGCTGTCCGTCGCGGCGGGTGGGCGGCGCCACCTGGCCCTTCACGGCGAGCTCCTTCGTCGCGTCCGCGGTCGCCCCCACGTACGGCGGCCGCCCGGCGAGGATCCGGTAGAGCATTCCTCCCAGGGCGAACACGTCGCTGCGTTCGTCCAGCGCCCAGTTCTGGCCGCGCGCCTGCTCGGGCGCCATGTAGGCCGGCGTCCCCTGGGTGATGCCCTCGTCCTCCTCGCGCGTGGGCAGGTCCGCCTTCCGCCGCGCCAGCCCCCAGTCCACCAGGTAGATCTGCCCGAACTCACCCACCATCACGTTGGACGGCTTGAGATCCAGATGCAGCACGCCGCGCGCGTGGGCGAAGGACACCGCGTCACAGACGCGCACCAGCACGTCCAGCGCCGCGAAGAGCCCGTCGATGCCCTCCCGCTCGTTCTGCTCGAGGATCTGCTGGAGGCTCTGCCCCTCGAGCAGCTTCATGGTGAAGCAGGTGGTGCGCTTGCGTTCCGCCGCGAGCGCATACACGGGAGGGATGTTGGGGTGATCGAGCTGCGCGGTGATCCGCGCCTCCTCGACGAAGCGCGCCAGGGCTTCCTCTTCCTCCGCCAGCTCCGGGCGCAGCACCTTGAAGGCCACCTCGCGCCCGAGGCTCTCGTCGCGGACCCGGTACACCCGCGACATGCCCCCCGCGCCCAGCAGGCCGAGATCCACCACATCCCAGCCCGGCGGCACCGGCTGCGTGAGCTTGTTGCCATCCTCTGGCCGCTTCTTCCCGAACCCGAACATGGGCGGGAGTCTCCCCTATTTGGGCGCCGGCGGACGAAACCGATTCAGGGGAGCGGCCGTCGCAGCACCGCCCCATGGCTGCCGAAGAGCCAGACGGCGTCGTCGCTCCCCATGAGCGCCACGGGGCGGAAGTTCTCACCGCCTCCCCAGGGCGGGATCTCGTCCACCCAGCCGCCGTCGCGTCGCACCGCCACCACGCCGTCGTCGACCAGCGCCCAGGCCGTCCCGTCGGGCGCCAGCCAGACGCTGAGCCAGGTGCGACTGGCGACGTTGGGGGGCCCCAGGTTCTGGTAGCCCCCGTCGAGGGTGATGCGCCCGAGCAGCCCGTCACCGGCGATCCAGATCGCCCCGCTGGCCTCGACGGCCAGGTCGACGATGGGCGCGCTCGACGTCGGCGCCCAGACCTGCTGCGCGGTGAGGACGTCGGAGACGAACAGCACCCGGCCGTCTGAAGGGCTCTGCCCGGCCAGGCGGTTGAGGGCGACCACCACGCCCCCGTCGACGAGCTCGAGATCAGCCACGTAGTCGCCCCCATCGAGGGTGACGCTCTGATGCGTGCCGCCGTCGAGAGGCAGGGCGAAGACGATCGCGTTGGACGCGCCCCAGAGGATCCCGTCCCGTTCGCACAGCTGCGCGACCTTCAGCGCCGAGTTCTGCCCGATCGCCGAGCCGCTCACCAGGTTCATCACCGGCATCGAGTCCCCTTTCAGGTAGAGGGCGCCGTGCGATCCGAGCAGGTAGCGCTGTTGTCCGTCGCTCCAGATCGAGACCCAGCTCTCCGAGTCCGGGGGCGTGGTGAGCCACTGTCGCTCTCCCGTGCGCGTCAGCACCGCCCCCGAGTAGGTCACGGCGAGGGTCTCGACGCGGCTGACGAAGAGGCCGCGGACCGTGGCGAGGGCGCTCACGTGCGTCGCCGCGCCGTCGTGGCGGGTGCCGCCGGGGCCAGCGGACACCGAGCTGATCAGGCTGCCGGCGACCCCGGCCGCCCAGAAGGTGCCAGCGTCCGTCACCAGGGTGCGCTTCAGCCTGGAGCCGTAGTCGTGGAACAGCCGCTCGCCCGACTCGAAGTCACCCACGAAGCTCTCCGGGCCGACCACGCGCGTCTCACCAAGGAAGGGGGAGCCGGTGACGAGATCGGAACTCCACGTCGCACTGCGGAACTGGCGAGGCGCCCAACCGCCTGCCGTGTATTCGAAGAGGTGGCCGGCGGAGCCTCCGAGCGCCAGCCCTCCGTCGGCCTGTCGGAAGAAACGGAAGAGGAGCGGGACGCCCCCGTCTGCGTAGCGGACGGCCGTGGTACCTCCGTCGAGACAGTCCAGGACGGCCCCGCGCCCGAGCGACACGAAGCAGCGGCTGTCATCCACGTAGAGGTCGGCGCGCGCTTCGCCGCTCAGCGCATCGAACGTGAAGGTCGTCGTCCCCGCGTCGCGTACCTCGAGAATGGTGCTCCGCGAAGGGGGAGAGAGGAAGAGGGTGCGGGTGCTGGAGGCGCTCGCCGCGACATAGTCGCCGGTCAGGCCGGTGACGACGAAGCGGGAGCCATTCCACTCCTGAACCGGCATGCCCTCGCCGAACAGGTACAGCGCGCCGCCGTGCCCCGTGACGACGCCAGGGACGGATCGCACGTCCGCCGTCGAGGGCGGCAGCCAGGCGCTGCGATCGGTCCACCCTGCTTGATTCAGCTCGAGCAGCATGCCCCCCGAGGTCGCGACCATCAGCTGCGCGTCGGAGCCCCAGATCGCCCCCACCTCGTTCGACGTGTTGAGGGGGTGCTCCCAGCACCAGGCGCCGCGCACCCCACCGAAGCAGGGCGAGCCCGCGTCGCTCTCGCCACCGTCCGTCGCGCCCGCGTCGTTGGCGCCGGAATCGAGGCTGCCTGCGTCGGTCGCCCCCGCGTCACTCGGGCCCGCATCCGTCGAGGCGTCCACGCCCAGGCGGCACTCTTCCCACGCGCCGGCGTCGCACAGGCGGTCGACTTCTCCCTGGAAGTCGAGACACGAGGAGAGCGCGACCAGAGCGCTCAGCAGGGCCAGCGCGCGGCAGTTCATCAGAAGACGCCTCCCAGAGACACGGAGGCGCCGCCGGGGGAGGGCGCCACGGCTGGGGCCACGGGCGCCTCGGGCCAGAAGAACATCACCGCCGCGGCGGCGAGGCAGGCCGAGCCCACGCCCACCGCGATGAAGCCGGCCGTCTGCTGCTGTGCGCCGCTGCTCGCGGCCTGCTGGGCCTGGGCGTACGAGTCGGACTCGCCGAGCCCGTCATAGGCCCCGCGCGCCGAGACGAGGAGCCCCGCGCCCACGCCGAGCCCGACGATCCCGGCCGCCCCCGGAATCCACCAGTACCCGCGGGGCCCGCGCCTTCCGGACGAAGTCACCTCCTGCACCGGCGGCGCCTGTCGGCTGCTCAGCATCCTGGCCGCGAGCAGCGCCCCCGCCGCCTCGATGGACTCGAGGAGTTCCCGCTCGCTGGCGCCAGTCAGCTTCGCCGAGGCGATCGTCGCGCCGTCTCGCGGGCTGAGCAGCCTGGCGATGCCGCTGAAGCCGCCGTCCTGGAAGCGGGCGAGGTTGACCACGAGCGTCGCGTCGCAGCCCAGCGCGTTGGCCAGCTCGGTCATGCAGCTCGTCGACTCGTCCCCGCACCCGAGGAGCTGCCTCTGCCGCTCGAGCCCCAGGACGGTCGCGATGTCCTGCGCGGTGACGACCTCGAGCCCGGCCGCGCGCAGCGACTCGGCCATCGACGCGGAGGAGAAGGTGAGCAGCTCCTTCTTCACGTCGACGCCGGTCCACTCGGGCGCGACCACCTTCGGCGCCGCGGCCAGGGCAAGGACGACGAGCAGCGGCGGCATACAGGACTCCCCCGTGGAACGTGCGCGGTGCGACGGGGAGGCTAGCCCGTCGAACGTCCGAAAGCGCGCTCAGAACAGCGGCGCGGCCGCGTCGAAGCCGTACTCCAGCAGCTCGATGGTCGCCTTCCCGTCGGCCGTCTTCCCGTCGAGGAGGCCGGTGATCGGCACGGCCGCATGGCGGTGGCCCTTGAACTCGCTCACCACGCCCAGCACATGCAGCCTCACGCTCGTGCCCCTCGCGCCCTCGAAGCGGCCGGCCGTCACGCTGACCGCTCCCGCCTCGTCTGAAGCCGGCGCGGGGAGGAAGCCCGCCCACAGCTGCGACATCGACTCGCGCATGCGCGCCACCACCGGGCTGGGATCGCCCTCGAAGTCGTAGATCCGCGTGGCCCCGCCGTCCGGCTGCACGATGGCCCGCCGCACCAGGGTGATCGCCTCGGCAGGCTGGGTGAGGTCTGCCTTGAGCAACACGCGCCACAGCGACTTCGTCTCGTAGGACAGCTCCTCAATCCCCACCCACACGCCCTCCGGCGTGCGCTCGTCGATGCTGTAGCGCAAGAGGCCCGGCTTGCCGTTGCGGCTCACCGCGTAGACGACGAACTGGCCTGGCTCCCACGGAGGTGGATCAACGGCGGCGGGGACCAGGGCCGGCGCCCGAGAGCGGTAGTCGTTGAGCAGCGCGTTGGTGCGATCCCTCAGCGCCGGCTGCACCGAGGAGCAAGCGGCCAGCCAGAGAGCAGAGAGGGCGAGGAGGCGACGCGTCACGAGACAGGGCTTCTACACCGGGAACCCTCCGGGCGTGCGCGCTGTCTGCCCTGCCGATTCCCACTCCTCAAGGAGACGACGATGAAGGTGAGCCGCGTGTCGGTGCTGGGCCTCGTGTGTGCGTTGGGCGCGTGTCAAAAGGAAGAGGCGCCCGCTGCTCCTCGGCGGGCCGCCGAGGTGATGAAGGCCGAAGCGAAGATGGCGAAGCACGCCGATCCGGTTGCCGCCGCTGCGCCGAGGCCACCCGAGTCGAGCGAGAAGGCGGCGAAGTCGGGGCTCCTCAAGTCGATCCCCGCCCGCTCTGAAGGCCAGCTCAACGACGTGCTGGGCGGGAGCAAGGGCGGCGACCTGGCCCATGCCCTGAACGGCCCTTCCTCGGTGCCCACCGTCACCGGCTCGAGCGTGGGCGCGTCCGGAGTCGGCGGGCTGGGGATGAGGGGGCTCGGCAGCGGCGGCGGCGGTTCCATCAGCCTGGGAGGCATGGGCACCCTCGGCGCGGGGCGTGGCTCGGGCATGGGGGTGGGCTACGGCAACGGCGGCCCCCGCGGCGCGTACTCCGGTGCGGCCGAGGTGGTGTCAGGCAGCGAGGACTACGGTGAGGCGAAGCTGAACCCCTGGACCCTGACGGAGCGCGATCACCTCTCCACCTTCGCCGTCGACGTCGACACCGCGTCGTACACCCTGGGCCGCCGCAAGCTGTTGTCGGGAGAACTTCCCCCAGCCGCCTCCGTGCGCGTCGAGGAGTGGCTCAACTACTTCCGCTACCGCTACCCCCAGCCCGAGAAGGGCCAGGCGCTCACCGTGCAGCTCGACGCCGCGCCGTCGCCCTTCACCGCCGGCAAGCACCTCCTGCGCGTGGGCGTGCAGGGGAGATCGCTCGATCTCTCCGAGCGCAAGGCCGCGCACCTCACCTTCCTCGTCGACGTGTCCGGCTCGATGCAGGGCGCCGATCGGCTCCCGCTGGCCAAGCGCGCGCTGCGCCTGCTGGTCGATCAGCTCCACGACGGCGACACGGTGGCGCTCGTCACCTACGCCGGCAACGTGCGCGTGGTGCTGCCCCACACGGGCATGGAGCAGAAGGCGAAGATCCACCAGGCGATCGAGGATCTCTCCGCCGGCGGCAGCACCGCGATGGGATCCGGCATCGAGCTCGCGTACCAGCAGGCGCTCAAGGTGCTCGACGGCAAGTCGATCTCCCGGGTGATCATCCTCTCGGACGGAGACGCCAACGTCGGCAAGACGTCCCACGAGGAGATCCTCGAGACCATCGAGGGCCACGTGAAGGAAGGCGTCACCGTCACCACCGTCGGCTTCGGCATGGGCAACTACAAGTCGGTGCTGATGGAGCAGTTCGCCGACAAGGGCAACGGCAACCACTTCTATGTGGACTCGCTGATGGCGGCGCGGCGGATCTTCGTGGAGCAGCTCGGCGGCACGCTGCAGGTGATCGCCCAGGACGTGAAGCTGCAAGTGGACTTCGACGCCCGGCAGGTCAACGCGTACCGCCTCATCGGCTACGAGAACCGCGACATCGCCGATCGCGACTTCCGCAACGACAAGGTGGACGCGGGGGAGATCGGCTCGGGGCACACCGTCACGGCGCTGTATGAGGTGGACCTGAAGGAGGGCGCGGGCGCGGGCCTCGTCACCGTGCGGCTGCGCGCCAAGGAGCCGCGCGGCACCACCGCCTCGGAGAAGGCCTTCGTCTTCCCCCAGGCCGCGCTCGCTGCGCGCTTCGAGGACGCGTCGGTGGATCTGCGCTTCGCCACCGCGGTGATGGCCGCCGCCGAGATCTTCCGAGGCTCGCCCGACGCCGCGGAGTGGAGCTACGGCGACGTCATGCGCATCGCCCGCGACGCCACGCCCCCCGGCAACGCGGAGCGGCAGGAGTTCCTGAGCCTCCTCGAGCACGCCCAGAGCCTCGCCGGCCGTGTCGCCCGCCGGTGACACAAGCCCTCGAAACGACGCTGGACCTTCATCAACCCACACTGACAGCTCCGTCCGGCCGCCAGTTTTCTCGCGCCGCCGGCGCTCCTTTTCTGTCAACAAGTGGCTGATTTTATTGGCCAATCCCAGTTGCAATGCCGGCCGACTGTCAGTAGGTAGGCCGCCGCCAGGGTGGGGAATCTGGCGTCAAGCTGGGAGAAAGCCGATGAGCCGACGGTTGCTGAGTGCCGTGCTGGTGCTGCTGTCTGGGCATGCCTTCGCCGCGCTGCCGACGCACGCGGAGCGGCCGCCGCTGGATGCGTTTCTCTCCCGCACCGACAGCAGGCCGTTGCCGGACGCGCGGGGCTTCTCTCCCGTCGGGCGCGCCGCGTGGGCGGCCGGGCACGTCTCGTCCACCGAGCCGCGCTATGGCGTGCCGACTTTCTTCTGGTCGTCGCGGCCCGCGCAGGGCACGCGCACCTTCCGGGCGATGGGGCTGTCTCCGGAGCAGGCGGCGCGGCGCTACCTGTTCGCCCACGCCGAGCTGTACCGCGGGGAGCCGTCGCGCTGGGCCGAGGCCCGCGTCACGCAGGTGCACGATCTCCACGACGGCGGGGCGGTGATCGTCGGCTTCCAGCAGACGATCGACGGCGTGCGTGTCTTCCGCGACGAGCTCAAGGTGGTGATGACGCCCTCGCTCGAACTGGTGGCGCTGGCCGGCTACCTCACGCCGGAGGTGAAGCCGCTGGGCGCGTTCCACCTGTCGGCGGAGTCGGCGTTGGCGGCCGCGTACCAGGATCTCACCGGCCGCGGGCTGGAGCCGCAGCACCTCAAGGCCGTCGACGTGAAGGACGGCTACCAGCGCTTCGCCCTCGAGGGTGAGAGCGAGCTTGCGCGTGTGCGGCCCACCTGGTTCCCCGTGCCGAACGGGCTCGAGCCGGGCCTGTACGTCGAACTCGATCTGGCGGTGGGTGAGACGGATCACGACGCGTACTCCTTCGTCGTCTCGGCGGTGGACGGGCGGCTGCTGTACCGGAAGAACCTGACGGCCTTCGACGCGTACACGTACCGGGTGTGGGCGGACTCGACGGCGTTGGCGATGCCGATGGACGGCCCCCAGGGCAACGCGGGCACGCCGCACCAGACCGGCACGCCGAACGGCTTCGATCCCGGGTACGTCCCGCAGACGACGGTGACGCTGCAGAACGGGCCGATCAGCACGAACGATCCCTGGCTGCCGACGGGCGCGACGGAGACGAACGGCAACAACGCCTTCGCCTACGTGGACGCGGTGCGGCCCAACGGCTACGGCACGGGCGATCTGGTGCCGACCACCACGGCGGCCAACACCTTCGATCGCACCTACGACACGGCGCAGAACCCCAACGTCAACGCCGATCAGCGGCTCGCTGCGGCCACCCAGCTCTTCTACGACGTCAACTTCTTCCACGACTGGTACTACGACGTCGGCTTCAACGAGGCGTCGGGCAACGCGCAGCTGTCGAACCTGGGGCGGGGCGGGGCGGGCGGCGATCAACTGCGGGCCGAGGCGCAGGACTACTCGGGCCGCAACAACGCCAACATGTCGACGCCGTCTGACGGCGCCAGCCCGCGCATGCAGATGTACATCTTCGACGGCACGTCTTCGGGCGGCGTGACGCTGAACACCACGCCGGCGCAGACCCTGACCGTCAACGTCGCCACCTTTGGCCCGCAGGCCTACAACGTCACGGGAGAGATCGTCCTGGTGGATGACGGCAGCACGTCGGGCGGCGGCACCACGTCGGACGGCTGCTCGGCCACCTTCGTCAACCAGGTGGCGGGGAAGATCGCTCTCATCGACCGCGGCGTGTGCACCTTCCTCTCCAAGGTGCAGAACGCGCAGGCCAACGGCGCGCTGGGGGTGATCATCGCGGACAACCAGACGTCGTCGAACCCGCCCACGCTGTCGGGCAGCGGCAGCACGACGATCCCGGCGGTGTCGGTGACGCGGGCCACGGGGCAATCGCTGCGGGGGATGCCGGCGGGCACCACCGTGACGTTGACGCGTACGGCGACGGTGGATCGCGACGGCACGCTGGACAACGCCATCGTCGCGCACGAGTGGGGGCACTACATCTCCAACCGGTTGATCGGCGACGGCAACGGCATCTCCAACCTGCAGGCGGTGGGCATGGGGGAGGGGTGGGGCGACTTCCACGCGATCCTCCTCACGGTGAAGGCGGAAGACGCGATGCTGCCGAACAACGCCAACTGGGGCGGCGTCTACGGCATGGCCGGGTACACGTCCTTCGCGCAGGATCCCAACGGGTATTACTTCGGCATCCGCCGCGTCCCGTACTCGACGGACATGACGAAGAACGGGCTCACCTTCAAGCACATCCAGGACAACGTGGCGCTGCCGGCGAGCGTGCCGACGGCCTTCGGGCAGAACGGGCGCTCCAACTCCGAGGTGCACAACACCGGTGAGGTGTGGGCCACCATGCTGTGGGAGTGCTACGCCGGGCTGTTGCGCGATCCGCGGCTCACCTTCGAGCAGGCGCGCGATCGCATGCGTGGGTACCTGGTGGCCGGCTACAAGGCCACGCCGCTGATGCCCACCTTCGTGGACGCGCGCGACGCGCTTCTGGCGGTGGCGGCGGCGCGTGACATCGCGGACTACGCGGTGCTGTGGACGGCCTTCGCCAAGCGGGGCATCGGGATGCTGGCCGTGGCGCCCGATCGCGACGCCGCCGGCAACCGCCCGGTGGTGGAGAGCTTCGACGTGGGCAACGCGCTGGCGATCACCGACGTCACCCTCGACGACACGGTGCGCTCCTGCGACATGGACGGGCAGCTCGACGCGAGGGAAGACGGCTACCTCAGCATCACCATCAAGAACATCGGCGTGGGCATGTTGACGCAGTCGGCGGTGACGGTGTCGTCCACCACGCCGGCGATCACCTTCCCCGACGGCCCCACGGTGCAGGTGCCGGCGACGTCGCCCTTCGCGAAGGTGACGGTGAAGGTGAAGGTGGCGGCGCAGGACATGATCGGCATCACCGCCGGACAGTTCGAGGTGTCCGTGGCGGATCCCTCGCTGGTGGTGCCCGGGCCGGTGAAGCGCACCGCGCTCTTCCGCCTCAACTACGACGTGAAGCCGAATGGCACCGCCACCGACGACGTGGAGGCCCCGACGTCGTTGTGGACCAGCGCGTCGGATCCCAACGGCAACACGGGCAGCAACTGGCGCATCTTCCAGGCGTCGGCGACGGATCACTACTGGTTTGGCCCGAACCCGGCGTCGCCGGCCGACACCTGGCTCATCTCGCCGACGCTGTCCGTGGGCCAGCAGCCCTTCGGCATCACCTTCAAGCACCGCTACGACTTCGAGAAGGACGCGCAGACCGGTGAGAACTACGACGGGGCGGTGCTGGAGATCTCCACCGACGACGGCGCCACGTGGACGGACATCGGGGCGCAGGCCATGCCTGGCTACTCGGGCACGTTGGGCGCGCAGGGCTCGAACCCGCTGCGGGGCCAGCGGGCGTACGTGGGCCGTTCTCCCGGCTACCCCGCCTTCAACACCGAGACGGTCAACCTGGGCAGGACGTACGCAGGCCAGTCGGTGCGGCTGCGCTTCCGCATCGGCTCGGACGACGCGGCGGCGGCCAAGGGCTGGGAGGTGGATGACATCACTTTCTCGGGCATCACCAACACGCCCTTCACCACGGTGGTGGGGGATCCCAACACGTGCACCAACCGCGCGCCCACGGCCACGCTGGGCCCGGATCAGGAAGTGAACGAGGGCAGCCAGGTGACGCTCGCGGCCACCGTGTCGGATCCCGACGGCGATCAGGTGACGCAGACGTGGACGCAGACGAGCGGCCCGGCGGTGACGATCGTGAGCAACGGCTTCACCGCTCCGCTGGTGGTGGCGGACACCCCGTTGACCTTCGAGCTCACCGTGTCCGACGGGCGCGCGGTGGTGGGCCCCTTCACGCACACGGTGCTGGTGAAGAACACCAACCGGGCGCCGACGGCGTCGTTGCCGGCGGTGATCGAGGTGACGGAAGGGAACATCGTCAACGTCCTCGGCACGGGCGCTGATCCCGACGGCGATGTCCTCACGTATGAGTGGACCCAGGTGGGCGGCCCGGCGGTGACGTTGGACGTCTCGTATGGGGATCGGGCGGGCTTCGTCGCGCCGATGGTCGACGCCGACACGATCATCACCCTGGAGCTGGTGGTGCGCGATCTCGAGGTCGCCAGCGCCCCGGCTCGCGTGGAGGTGGTGGTGAAGAACAAGGTCGAGACGATGACGGAGGAGCCGGTCGACCCGAAGAAGCCAGGCTGCGGCTGCACGACGGGGCTGGACGCGGGGGCGGCGGGGTTGCTCGCGCTCGTCGCGCTCCTGCGGGCGCGTCGGCGGAGGTAGGTCGGCCGCGGGACGCCCCTCGGCTGCAGGGTGAGGCCCCGGGCTTCGGCTCGGGGCTGGCGTTTCACGCAAGCACCTCCAACCTCGTCCGCCGCGTCGTGGACACCTCGGCAGCGCGAGCGGACGACGGCGAGCTGGACGAGGTCGGCGTCGAACGGCAGCCGGCTCTTCGTGTCGGCCCGGGCGACTGAGCCACCTCGCGCGGGCTTGCGCTGGGTGCTCTCGCGCTGAGCGGACGCCCTGTTGGGCGCAATCCTCGCGACCGGGGGTCAGGGCGCCGGTGTCGGCACCGGTGTCGGCGTCGGTGTCGGCGTCTGC
>JBFMHF010000162.1:0-15913 GCA_040752975.1 Myxococcota bacterium
CCCACAACCCACGACAACCGAGAGGGGGCCTCCGACAACCGAGAGGGGGCCTCAGAGTACCCGACAGCCGCCTGACAGCCGAGAGGAGGAGGGCGAGGCGCACGGGAGTCAGACACCTCAAGCGTACCGCTTGCGCAGGCCTCGGAAACCGGGCCGCGCCGCCTCTCAAGGCGGAAACAGCGCTGCTTCCAGCGTGTCCGTGTCCGCGAAGAGCGTGAAGTGGCCCGCTTCCAGCGCCGCGCGCGAGGGCAGGGCCGGCGCTCGACTGTGCGCCAACAGCCAGCGGAGAAACTCCGTGTAGGCGACGTTGACGGGCACGCCCGGCCGCAGTCGCTCCACGCCCGCGGTGTCGCTGTCCAGGCGCACGAGGATGGCAGGCGTCGCCTCGTCTCCGGCGCGCACCACCAGGAGAAGCACCAGCACCTTTCTCCCGTCAGCCGACAACACCAGGCCAGCGCCCAGGCCCGCGAGCTCGGTTGCCGCCAGCGCGCGGGTCACGCCTGACTCCAGTGTCACCTCCACGGCGCCGCCACGCACGGCCGTCACAGCGGCTCGAAACGTTCTGCGCTGCCGCGCCACCTTCAGCGAAGCCCCGGGGAGCTCCAGGCCGCGGTCGGGCTCCGCGCCCAACCCGGCGTGCGTCGCGCCACCCACGCCGCTGGGTGAAGACTCCCGATGTCCCACCGAGAGCGGCGGGAGGTCGAGTCCTGCGCCCACTTCGGGAAGTGCGCCG
Organism: Myxococcota bacterium; assembly: GCA_040752975.1. Taxonomy (GTDB): domain Bacteria; phylum Myxococcota; class Myxococcia; order Myxococcales; family Myxococcaceae; genus JADLDB01. The sequence continues at coordinate 734 of JBFMHF010000162.1, forward strand.
GACGGGGCACGCCCGCCGCCTGGAGAGGCCGTCCCTTCTCCCCCTGGCTCCGGGAGAGTGCCCTCGGCTGACGAGGAGAGAGGCGCTGGGTTTCGTGGGCCCAGCCGCCCCCGCAGCTCCTCCAGCCGGGCCGAGAGCTCCTTCCGCAGACGCCCTTCCGCCGCTGCCCTGTCGAGACACTCGACTGCGTCGTCCTCATCGCGGTCCTTGAGCGCCAGCTCGGCCGCGCGAAGGAGCGCCTCGGCCGAGGTCGACGACTTCTCGCTGCCCGCCCGCTTCGCCAGCGCGCGCAGCACGGCGCGCTGCATCTCCTCGTCGTTGAAGGTGCGCACCATCAGCCAGGCGAAGGTGGGACGGAGGTTCTGGGGCTGAAAGGAGGACCAGGCGGCGGTGAAGCGCTGCAGCGCCACCTCCTTGTGTCCCGCGCGAAGGAAACCCTGCACCAGCCGTTCGAGGTGCAGCGCCGCGGCGGACTTCCGGCCTTCCTGGAGGTCCACGCCCATCAGCGCCCAGGTGATGTCCGGGTCGTCGGGGGCCGTGCGGCGCGCCTTCTCCAGCACGTCCCGCGCCTCGGCCACCTGTCCGCGCGCCAGGAAGGCCTGCGCGTCGAGCAACGCCGGCGACTGGCTGGGCCGGTAGGGGTCCGTCGCTTCGTCGGTGGCCACCAACTGCTTGTCGAGGCCGGCGCCCTTCATCACCAGCGCCACCAGCACGCCGAAGGACAGCCCGGCGACGTGGGCCATCACCGCCACGCCCTGCGTCGCGCCCGTCGCCAGGTCCAGCACCTCTCCGCCCGCCTTGAAGAGGCCCCACAGCCACATCGGCACCGCGAAGGTGCCCGTACGGAAGAAGAAGCCGAGGAAGACGAAGTAGCCCAGCCGCATGCGCCGTGAGGCGAAGCGCACCATCGCCGCGCCGATGCACGCGGCCACCGCGCCCGACGCGCCGGCCATCACCATCGCCGAGTCGCCGTGCAGGGCAAACTCCGCCGCCGCCGAGACGAGGCCGCCCACCAGGTAGAAGCCGAGGAAGAGGCCGCGCCCCCACGCGTCCTCCAGCACCAGCGCCACCGCGTAGAGGAAGAGCATGTTCCCGAGGAGGTGCAGCCACCCGAAGTGGAGGAACATGTGTGTCAGCCAGCCCACCTGCGCCAGGCCCCGCTCCTTCACCAGCGCCAGCCGCGTGAAGAGAGTGGGTTTGACTGCGGCGATGGCGGCGTCGGCGAGGCGTTGGAGTTCGGCCTGCTGGTCCGCCTGCACCTCCTCGGAGGGGGCGTCGTTCGTCAGCAGCCACGCCTCCCGGAGCGAGGCGAACTGTTGCTGAAAGGTGTCGGGGAGGAAGCGCCGCGAGAACTCGGGCGGCGGCTCGAGGTACGGGTGTTCGACGAGGTACTCGATGGCCTCGCCGGCCGTGGCCTCGTCGATGCCCATCGGGTCGTCCGCCAGCACCCAGGTGGCGAAGAAGAGGACGACGCACACCGCGAGGATGGACGCCCCCACCACCGGGAAGCGCACCTCGCCGCCTTCTACGCCGAGGGGGACGAAGACGAACACGCGCCCTCGAGCGTACTCCTTTGGAGGGGCTGGCCGGGCGAGGGAGCGCCGTCCCGTGTCTGCGGAGGACTCGCCGCCTTCGCCGGGCAGGCGCCTGGAAGCGGTCAGACGCCGCCTGCCCAGACGCGCTCCGGCATGTCCGCACGCTGTGTGGGTCTGCGCCGCCTCCGCCCAGGCTGGAGGAGAACGGCGTGAAGGTCGCCGCGGCGCTGCGCAGCTTCCTACGGCCTCATCCTCACCCAGCGCCTCGCGCGCCGGTGTGGAAGGCGCCCTTCTTCGACGAGCGTCTGCCGTCGCTGACGCTGCATGGCGCAGCTCGACATCTCCGAGCGGCGTCTTGCCGGTGTACCGCGCTGCCGTGCCCGACTGGGCCAGGAGCGAAGCGACTTCCGGCGAGGCGCGCGCCTGCCCGCTTCAGGCTGGTGCGTCCTCTTCTCGTTGCGCGATAGTCAGCGCCGTGCGCGGCCTCGCCTTCGTCCTCGTCGTCGTCCTGGCGTCATCCTCGTCTTGCGGCAGCGGCGCCCCCACCTGCACCGGCGCTGCCTGTGCCTGCTCGGGTGACGGGTGCGCCTGCTCTTCAGGGGAGTGCGCGATGTCGTGCTCCGGCGCCTGTCAGCAAATCTGCAACGCCAACGCGACCTGCACCCTCACGCTCGGCGGCGGCGTCACGGCCACGTGCGACAACTCCGCCACCTGCAGCGGCACCTCCGGCGACGGCGTGACGCTGACGTGCAGCAACTCGGCCACGTGCACCCTCGCGGCCGGCGCGCGCCTCACCGCCACCTGCGAGTCGTCGTCGCGGTGCGTCCTCGAAGGAGCCGCGGGCGCCTCGGTGCGCTGCCAGGACAGCGCGAAGTGCGACCTCACCTGCAAGAGCCCCAGCTGCAGCATCATCTGCAGCGACTCGGCCGAGTGCAGCTGCCGCGGGACGGGCTGCGGCATCACCTGCCGCTTCGGCAACACCGTGACGTGCCCCGACGGGACGCTGGTGTGCGGGAAGTCCTGCTGACGTGGCTTTCCGGCTGCGGAGGGGCCCGCGACCGGGGCGCATCAGCGGACGGGGCGCTGGTGGGGCGTGGGCTTCGTGTCAGCCGGACGGCAGGCGAGGCCGGCGAAGTGTCGAAGCGGTCGCCTTCTCCGCATCCTCTGCGGCCAGGGGAGAGGCGACGTGCCGCGGGCTGCGCGGCGCGTTTCGGGCCGTTGCGACGGCGGCCAGCGCGGACCTTCCTCCTCTGGGCCTGAGGTGACGCTGCGCTGATGTGCCGTCGACTCAGCCGGTGGTCGCGACGAGCGGCCAGCGGGACTCCTGCTCTGGGCCTGAGGTGTCGGGGAGCTGACGCTGCGCTGATGTGCCGTCGACTCAGCCGGCGGGTCGCGACGGGCGGCCAGCGGGACTCCTTCTCTGCGCCTGAGGTGTCCTGACGCTGCGCTGATGTGCCGTCGACTCAGGCGGTGAAGGACGATGGGTCGAAGCTGGCTTCGCGGCGCCGGTGTTACAGCCCGCGCTGCGCGCGCATCTTCAGGCACTCGGGCGTGTCCGGCTCCACCTTCCGGCACCCCGGGGCGCGGTCCGCGTAGATGGCGCACTCCACGTGTCGGCCCAGCCGGCCCCTCAAGGCCGCGCAGCGCCCGCTGGGGTCGAGCCGCAGGTGGGGCACGCCCGCCGCGTCGAAGACGACGTACCGCTTCTTCAGCGCGTCGATGCGCAGCAGGCGGCTGTCGGCCTCCACCTCCACGTAGAAGGGGAAGCCCTCCGCGCGATTCTCGTCCGGGTTGGTGCAGCACGCGCCGCAGCGCTGGCAGTCGGCGTGGGTGAGAGGCACGGCCCCTTTGACTCCAGGAGGGTGGCTTCGGGCAAGGCGCCTTCAGTGCAGCGCCTTCCAGCCCATCCCCAGCGACACCGACACCGCCAGCACGGCGAAGCCCACCTTCAGCGGCCGCTCGGGCAACTTCCCCGCCAGCGGTGCGCCGCCCAGCGCGCCCAGCATCGCCCCCGCGCCCATGGGCAGGACGAAGCCCAGCGGCACCTGGCCCGCCGCCACGTAGGTGACGGCCCCGGAGAAGCTGGACAGACAGATGAGGGCCATCGACGTGCCGATGGCCTGCTTCAGCGGCAGCCGCGCCAGCGTCACCAGGGCGGGGACGATGAGGAAGCCGCCGCCCACGCCGAGGAAGCCCGTCACCGCCCCGAGACCCAGGCCCACGGGCGCGAGGGAGCGCGCGTCCAGGCGCGGCGTCCCCTGCGCGTCGGCCTTCGCGCGAAGGAGGAAGACGACGGAGATGAGCAGCAGCGCGGAGAAGAGCAGCATCGTCACCGTGTCGGGTACCAGCGCATTCAACTTCGCGCCCAGCACCGCCCCCAGCATCGACGTGGGCCCCACCAGCAGCACCGCCCGCCACACCACCCGTCCGCCGCGCGCGTGGCCCACCGTGCCCGCCGTCGCCGCCGCCCACACCACCGCCAACGCGCCCGCCGTCGCCTCCGTCATCGACACGCCGAAGAGGCCCAGCAGCACCGGCACCGCGATGATGCCGCCGCCCGCCCCCAGCAGGCTGAAGACGACGCCCATGGCGAGGCCGGCGAGGAAGGCGGTCATGAGAGGCGCGGCACCTCCAACCAGCCGAGGAGAATCGCCGCCAGCGTGGCCGACGCCACCAGCACCCACAGGAGGACGCCCAGCACCAGCGGCCGCGCGCCCACCTGCTTCAGTGCGTCCCGCGAGACGCCGGCGCCGACGAGGAAGAGGGTCAGCACCAGCACGTGCCTCGCCCCTTCCGCCACCCACTTCCCCGGCGCCTCGAGGAAGGGCACGTACGTCACCAGCGCCGCCACGCCCACGAAGCCCAGGATGAACCAGGGCCGCTTCGGCTTGCCGCCCGCCTGCGTCGCCTCGTGCTTCCACACCCGCGCCAGCAGCAACGTCAGGGGAATAATCCACAGCGCGCGCGCCAGCTTCACCGTGGTGCCCACGGCCAGGGCCACCGGGCCGAAGAGGGTGGAGGCGCCCACCACGCTGGAGGTGTCGTGGATGGCGAGAGCGCTCCACAGCCCGAACTGCTCCGGCCCGAGGTGCACCTGGTGTCCCACCGCGGGGAAGACGAGGAGGGCCGCCGCGTTGAGGAGGAAGACGACGGCCAGCGACACGGACGCCTGGTGACTCTTCGCGCCGATGGCGGGCGCGACGGCGGCGATGGCGCTGCCTCCGCAGATGGCGGTGCCCACGCCGATGAGGAGGGACGTGGTGCGCTCCGTCTTCATCGCCCGCGCCAGGGCCAGCGCCAGGAGGATGGTGACGGTGAGGCCCACCAGCGTCACGCCGACGCCACGGGCGCCCACGCGGGCCACCACGCCGAGGTTCATCCCCGCGCCGAGGCCCACCACGGACGCCTGCAACAGCCACGTCTGCCACTGCTTCGTCTGCGCGGCGAAGGGGTTGCCCCACGCCAGCGAGAAGACGATGCCCGCCACCAGCGCGAGGGGCGCCGTCACCCAGGGTGTCAGGGCCACGAGGGCCAGCGCGAGGAAGAGCGCCTTCTTCGCGCCGCCCGCCGTCACTCACTTCTCCCAGTTGGACATGCCGCCCAGGTCGTGCACCTTCGTGAAGCCGGCGGCCTCCAGCATGGCCTTCGCCCTGGCGCTGCGGGCCCCGCTGCGGCAGTACACGACGATGTCCTGGTCCTTCTTCGCGGGCAGCGCAGACAGCCTGGACTCCAGCACCTGCACGGGGATGTTGGTGGCGCCGGCGATGTGGCCTTCTGCGAACTCCTCCGGCGTGCGGACGTCGAGGAGGAAGGCCTTGTCCTTCTCCACCAGCGCCTTCGCCACCTGGCCGGTGATTGTCTTCGCGGGGGCGCCGGCCATCACCGCGAGGCCCACGGCCGCCGCGGCGACCAACATCAGCAGCTTGAGGTTCTTCTTCATGTGTCTCGAGTCCTTGAGGAGAGGCGGCTGAAAGGACCGCCGGTTCGGCCCGTTGGGAGCCGGAGGGGTGGACCCGAGATTCTCCGAATCGCGCAGCATTTGCACTGGCTCTTGGGGGGCGGTCGCCGGCGCCCATGGAGGGTGCCGGGAGAATTCGAGGAGTCACGCACATGATGGTTGAACATCTCCACACGCTGTCCCGCAACACCACGCCCGCCGAGGTGGCGCAGGCGCTGACGCACACGAAGAAGCCGCTGGTGCTGGACGTGCGGGAGCCCGCGGAGTTCACCGGCGAGCTGGGCCACATCGAAGGCGCGAAGCTGGCGCCGCTGGCCACCTTGCCGCTCAAGCTGGCGGAGTTGTCCGCCCACCGGCACGAGCACGTGGTGGTGGTGTGCCGCAGCGGGGGGCGCAGCGCGCGGGCGATGGACTTCCTCGAGGCGGCGGGCTTCACGAGGTTGCAGAACCTCGCGGGAGGCATGCTGGGGTGGAACCAGGCGGGCCTGCCGGTGTCACGGGACTCCGCGTCATGACGGACGAAGGCGACAGCGCCACGCCGGCGCGCTCGCCAGGGCGCGGAGAGCTGTTGCGCTCCAGCGCGAAGGCCTCGCAGTCGGGCTCGGAGCTGCTCTTCGCCGGGCTGTCCGTCGGCGCCATCGGCCTGGCGGGGGCGGCGCTGGGCGCGGTGTGTCCGTTGTGCGTGGTGGCGACGCCGGCGCTCTTGTCGGCGGGCGCGGTGCAGAAGCTGCGCGCGAAGTGGCTCGAGCGCAAGGCCGAGCCGGCCCCCGCCGGAGAGCCACGCTGAGGCGGCGCCGAAGACGCATCACGTCACCCGCGTGATGCCAGGTACACCGTCGAAGCCCCGGTCAAAGGTGATGATCCGCTCCACGCCGCGCCTGCGCATCACGGCCACGTGGATGGCGTCGCGGGCCGACAACTGGGACGCGCCCAGCACGACGTCGCGCGCGGCCAGCGCGTCCTCCCGCTCGATGGGGAAGACCTCTTCGACCACCTCGAGCAGCGCGTCGAGGGCCGGGCCGATGGCGTCGCGCCGGTTGATGGCCACGTAGCGGTGGAGCACTTCCTGAAGCACCTCTGCGTCGGTCGCTCGCCCGCCATCACCGCCTGCTCGAGCAGCCGCTGCGCATCGGCTTTGTGCGGGTGCGGGGCGCCGACGATGTCCATCGGCACGTTGCCGTCGAGGAAGATCAAGGCCCGTCTCCGAGCCCATCGCCTCGCTCAATCTCAGCCAGCATCTGGTCGATGTCTCCCGTCGGAAAGGAGTGCTTCGCGGCCGCGCGGATGGCTTTCAGCTTGTCTTCCTGCGACCGCTGGGGCTGTCGTGCCCGCGCCACACGGAGCGCCTCCCGCACCCACTCCGCGACGGTCGTCTTGCGGGCCTTCGCCGGGCGGCGGATTTCCCGAAACTCCTCGTCGTCCAGCCGCACCTGCAGTCGAGTACTCATGGGGTGAGTGTTCAGACCTCCTCCCCATGAGTCAAATGGAGGAGGCCCGAAGTCTCACAGCCGGCGTTGTTCCAGGAATTTTCGCGTAGCCTTTCGCGGCGATGTCGGGCGCTCCTCCTCTGCTGGTGCTGGCGTTGGTGCTCATCGCCGTGCACCTCGGCCGCTACCTCCTCTTCGCTGGTGGCGCGTGGCTCGCCTTCTGGGCCTGGAACAACCCCTTCACCGCGCGGCGGCGCCTGCAGCACGTGCCATTCACCCGAAAGGACGTCACGCGGGAGGTCGGCTTCTCCGTCGCCACCGCCGTCCTCTTCGGCGCCTTCTTCGCGCTCGTCTTTCGCGGCCAGGGCCCGGTGCCCCTTCAACACACCGGCGCCCTGCGTGTCCTCGAGTTCCTCGGCTGGCTCGCCTTCCTCATCGCCGTCCACGACACGTATTTCTATTGGAGCCACCGCCTCCTCCATCACCCGCGCGTCTTTCCGCTGGTGCACGCGCTGCACCACCAGTCGAAGAATCCGTCGCCCTTCGCCGCGCTGGCCTTCCACCCGCTGGAGGCTCTGGCGCAGGTCGTCTGGGCCGTGCCGCTCGCCCTGTGGCTGCCGATTCCGTCGGCGCCGTGGTTCGCCTTCGCCTTCGCGGCGATGCTGGTGAACGTGCTGGGCCACTGCGGCGTCGAGCCGTACCCCGCGTCGTGGCAGCGGCACCCGGTGATGAAGTGGCTCAACTTCGCCACCTTCCACAATGGCCACCACCTGCACGTCGGGGGGAACTACGGTTTGTACTTCAGCGTCTGGGACCGCTGGATGGGCACGCTCCAGGCGCCTCACGGGGAGGGAAAACCATGACGACGAGACTCGCGGTCCTGTTCGCCACGCTGTCGGGCTTCGCCGCGCACGCCTTCTGCGGCTTCTACGTGGCGGGCGGCGGCGCGGACCTCTTCAACAACGCCACCCAGGTGGTGTTGCTGCGCGACGGCACGCGCACGGTGCTGTCGATGCAGAACAACTACCAGGGCCCGCCCGAGGACTTCGCGATGGTGGTGCCGGTGCCGGTGGTGCTGAAGAAGGAGAACGTGAAGACGCTGTCGAAGGCCGTCTTCCAGAAAATCGACCGCCTCGCGGCGCCCCGCCTCGTCGAGTACTGGGAGACGGACCCCTGCGGCGCCGACTGGGAAGACCCGTCGATGCGGTGGAGGAAGATGGCGAAGTCGGAGGCGGTGAAGGAAGGCGACGACAAGGACTACGGCGTGAAGGTGGAGGCGCAGTTCGAGGTGGGCGAGTACGACATCGTCATCCTCTCGGCGTCCGACGCGCTGGGCCTGGAGAAGTGGCTCAAGGACAAGAAGTACCGCATCCCCGAGGGCGCGGAGCCGCTCTTCCGCCCGTACATCCAGACGGGGATGAAGTTCTTCGTGGCGAAGGTCATCGCGAAGAAGGTGACGTTCAAGGACGGCATGGCCGACCTCTCGCCTCTGCGCTTCCACTACGACAGCGAGAAGTTCGAGCTGCCGGTGCGCCTGGGCCTCATCAACGCGAAGGAGAAGCAGGACCTCATCGTCCACATCCTCGCGAAGAACCAGCGCTACGAGGTGGCCAACTACCCGAACGTCACCATCCCCACCAACATCGACCTCGCGCCCAGCGCGAAGAGCGAATTTCCTTTCTTCTACGTCAGCCTCTTCGACCGCACGCTGGCGAAGACGCCCAACGCCGTCGTCACCGAGTACGCGTGGCAGGCGACGGGCTGCGACCCCTGCCCGGGCCCCGCGCTGGACCAGGCGGACGTGCTGACGCTGGGCGGCGACACGCTGAAGGACGCCAACGCGTGGGAGTTCGTCCTGACGCGCCTCCACGCGCGCTACGACAAGACGTCGCTTGGGGAAGACCTCGTCTTCAAGGCGGCGAAGCCCATCGTCGGCGGGCGGGAGTTCTTGAAGGACGGCAAGGCGCTGGAGACGGGCGCCGTCGAGTCGTCGATGAACAACTTCCAGGGCCGCTACGCGATTCGTTACCCGTGGACGGGGCCGGTGACGTGCGCGCAGCCGCGGTACGGCCGGTGGGGAGGCCCTCCGGGAGAGAAGAAGCCCGCGCCCACCGCCGCTCAGGGCACGGCCTTCGTGAAGCGCGACGCGCAGGTGGCGGAGAAGCTGGCGGAGAGCCCCATCGCCGAGCTGGGCATCAAGGGGAAGAAGGCCCAGGCCGGCGTGCCGCTGCGGCCGAAGAAGTAGGCGCGCCCTCGAGGGAGGCGGAGTCGTCCGGCTGGCGCCGCGTCAGCCCCGCACGATGCACTTGAACCCGCCGTAGGCCATGCGCTTCAAGTCGAAGGGCATCGGCAGTTTCCTGTTCCTGGGACTCGTCAGCACCGGGTCCTTCATCACCTTCGCGTTCACCCGGTCCCGGTGCGCCCGCGACTTGAAGACGATGAAGGAGAACCACACCGTCTCGCCCGGCTTCAGCTTCACCAGCTTCGGGAAGGTCAGCACGGCGTGCTTCGGGTGGAGGTCGTCCCCCATGCACTCGAAGTAGTCCAGCGCGCCGCACCGCTTCCACACCTGCGCCCCCAACCGCGCCATCGCGCGGTAGGCCTTCAGCTTCTTCTTCGGAACGACGAGAACGAACCCATCCACGTAACTCATGCGCGGCTCTCCTCTCGGAGATGCAGTCCTAACATCCGGCGATGCGCGACGCCGCGCGTATCCTCCTCCGGCGTCTACAAGCTGCTCAAGAAGTCCGGCCTCAAGACGTGACGGCCGCTCAGCTGTCGGCGATGCGCGACGCCGCGCGCACGACGCCTTCCGAGTCGATGCCCAGCGACACGTAGAAAGTCTTGTTCTGCGCGTCCTTCATGGTGATGGCCACTCGGCTGCCGGGCGAGGTCCACGTGCCCCACTGGTGCGCCTGCGGGTCGACGGTGCCCTGCACGCCGAGCCGGTCCGCCAGCCGCTGCAACGCGTCCTTGTCGAGGCTGCCCTGCACCTGCAGGTTGTCCGGCACGGTGAGGGCCTCGGTGGCGCGCTTCGGCTGGGCCTGCGCCAGCGCCTTCAGCTGGGGTGACGCCTCCACCTTCGCCTTGATGGCCTCGTACGTCGCCGCCACGAAGTCGTCCGGGTTGCCGCTCATCTCCTGCAGGCCCTTGAAGCTCAAGTCCATGCCGTAGCGGGCGCGGAACAGGCGCTCCTGCACCTCCGGCGACTCCACTGGAGAAGACGAGTACCCGGGCCCACCCTCCTGGTGGAGGACGCGCTCGAGGAAGGACAGGGCCAGCGCCGAGGTGCCCGCGTCGCCCAGGCCCGCGCGCTCTCCGAGGAACTGCGCCGCCTCCACCGCCATCATCCGCGCCAGCGCTTCCTTCGGCGTGTGCGCGAAGTTGGAGCTCACGCCCACCTTGATGGTGTTGGTGCCGGGGTCGACGACGAACTTGAAGGCCCTGGGGTCGTTCGGGCTGACGGCCTCGTAGAAGCCCACCGACTGGAAGACCTCCGGGTGCCAGGGCGCGTCCTTGAGCAGGCCCGCCGGCAGCTCGGCGTAGCGCGCCACCAGGTTCAACTGCCCGATGGAGGCGTTGACGGCCGTACCTTCCAGGCCGTCCACCGGGGCGCCCGCGTCGAGCGGGTCATACCCACCCGAGGCATCGACGCGCTTGGGGTACACCACGTTGAAGAGCGTGTCGCCCGCGTCGGTGACGCCGTCGCGGTCGCGGTCCATCTTCGCCAGCAGCACGTCGCGCGAGTTGGGGAAGAAGTAGTGCGTCTCGACGTCGTGCTCCTTGTACCAGTTGATGTCCGCCTCGCTCATCCCGTCCTCGCCGGGCCTGGCGGGCTCGAGCGTGGACACCCAGCTGTTGAACTCCTTCGCGTTGGCCTTGGCGATGGTGTCGTAGCTGGACCGCTTGTCGAAGCCGTCGAACATCTTGTCCAGCAGCGGGAGGTCGTAGTTGTCGTCCGACGCCTCGCGGGTGGACAACAGGTGCGCGTCGGGGAAGGCCCGGCTCACCGACTCGATGCTGCCCTCGCCGTAGCATTGCAGCAGCATCACCAGCTTGCCTTCGCCGGTGCCCGAGACGCCCTTCGACAAGGCGTCCTCCACCCGCTTCCCGTAGCCGGCGTGGCCCGCGTAGATGATCATGTCCACCGAGGCGTCGCCCATCTTCTCGAAGAGGGACGGCGGCTTGTCGTGGGTGGGCGCGGGCGGAATCGTCACCTCGATGGTGGGCTTGCCGTCCTTTCCCTTGCGCGTCAGCGTGGTGGAACCGTCGGCGTTCTCCTTCTTCTTGAAGCCGCGGTCGACGTAGAGCTGCACGTTGTCCTCGCGCGGGCTGCCGTCGTTGTCCGTGTAGTGCACGACGGAGATTTTTCCGTCCTTGAGCCAGGTGTCGTACGGCGGCTTCTGCGGGTAGAGCGCCGTCTCGGCCGTCTTCGTCTTCGGCAGCTCGCCCTTCTCCGCGCGCTGGAGGGTGGACTCGAAGACGAAGTCCTTCAGCGGGCGGTACGGCTCCTTCTGCACGCTGAAGAGCAGGCCCAGGGTGAGCGCGTCGCGGGCGTCGGTGTCGCCCAGGGCCCCGGCGCGGCGGGCGGCGGCCTCCATCAGGCCCATGGCGGCGGCGCGGCCGGCGCGGTACTCCAGCGCCTCGGCGTCATTCCTCGGCGTCTTGAGCAGCGAGGTGTAGAGCTGCGCGGCGGAGGCCGCAGCCGTCTTCAGCGTCTGCACGTCGTTGATGGCGGCGAAGGGCTGGTTGTCCGGCGCCTGCGACACGGCCACCTTCACCGCGCGGATCTGCTCCGACAGGCTGGTGGGCACGGCGCCCAGGGCCAACTGCCCGTTGGGCTGCACCGACACCTTCGCGCCGCCGAAGTCACCCAACTCCACCGCGCCCGGCAGCGGCGGCTGCGCCTTCAGCGCCTTCGGGGCCTGGTTGTAGACGTCCTTCGCGCGGGCCGCGCCGTTGCCTCCGGTGGCGGGAGTGGTGGGCGTCGTCGGAGCGCTGGGAGTCGTGGGCGCGGCCGGAGTCGAAGGCGTCGAAGGCGTCGTCGGCGTCGTGGTGCGGGTGCGGATGGGCATGGAGCTCCCCTCGGGACAGCGTGCGGTGGGTCAGTATGCGTGAAAGTCGCACGGAGGGGAATGGGGAGCGTCTGAAAACGAGAACGCCCGCGGACCACCTTCGGCCCACGGGCGTCACGAGAGGCGTGTTGCCTTGAAAGTCGCTTACGGGCACTTCACGGGGTACGCCTCGATGAACTCGTCGACGCCGTAGGTGTTGGCGTACTTGCCGGCGGCCTCGTACGGCTGGCCGACGGAGGCGGGCACCAGGGCGCAGAAGGAGCCGTCCTTCGCCTCACCAGCACGTCGGCGTCCTTGTAGTGCCGCAGGAGGATGCCGAGGTCGTTCTTCACCAGCTTCCACTCCGCGTCCTTCATCACCACCTTCTTCACGTCGAAGCGCTTCGCGTAGACGTCCTTGATGGCCTTCTCGGCGCCAGCATCCGCCTTCGCCGAGGTGGTCATCTTCCCGGCCGCCGCCAGCTTCATGATGGTGTCCTGCCGCTTCGCGAACAGCTCCTCGGCCTTCTTGAGGGCCTCTTCGGGCACCGGCTCGCCGATGGCTTCGAAGGTCTTCTTCGCGAAGGAGGCCACATAGTCCTTGAGCTTCTGGGCGCTCTGCGGCTCCGCCAGCAGGCCCACCGAGACGCGCTTCTCCTTCTCCATGCGCTCGATGCGGTTGGACTCCTGCCAGAAGTAGTAGTCGATGATGGCGACGCCCCACGCGTGGACGTTCTTCTTGAGCAGGTTCATCCGGTCCGTCACCAGCGGGCACATGGTGGCGGCGTGCAGGTGGGCGCGGCGCTCGTCGAGCTTCGTTTCCTCACCGGTGTACGTGCCGGCGGCGCAGCCCGCGGCGACGTCAGCCAGCTGGTCGTTCTTGATCAACTTGAGCGACCACTCGGCGTGCTGGTCGGGGCTGGTGCTGCCCTCCTTCGGCACGTCGTTGAGGCGCTCGTACAGCGCGTCGAGCTCGTCGTCCTTCGAGCGCAGCACCTCGCGCCAGGCCCTGGTCTGCGCGGAGTCGAGGATGGACTCCTGGGCGCTGCTGCCGCCGGAAGAGGACTCGGCGCCCGGAGTGCCGATGTTGATGCCCGGGACGCGGATGGCGCAGGCCTGCAGCGCGGCAAAAGTGAGTGCGGCGATGGCGATTCGCTTCATGGTTCTTCCTTGGGTTTGGGGAAACAACACGAGGCCGCCCTCTCGAGCGGACGTGTGTGCCGAACCCACGGTGTCGGAGGGGGGTGCAGAAAAAGTGACGGCGGAAGGGTCTCCCGCGCGCCGCGCCTATTGATCCGCTTCCAGGCGGGCGACGACGCCTTCGAGCACCTTCACCTCGTGGGCGATGGCGTGCTGCAGGCGCGGGTTGTCGGTGCGGACCAGCTCCTTGTCGACCTGGTCGAGGTGCCGCTTGAGGTGAGCGACCAGCACCGTGAGCTCCTCACCGGACAGCTCCAGCTTCGTGGCCTGAACGTTCATGGCGCCCTCCTGTCGGCGGGTGAGGCAAGCCGCGTGCGCGGTCTTCTCCCGCGAAACGTAAGGGCTCGAAGTCTGGAGCGCTGCAGTTCTTGCGCCTCGGCGCGGGGGCAAACCGTTTCTACGCGGCGTGCACCCCATGCACGTGGTGTGGAAACGGTTCTCCGCTTGCCTTGACGGGGCAGGCGAGGGCCCCCGAGAGTGCGCGCGTGACGTGGGCGGCTCTCCTGGCGGTCTTGAGTGCGGCGCCCGCGTCGGTGTCGCTGGAGGCGGATTCCCCCTGCGCGCCTCGTGTCGTGCTGAAGCGGGAGCTGGCGCGGACGCCCCTCACCTTCGTCGACGGGGGAGGCGACCTGCGCGTCACGCTGACGCCCACGGAGGGTGGGCACCGGCTGGTGGTGCGTGCGGCGGGGCGGGTGGCGCTGGAGCGGGTGCTGAAGGACGGCACGTGTGACGACGCGGGGCTCGCCACGGCCGTCATCCTCGAGCGCTATGTGCGGGAGGTGGCGTCGCCGCTCCCGGCCGCCGAGGCGCCAGTGGGGGAGCCAGTCGGGCGCGGAGCGAAGTCGCCGTCGCCGGGCGCAGAGGAACAGGCGAGCGAGCGCGCCGACGCGGAGGTTGGCGCTCCGGCGAAGCCCGAGAAGAAGGCCGGGAAGGGCGCAAAGCGGGGCGGCGCGAGTGCGGTTGCGTCGTCCCGAAGCGCCTCGAGCGGCGCTACGGGCGGAGCAGCGGGAGGTCGCACCGAGTCAGGCGCGTCAGCGGGGAAGGCGGGTGCGTCAGCGGGAGCGGGAGGCGCTGCGCCGTCGGGGACGGGTGCGTCAGCGGGAGGCGGGAGCCGGGCAGCGAGCGGGGCAGGCGCCCCGGTGGGCGGCTCGAGCGGATCAGTGAGTGGCGGAGGCGCGTCACGGGGAGGTGCGGGTGGAGCTGTGGGCGCATCTCCGTCGGGGAGTGCGTCAGCGGGAGGCGCGAGCCCGGCCGCGAGCGGGTCGGGCACCCCGGCGGGCGGCTCGAGCGGATCAGTGAGTGGCGGAGGCGCGTCACGGGGAGGTGCGGGTCGAGCCGCGAGCGCATCACCGTCCGGCGCGAGTGCGTCAGCGGGAGGCGGGAGCGCGGGCGCGAGCGGGTCGGGCACCACGGCGGGCGGCTCGAGTGGATCAGTGAAGGGCTCGAGCGCATCACCGTCCGGCGCGAGTGCGTCGATGAGTGCGACCGGGAGGTCAGCGGGTGGGGCGAGCGCGACGGGTGCGTCAGCGGGAGGCGGGAGCCCGGCCGCGAGCGGGTCGGGCACCATGGCAGGCGGTTCGAGCGGATCAGAGGGTGGCGCCAGTGCGTCACCGGGAGGAGCGGGCGCATCGTCCGGAGCCGCGAGCACATCACCGAGCGCGAGGGGCACAGCAGCGGGAGGAGGCGCGACGCAGGGCGGAGCGAGTGCTTTGTCGAGCGAGACTGCGGCAGGCGGGAGCGCGGCGGTCGGCGGGCGGAGCGCGTCACCGAGCGCGAGGGGCGCAGCAGCGGGAGGAAGCGCGACGCAGGGCGGAGCGAGTGCTTTGTCGAGCGAGACTGCGGCAGGCGGGAGCGCGTCGGTCGGTGGGCGGAGCGCGTCACCGAGCGCGCCGGGCGCAGCAGCGGGAGGAAGCGCGACGCAGGGCGGGGGGAGCGTGTCACCGAGCGCGGGCGCGACTGTGGCAGACGGGAGCGCGGCGGTCGGCGGGCGGAGCGCGTCACCGAGCG
>JBFMHF010000163.1:0-15552 GCA_040752975.1 Myxococcota bacterium
CCGCAGCACCTTGACGCTGTGTCGCTTCACCATGCTGTGCATCCCGTCCTTCTGCCGCGTTCGCCCGGCTTGGCGACCGGCGAGAATTTCCGGAACGGGACCGGTCAGAGTTTCCGGAACTCACACCTCGCGCTGCACGATGAGCGCGGGCGCCGTCACGGCCACCTTCCGACTCGCCGGTGAGCCACTCCAGATCGAGTTCGTGGGGACTGGCACGGGAGTGGTGCGAGACCTCACCGGGGACTATTCCTGCGGCCAGAGCTGCACGGTTCGCGTCCCCGCTGGCAACACCCTCGAACTCAGTGGAGTTGCTGGAGCCGACTCCGTCTTCCGTGGCTTCTCTGGGGCCTGCACCGGAACAGTATGTCGGGTGACGGCGCCGGCGACGGTTCAGGCCCGCTTCGATCGGGGTCGTCGGTTGGTGGTGACGGTGCAGGGCAATGGAGGAGGCACCATCGCGGTGGACGGCGTGTCCTGCCCCACACCGTGCGACCTCGCGGTGCCCATGGACGCGCCCGTCACGATTCGAGCGAGTGCTGACGAGACGTCGCGGTTCCTCGGCTTCACCGGCGACTGCTCCGGCGATACCTGTGTCCTTCCCGCGGCCGCCGGCGACCTGTCGGTCGGCGTTCGTCTCGAGTCCGTCTTGCAGTGGGTGCGCAGCTTCCCGATTCCGTCTGCGGAGGGGAACAATGTCGCCCTCTTCGCGGACGACGGAGGCATCTTCGTCGTGGCGTCCGTCCGTCGCTCGATGGAGATCGACGGTGTCCTCTACACAGAGCCCTACGTGTTCCGAAATGGGTCGCCGTACTTCATCGAGCTGGGCTGGGACGCCGGCGTGCAATCGGTGTTTCCACTGTACGACTACGTCGATGCCGGAAGAACACGGGCCGACGTCGCTTCGCTTACCAGGGGGCCAGCCGGGAGCCTGTTCGCCTTTGGGGTGTGCTTTCAGGGGCACTTCCTTGGTCAGCCCTGCGGCGCGGTGAACATCGTGGACGGAGTGCCCTTCGTTCTCGAGCTCCACGACGCGGGCGTGCTCGGCGGGGAACTCCGCGTCGACCTGCAGAGCCCTGACCCAGTCGGCTTCCTCGACGCGCACCTCGTCGGGGACCTGCTGGTCGCCCGAGTATTCAGTCACGACCAGTACCCGGCCGGCCGGAGCGGCTTCTACGTGAGGGGGCCCGGGGCCGACGCCGGTGTCATCACGCTCGCCCCCGACATGCTGAGCGGAGGTGCGACGGGAGCGAACGCTCGCCGCGAGTGCACGCCAGACGGGCAGAGCCTGGTATGCGTGAGCCCAGTCAGCGGTGCCTTTACCGGCCTGGGCTGCCCTTCTTCAGCGCCAGGTGGCGCTCTGGCCAGCTACCGGTACACCCCTGCGACAGGTGCCTGCGAGCTCGACTGGCGGATGCCAGCCGGCCGAGATGCACTCACTCTCGGGGTCGCGCGATCCCGCACGGGCGCTCTGGTTTTCATCGGAGGCAATGGCGCTGGTCTCTACGACTTCGGCGGCGGTCTCACCCTGAATGGCGCGCACTGCTGGGTTGCCGCATTGGACGGTGGCGCGGTGGCCTCATTGACGTCGAGCCCCATTGTCGGTGCGCAATTGACGCACCCCGTCGCCGTCGTGCCAGCGCTGGACGGTGGCGTGCTGGTGTTCGCGAAGACCGGTCCACTTCAACCAGGCCCGTCGTTTCCCCTCTTCGGGACTCCCCTCACCGTCAATGACTCCGCCTACGTGCTCACCTTCGACGAGACCGGACGGGTCGTTCGAAGGTGGCCCCTGCTCGGCGGCGCCGTCAACAATGAAGAGATCCGCAACGGGACGATGACGCGAGTAGGTGACGACATCGTGGTCGCGGTGATGGGCTCCGGGTACACCTTCCGCGGGCAGCCCCTCGCCCCCGACCTCCAGATGCGCCTCTTCGTGATGGTCTTCCGCGAGTAGAGGGCGGCTCACGGCGCGATGACGAGGCCGTTGGCGGTGATGTCCACCTTCGACGGCTCGAGCTTCAGGTAGCCCTTGAGCACGCTGCCGGCGGCGTCCTTGAGCTGGGCCTTGAGCGCCGCGTCGTCGTTCTGCGCGGCCAGCTGGTACGTGACGCCGAGCCACGTCCCCATGCCCACCAGCAGCTCGTAGAACTTCTGCTTGTCGGCGGCGGGCACCTTCTTCAACTCGGGCGTGTCCATCGCGTGCTGGAGCTGCCGCGCGAAGAGCGTCAGCCCGTCCTCGTTCGGCTCCTGGCCGTCGTGGAAGACGAAGTACGCGCTGCCGATGAAGAAGGCGACGGCGCCCGCCACGTCGTTGACGAAGCCGTCCTTCGAGGCCTCCTGCTCGTACGCCTTGATGCCTTGATCGAAGAGCTCCACCAGCGCCTGCTGCTGCGCCTTGTCCTGGCTGAGCGACGCCGCCAGCGTGGGCACCAGGAGCCGCTTTCCCGACGGCTTGAACTTCGTCGCAGTGGGCGCGGGCACTTCGCGCGAGGCCTCCACCGCGTTCTTCGAGCCGCCCAGCGCTGCGATCATCTGGTCGGTGGTCATGTCGTTGAGCTTCTGATCCGTGTAACCACGCTTCTTCAGCATCGAGCGCAAGAGCGCGCGCTGGTTCATCCGCTGGAAGAAGAAGTCGTTCGCCATCGCGCTCATCGGGTTGTTGAAGCTGTACCCGAAGGAGCTCGTGTACTGGGCGAGGGCGCTGGTGGCGGTGAGGGCGGCGAGGACGACGACGACCCGGAAGCGCTGCATGGCGGACCTCCTTGAATCGCGTGGCGTGGCCACGACGTAGCACCTTTCCGCCGCGATCGCGCCCGCTGGAGCTGTCCCCTCTGCTCCGACGGATCAGCGAGCGACGGACCGGACAGCCGCTCAGCCCCGCGGTAAGTCGACCGCATGTCTGCCCCGGCCGGCGTCGTCGAGCTGTCACTTCGCGGGCGAGGCCCTTCCCGCGCGTTCGTGTTCGATCCCCACCGGCTCGCGCTGCCGTGCTGGGCGCTGGCCACGGGCGGACGAAGCGCGCTGCTTGTCTCCCTCGATCGTCACTTCGACACCGTCCCTCCGGCAGCGCGCCCCGAGCCCGGCTGGACGGTGGCCCAGTATGACGAGCACGCGCGCACCCGCCTCGACGGGCGCAACACCGATCACCTCCTCGCGGCGATGGAGGCCGGCCTCGTCACCGACGCCATTCTCTTCGCGCGCGCGCACCCGGTGGGCAGCGTGCAGGCGCCCTCGTGGACGGACTCGCGCGGCGGCGTGCATGAGCTGCTCGCGAGCGCACTGGTCGACACCGTGTCCGCCGACTTCGGCACCGGCAAGGCCTCGCCCGAGGGGAGACGGGCCGCGGAGTTGCTCCGTCGTGCCGACACCGTCCTCCTCGACGTCGATCTCGACTGCTTCACCTCGCCCAGCGACGCGGATCCCACCACCGTCTTGCCCTGGCCTGAAGACGTCATCGCCCAGCACGTGCTGCCGCGCGGCAGCGAGGCCTTCTGGGCGGCAGTGCTGGAGAAGTGCGTCGGCCTCACCTTCGCGCGCGAACCCGGCCATTGCGGCGGCCTCGTCGCCTCCGGAAGGCTCTTCGAGGCGGCTGCGCGCGTCGTCTTCGAGCGGCTGCTGCACACGGACATGCCGTGAAGGGCCCTCTCAATCTGGTGAGCCGAGGAGGTCGATGCGACCCAGCGTCGTGTCGAAGTACAGGTTGCGGAAATTGGCCAACTCCTCGGCCGTGCACATCACGCGGGGGCTGCCGTGCGCCTGGTAGAAGCGCGGCTCGAGGTCTCCGAGCGCGGCGAGGATGCGCGCACATCTGAGCGCCGCCGATGACGTTGGCCGCGTTGCTCTTCACCGTCAGCGTGCCGGTGTAGAGCTTCGCCTCGGTCGGGGCGAAGGTGAGGCGGACGAACTGGTATTTGTCTCCCTTGATGGTGCTGGGGGGCATGGGCTCGGGCTGCATGGTGAAGGGCTGAGTCACCCGAGAAGGAGCTCTCGCTGATCTGGAGACCGGGGATCCCTCCATGCGGAGGGACAGGGATTCCTGCACCGAGGTGCCGGTGACGTGGGGCCATCGCCGGAGTCACGTCGCTGTGCGCTCGCGGAACCGCTCGACCGCGGCCTCGAGGTTGAAGAAGAGCCTCTCGTCTCTCAGTCGTTCTCCCAGCGGGCTGCGCCGCACCGTCGCCAGCACCTCGGGGTTGAGCGCCGCCAGCCACAGCTCGACCCCGTCCTCCTTCGCCTTCTGCTCCGCCTCGTCCAGCATGCGCAGGGCCGTGTACTCGAGGTCGATGACGGCGCTCATGTCGATGACCACCACCTTCGGCTCGAACTCGTGCACCATCGGCCAGATCTGATCGCCGATCCGCTCGGCGTTGGCGAAGAAGACCCGGCCCTCCACCCGCAGGAGCAACAGCCCCGGCCAGCTCTCGTCGTCGGGGTGCTCCTCGGTGACCGCGCGGAAGACGTTGGTGCCGCGCTTGCGCGCCAGGCGGTACACCGGCGGTGCCACCGCCTGCTGCGCCAGGGAAACGAGCGACGCGATGACCGCCGCGACGATGCCCTTGAGCGTGCCCAGGACCGCGACTCCCACCAACGCCACCAGCGCCCAGGAGAACTCCGTGCGGCGCACCTTGAGGATCTTCCGGAACTCGGCGGGCTTGATCAGCTCCACCGAGTAGGCCACCACCACCGCCGCCAGCGCGGCCTGCGGCATCATCCCGATGAAGCGGGCCAGCACCAGCAGCGCGGCCAGGGCCGTCAGGCCCGTCACCACCTCCGCCAGCTGAGTCTTCGCGCCCGCCTTCCGGTTGACGGCCGTTTGAGACGTGCCCCCGCCCGCCGGCATCGCGCCGATGAGGCCACCCGCCGCGTTGGCGGCCCCCAATGCCAACAGCTCCTGATTGGGCGTGGGCCGCGGCTCCTCGGGCGTGCCGAAGGCGCGCGCTGCGGCGATGGACTCGGTGAAGGACATGAGCGCGATGCCCACCGCGCTCGGCCAGAGCTCTTCCACCCACTCGAGCCGGGGCAGCGTCAGCGACGGCAGCCCGCCCGCCACCGTACCCACCGTCGACACGCCGTGCGCTTCGAGGCCGAGCAGCCAGGTGGCGAGGATCGCCAGTGCCACCACGATGAGCGGCACCGGCGCGCGCGGCACGAAATGCTCCATCAGGAAGATGAGCACCAGGACGGAGGCGGCCACCGCCAGCGTCGGCAGTGACGTCTCAGGCACGTGCTCGATGATCCGCCACACGTTGCGGAAGAAGCCGACCTTCTCGATGTGGACGCCGAGCAGCTTCGGCAGCTGGTCGACGACGATGACCAGCCCGATGCCCGACTTGAAGCCGGTCAGCACCGGATCGGAGATGAAGTTCGGCACGAAGCCCAGCCGCGCGAAGGACGCGACCATCAGCACCGCGCCGACGAGGACGGCCAGGGTGGCGCTCGCGACCAGCAGCTGGGCGTGATCGCCCGAGGGCACCAGCCCACCCAGCGCGGTCGCGGAGAGGATGGCGATGGTGGTGGTGGTGCTGACCGACAACGGCCGCGAGGTGCCCAGGAAGGCGTAGACGATGGGGGGGATGAAGGCCGTATACAGGCCCACCTGCACCGGCAGGCCCGCGATGGCCGCGTAGGCGAGCGCCTTGGGCAGCACCACGGCAGCGGCAGACAGGCCTGCCAGCAGATCGGGCCGGAGCCACGCCCGCTGGTACGCCTTCAGCCAGCTGATGCTGGGGATGAAACGAAGCGCCCCGCCTGTCTCGCCTCGAGCCGTCACTCGCCCCGCCTGCCTGCGCTCGTCGTCACCGCCGCGCGAGATGCGGTCTACTCCCCGGCGTCCTTCCGCGGAAGTCACACGTGGCCGCGCGGCGCGTTGGGGTGCCTCTCGAGCAGCGTGCGCAGCATGGCGTTGCGCTTCACCGCGTCCTGTCGCTGCAGGTGCGCGACGAGCTGCGGCGGCGCGGCAGCCCACCGCGCCAGGTTCTGGATGAACTGCACCGACGCGTACGTGCGCGCGCACAACAGCGACGTCGTCTTGCTGTCGATGGGCAGCCCCACCAGCGCGCCGAGGCAGCGCCCCTCCGTCTTGACGATCAGCTCGGCCTTCTCCTCCGACGGGCCCGTCGAGAAGCGGGCGCGCAGCACTTCCCGCGCGGTGCGCCGCGTCTGCTCGGGCACCTCGCGGCTGATGACGACCTGGTGTTGCTCGAGGAGCCGTCGCGTCGTCCACAGCCGGCGGTAGAGGCTGCCTGGCAGCATCGGGTTGTGGAGCAGCAGCCGGCGCACCTGGCCGTCCGCCGCGAAGACTGCCCGTGAGGCCAGTGCCTCGAGGCCATTCGGGTTGCGGTGGTGGCGGGCGACCAGCCGGGCCTGCTCGAGCCCGAAGTGTGGGTTGTCGAGCAACGCGCCGATGACGGACGGCAGGGGATCGAAGCAGAGCGCCGACAGGTACGGCTCCACGGCGTTCTGCGCGCGGGTGCCCCGCTCCTCGGCGGTCAGCGCGTGGAGCTCGCCTTCGTACAGTTGGCGGTGGGTGCCGGACTCGGGCGCCTCCGCTCCTTCGGCCTCCGCGGCCTCGGGAGAAGGAGACGTGTCGTCCCCGTCCGGTGGCGTCAGGTCTCCGGCCGCGGGCGTCGGCGTCGCCGGCGCGTCACCGTGAGGAGCTGCGCTGGTGGGCGCTGGGTCGGCCGCCGCCTCGTGGGGAGGCGCCTCGGGGTGCATCGCGGGATCGGGGTGGGGAAGCCCGCCGGACGCCGAGGTCCGAGGTGCGGTGTGCGGAGCGGCCTCGGGGTGGCGATGCTCGGCGGACGAGCCCGTCGTCGGGGCGGTGCTCGGCTGCGCCTCGGACCGGCTCCCGGCGGCAGCCCCCGGCGAGCCCTCTGCAGGAGCCGCCTCCTTCTCGGCCGTCCTCGTCCCGTCTGATCCCGGGCTCGTCTCTGCGCCCGGCTGCTGGGGCGGAGGGCGCACGGCCCCAGAGGCCACGAGCTCCTTGAGGAGCGCGTCCACCTGCGCCGCCGGAAGCCCCGTCACCTTCGTCAGCACGTCCACGTCCGAGTGCCCGTCGATGCGCGACAGGACGAAGCCGTGCAGCGGAGAGAGCGGAAGGGTGCGCAGGTCGATGCCCGGCGCCAGCTCTGGCTTCCAGCCCATGCGAAGGCCCCCCGGGGAGGTCGTGACAGCCTAACCCCGGAGTTCACCCGGTAGAGCATTGATCGCGCAGGACGTTGCCCGCAGGTCGAGCGACGGGGAAGGGCCAGCGAGGCGTACTCTGCCCAGGTGATCTCCGGGATCAAGCGGCGCCGGCGGTGGGAAAGCGAGCGCGGCGGCTCCCATCTGCTAAGTGGCGCGCGCATGGTGCGCTCCCAATTCCTCGTCCTCGCGGTGCTGTCCTTCGTGGCGTGCAAGACGGCCCCGGAGCCGGCCGAGGACGTGGTGGAGCAGTACTCCGATGAGCTGCAGATCACCGACACCGTCGTCGGCACCGGCGAGACGGCCGTCGCGGGCATGACCGTCACCGTGCACTACCGCGGCACACTCACCGATGGGCAGGTGTTCGACTCGTCATTCAACCGCGAGCCGCTCACCTTCAAGCTGGGCGCGCGCCGCGTCATCCGAGGCTGGGATCAAGGCCTCGTGGGAATGAAGGTGGGCGGCAAGCGGACGCTCATCATCCCGCCGCGGCTGGCCTACGGCAGCAAGTCCGTCGGCCAGATTCCCCCCAACTCCCACCTCATCTTCGACGTCGAGCTGCTGCAGGTCACGCCTTGAAGGCGCTCGCGTCGGGGAGCCCGCTGCCGGCGGTGTCCACCTCCAGCGCGGTCAGCACGCCGGAGAAGATGTCCGCCTCGTTCGACGAGAGCTTGCCGGGCTGCGCCGCGCCGGTCCGCGCGTCGAAGCCGTAGGTCAGCGTCGTCTGCGGGTCGACTCCACCGAGGATGGTATTCCCCTTCACCATCGGCGAGAGCATCAGGAAGCCGTTGTTCAAGTCGTGCCCCGAGCCGAAGGTGGTGGCGTTGTTCGGGCGCGTGCGCGTGCGGCCGAAGTCGGTCGCGACGTAGATGAGCGTGCGATCCCACAGCGACTCGCCCGTGGCGGCGTCGAAGGGCTCGGCCTTGAGGAGCTCGATCAGCCGATCCATCGCGCTCAGGATGCGCGCCCACATGAAGGCCTGGCCCGCGCGGTGATCGTTGTGGCTGAAGTCGAACGCGAGCGGCGGGCTGGCCAGGCCGTTGGCGCCGCCCAGCACGACGTTGAAGTCCGGGCCGATGGTGACGGCCACCGACACCCGGTACTTCAGCAGCAGGAAGGCGAGCGCCGTCTGGCCTTCCACCGGATCCGTGAAGAAGCTGGGGAACACCGTGCGCAGCTGCGCCGCGTCCGCCGAGGAGCCGAGGCCATACTCGGTGAGGGGGATCTGCGGCGGCATGTTGGGGAGGATGTTGAGGCGGGTGATGAGGTCCATCGTCTCCAGCTTCGGCTGGCCCACGGTGCGCTGCTCGTTCCACCGCGCCAGCGCCGGGCTGTCCTGGAAGGTCTGGCCGAACACCGACTGCGCGTCGAGCTCGTTTCGGCGGGCGCGCGCCAGGGCCAGCACCTCGGCCGACGGCACGTCCTTGATGCCCTTCGCGCCGTCGAGGCCCAGCGGCCACAGCGACGGGCTGGACACGAGCTCTCCGTACGCCCACGAGGGCAGGGAGTCGTCGGTGCCGCGCTCCGCATAGCCGCCGACGCTCATGTTCACGTTGGGAATGGGGAAGCCGGCCCCGTACTGCAGCGCCACGCACTCCTGCAGCGTGCGCCCCTTCCACGCGCCATTGCCCGTCACCGCGCGCTTCTGCGCGATGGCGTGGTTCACCGAGGTGCCCACCGACGTCGCCACCAGCATGTCGTCCTTGTGCCGAGTGACGAAGGGGAGCTGGTCGGCGCTGACGGGGACGGGGATCGAGCCCAGGGACGGCGCGCTCACCTGCACTGCGCGGAAGGGGCTGTTCGGCGCCGCCTGCACCTGCGCGTCGGGAAAGGTGTTGAGCCGCGCGGCGTTGGTGCACTCCGAGGCGCGCACCGCGAGGAAGCTGTCCACGATGCTGGCGCCGCCCGCCGCGCCCACCACGATGAGGAAGCGGGGCTTGCCGTCGGGCAACGCATCTCGCCGCGAGCCGCCCAGCTTCTCGAGCGCCTCCGGCGTCTGCTGGGACTGCCGGCAGCTGGTCAGGAAGCCGGGCAGGACCGCGGAGCCCGCCGCGCACATGGACAGGGCCCTGAGCATCTCTCGCCGCGACAGCCGACCGTTTCGTTTGAGCGTCATGGGGTGTCCCTCAGTAGAAGACAGACTCGGTGGAGGTCAGCACGGAGAAGCAGGCGGCCTTCATCCACTCGCGGCCCGGCTGCGCGCCGTTGAGGCCCTCGATGTCCCGCGCGAGCTGCACCAGCGCGTCCGTCTCGGCCGCCGTGGGATCTCTCAAGAGCGAGCGCTGGTAGAGCGCGGTGATGGCGTCCTTCACCGGCTGGGCGTCGACGGGCGACAGCTTGCCGGCGCCGTCCAGCGCGATGCCCTTGAAGATGACCGCCTGCGCGGGCGCGGCGAGATCCTGCGTGACCCGCGCGATGCAGCCCGTGAGCGCGATGCGATCGACGACCAGCGGGGTGGCCGCCCCGGTGGCGGTGGGCTTGTCGTAGACGCCGCGGCCGTACGGCTCGACGCCGCCGAGGGCCAGCGTGTGCACCACCGTGGCGCAGTCGTACAGGCCGAGCTCGCGGCACACCTGGTCCACGGGCAGTCCCAGCGCCGCTGCGTAGTCATTCAACAGCCGCTCGGGGCCCTTGAAGCGGACGTTGGCCTTCGCAGAGCGCGCGAAGCCGGCGCCGCCACCGCCGCCGCCGCCACCTGCGCCACCGCCACCGCCACCGCCGCTACCGCCACCAGCGCCGCCGCCCGCGCCGCCGTCGTTGGCGGAGATGCTGCCGGGGCACGCGAGCAAGAGGAGCGCCGCTGCGCTCAGAAGGACGAGACGATCAGGGCGCACCGTAAGCCTCCGTCTTGATCAGGTCGTGCAACATCTTCTGCACGCGAAAGGTGTGGGTCGTCTTGAAGGCCCGCCAGGTGGCGACGAACTCGGCGTTCTCTTCCGGGCGCGGCGGGTGGCCCACCAGCAGCTTCCAGTAGTCGGTGACGGTGGCGATGGCGAAGGCGTCGGAGTTGGCCGCCACCTGCGCCCACTCGCGCAGGTTGGCGACGGGCTGCCCGAAGATGACGCCGGCCTCGGGCGTCTGCGAAAGTGTCGGCGCCTCGTTGGGGAACAGCGTCTCGAGGCGGTTGGGCACGTAGCGCGCGGACTGGGCGCCGAGGCCCGTCAGCCCGTTGTAGTTGCGGAACGGGTAGGAGAGGGGATCGAGCGTCGCGTGGCACGCCGCGCAGGCCTGGGCTTGCACGCCCTTGGCGTCATAGTCGCGCGGCTCGTTGGGCACGCTGTACAGGCCTTCCTGCTTCGCGATGTCGAGGCCGAGGTACGCGCGGTACATCTGCGAAGCGGCGTTGCGCGGCAGCGCGGTGAACATGACGAAGTAGACGAGGTTCCACGCGGTGGTCATGTTGCCGGCGCGGTGCGCCTGGTCGACGGCCTGGATGGGCAGCGTCGAGACCTGCGTGTACCGGGTGGGGTTGGTCTGCCTCGCCACGAAGAAGTCGGCGGTAAGCACGTCGCGCGCGTCGTGGTCGTCCGTCTGGGACCAGGCGTAGAGCGCGTAGTCGTCGTAGTAGTCCGCGAGCGGAATCTGGCCTTCGTCCTCGCCGCGCTTGAGCGAGCCGACCGGGCGGATCTTCGGGTGCGCGAGCTGCCAGAGCTGGCCGTTCTTCCCGCGCCAGAACTCGGTGGCGAGGCAGCGGTCGAGCTCCGAGTCCAGCGTGGTGAGCTGCTGCGCGGCCGGCAGCGCCGAGAAGGCCTTGAGCTGCGCGTAGGTGGGCGAGGCGCCGCACACGTCGAGGAGCAGCTTCCGGTACGCGTAGCGCGCGTCGTAGTGGCACACGTTGAACTGCGGGTTGGCGCCGCCCGCGCAGGGCACGTCCGACGGGAAGCTGCGGGGATCCGCGGGGAAGGTGCCCTTCTCAATCTCCTCGAGGTTGGCCACGCCGTCCGCGTCGGCGTCGGCGGCCTCCACCGCGGTGAGCGCGGCTGGCAGCGCCATCGAGAAGTCCGCGTCAGAGAGGGGCCGCGGGGCGCCCGGCGCGAGCTGCGCTTCGACGGCTGCCCCGAAGACGTTCCGCTGCGGCGCGGCGACGTGACAGAAGGTGCACGCCGGCTGCTGCCCGACGCAGGTGGGTGCCGTGGGGTACTTCGCGCAGAAGACGCCGCCCGCCGGTGGCTTGGCGACGGCGACTCCTGGCACGAGCGCGATGAGCGCCAGGGCAAGGCTCACTCGGTGAGTCACGGGGGTCCTCCGGGGGAAACGGCGGGGTCGTCTCGGAATGGACACATCAACCCCGCGCCGGCCCAAAAGTCGCGGAACAGTCTACAGAGCCCACCGCTTGGAGACGAGGATGTTCCGACTTTTCATGGGGTTGGACGGGTTAGGCTGGGTTTTCATGGAGAGCGCCAGGCAGATGCGGGCGAGGCTGGCGCAGCGGCCGGTGGCCCCGAGGGAGTTTCGCGAGGCGCTCCTCGCTGTCGGGCCTTCGGAGCGCGACGCGTGGGTGGACTCGGTGCTGGGGCTGTCGGAGGTGGCCGGCGACGGTGCGTCGCTGCCGCGCGGCTGCGTGCCCTACTTGCCGTGTCCCGTCGACGCCCTGCTGCGCGCGGTGGACGTGGCGGAGGTGGGCGTGGACGATGTCATCGTCGACGTGGGCTCGGGGCTGGGGCGGGCGGCGGTGCTGATGCAGTTGCTCAGTGGCGCCTCGGCCATCGGCGTTGAGATCCAACCGGACCTGGCGGCGGCGTCCCGGCGGCTCGCGGAGCGCGTGAAGGGCCTTCGCTTCACCGTCGTGGAAGGCGACGCCGTGGAGGAGCGCGCGGCGTTGAGCGACGGCTCCGTCTTCTTCCTCTACTGCCCCTTCAGCGGGGAGCGACTCACCCGTCTCCTCGCGTCCCTCGAGGCGCTCGCTGGCGCGCGGCGGCTTCGCGTGTGCTGTGTCGATCTGCCCCTGCCGCACTGCCCGTGGCTCGAGCCGGTGGGGCCGGACGGCGGCGCGCTGGCGGTCTATCGGAGCGTCACGGGAATTCGCCGACGTGGCAGTTCGAGTCGTCGGGAGTCACCTCCACGCGCACGTCGAAGGTGAGCGCCTCGCAGAAGGCCTCGCCGGAGTAGCGGCTCACGGCGAAGAGCAGGCGCGTGTCGCCGTCGGTGTTGCGGAAACAGTAGCCGACGCCGCCGTCGCTCGCGGCCACGATGCTTGACCAACTGGCCTGGCCACCGCAGCGCTCGAGTCTTCGCAGCAGCACCCGCTCGTTGGCCGCCAGCGGTGTGGCCATGAAGCGCGTCGTGCGGCCGGCCGGCGCGGGCACCGAGAAGTAGAGGGACGGGCCTCCGATGCCGCTGGCGGTGATTGCGCAGTCGCCGTAGCCCCCGGTGGAAGTGTCGCGCCGCAGCGTCCCGGCATCGGGAGTGACTTCCAGCGCCGTGTCACACCAGGACCGGCTGGGCGTGCCGGGCGGAGCGCACGTTGGGAAATCGAACCCCGGCGGGCAGTCGAGGCCTCCGTCCGAGGGGCCGGTGTCGGGGTAGCCCGCGTCAGGAGCTCCCGCGTCGTGAAGCCCGGCGTCCGCACCTCCATCATCGTTCGGGAGGCCGGCGTCAGGAGACGTGCCGACATTGCACGCGCAGAACAGAAAGGCCGCGAGCGGGAGAGGGCCGCGCACGGAACTCAGTATCGCATGGGCTGCGAGAGCGGAACAGGGCGAAGACCGGAAGCGCAGGCGAAGTGGCTCCTACTTCGTCAGCGCGCGGATCGCGTTCGTCCGCTTCTTCACCAGCCCGCCCAGCTTGAGCAGCACGCCCAGGCCACCGCCGCGCCCGCGCTCGATGAGGGCGGCGGAGAAGGCCGCGATGTCTTCATTCAGCGGGAACCACCAGGGATCCGGGTTCTTCGAGCCGTCCACCAGCACGGTGCGCCGGCGCACGAACGTCCCGTAGCTGTACGCGCTCGCGGCGATGCCCGGGCCCGTCTCCTTCACGCCCGTCCACGGCACCTGCGCGAGGATGCCGCCGAAGGCGTGGTTGTTCACGTAGGCCACGCCGACTTCCATTCGCCGCGCGAGGGCCTCGCCGCGCGCCAGGTCCTTCGTCCACACCGAGCCGTTGAGCCCATACCGCGAGTCGTTGGCGCGCCTGAGGCCCTCTTCCGCGTCCTTCACCCGCAGCACGGCGATGACCGGGCCGAACGTCTCGTCGCGCACCACCTGCATGTCGTCGGTGCACTTGTCGAGGACAGTGGGCTGGTAGCCGAGGCCCTGGCCGGTGCGCGCGCCGCCGCAGGTGACGACCGCGCCCTTCGCCTTCGCTTCCTCCACGTGCCGCTCGACGATGGCCAGCTGCGCCTCATTCTGCAGCGGCCCCAGGTCCGTCGGGCCGGGGGCCGGGGCCACCCGCAGCTTCTTCACCACCCGCGTCAGCGTCTCCACGAAGCGGTCGGCGATCGCCTCCTCGACGTACACGCGCTCGATGGCCGCGCAGTTCTGCCCGCAGTTGTGGATGGCCCACTGCGCCACGCCCACCGCGGTGCGGTCGAGGTCGCAGTCCGCCAGCACCAGCGCCGCGTCCTTGCCGCCCAGCTCCACGGAGCAGGGGATGAGCCGCTCCGCCGCCTTCACCGCCACCTTCTTCCCCGTCGGCACGCTGCCGGTGAAGACGATGGCGTCCACGTGCTCGATGACCGCGCCGCCCACCTCACCCGCGCCCTGCACCAGGCCCACCAGGCCCTTCGGGAAGGCCTCCTGCGCCAGTTGCGCGAGGAAGGCGCCCGAGCGGGGGGTGAACTCCGACGGCTTGAGCACCACCGCGTTGCCCGACAGGAGCGCGGGGAAGAGCGACTTGAAGAAGTTCCCCATGGGGTAGTTCCACGGGGCGATGATGCCGATGACGCCGCGAGGCACCGCCTCGATGACGGCGCGCTTGCCGGGGTAGTCGAGGGCCGACAGCTTCACCTTCTCGGGCTTGAGCGCCTGCTTCGCGGTGCGCACCGCGGCCTTGATGTACTCGGCGACAGACACCAGCTCGCTCATCTTGCACTCCAGCGCGCTGCGGCCCGTCTCCATCGAGAGGATGTCCGCCGCGGCGTCGGCCTTCTCGAGCAGCTTCTGGCCAAAGGCGTGGGCGGCGGCGGCGCGGGCCTCGAAGGGCAGGGCGGCCCAGGCGGGCTGCGCGGCGCGGGCCTTCTGCGCCACGTCGCGCACCTCACCGGGCGTCGACGGCGTCACGGGGGACAACGGCTTCAAGTCAGCGGGGTTGATGCTGCCTGGCGCGTGGGTGGCGGTCATGGTGGGCCGCGAATAGCGCCGCGGGCTGCCGCGCCACAAGCCCGTTGCACGGTTTCGTCACCTCCTTGAAACCTCCGCTCGCGAATGGTCGTCAGCGGGGGGTGGCGACGATGAAGGCCGCGAAGTCGTGGGATGGGGGGCGCGCCGGCTCGAGGCCGTCGGCGGCCAGCTCGCTGATGAAGCCGTCGAGGTACAGGGCGTCGTCCACGTTCAGCACGTCGCGGAAGAGCGTGGCCAGCGCGTGGAAGGACACCTCGTCGATGCTCAGCACCAGGTGCACCAGCGGGCCCTTCACGCCCACCGCGTTACGGACGTTGACGTTGCTGGAGCCCTTCTTGAACTTCCCGTTGAGGCGGCCTCCGTGCACGAGCATCGGGCCGGACTGCGTCGCGTGCTGCACCTTCGGCCGCTTCCGCGCGAAGTCGTCCGTCGTCAGCAGCCCGGGCGCGCCCCCGGGAGAGATGAAGAAGACGCCGTTGGGTCGCATGAAGAAATTGCCCTCGCCCGGCTTCGTGTTGAGGGCGGACACTTCCCGTCCATCGACGGCGAGGAGTCCCGTGGGCGAGAGGCCGGGCTCGAAGATGCCCGCGTTCATCGCCACCAGCGCGCCCCGCTTCGCCGCCTCGAGGCGCTTGCACGGCGCCGACGCACAGTCCCGCTTGAGGGACACGGCCACGCTGCGGGTGTCCAGCGACACCACCTGGAAGCGCGCCCCTTCGTGCACCACCTCACGCGCGGCGTAGCCCGGCGGAGTCTGGGCCAGCACGAGGAGGACGAGGGGCAGCATCGGCACGCGAGCCTACTCGATGCCCCTTGACCCGAGCCTGCAGCGCACGCGCGAGGCTCCCTCGTCCCGTCCCTCGCGCGCGCGGTGGCCAGGTGACGCGCGCCTCGCAGCGAGAGGGAGACGAAGGCGGGACTTCAGGGGCGGGGCAGGTGGGTCCTCACACCGGAGAGGCCCGCCGCCGACGTCGAAGCAGGAGCAGCACGGAAAGGGCCAGGGGCATCCACTCCGGAGCGGCCGCGCAACCGCCGATGACCGTCGACGCGGAGTGCTCGCCTCCGCCCCCGCTCCCGTCGCCTCCGCCCGCCCCGC
>JBFMHF010000164.1:0-15458 GCA_040752975.1 Myxococcota bacterium
GGCGGCACCAGTCGACGAACTGGTACTTCCCGCCGCTGCGCTTTCCGGGGCAGTACTTCGACGCGGAGACGGACCTCCACGAGAATTGGAACCGGTTCTACGACCCCCAATCGGGCCGGTACCTCTCGCCGGAGCCGATGCTCGAGCAGGCCATCTGGCTGAAAGCCGAGGCGGCATCAGGCTTCACGACGCCGACGTACGCGTACACGCGGAACAACCCACTGCAGTACACGGACCCGACGGGCTTGTTTTCGTGGAAGTCGGAGTGTCCGGACATCGGCGGCGTCGAGCGAGGCTTTGCGTTGCAGAAAACGGTGTTCGGCCGACGGTGGATCCGTACGCCAGGCTCGGTCGGCCTCGACAACCCGCTGCAGAGCGCATGCGAGGACTTGAAGATCGCCGAGACCGCGCAGCAGCAGATGATCTCGAATCGGTTCAGCCTGCTGGCTGGGAGTTGCTGGGCGGACATGCTCAGGGAGATTCGCGCGGCATGCGACAAGGAGAAGAGGAACAAGTGCGGCTCGCCTCCGCAGCCGAGCGCCGAACCGCCGTCGGGCTACGCCGACCGCTGAGGACTCCTGACCATGGTTCGAAATCTCGCACTGCTCTGTGTCTTGGCGGCGTGCGCGCACCCTCTGATCGCGAAGCCGAAGCCAGATGGCCCTGTTGAAACAGAGGAACAGTGGTTGGCGCGCTACCGCTGTTCAACGTCGAGCGCGGACTGGACCGCCAACGTTGGTTCATCGTCATGCAGCCAAGCCAAATGCATCGACAAGCGCTTGAACTGGACTCTGCCGGATGGAGGTCCGTGCGCGTCCCCACGGGAGGCGCCAGCAGAGCTTCGCGAACGCTGGAAGTGGGCGCTCGATTGCACGAGGGGCATGAAGGTCGCGCCGATCATCGTGGGCAACTGTCAGTGGAACTGCACCGACGCCGGTGCAGCGCCAACTGGCGGCGCATGCGAACTCGACTTCGGGCCGGGTGTGCCGAGCGCGTTTTGACGTCGCCCGATACGCAGCGCGACCGCGACCGCCGCGGGCAGCGAGGAGTAACCGTCCGACGATCAGGGGTGAATCCTCGCCGTGTCCGTGGCACACCGCGAGCGCGCTCGTGCCCCACCGCGGCGGTCAGCGCGCAGCGGCGAGTTCGTGCGTGAATCCTCGCCGTGTCCGTGGCGCGCCGCGAGCGCGCCCGCGGCCCACCGGGGCAGTCAGCCAGCGGCGGCGAGTTCGTGCGGTAGGGGGATGACGGCGCCTGCCAGCGCGGCGGCGAGCGCGCGCTTCAGGTAGGCCTTCGGATCGACGGCGTTCAGCCTGGCGGTCTCGATGAAGCTGTAGAAGAAGGCGGCCACCTCCGTGCCGCGCCGGGACTTGCTGCCGTAGAAGTTGTTCCGCCCGATGGCCGGCCCGCGGTCGCCGCGCACCGTCTGGTTGTTGTCCAGCGGCACGGCCGGGCTGTCGAGGAAGACGGTGAGGCCCTCCCAGTTCCCGGCCACGTACTTGATGGCCGTGCCGATTTCACTTTGCGAGAAGAAGCGCTGGCCGATGAGCCACTGCTTGATGGCCTCGACGACAGGCCGGGACTTCTCGTCGCGCAGCTTGCGCCGCAGTGGAGTGAGAAGCGGTGTGCGACCCTCGCCAGCATCGGCGCTGCACTTTGCATCGCACGTGGCGGCTCAGTCGAAGACTGCGCGAGCATGCCCGGATGAAGGATCAGGGGTTGACCCAGCCTTTGCTCCACCCGTCTCCGTCCTGCACGTACTCCTCCCGCCAGTGCAGCCGGTACTGGTGCGCCCGCCAGAACTCGATGCGATCCGGCTTCAGCCGAAAGCCGCCCCAGTGCGGCGGTCGCGGCACCGGCTGGCCCTCGTACCTCCGCGTCACCTCGTCGAGGCGCGCCTCCAGCGTCTCGCGTGAGTCGAGCGGCTCGCTCTGGTGCGACGCCCACGCGCCCAACTGCGACACGCGCGGCCGGGTGGCGAAGTACGCGTCGGCCTCCTCCATCGGCACCGGCTCGACGAAGCCCTCCACCCGCACCTGCTGGGCCAGCGCCGGCCAGAAGAAGTTGAGGCACGCCGCCTTCTGCGCGAGCAACTCCTTCCCCTTCCGGCTGGTGTGATTCGTGTAGAAGACGAAGCCGCGCGGATCGAAGTCCTTCATTAGCACCACCCGCACCGACGGCCTTCCTTCCGCGCTGACGGTGGCCAGCGACGCCGCGTTGGGATCCTGCGGCTGCACCCGCTGCGCCTCCGCGTAGAGCTGGGCGAAGCGATCGAAGGGCTCGTTCCACGGCACGCGCGTCGTCGTCACGGACACGCTGCCTAGCGCCTCGGCCTCGCCCATTCAAACGTCGTCCCTTCTGTTCCGCTTCGGCCTGCTATGAGCTGTGCCCTCCACGCCGATGCAGGTCCTGTTCCTCTCCAGCGAGGTGGCGCCCTTCTCCAAGACGGGAGGGCTGGGCGACGTGGCGGGCGCGCTGCCCTCGGCGCTCGCCTCGCTGGGACACCAGGTGCTGGTGGTGTCGCCGCTGTACCTCGGCGTCCCGCGCGAGGGCCTCACCGACGCGGGCTCCTTCACCCTCACGTTCCCCTTCGGCCAGGTGACGGCGCGCTTCCGCCAACTCCCGCCCGACGGAGGCCTCACCCACGTCTTCGTCGACGTACCGCTCTTCTTCGAGCGCCCCGGCTTCTATGGCCACCCCGACGACGCGCGCCGCTTCGCCACCTTCACCATGGCCGGCCTCACCCACGCGCAGGCCCGCGGCTTCCTCCCCGACGTGGTGCACGCCAACGACTGGCCGGCGGGGCTGGCGGCGCTGGCCCTGAAGCGCGGCTACGCCCACACGCCGCTGGGCAAGGCCCGCACCGTCTTCACCATCCACAACCTCGCCTACCAGGGCAACTTCCCCAAGGGCGAGCTGGAGGCGCTCGGCCTGCCGTGGTCGCTGTACACGGTGGACGGCGTGGAGTTCTACGACCAGCTCTCCTTCATGAAGGCGGCGCTCAAGTCCTTCGACGTCCTCAACACCGTCTCGCCCAGCTACGCGAAGGAGATCCAGACGCCGCTGGGCGGCCACGGCCTCGACGGTGTGCTGCGCGGCCGCGCGAAGGACCTGCACGGCATCTTGAACGGCGTCGACGTGCGCGAGTGGAACCCGGCCACCGACGTCCTGTTGCCCGCGCGCTTCACGTCGATGGAGCTCTCCGGCAAGGCCGTGTGCCGCCGGGCGCTGCTGGACGCCTTCCAGCTCGAAGCGCCTCCCGACGGGCAGCCGGTGTTCGGCATGGTGGGGCGCATGGTGGAACAGAAGGGCGTCGATCTCCTCCTCGACGCGGTGCCGCGGGTGCTGGAGCAGGGCGCGCGCGCGGTGGTGCTGGGGAGCGGCGAGCCTTCCTTCGAGGCCCGGTGGCGGCAGCTGGCGCAGCGCTTCCCGAAGCGCCTCGGCGTCAAGGTGGGCTTCGACAACGCGCTGGCGCACCTCATCGAAGCCGGCA
Organism: Myxococcota bacterium; assembly: GCA_040752975.1. Taxonomy (GTDB): domain Bacteria; phylum Myxococcota; class Myxococcia; order Myxococcales; family Myxococcaceae; genus JADLDB01. The sequence continues at coordinate 3,494 of JBFMHF010000164.1, forward strand.
GCGACTTCTTCTTGATGCCGTCCCGCTTCGAGCCGTGCGGGCTCAACCAGATGTACTCGCTCCTCTACGGCGCGGTGCCGGTGGTGCGCGAGGTGGGCGGCCTCAAGGACACGGTGGTGGACGTCACGCAGCCCAGCGGCACCGGGATCGTCTTCCCCGAATCGACGCCGGACGGGCTGGCCCGGGCGCTGGTGCGCGCGCTCGACCTCTTCCGCCGCCCCGACGAGTACCGCCAGGTGCAGCGCCGCGGCATGGCGCAGGACTTCTCGTGGCAGCGCTCGGCCCGCGCCTACGAGGCCCTCTACCGCTGACGGGTGTCGGCCCCTCCCCGAAGGACAGGGAAAGCGGCTTGCCCTGTCGCCCCCTCGGGCTACGCTTTTCGCCGACGTGGCGCAGGAAACAGAGCTCGGCGGCTACCAGCTCGTGGGGCGACTCGCCGTTGGCGGGATGGCCGAGGTGTACCAGGCCAGGCCACGCCCCGCGACGCAGCGCAGCCCCGGAGAGCCCGACGACGTCGTCATCAAGCGCCTGTTGCCCAGCTACCGCAACGACGCCGCGTGGGTGAAGCAGTTCGTCGACGAAGCCAAGCTGACGGTGCGGCTGCGCCACCCCAACATCGTGCGCACCTTCCGCTGCTTCAAGGCGGGCATGGACTACCTCATGGTGCAGGAGCTCGTCTCCGGCCGCACCCTCCAGTACATGCAGGACGCCTTCAAGCAGGCCAACGCGATCATGCCCCCGTCGGCGGCCACCTACATCGGCATCTGCCTGTTGCGCGCGCTGGACTACGTGCACCGCGCCAGGGTGGGCGACGGCGGCGCCACCATCGTCCACCGCGACGTCAACCCGTCCAACATCCTCCTCTCGGTGGCGGGCGACGTGAAGTTGACGGACTTCGGCGTGGCCGAGGTGGAAGGCGTGATGCGCGGCGACTCCGGCGCGCTGCGCGGCACCATCAGCTACATGGCCCCGGAAGCCGTGCTGGGCCAGACGGTCGACCACCGTTCCGATCTCTTCGCGGCCGGCGTCATCCTCTGGGAGCTCTTCACCGGCCAGCGCCTCTTCGCCGGCAACTCGGAGATGGAGATGATGCACAAGGTGCGCGACGGCCGCGTGCCCAACGTGCAGAAGCTGAACCCCGACATTCCGGATCAAGGCGCCTTCATCGTGCGCAAGGCCCTGCAGCCGGATCGCGGCGCGCGCTTCCAGACGGCCGCCGAGTTCGTGAAGGTGCTGGAGATCCTCGCCCGCCGGAACAACTGGCCGGTGTCCGTCGACGCGCTCAAGCCGCTGTTGGGAGGCTGAGCCGTGCGCGTCGGGCCGGGTCTCTTCCTGTCGGCCCTGATGGTGGCGTGCGCGACGACTCCGTCCAGCCCTGGCGTGGAGGCCGTGCAGGTGACCGCCTTCGACGTGCGCCTCGACGGTCCCGACGACGGGGCGCTCTCCGCCGAGCTCTCCCTGCCGCGCCCCAGCGCACCCTTCCTGGAGCTGGAGTGGGAGCTGTTCCTTCAGGACTTCCGCGTCGCCGCCGGCGTCGAGCGCGTGCAGGAAGGCCAGGCGCGGAGCGATGGGCGCGTCTCGCTCACGGTGCAGACGCCGCTCGTGTTTCGTGGCGTGCCGTGGCGCGCGGGCAGCACCTTCTTGAGGGCGCGCCTCATCGGCGTGGTGCGGCTTCGGCCGCCTTCGGTGGTGGAATACCGCTTCTCCACCGCCAGGGAGGTGGTGGTGCAGGGCGTGCCGACGCTCCAGCAGCACCCGGAGTAGCGGTCAGCGCGTGGTGACGGGCTCGAGGCGCTCGTGGCTGGGCCGTCGATCGCCCGCGGGCGCCGGCTTCGGCTTCAGCACGCGGATCCGATCGAGCCGCGGGCCTTCCTTGGCGTGCACGAAGAAGGTCCACCCGTCGTGGGTGAACTTGTCATTCACCTCGGGGATGGCCCCGGCCAGGTGCGAGAGGAAGCCGCCCAGCGTCTCGAACTCGCCGCCCTCGGGGAACTTGAAGTCGAAGGCGCGCGCGAAGTCCTCCACCGGAAGCGTGGCGTCCACCAGGAAGCTGCCGTCGGCCTGCTTCTCGAAGGTGCGCACGTCCTCTTCGAACTCGTCTCGGATGTCGCCGACGATCTCCCGCAGGATGTCTTCCAGCGTCACGATGCCCGAGAAGCCGCCGTACTCGTCCACCACCACCGCCATGTGGATCCGCTCGCGCTGCATCTCGCGCAAGAGGTCGCCGATCGGCTTCACCCACGGCACGTACACCACCGGGCGCAGGAGATCGCGCAGGACGATCAGCTCCGGGTTCTGCACCATCGGCACGATGTCGCGCACGTGGAGGATGCCGATGATCCGGTCGATGTCGTCTTGATAGACGGGGATGCGGCTGTGGTTCTCCTCGGCGATCAACTGGAGGAGATCGTTCATGGGCGTGGACAGCTCGATCGCCACCACCTCGGTCCGCGGCACCATCACGTCGCGGCACGTCTTGTCCGACAGCTCGAAGATGCTGCGGATCAGCTGCGGCGCCCCCTTGTCCACCTCCTCCTTCTGCGCCTGGCGGATGAGCTGCTTCTCCAACTCCTCCAGCGGTGGCGGCGGCGCCTGGAAGGTCACCTTCGCGCCGAAGGGCCGCAGCACCACGTTGAGCGGCACCGAGAGGATCTTCACCATCGGGTACAGCACCGTCACCGAGAAGGCCGCGAAGCTGGACAGCACCAGCGCCCACGCGTCCGGCCGCTGCATCGCCGCGCTGCGGAAGGTGACGTCGAACAGCGTGGCCACCAGCGCGAGCACGAGCGCCACCGACAAGGGCACCGCCCACACCGCCCAGGAAGTGTGGAGATCGTCCGGCGTCACGCCGATGAGCTGCGGCGAGGCCACCACGCCGAGCCCCGTCGCCAGAAAGCCGCTCAGCACCATGCCCGAACGCAGCGCCGCCGCCGTCACCTCGGGATCCGCCCGCAGCTTCAGCACCCGCTTCGCCCGCTTCGAGCCCCCATGGGCCAGCTCGCGCAGCTTGAAGTCGCTGGCGCCCTGGAGGGCGGTCTCCATCGCCGCGAGCAGCCCGCGCACGGAGAGCAACCCCCCAAGCAGCGCCCATAGGGCCCAGGTCGGCATTCCAGCTTCCTGTTTACCCCATCGCGCCCCACCACGCCGGTTCGAGTCCAAGCCATTGGAATCACGTGGAGATCGGGTGCTCTGAGGACCCTTTTGACGGGTGGGGTGGGGCGTGGTGAAGAAGGCCGACGTGGGGACGGCCCTTCGATTGGCGGTGATGTGGGTGTTGCTGCTGCCTGTGGCGGCGGCGGCGTGGCCCGTCGACTGGATCCACGACGTCGAGGCGGGGAAGGAGAAGTTCATTCGCCTCCCCCGGCTGGACTGGTTCGAGGTGGAAGATCCGAAGGTGGCGAAGCTGGAGTGGCTCGAGGAGTCGGGCGAGCTGCTCGTCACCGGCCTCAAGCCGGGCCGGACGGTGGTGCTGCTGGGCGCGGACGGAAAGGTGGCGGCCTGGCGGATTCGCGTCGGCTCGAAGCCCGTCACCGACGACGCTGCCTTCGCCGGGGCCCAGAAGGCGTGTCCGGACTTGAGGCCCACGCCGCTGGAGGACGTGAAGCTGTCCGTCACCGTGGGCGACGAGGCGTGCCGCAAGGCTCTGGCCGCGCTCTTCCAGACGGACGCCTTCGAAGCCCGGCACCTCGAGCTCACCTTCGCCGGCAGCGTGCTGCAGGCCCAGCTCAAGTCCGTGGAGGAAGGCCTCAAGGCCGCGGCTGGCAAGAAGGCGACGGCGCGCTACGTGGGCGCGGGGCTGGTGCTGGAAGGCCAGGTGTCGCGCGAGGAGCACCGGAAGATCCTCTGGGAGGTCCTCAAGCGCACGCTGGGCCGCTTTGCGCTGGACGATCGTCTGCTGCTGCCGGCGCCGCCGGACGCGGGCGCTGAATGACACCGTCGCGCGCTCTCTCTCCCCCACCGTTCGTCGTCGTTGGGAGACGTGCTTTCGCAGCCCATCGGAGCGGATGACGCAGGCGAGACAGGCTGACGCAAGCCACGTCAGTCGTCGTTGCACTCGCAGTTCTTCTGGGGCGGCGCAGCGACGGTGACGGCCGTGGCGTCGGGCGAGACGCGGTAGCTCTGATCGTCGAGCTGCAGGGAGAGCTGCAGCTGTCCTGAAGGCCCCATCGTCCACCGGTACCGGGCGCGGCTCCTCATCCACGCGGCGGCGCGGCGCTCGCTCGCGGCGTTCAGCAGGGCGTACTCCGTGCCGTGGTAGGCCGGCACGGGCACGCGCACCACCGTGGCCTGCTCGCCCAGCGGCAGCATGAGCCGCCGGAGGCTGGCGGTGTGGGAGTCGAGCGTCAGCTCTTCGAACTCGGCGCAGCTGTCGTGGTACGCGAGGCGAGAGGCGGCCAGCAGCAGGGCCCTCGGCTCCCTCGCGTCGACGGTGACGCGCAACAGCGGTCCCTCCTCCACGCCTTCGCGCTGACGCCACGCGGCGTCGTCCTTCCGGGCCTCCTTCACGGCCGGAGACTCGAACGGGCAGGGCTCCCGCGCGTCGACGTCGACGACGCAGAGCGGCCCCTTCACCCCGCGCGTGCCCGGCGCCCTCCACTTCGCCGACGAGAGGTCCCCCCGGCAGCCCCACGCCAGCCGGGCTCCGGACGCGGGCGCGAAGTTGCGGGTGAGGGCGGCGGTGATGACCCACGACGGGCGCCTCGCCACCCACGCGGCCCGCAGCAGCCCTTCGCGCGCGGCCTCGCTGCGCTCGAGCAACAGCGCGCGGTGCCACAGCACCACGGCCCGCGCGCGCCCCTCTTCCGTGTCGGGCTGCGCGCGCGCGTCACGCATGAGCGCTTCAGCCGAGTGGGCCTCGGTGCTGAGCCACGAAGCCTCCACGGTCCCGCTCACCGGAGCGGTGAGGACGCGGGTGGGCTGATCGCCTTCGGGCCCGAAGTCCACCTCGCGCGCCACCTCGACGGACACCGTGGCCAGCGCTCCGTCCACCGATTTGACCTGAAGCGCAGTGTTGAAGGGGAGCGTCAGCCGCGCAGCCTTCTTCTTCGCGCCCAGGGGCTTCAGCGTCAGTCCCGGCGCGGCGACGTACGCCGTCTGGCCTGGGGAAAGGACGCCGCCGTCGGGTCGCACCTCGGGGAGCGCCTCTTCGGGGAGCACGTCCGTTTGGGCGCCCCCGCGCTTCACGGCCAGCTGGGCCAGGAGCGCCACCTGCCACGCATCCGGCGCGTCGAGGCGCAGCAGCACGGCCTCGGCGCGCGCGGGCTCGTCGAGGAGCAGCGCGATCAACCCATCGCCCTCCGCCGTCTCCGGCGGCGGCTGGGCGGGGAACTCGGCCACGCTGGCGGGCGGTGGCGGCTCCTCGACGAGGGGCGCTGGGGGCCCTGCGTCGTGCGCCGGCAGCGGCCGCGCGGGCTTCGACACGACAGGGGGCGGCGGCCGCGCCTCGCACCCACCGAGAAGCGTGACGAAGCAGATGGCCGAGATGAGTCGCACGGGTAGGTGAGTGTAGATGCTGGCCCGCCGTCGCGCTTCGGTTAAGGCTCCTCCCATGGCGCGTCGGAGGTGTCTGGCGAAGTTCCGTCGGCGGGCGGATCGGCTTCCCTCGGGGAGGAGCTCAGCGCGCCGGGCCGGAGAGCCGAACGAGAGGCGCGTCAACGGAGAGCGGGCGAGGGCGTCGCGCAGCCGCGCAGCAGGGAGGGCGCGTGGGCGCCTTCGGGGCAGGGCCCGGCTGCGGACATGCCGTGGAGAGGGGCGCCGCGCCGTATGAGCCTCGCGTGGGCCGAGCTGCGTGCGCTGGTGCTGGCGGCGTACCGGACGGCGCTGTCCGCAGCGCTGCCCCCGAAGCCGCAGGTGGCGCGCCACTGGGAGACGCCCGACGCCCTGCACTGGCTGGCGCTCATGCCCGCGACGGACGGCTTCCACCTCGCCTACTCGCTGGGCCGGCTGCGCGGGGCGGCCCTCGTCGAGGGGGAGCGACACACGTCGGGCCTCTTCCGCCTCTCCGGCGCCGTCTTCCCCGGGGTGGACGAGGCAGCGCTCCTGCGCGCGGTGCACGTGCAGGTGCCCGAGGCGGCGGACGGGGCGACACGGGCCTTCCTGGTGCGGGTGGCGGCGCAGGTGGCGGTGGCGGAGACGGCCCTGACGCTGGAGCAGGAGCGCCGCGCCCTGCCGCTCCCCACCTCCGCCGACTTCGCCTGCCATGTGCCGGCCCGCGCCGACGCCCTCTTCGAGCCCGCGGCCACGCCGCGCCTCCTGGGCCACGCCGCCGAGCGCGTGCACGCCGCCATCTCGGCGATGGACGGAGCGCTCGCCGCGCGCGTGCTGGCGCTGTTCGCCGCGCCCGAGCCGACGCTGCTGGAGGCGCTGAGGCACCTGGGCTCGCCCCGGGCCTGACTCGATCCTGCGGAGCCGGTGGACGCCTCGCGAAGTCGAACCAGCCGCATACGCCTGGACGTGGGCTGCCGCGCGCGGCGCCGGGGCGGGTACACCGGGCACGACGGCCTTCGTCGTCGGCCGCGCGACGGACGCAGCGGCTGCCGCCCGAGGAAGCGCTGGGCGAGGACTTGGGCCGCGGGCGCACTCCACCTCAGCGGATATTCCGTGGCCTCACCGCGCGTCGCCGGTACAGACTCACGGCCGTGGGGCACATCCCTCTCCTCGACGAGTTGGCGGCGATCGCGGCGATCGGCGTGCTGGTGACGTTGGTGCTGGCGCGGCTGCGGCTCCCCGCGGTGGCGGGGCTCTTGCTGGCCGGCGCCCTCTGCGGGCCTCACGGCCTGAAGGTGGCGAAGTCCGCGGAGGACATCGCCGTGCTGGCCGAGCTGGGGGTGGTGTTGTTGCTCTTCACCATCGGCCTCGAGTTCTCCGTCTCGCAGATGCGAGATCTCCTGAAGCGGGTGGCGCTGGGTGGGACGCTGCAGGTGGGCCTCACCACCCTCGCCGTGGCGGGCGCGGCGAAGGCCTTCGGGCAGCCCACCGGGCGCGCCATCTTCTTCGGGCTCGTCCTCGCGCTGTCCAGCACCGCCATCGTGCTGCGCGCCCTGGCCGAGCGCCGCGAGCTCGACGCTCCGCACGGTCGCTTCATCGTCGGCACCCTCATCTTCCAGGATCTCTGCGTGGTGCCGATGGTGCTGGTGGTGCCGCTGCTCGGGGCCTCCTCGGACGCGGGGAGCGGGCTGACGGCCATCGGGCTGGCGCTGTTCAAGGCCGCCGGGGTGGTGGCGGGCACGCTGGTGCTGGCGCGCTTCGCAGTGCCGCGGGCGCTGGCCTGGGTCGATCGCGCGCGCAGCCGGGAAGTCTTCCTCCTCGCCATCCTCGGCATCTCCCTGGGCGCCGCGTGGCTGACGGCGCTGGCGGGCCTGTCGCTGGCGCTGGGCGCCTTCCTGGGCGGGATGGTGGTGGCGGACACCGACTTCGGCCACCGGGCGAAGGGGGACGTGGGGCCCTTGCGTGACGCCTTCGTGTCCATCTTCTTCGTCTCGCTGGGCATGCTCTTCGACGTCCAGGTGCTGCTCGCCTCCCCGCTGCTCCTGCTGGGACTCACCGCGGCGCTCATCTTCGGCAAGGGCGCGCTGGCCACCATCGCCGCGCTGGCGATGCGCTTCCCCGCGCGGGTGGCCTGGCTCGCAGGCGTCGGCCTCGCGCAGTTCGGCGAGTTCGGCTTCGTCCTGGCCCAGCTGGGGCGCAAGGCGGGCGTCGTGGACGAAGCGTCGCTCGCGCCGGTGCTCTCCGCGGGGGTGCTGACGATGTTCCTGACTCCGCTCCTGGTGCGGGTGGCGCCTCACGTCCGCGCCGGTGAGCAGCTGCTGGCCCCGCTGGCCCGCCGCCTCGGCGCCCGCGGCATCGACGACGCGCACGAGGCCCCGCGGCGGCAGGAGGGCCACGTGGTGGTCGTCGGGTACGGCGTGGCCGGCAAGCTGGTGGCGAAGGCGCTGGAGGACTGCCAGCTGGACGTGGTGGTGCTCGAGCTCAACGCGGACACCGTACGGAAGGGGCGCGCCGAGGGTGCCGCCATCTACTACGCCGACGCCACCAGCGAAGAGGCGCTCCACCATGCCCACCTCGAGAAGGCCCGCGCGATGGTGCTGGTGATGAACGATCCAGGCGCCGCCCGCCGCGTGCTGGACACCGCACGTCGCGTCGCCCCGTCCGTCCCCGTGCTGCTGCGCACCCACTACCTCGCCGAGGTGAAGGAGCTGCTCGCCCTGGGCGCGACCGACGTGGCCGTCGAGGAGGTGGAGAGCGCGGTGGAGATCGTCGTGCGGGTGCTGCGCCTGCTCGACGTGCCGCGCAACGTCATCGACAAGCAGGTGCGCCTGTCCCGCGAGCGCACCCTGCCGTCGGAGCGGAAGCCGACGGTGCCGCGCAAGACGTTGAGCGAGCTGCCCGCGCTGGCCGATCTCAAGCTGGAGCACGTGTTGATCGAAGAGGGGAGCCCGGCGGTGGGGCAGAGCCTGCGTTCGCTCGAGCTTCGCAACCGCACCGGCGCGCTGGTGGTGGCGCTGCAGCGCCAGGGGCAGCTGATGGAAGAGCTCGATCCGGAAGCGCCGCTGGCCCGGGGCGACATCGTCTTCCTCGCTGGGCGCGGGGAGTCGGTGCGGGCGGCCCTCGCCGCGCTCGCTGCCCCGAAGTGAGTCACCCACGCTGGGCCACCGCCACCAGGGACACGCCCACCGGCAGACGGGTCACCGCCAGCGCCAGCCGCTCGCTGGAGAACAGCTCGGTCAGCAGGCGGTTGAAGGGCTCCTTCGTGGGCGTCAGGTCCGACTCGCCTGAGTCCTTCGGTGGCACGAGCCGCTGCCAGAGCCGCGCGCCCGCCACCGCCGGGAAGAGGAGCGAGTTGAAGTAGCTCACCCAGGTGACGCGCAGGCCCGCCGCCGCGAGGTGCGAGACGAGCTCCAGCCGCCCGTAGCGCCGCCGGTGGTGGTTCGCCTCGTCGTGGCGGCTCCAGAGGAAGTTGAAGGCCGGCACCGTCACCACCACCTGCCCGTCGAAGACGAGGCGGCTGCGCATCGCCCGCAGGCTGTCGATCGGATCGTCGAGGTGCTCGATGACGTCGAAGGCGGTGATGACGTCCCACTTCCCTTCAGGCAGGCCGTCGGGCAGCCGGCACGGCGACACCTTCACCTTCGGGAAGCGCCGCTGGGCGCGTTCGCGTGCGTCCGGCGAGGCCTCGGCCCCTTCCACCGCACCGAACTCGGACAGGAGCGGGAACATGCCGCCGGTTCCGCAGCCCACGTCGAGGATTGACCGGCCGCTGCGGGGCAACAGTTGACGGCGGAGCACTTCGCGCAAGATCCGCCGGCGCCCCTCGAACCACCAGTGCGTCTCTTCGAGGCGCTCGAAGGCCTCGTACATCGACGGGTTCATTCGCGCGGCTCCGGCGGGGCGTCGGTGAGCGACCAGCGCCCCTGCCGCCCGGGGAGGTTCACCAGCCGCGCCACCTCGGCGACGAACTTCTTCCGCGGCCAGGGCTCGGCGCCGAAGCGCGCGAGGTGCTGCGTCTCCTGTTGGCAGTCGACGAGCTGCACTCCCCAGCCGATGAGCCACTCCACCAGCGTCACGAAGGCCACCTTCGACGCGTCGTCGGCGCGGGCGAACATCGACTCGCCGTAGAAGACGGCGCCCAGAGAGACGCCGTACAGCCCGCCCACCAGCTCCGGGCCCTTCCACGCCTCGGCACAGTGGGCGATGCCCAGCTGGTGCAGCTTCACGTACGCCTTGCGCATGTCTCGGGTGATCCACGTGCCGCGCTGCCCGGGCCGCTTCGTCTTCGCGCAGCCGTCGATGACCTGCTCGAAGGCCGTGTCCAGCTTCACCTCGTACACGCCGCGCTTCATCACCTTCCGCAGGCTCCTGGGGACGTGCAGCTTGCTCGGCGCCAGCACGAAGCGGGGATCGGGACAGTGCCAGAGGATCGGCAGGCCTTCGCTGTACCAGGGGAAGATGCCGCGCCGGTAGGCTTCCACCAGCCGCTCGGGTGAGAGATCGCCTCCCACCGCGAGGATCCCGTCCTCGTCGGCGGCGTCGATGGGCGGGAAGCGCGTGGGGTCGGGCCCGAGGAAGTGCATGCGGTGAGGTGCGGCCCGCGCCGCGGAGACGACGACGCTACTTCGAAGGGTTCAGCTTGATCTCCCCCTCGGCCGAGAGGGGCTCCACGTACATCGGCGCGTTGAGCGCGCCGCTCACCTGGAACGGCAGCTTGAGGCCTTTGATCAGCTTCACCACGTCCTTGCCGTGCGACTCGGCGTTGACCGTCACCGTCACGTCGAAGACGCCCGTCGACGAGGGGCTGATCTTCTCGCCCGCGCCCATGGTGCCCGTCTTGAGCTGCTTGCCCGCCACCGTCACCGAGTACGCCACGCCGGAGATGGACAGGTAGAAGGGGTTGGGGTTCTCCACGCCCAGGTGAAACACCGCCTGCACCTCGTCCTCGGCGAAGCGGCCGGCCTCGAACTCACGCAGCTTGATGTGCGGCAGCCGCGGGGTGCGCACGTCCTTCGAGCGGGCGAACTCGAGCTCGTAGCTGTGCGCCGAGGCCGGGGCGTCAGCGGAAGCGGGGACCTGCGCCGTCACCACCAGCGTCCCGCGCAGCGCGGTGAGGAGTGAGCCGCCGCGCGCGTCCATCGCCCTCAAGTCCGCCTCGTCCTTCACGTAGGTGAGCGTCTCGTCGAGGGTGAAGCTGGCCTGGCCGCCGGCCGGCACCGCGATGCCCAGGACCTCTTCACCCGTCTTGCGCACCTCGCCGTCCACGACGAACTCGTAGCGCGCCTTCTCGATGGTGACGGCCTGATCCGCCGAGGCCACCGTGCCGGTCAGCTTCACCTCGCAGTCGGTGAGGGACTGCGAGACGATCTCCATGTTCTGATCGATCAGCTCGGGCGCAGAGACCTCGGGCCCAGCCTCCGGCCCGGACTTACAGGCGACGAGAGACAGGAGCGAAAGCGCAGCGAGCCACGGCACACGCGTCGGCGTCATCAAGGCACCCCCAGGCTGCATCCCTCGGACCCGCCGTCGGGCGAGCCGATGTCACGGATCTTCTGCAGGCTCAGCGCCGTGGCCGTGCCAGGCGCCAGGCTGAAGCTGGACGCGATCACCACGAAGCCCACGTCGGGCACGTAGACGCGGCGGGGATCAGAGCCGTGATCCGGCGTCTCCCCTACCAGCAGCTTGAGGCCAGCGGTGTACGTCTCGAGCGGCGTGCGGAGCTCGGACGACGACGCGGCCGCGGTGGTCATGCGGTACGCGGTGGGCACCGTCATGCTGGTGGACTGGTTGGCGATGAAGGCGTCGGTGTTGGTGGTGTACGTCTCACCGGCGGCGCTGCCCAGGGTGAGCCACTGCACGCCGGTGATGTCCATGCCCGTCTTGTAGGTGACGGACTGGCCGGTGCCGGAGAACTCGCGGCGCATCAGCCGGAGGTTCCCGTCCACGATGCTGAAGCTGTCGATCATGCGGATCTGCCCGTTCTGCCGGTACTCCACGGGGATCACCTTCACGCCGCCCTCCAGGGTGAAGACGGGGCGGACCCACGCGCCGAGGGCGGGAGGATCCTGCTTGTTCAGGGGATCGCTCGAGTACTCGAAGCAGCGCTCGATGATGAGGCCGTACCGGGCCTGCGCGAAGCAGTCGAGGCCACAGCTGGTGTCGGGCCCGGCGTCCTGCTGAGTCATGGGCTTGGAGCCGCAGGCCAGGAGGGAGAGGGACAGGGAGAGGGCGAGGAGTCGCATGCGTCCTCGCACATAGCCGCCGGCCGCGCCGCCGTCGACACACTTTCCTCGAACGACTCGTCACCATTTCCCGAGGGCGCAAACCTCACGCCTCCCCCGCACGCTCTGGCTAACAGGGTGTTGAGAAAAGCCTCGCGGCGATCGCCCCTGGCCTCGCGATGTGATCTTCTGCGCGCATGCGCGGCAAGCCGCAGATGCAGACCTCGATGCTGAGCCTCCGCACGCCCGAAGAACGT
>JBFMHF010000165.1:0-15329 GCA_040752975.1 Myxococcota bacterium
GCCAGCAGCACCGCCGCGAGGAACAGCCACGGCGCCTGCGCGAAGAGGAACCAGAACACCGCCGTCACCAGGAAGGCCACGCCGATCGCGCGCTCGAGCCAGGCCGCCGAGTCGCCACCCAGCCGCCGCGCGAGCAGCGGCCCTGCGAAGGCCCCCGCCCCGCGCATCCCCAGCAGCACGCCCATCGCCACGTCGGGAGAGCCGGCCACGGTGAAGAGCCGCTCGCCAAAGACGGCGTACAGGAGGATGGCCGCGCCGCCGGGGATCGCCCAGCCCGACTTGACCCACAGCGCCCTGCGCAGCCGCGGCCGCGCCGCGACCAGCTTCCACCCTTCGATGAGATCGACCAGCCCCAACCTCGCGGCCCACGTCTGTGCCCGGGGTGGGTGCTGCACCTTCGGGATCGCCGCCCGCGACACGAAGAAGGCCGACAGCAGGTAGCTGGCCGCGTCGACGACGAAGGCCGCGTCGCGCCCCACCAGGGCCGTCACCACGCCTCCCGCCACCGCGCCGAAGCCCAGCATCGCCGACCACGTCGCGCCCTGCAGCGTGTTGGCCGTCACCACCTCGTGCGGCTCCACCACGCTGCCGATCGCCGCCTGCTCCGCCGGATCGAAGAAGGCCCCCAGCGTCAATTGCGCGAAGGTGAGCACGTACACCACCCACACGTCGCTCGCGTCGCGCACGAAGAGGAAGCCCAGCACCACGACCGCCCGCAGCACGTCGCAGACGATCATCACCCTCTTCCGGTGCACGCGATCCGCCACCACGCCCGCGAGCGGAGAGAAGAGGCCCGGCGGGACGAAGCGCGCCAGCAGCATGAGGCCGATCGCCTCGCTCCGTCCCGTGTACGCCTGCAACAGCGAGTACAGCGCGATGAGGGTGAACCAATCGCCCGCGAGGCTCACCAGAGAGCCCAGCCAGATCGCCCGATAGGCGGGCCTCTTCTTCAAGAGCTCGAAATACCCCGGCGCCGCGCTCACGCAATGCTCAACGCACGTCCCACGCCAGCGCAATCGGCACGCGAACCTCGAGATCGACGTGCCGGGGGAAGTTGATCGCCTTCACCGCGCCCTCGATGCACTTCGACACCTTCGTCCCCGGGAGATCCGTGGTGGCGGCCGTCACCTTCCCCGAGCTCGCGATGGTGAACTGCAGCTTGAGCGTGCCCTGTGGCGACGGGAGCTCGTCGCGGAAGTCCCGAAAGCACTTCTGGATCCGCCCCTTCGCCCCCGACACGCCCTTCGACACCAACGCCGTCGTCAGCACCACGGGCTTCGCCGGCTTCCCCTTGGCCGGCAGCGGCGGCTCTTCGACGCCCGCGTCCACCTGCGGCCCCACCGCCACGGCACTGCCCGCGTCCAGGGCCTCCGGCGCGCCCGCGTCCACCACCGCCTCGGCCACCGCCGCGTCCGGCGTCGCCGGCAGCACGCCAGGCCCCACGGTGCTCGTCCTCGGCTCCATCGCCTTCAGCACGCCCACCGTCACCCCGACGCCCACCAGCAGCGCGCCCACCACCGCCGCCACCAGCACTCCGCCCCGCCGCCCGCCCGCCCGCTTCCCCTGCGCCGTGGAGGGCGGGTCGATCGTCTTCGTCGCCTCCTCCTGGGGCAGCACGGCGATGGTGGCGGCCGGGAGCGTCCCTGGATCGGTCCGCTTGGAGAGCGGGTTGCTTCGCCCGGGCACCTCCACGCCCCGCGCCGCCAGTTGATCGAGCGTCTCGATGCGCGAGCGAGAATTCACTCGCTCGGGCCCGAAGAAGCTGGTCATGAAGTCCGCCAGCAACTGCCCGCCCGACGCCGACGTGGTGGCCGAGAGGAAGCGCTCGATGTCCTGCACCACCTCGAGCGCGGTGCGGTAGCGCTCGTTCGCGTCCACCGCCATCATCTTCCTGACGATCGCCTCCACCTCCGGCGGGAGATCCGGCCGAAGCTGGCGAAGGGGCGTGCAGTCTCCCGACAGCACCGCCTTGAGGATCGCGAGATCCGTGTCCCGCGCGAAGGGCCGCTGGCCGGTGAGCGCCTCGTAGGTGGTGACGCCCAGCGAGAAGACGTCGGCCCGGCGATCGATCGCGTCACCCCGCGCCTGCTCGGGCGACATGTACTGGTACTTCCCCTTCACCACGCCCGCGGTGGTGTTGGTGACGCGCGACTCGGCCTTGGCGATGCCGAAGTCCAGCACCTTCACCTGCCCCGAGTAGGTGACGAAGAGGTTCGACGGCGAGATGTCCCGGTGCACCAGGTTCATCGGCCGGCCGGAAGGGTCCGCGGCGTCGTGGGCAAAGTGCAGCCCGGTGGCCGCTTGCGCCACCACCCGCAGCACCACATGGAGGGGCACCTGCGAGTTGCGCCGCTTCGCCGTACGCACCACCGTCGAGAAGTCCTCGCCCGGCAGGTACTCCATGCAGATGAAGTAGCAGCCGTCGGCGAGGCCGAGATCCGTGATGTGGACGATGTTGGGGTGCGAGAGGCTCGCCGCCAGCCGCGCCTCGTCGAGAAACATCGAGACGAAGTCCGGCACCGTGGAGAGGTGCGGCAGCATGCGCTTGACCACCACGTTGCGCTCGAAGCCCGCCTCGCCCACCTGCTTGGCGAGGAAGATTTCCGCCATGCCGCCCTCGGCCAGCTTCCGGACCAGGAAGTACTTCCCGTAGGCGCGCACCGGCATGTCGCCGATCGCCTGGCGCGGCCCCGACTCCCTCGAGGACATGGGCGGTCCGCTCACGAGGCGCTCACCGTCCCCTCACCGTCCGGACCGTGTACGTCTCGGCGGCGCCGTTCACCATGCGGAACACCACCCGTCCGCCCGGCAGCGGCGCCACCTGTGACTCGAAGCGCGCCTTTTCGTCCAGCTCCATCGCCTTGCCGTTGACGAACACCTTCGCCCCCACCGGGGCGATGCCCGCCACCTTGACGCTCTTCCCGCCCGCCTCGCCGTTGCGCGGCGACTTGATGATCAGCTGGGGCACGGCGTTGTCGTAGACCATGTGCAGCTTGTTGAGCCGCCCGCCCTTGAGCTCCTTACCCTTCGCGTCCATGGGCGTCACCGACCAGAGGTACTTCCCTTCGGCCAGGGTCGACTCCGGCAACGCCACCTGCGTCTCGTCGGTGGTGCGCTCGGCGATCGCCTTGCCCAGCTCACCTTCGCGGTACACCTTGAGCGCGTAGCGCGCGGCGCCTTCCTCCTTCGCCCAGGTGAACGTCACCACCGGCGGCTTGTCCTGGTAGTAGATGGTGGTGGTGTCGGGCCCGTCGGGCACCAGGTTCTTGTTGCGCGAGAGATCGGCGGACGAGGGCTCCGGAGAGAACTGCACGTTGCCGCGCTCGTGCTCCTGGTCGCCCAGGTACACGCGCCAGTAGAGGACGCCGCGCGCGGGCACCGGCACCGTCACGAAGCGCTCGTGCACCACGCCGTCGAGCGACGGGTTCTTGAAGCCGGGCTCGTTGGAGATGGCGATGCGCCAGTCC
The DNA here is from genome assembly GCA_040752975.1 of Myxococcota bacterium. GTDB lineage: Bacteria > Myxococcota > Myxococcia > Myxococcales > Myxococcaceae > JADLDB01. The sequence goes on from JBFMHF010000165.1 coordinate 3,468, forward strand.
TTCACCTCATCGGGGCCGTCCCACGTCAGCGTCACCTTCTTGAGGCCGGGGTGGAACAGCTTGAGCCCGTTGCGCGAGGGCAGCGTCACCACCTCGCGTGAAGCGTCCTTCACCTGTACGTCCTTCGCGCCGATGAGCGCGGTGTGCCCGCCGGGCACCACCACCGGCTTCTGCCCGTCGCGCTCCACCGTCACGTCGCCCGCCTTCGCCTCGAGCTCGAAGCCGCCGCCCACCTTCCGCACGGCGAACTGTCCGCCCGCGTCCGAGACCAGGCCCAGCCCCGCCGCCACGCCCACCTTCGTCTTCTGCTGGCGGGGGCTGGACACCTCCAGCTCGCCCTTCTTCATCTCCAGCCCGGTGGCCTCGAAGCCCGCGCCCGAGCCCGCCTCCAGCAGGACGACTTCGGTGCCGCGCGTCAGCGTGAAGCGCGACGCCGATCCCTCCGGCGCCACCGTCACCCGCCCGTCCGTCACCTTGAGCGCGTCGCCCGCCGCGAGCGCAGGAGGCTTCTTCGGGTTCACCCGGGTGAAGGCCTTCGCGCCCGCCGCCTTGTGCTCCGCCTTCCCCGCCGTGGCGATGATGGAGAGGGTGATGGGCGCGAGCTCCCGCGATCCGCCGAGCGACGTCCTCTTCCCCGCGCCCAGCTTCGTCGCGTCGCCCCCCTTTGGCACCACCTCGATCTCTCCCAGCTTCACGTCGACGTCGGCGCTCGTCTCGCCGACGGTGATCTGCACCGAGGCGCCGCCCACCCGCGTGAGGCCGAAGGGCGTGGAGATGGTGAGCAGCACGTCGACGTCCCCGCCGTCGGGCCGGGTGGCCGGCACCCGCGTCAGCACCAGGCCCTTCGACACGGTGAGCAACACGCCGCCGCCCGACTCCTCGATGACGAAGCGCCCGTCGGGCCCGAGCTCCACCAGCCGATCGCCGGGGAAGCGCAGCACCGCCTGGCCGTCTTCACCCGTCTCGAGGGCGTCCCTGGTGAAGACCGGCCCGGCCTTCGCCGCCGCCGTCTTTCCGTCGCGCTCGATCGTCACCTTCCCCTGCGGCCCCTCGAGAGCGCCCGCCGGCTTCTTCTCGGGCGTGGTCGCCTGGGGAGGCTTCGGCGGCGGTGCAGCCGTCTCGTCCTCGGAACACCCAGCCAGGCCCCAGAGAGCCAGGAAAGCAACGAAGGCGAGGTGGCGCCGCGCGCTCACTTCGGGAAGAGCTCCACGTTGAAGATCGCCTGGTCACCGTCGCGCACCGTGACCTGCTTGGTCTGGGTGATGAACTTCGGCGCCGAGATCTTCACCGTGTACTTCCCGCCGGGGATCTCCACGGAGAACTTCCCTTCGGCGTCGGCGGTGAGCGTCTGCTTGAGCTCCTTGATCTCCAGCGTCGCGGCGATCGGCTTGCCGCCGCGGACATTGCGGATGTGGCCGTTCAGCGTCGCGGGCAGCCGCTTCTTCTCGGGCACCAGCGTCACCTTCACCTCGGAGGTCTGGCCCGCCACCACCGACGCGGCCTCTTCCCCGGGGGTGAAGCCGGGCGCGGAGAGCTTGAGGGCCAGCGGGCCGGGCGGGAGATCAGCGATCGTCAGCACGCCCCCGGTGTCCGTCTGGCGCGTCTCGCCGCCCCACTCCACCGTCGCGGCCACCGGCGCCCCGTCCACCCGGGAGGTCACCATCACCTTGATGGCGCCCACCTTCGGCGGCTCCTTCTCGAGGGAGATGGTCAGCGCCAGGTCCTGGCCCGCCACGGCCTCGGCGCGCTGCTCTCCGGGGAGGAAACCCTTCGCCTCCACGCTGGCCACCAGGCTGCCCGGCGTCACGTCCGCCGCCTGCGCCACGCCCTGCGCGTCGGTGACCAGCTCGCGCCGGGCGCCGCCCACCGACAGCCCCACGGTGGTGTTCGCCAGCGGAGCGCCCCCACCCGTGACGCGCACGCTGACCCGCGCGTACTTCGCGACGAGCTTCTCTTCCTGCCACTTGAGATCGATGCCGCCGCCCACGCGCAGCACGCTCTGCGACGCGGTGAGGTTCTCGCCCGTCCCGCTGTCCTGGTTCCACGCGGCCTCCGCCAACAGGCCCCACGTGATCGGCCCGGTGCGGAAGAGGTTGACCCGCAGCGCCCCAGCCGCGCCGAGGCCGGTCGACGTGGAGGTGGGGGTGCTCATCGCCACGGTGATGGGGTACTCGAAGCGCCCTTCGATGGTGACGGGCCCGAGCGCGACCAGCCCGCGCGCGGCGAGGAGGATCGCGTGCCGCGCCACCGTCCTCAGGCTGGGGGTGTCGATCGACCCGAAGACGGGCAGCTGCGCGAACGAATAGCCGGCCGCCGCCTCCAGGGTGACCGGCCCGAAGCTGTAGCGACCGGTCGGCGCCGCCGAGGCCCGCAGCAACGAGCCTCCCGTCACCTTCACGCCGCCGTCGTCGTAGAGCGCGAAGCCCTCGCGCTGCACGGACGCGGTCAGGCCGAGGTGCCGCCACAGGAGCCCCCACCACCAGCCGGCGAAGGCGAGATCGTTGGGCGTGACGCCCGAATAGGACAGGCCGGGGCCGAGATCCTGCTCCGTGCCCGAGCGGATGGCGGCGGCGTAGCGCAGCCGCGCCTGGAAGAGTTCGCCGTCCGGCGGCGCCTCGGGCCCCTTCGACGACACGCTGGCCTGGGCAAAAGTCGCGTTCGAGGCGAGCAGCAGACCCACGAGCCCCGGGAGCAGCGCTCGGCGGAAGGTTCGACGCACGGCCGCGAGTATAGGGCCCCGCGCGCGGCTCCCAAACTCTTGAAGCGACGATCTAAAAGGGTGAAAGGTGGGGTACGGTCTGATAGACCTCGCCGCTACCGACTGACAGGAGCGCCTCGATCTCATGGCCACCCAGCTGGTGATGTACGAAGAGGAGTTCCACCGGATCAACGCGGTGTGCGACCGGCTGACCAAGGACGCCAACGCGAAGGTGGTCTTCCTCGTGGACAAGAACGGGCAGCTGATCTCGGCGGCCGGCCAGACGCACAACATCGACACCACCTCGCTGGCCTCACTCACCGCGGGGAACGTGGCGGCGATGGGCGGGCTGGCCAAGCTGATCGGCGAGAACGAGTTCCCCAACCAGTTCCACGAAGGCGCGAAGGACTCGCTCTACATGACGCTGGTGGGCGGGCGGGTGGTGCTGGTGGTCATCTTCGACAACCGCACCTCGCTGGGCCTGGTGAGGCTCCGCATCAAGAAGGCGTCGGACGAGCTGGAGAAGATCTTCACTGCGCTGGCGGCCCGCTCGTCGGCGCCAGGCGCAGGCAGCCCGTTCGCCGAGATCTCGGACGCCGACATCGACAACCTCTTCAGCGAATAGCCAAAGCCGCCCAATGTCCTTCATCAACTACTCAAGCCGCGAGATCAACTGCAAGATCGTCTATTACGGCCCGGGTCTGTGCGGGAAGACGACGAACCTGCAGTACATCTACAACAAGACCAACCCCGAGACGAAGGGCAAGCTGATCTCGCTCTCCACCGAGACCGACCGCACGCTCTTCTTCGACTTCCTCCCGCTGTCCCTCGGTGAGATCCGCGGCTTCAAGACGCGCTTCCACCTGTACACGGTGCCGGGGCAGGTCTTCTACGACGCGTCCCGCAAGCTGATCTTGAAGGGCGTCGACGGCGTGGTCTTCGTGGCCGACTCCCAGGTCGAGCGCATGGAGGCCAACATCGAGTCGATGGACAACCTCCGCGTCAACCTGGCCGAGCAGGGCTACGACCTGAACAAGGTGCCCTTCGTCATCCAGTACAACAAGCGGGACCTGCCCAACGCCGTGTCGGAAGAAGAGCTGCGCAAGGTGCTCAACCCCCGCGGGGTGCCCGACTTCCCCGGCGTCGCGCCCACCGGTGTCGGGGTGTTCGACACGCTCAAGGCGGTCGCCAAGCTGGTGCTGACCGAGCTGAAGAAGGGCGGGCAGTGACATGTCCCGGTCGGCACGCGTCGTCGCGCTCGCGTTGGCCGTGTCGTCGAGCCTCGCGCTCGCGCAGCAGCCGGAAGCGCCCGCGGGCGGAGCTCCTGCACCGGCTCCCGGCGCGGCTCCAGCCCCTGCGCCCGCGGCGCCCGCCCAGCCTGCGCCCCAGACGGTCGACGAGGCCTTCTCCACCCGCGTGAAGACGCTGGAGGAGCAGGTGGTGGATCTGAAGGAGAAGATCTACCGCACCAAGGCCCGGCTCCTCCTCTTGCAGGAGACCGTGCTGGGCGGCGACCTCTCCAGCGGCGCCCGGGCGGTCATCTACCACCGCAACGAGATGGGCTCGCAGTTCGTGCTGGAGTCGGTGGCCTACGCGCTGGACGGCGCCCCCATCTTCACCAAGGTGGACACCAACGGCGATCTCGACAAGCGCGAGGAGTTCGAGATCTTCAACGGCCGCATCGTGCCGGGCAACCACCAGATCGCGGTGCGCATGGTGTACCGCGGCCACGGCTACGGCATCTTCAGCTACCTCGAGGGGTACAAGTTCAAGCTGCAGTCGAACCAGACGTTCAACGCCGAGGCAGGCAAGGTGACCTCGGTGAAGGTGGTGGGCTACGAGAAGGGCGGCATCACCGCGGACATCAAGGACAAGCCCGCGATCCGCTACGACATCACGACGGCGAAGGACCAGGCGATCAACAAGGCAGGCGGCGAGAAGGCCGGTGAGCCGCCCCCGTCCGGAGAGAGCGCTCCCGCGGGCCAGTGACGGAAGCAAGGCGCTCGCTCCTCCACTCCATGAAAGGCGTCACGCTCATCGCTGCGCTGCTGGGGGTGGCGGCGACCACCGCGGGGGAAGTGCACGCCCAGGGCCGCGGCCGCGCCTCGGCGGAAGAGCTGCAGGCGCAGGTCGACCAGATCGCCCGCCAGGTAGAGGCCGAGCGCAACAACATCGATCTCGTCGAGAAGCAATACACCCTGCGGGAGGAGCCGTCGGACGAGGCGGCCCGGCTGCAGCGCTTCTCGGACGGCGAGATCCAGTACCTCCTCAACGACTACAACACCGCCGCCGTCCTCTTCTACGACCTGGTGGCCAACAAGGACTTCCAGAAGAGCCCACGCTACGCCGATGCCCTCTTCTACCTGTCCGACTCGCTGTACCAGCAGAAGAACTACCTGGGCGCGCGCCTGTACCTGCGCCAGCTCCTGTCCCTGAAGGCCGGCCACTACAAGGAGGCGCTGGCCCGCTACCTGGAGATCGCCGGCCGCCTCAACGAGTTCGCCGGCATCGACGAGTACATCAACCAGGCGCGCGGGCTGTCGGGCGGCGCGCTCCCGCCCGAGCTCACCTATGTCTACGCGAAGTGGCTCTTCCGGCGCGTCGATCTCCCGGTGGCCGAGCGCGTCAAGCGCAGCCAGGCGATCTTCAACTCGCTGGTGCAGGACCAGGGCGGCCCCTTCCGCCTCCAGTCCGCCTACTTCGTGGGCGTCGGCCACGTGAAGCTGAAGGCGTGGGATCAGGCCATCGCCCAGTTCAAGGCCATCGCCGAGATGCCCGAGCGCGACGCGAAGGATCGGCAGGTGAAGGAGCTGGCCGATCTCTCGCTGGGCCGCGTGTACTTCGAGGTGGGCAAGTACGACGAGGCCATCGACACCTACGCGAAGGTGCCGCAGCAGTCCGAGAACTTCCCCGACTCCCTGTATGAGATTGCCTGGGCCTTCGTGCGCAAGGGCGAGCTGGTGCGCGCGAAGAACGCCACCGAGGTGCTGCTCCTGGTCGCCGAGGACTCGGTGCTGGCCCCCGAGGCGAAGATCCTCCAGGGCACGCTGCTCCAGAAGCTGCAGAAGTACGAGGAGGCGATCGACACCTACAACCAGGTGATCAACACCTACGCCCCGGTGCGCGACGAGATCGACGCGCTCCTCACCGTCAACAAAGATCCCGTGCAGTACTTCGACGAGCTGCTCGCGCGGAACGAGAAGACGCTGGACGTGACGCGGCTGCTCCCGCCCGTCGCGCTCAAGTGGGCCAGCACGCGCGAAGAGGTCGCCGACGCCGTGGCCATCACCGCCGCGCTCGACGAGAGCCGCCGGGGCATCGCCGAGTCGCGCACCATCGCCGATCGCATCCTCCACTCGCTCGAGGAACGGGGGCTGGAGAGCTTCCCCATTCTGCAGGAGGGCTTCGCCCGGGCGGACGCGGTGGAGACGGCCATCGCCCGGGCCGAGGAGGCGCTCACCCGCATCGAGGGCTACCTCACCGCGGGGGCGATGTCGGGCGAGCAACAGCAGCAGCTCGCCGAGCTCAAGGCGAAGGCCGACGCGCTCAAGAAGCGGCTCGACACCCTGCCCACCACCGTCGAGCAGGTGCAGGCCCGCCGGGAGCGGATCCAGAAGGCGATCGACGCCATCGACAAGCAGGCCTTCCAGCTGGGCATCGAGATCCAGGCCCAGGCCGCGCAGTTGGTGGCGATCCGCAAGTACGTCGACGACACCAAGGCCCAGCGCAAGGACACGCCCGAGGACGAGAAGGCCTTCCTCGAGAAGGTGACGCTGGAGCAGCGCGCGCTCGAGGCGATGCAGAGCGAGCTGGACGAGCTGCGCGCCCAGTTGTTGTCCGAGCGGAACAACGCGGACAAGGCGGTGTCGGGCGAGGCGGCGCTGCGCGAGGAGTACGGCAAGCTGCTCGAGCAGATCCAGCAGGTGTACGCCTCGAGCCGCGGGGGCCTCCCGTCGAACGCCCAGCAGGTGCTCCTGCGCGCCGACGTGGTGCGGGCCGACGCGCAGGCCGTGCGCGATCGCGTGGAGCGCTCGAAGAGCATCATCCGCGAGCGCGTGGCGAAGCGGGCCCAGAAGCTGCGCGATCAGGTGATGCTCGAGCAACGGCTGATCGACGACTACACGAAGGAGACGGAGGCCGTCACCGGCGAGACGCGCAACCTCGTGGGGCGCATCGCCTTCGACAGCTTCAAGCGGGTGCGGCAGAGCTTCTACGACCTGGTGCTGAAGGCCGACGTCGGCGTGGTGGACGTGGCCTTCCAGCGCAAGCAGGACAAGACCGGGTCGATCCAGAAGCTGGCGGGGCAGAAGGACAGGGAACTCAAGGCCCTGGATGAGGAGTTCAAGGAAGTCCTGAAGGACGTGGAGTGATGAGCTTCGGGCGAGTCAGCCTGGCAGCGCTGTTGTGCGCCGTGGTGAGCGCAGGCCTGGCGTCTGCGCAGGGCGCCCCGCCGGCTCCCGCACCGGCGAAGAAGGCCCCCACGGGCGGCGGCAAGAAGGACGGCGGCGTCGCGGCTCCCGACGCCGGCGCCCCCTCCCCCATCGTCCCCTCCATGCCCGACGGCGGCATCACCGGCGGCGAGAAGGCCGACGTGGGCCCCGCCACCGGGCCGAAGACGCGCTACTTCGAGGGCATGGGCGCTGGCCGCTCCGCCCAGGAGCAGGCCCTGCTGGAGGAGATCTCCAGGGCCATCGCCTCCTACGAGGAGGACTCGAAGGAGTTCCGCCGCGAGGTGCAGCTCCTCGTCGAGAAGAAGTACGAGGAGAAGCGGAACACCCTGGCCAACAGCTACGAGAAGGCCATCCGCGATCTCGAGGTGCTCGAGCGCCGCGAGCGCCTCGACGCCATCGCCGCCTTCGAGGAGTTCCTCCAGCGCTACCCGAACGATCCCCGCTACACGCCCGACGTGATGTTCCGCCTCGCGGAGCTCTATTACGAGCGGACGTCCGACGAGCACGCGCTGGCGATGCGCGAGTTCGAGGAGACGCTCAAGAAGCTGGACCCGGAGAAGAACCCCACCGCGCCCCCCGAGCCGAAGGTGGACTTCTCGAAGTCCATCGCCCTCTACCAGCGCCTGATCGCCGACTTCCCCGGCTACAAGCTCAACGACGCCTCGCACTACCTGCTCGGCTACTGCCAGGAGAAGCAGGAGGACTTCGAGAAGGCCCGCGGCGCGTACGAGCTGCTCATCGCGAAGTACCCGAAGTCGAAGTTCACCACCGAGGCGTGGGTGCGCATCGGCGAGTACTACTTCGACGCCTTCGACGTGCCCGACGCGCTGGCCAGGGCCGCCGAGGCCTACGAGCACGCGATCGAGGACACCAAGCACCCGCTCTACGACAAGGCCCTCTACAAGCTGGGCTGGGTGTACTACCGCATGGACCGCTTCGACGACGCGGTCGCCCGCTTCATCGCCCTCATCGACTTCTACGAGGCCGAGGCGAAGCGCAAGGGCGAAGAGGTCGTGGGCGGCGATCTCCGCAACGAGGCGCTCCAGTACACCGCCATCAGCTTCGTCGACGAGAAGTGGGGCAGCCTGGCCAAGGCCCAGGAGACCTTCGGCAAGCTGGGCGGCCGCCGCTACGAGGCGGAGATCTACCGCCGCATGGGCGACGTCTACTTCGATCAGACCAAGCACCCCGACGCCATCGAGGCCTACCGCCTGACCCTTCAGAAGGACCCGCTCAACAAGGAGGCCCCGCAGATCCAGCAGCGCATCGTCCAGGCCTACGAGCGCGATCGCCGCCTCGAAGAGGCCTTCGCCGAGTCGTCCAAGCTGTCGAACATGTTCGTGCCCGGCACCCCGTGGCACGAGAAGTGGAAACGCGATCCCGACGTAGTGGTGGCCGCGCAGGAGCTGGCCGAGAAGAGCCTGTACTCGACGGCCGTGTACCACCACCAGCAGGCGCTCGTGTACAAGCAGGAAGGCAAGTTCGACCAGGCGAAGGTGGCCTTCGAGGTCGCCGCCAAGGCGTACTTGAGCTACCTGCAGCGCTTCCCGCGCTCGAAGAACGCCTACGAGATGGAGTTCTACCTGGCCGAGTGCCAGTACAACTCCTTCCAGTTCGCCGAGGCGGCGAAGCACTACGCCGCGGTGCGCGACTCCAGCCAGGACAACCGCTACCTGAACGACGCCGCCTACGCCGCGGTGCTGGCCAACCAGAAGCAGCTCGAGCTCGAGTGGAAGAGCGGCACGACGAAGCAGTACCCGGTGCTGATCTCCACCGCCCGCCCCGAGGGCGAGAAGGTCGTGCCCATCGAGCTGTCGCCCACCGAGAAGGCCCTCGTCGACGCGTCCGACAAGTACCTGGCCAAGGCGAAGGGCGGCGAAGAGAAGGCCCCGGGCATCGCCTACAAGGCCGCCGAGCTCTTCTACACCCACAACCAGTTCGACGAGGCGCGCGCCCGCTTCGAGAAGATCATCGCCAACTACTGCACGAGCGAGGTCGCCCAGTACGCCATCAACCTCTCGGTCGAGACGTACCTCATCGACAAGAACTGGTCGAAGGTCGAAGAGGTGGCCGGGTTGATGACGAAGAACCAGTGCGTCGACCCGAAGTCGGAGCTGGCGAAGAGCCTCACCAAGTTCAAGCTCGGCGGCCGCTTCAAGTTCGCCGAGGAGCTGATGGCCAAAGGCCAGTACGACGAGGCCGCGAAGAAGTACCTCGAGCTGGTCTCCGAGGAGCCGAAGCACGAGTTCGCCGACAAGGCCCTCAACAACGCCGCCGTCTGCTACGAGAACGTGCAGCGCTTCGACTCGGCCCTGAAGATCTACGAGCGCATCTTCTCGGAGTACCCGCAGTCCAAGCTGGCCGACTCCGCCCTCTTCCGCGTCGCCGTCAACGCCGAGAAGTCCTACGACTTCGACAAGGCGATCGAGAAGTACCAGAAGCTGGTGAAGGACTACCCGCAGGCCAAGGACCGCGAGAGCGCGCTCTTCAACACCGCGCGCCTCCTGGAAGGCCTGCAGCGCTACAGCGAGTCGGCCCAGGCCTACCTGCGCTACGCCGATCTCTACCCGCAGTCCGAGGACGCGCCGAAGAACCAGTTCCGCGCCGCGCTCATCTACGAGAAGATGAACGACCCGACCAAGGAGATCGGCGCGCTGCGCGAGTTCGTCCAGAAGTTCTCGGGCAAGCCCGCGCAGGCCGAGCTGGTCATCGACGCCAAGAAGCGCATCGGCGACTCGTACATGAAGCTGAAGAAGGAGACGGAGGCGAAGAAGGCCTTCAAGGACGCGGCCGACGACTTCGATCGCCGGGGCCTGAAGCCCGACACCTCGCCCATCGCCGCCGACGCCGCCGCCTACAGCCGCTTCCAGCTGGCCGAGTTCGTCTTCGCCGAGTTCGACAAGCTGAAGATCGGCGGGACGGGGAAGAACCTGGCCGCCAGCTTCACCAGGAAGAAAGAGGCGGTGAAGAAGGTGAACGCCGCCTTCGACGAGGTCGTCAAGTACAAGCGCGTGGAGTGGATCCTCGCGGCCTTCTACCGCAAGGGCTACACGCTCGAGCGCTTCGCGCAGACCATCCTCGAGACGCCCGTACCGCCGGAGATCAAGCGCCTCGGCGAGGAGGCCGTCATCACCTACCAGGATCAGCTGGCCGCTCAGACGGTGGCGCTCGAAGACAAGGCCGTCGAGACGTACGCCGCCGCCTGGGCCGAGGCGAAGAAGTACCGCGTGTCCAACGAGTGGACCAAGAAGACGCTCGAGTCCTTGAACCGCTTCCGGCCCAAGGAGTACCCGATGCTCAAGGACCCGCGGTCGGCGCTGGCGAGCGACCTCACGTACCCCGACGGCGCGATCAACTCCATCACCGGCAACGAGAAGGCCACGCAGGCCCCGCAGAAGCTGGGAGGCGACGACAAGTGACGGCCCGGCGCGCCAGCATCGCTCTCGCGCTCGCCGTCCTGGGCGCCTGCGCCTCCACCCCGGAGCCGAAGCCGGAAGAGAAGGCGCCCGCGCCCGCCGCCGAGACGCCCGAGGTGCCGTACGAGGCGAAGACGGCCCCGGCCCCGGCCCCCGGACCCGAGGCGACGCAGCCGGCCGCCGGAGGGCCTACACCCGCCGAGACGCCTCCTCCCGCCGCGGCCGCCGCCTTCGATCCCGTCACCCAGGAGCGCTTCAAGGCCGCCGTCGCGTTGCAGGCCAGGGGCGACCTCGCCGGCGCGGAGGCCATCTACAAGGAAGTCATCGGCCGCAACGACCGGGCCGCGTACGCCTGGACCAACCTCGGCCTCATCGAGGAGCGCCGCGGCAACCTGGGCGACGCCGAGTCCAACTACCGCAAGGCGCTGGACATCGATCCCGCGCAGGACGCGGCCTGGGACTACCTGGCCCGCCTCTCGTGCCGCCGGAACCGCTGCGCCGACATGGAGAACGAGCTCCGCGCGGCGATCCAGAAGAACCCGGCCGCCATCGCCCCCCGCAACGCCCTCGTCCTCACGCTGCTCCAGCAGAACAAGCTGCCCGCCGCCGAGAGCGAGGCGAAGAAGGTCTTGAAGGCCGAGGAGCGCGACACGCGCGCCATGCAGCTCCTCGCGCAGGTGTACTTCCGCCAGCAGAAGTACGAGCTCGCCCGCCTGGTGCTGGAGAACGCCCGCACCATCGACGCCAACGACGCGCTGACCCACAACGCGATGGGGCTGGTGGCCCTGAAGCTCAAGAACCGCGCGCTGGCCGTCGAGTCCTTCCGCCAGGCCACGCTCCTCAAGCCGGACTACGCCGAGGCCCGCAACAACTACGGGATGATGCTCAACGAGGCCAACGACTACGAGTCGGCGGCCAGGGAGCTGGAGGCGGCCGTCTCCGCCGCGCCCGAGTTTCTGGCCGCGCACCTCAACCTGGGCAACGCCTACCGGGGCCTGCAGCAGGTGGACAAGGCGCTGGCCGAGTACCAGCGCGTGCTGAAGGAGCGGCCGGATCTCACCGACCCCTACTTCAACATCGCCCTCACCTACCTCGACCTCGAGGTGCCCAACGTCGACACCATCGAGCGCTACAAGCAGGCCATCTCCTACTTCAACCAGTACCAGGCGAAGGGCGGCAAGGACGAGCGCGTCGAGCAGTACCTCAAGGACGCCAACAAGGGCATCGAGAAGGAAGAGCGACGCCGCGAGCGCGAGAAGAAGGACCAGCTGAAGAAGGCCGAGGCCGCGAAGAAGGC
>JBFMHF010000166.1:0-15315 GCA_040752975.1 Myxococcota bacterium
GCGGCGGGCGCTGGCTGACGGCGACGTCGGCGGCAGGGTCTTGTCGATGCGCTCGCCGACGAAGGTGGGGAAGCGCGGGACGCCGGCGGCGGACAGCTCCTGGTAGCGGAAGGTGATGACGGCGCCGATCTTCGGTGGCGCCTCGCGCTCGCGATCGGAGAAGCCGGTGCCGACGCTGAACTGCGTCCCATTGGGTAGCTCGACGAGGAGCGCGCCCAGGCGCCCTTTGTGCCGGCCCGCGCCGGGGATGTGATCGATCACCCGCGCCTCGTCGTCGTGGAAGGACTTCACCTTGAGCAGCGACGAAGATCGCCCCGCCTCGTAGCGGGAACCGGGTCGCCGGGCCATCAGCCCCTCTCCGCCGAGCGACTCCACGCGGGCCAACTCCCGGCGCAGGTGGTCGACGCCCTCGCAGCGCTCGTGGGCGCAGGCCTTGAGCCAGGCGATCTTCCGCTGGGCCACGGTCTGCTCCAGGAAGGCCACGCGCTCCTCGAAGACGCCGCCGTGCGCGGGCGCGTCGAAGACGACGTACGAGAGCTCCTTCCACAGCGGCGACTCGTCCTGGCGTTTGACGATGCCGACGGTGCGCTGGAACTGCTTGCGGCCCCCCCACAGCTCCCCGTCCAGCGGGTGATCCGGCAGGCCCTCGGTGAACCACTTCGGCGCGAAGAACTGGTTGCCCAGCCGCGAGAGGAAGCGCTTGCCGTCCCACCAGGCGCGCACGCCGTCCAGTTTCTCGGAGAGCCACCAGCCGGTGAGATCGACGTCATTCTCCCAGGCGTGCGCGAGGAGGACTGGCGGGCCTTCGGCTGCCTCTTCGGCTGGCTCGGTGCTCTTCTTCGTCTTCGCGCGCACGGGCTTGCCGGAGAGCGGCGCCGAGCCGAGGCGCGCCTGTTCGGCCTCGTCCCCGCGGTAGGCGCGCAGGTGCTTGCAGGTGCGGCGCTCGATGGCGACGCCCTGGTGCATCCATGCCGGGCAGGTGCACGAGTACACGCCGCCGGTATTCTTGAGCGTGTAGATCGACGAGCCCGAGCCCTTCACCTGCGCCGTCTCGCCGTCCCGGAGATCGTTCGCCATGACGGCGCACTCTACCCAAGGTGTCGCCCTCTCCCCCATCGGCAGAGAGGGGACGAGCCTCAGCGGTCGAAGGAGGCGACGTGCACCCACTTCACCTGAGCCTCACGCGTCGAGGCGCGGAGAAACGGCCCGCGGGGGATGCTCACCGGGTAGGTCGGCAGCCGGATCAACGAGCGCGCGCCCGGAAGGGCTGCGAGCGCGGCGTCACTCACCACGAAGACGCGCGGGCGTCTGGCGGCGATCTCCTCGGCGGTGGCCGGCACCAGGCGCCGTCTCGCGTAGAAGGACAGCGCGTTGCTCGGCGCGACCTCCACCAGCACGAGGGGCTCCGAAGGGGGCAGCTCACGCGCCTGAGCCGCCACTTCCCGCCATGGCTGGAACTCGAGGAGGGAAGGGTGGATCCACGAGGTGTAGAGAAACAGGAAGCCGAGCCCCGACGTCGCGGCCAGCGCGCTCACGCGCAGCCAGGCCTCCTGCCCTCTCGTCGCGGCCCAGGCGATGAGCGGGAGGATCAGTCCTCCCGCGAGCAGCCATTGCAGTCCAGCCGGAGGAAACGCGACCGCCAGCACGAAGCCGCCCAGCACGCCCGCGCCGATCGCCAGCCCCGCGTACACCCGTCGCCAGCGGACGAGGCCCGTGTCCGAGAGCCGAAGCACTTCCTCCGCCGCCAGCAGCGCGGCCGGAGGCGCCAGCCAGTACACGTACTGCGGCAGCTTGTAGCTGGACGCGGAGATGACGAGAAAGGGAAGGGCAAACCACCACACCGGGACGCGCCGGCGATCGGCCGGCAGGCGGCGCTCGCGCCGCAGCTTGACGAAGCCGCGCACGAGCGACGCGATCACCAGCGGCGTCATCGGCAGCAACGCCCACGACCCGGTGTGGAGGAAGTACAGCGGGGTGGTCGAGTCGTGGAAGTCGCTCCCCCCGAAGACGCGCGCGAAGGACTGGGTCCACAGGAGGTAGAACGCCGCGTCGGGCCCCTGCGCAGCGTAGAAGGGTACGACCACCGCGGCGAACAGCGCGACGGCGACGACGTTCCGCACCAACACCCCCGCCCTGGCCCCGGGTGGAGGCGAGGGAGTCTCCCTCACCAGCTCCGGCACCAGCGCGAACGTGACGAGGACGACGCCGATCGGCCCCTTCGCCAGCACCGCCAGCGCGGTGAGGAGCCAGCCGGCGAGGATCCGCTGCGAGAGGAAGGCAAACACCGCCCACGTCGTCATCGCCATCAACGCGAGATCGACCTTCGGATCCGCCACGGCGTGATGCACCGCCACCGAGCACGCGAGGAAGGCCGCCGCCACCGCGCCCAGCCGCGCGTCCTTCAACGTCCGCCCCACGAGGTACGTCCCCAGCACGGCCAGCACCGCGAAGAAGAGCGCCGGCAACCGCGCCGCCACCGACGTGGGCCCCAGCACCGCCATCGCCGCCGCCTGCGCCCAGATCATCAACGGTGGCTTGTTGATGAAGGGGCCGTTGAGATCCTCGAGGTGCAGCCAGTCGCCGCGCTCGAGCAGCCGCGCCGCCACGTCCGCGTACTGCGCTGGATCGAACTCCATCACCTCGTCTGCGAGCGACAGCCCCGCCACCAAGAGGCCGAGGGCACTGACGAGGACGAGGGGCCGCGGCACGGGGCGCGTGTACCACACTCGTCGGGAATGCCCTGTTGTACCGGGGGGTTGTCAGCCTCCGGCCGGACCGTGCTAGAGGCTTCACCCGTCGTGTTCACGCGTTTCCAGCGCTTCTACAACTCGATCAAGCTGCTGGCGGACGTGGCGACGCTGGCGCTGGCCTTCGTGGCGGCGTACTTCACGCGCTTTGGCCTGTTGTCGACGGAGTCCGTGCCGCCCACGCGCGACACGCTGGTGACGCTGGGCCTGGTGTTGATCATCTTCCCCATCGTCTTCCGCGCCCAGGCGCTCTACACGACCAACCGCAATCGCTCCCACATCGGCGAGGTGTTCGAGATCTTCAAGGCGATGGTGCTGGCGACGCTGGTGCTGGTGGCCGTCAGCTACTTCGTGCGCGAGCGCTACAGCCGCCTCACCATTCTCGTCTTCGCGGCCTACGGCTTCACGGGGGTGACGACGGTGCGCCTGGTGACGCGCGCCGTCTTCAACTCCCTGCGCCGCCGCGGCGTCAACGTGAAGACGGTGCTGCTGGTGGGGGCGGGCGAGCTGGGGCAGCGCTTCATCGAGACCATCGATCAGCACCGGGAGCTGGGCTTCAAGGTGGTGGGGGCGCTCACCCGCCGCGCCGAGAAGGTGGGCTCCGAGGTGAAGGGCGTTCCGGTGAAGGGCCTGTACTCCGAGCTCGGCCGGGTGCTGGACGAGCAGCCCGTCGATCAAGTCGTCCTCGCGCTGCCGCTGGAAGAGCACGCCGCGCTGAAGGAGCTGATGGAGGAGCTGGCGCTCCGCACCGTCGACGTGAAGCTGCTGCCCGATCTCTTCAGCTTCGTCACGCTGCGCGGCGGCCTGGAGGAATTCGGAGGCCTGCCGATCATCAGCCTGCAGGGCGCGCCGCTGGAAGGCTGGAACCTGATCGCCAAGCGCGCCTTCGACGTGATCTTCTCGGGCCTGGCGCTGCTGCTCCTCTCTCCGCTCTTCCTGGCCCTCGCGCTCCTGGTGAAGCTGACCAGCCGGGGCCCCGTCTTCTACGCCCAGGAGCGCATGGGCATGGATGGGCGCCTCTTCCGGATGCTCAAGTTCCGCACCATGAAGGTGGACGCGGAGAAGGACGGCCCCCGCTTCGCCACCGCGGAGGACGATCGCAAGACGCCGGTGGGGGCGCTGCTCCGGCGCTTCTCGCTCGATGAATTGCCCCAGTTCTGGAACGTGCTGGTGGGAGACATGTCCCTCGTCGGCCCCCGCCCCGAGCGCCCCGTCTTCATCGAGGCCTTCAAGAAGCAGATCCCCCGCTACCACCTGCGGCACATGGTGAAGTCGGGCATCACCGGCTGGGCGCAGGTGAACGGCCTGCGCGGCGACACCTCGATCAAGGATCGCATCGACTACGATCTCTATTACATCGAGAACTGGTCGCTGGCCTTCGACGTGAAGATCCTCGTCCGCACCGCGCTCGGCGGCTTCCTCTCGAAGAACGCGTATTGACGCCATGGTGTCTGCGCTCCTCGTCTCGCTGGCCCTGTTCCAGGCTCCTCCCCAGAAGGCGCCGCCGGCCCCGAGCCGCTCCGAGACGGCGAAGCTCTTCTTCCTCGCCGGCGATCTCTCGAAGGCCCAGGAAATCGCCCGCTCGGGCGCCACCTCGAAGACGGACGGGAAGAGGTGCCAGGCGCTGCTCAAGCTGCTGGCCGAGTACGCCTTCCTCGCCAACCACATCGACGAGTTCACGCCCGAAAAGGCCAGGCAGTTCCTCGAGCTCGACGCGAAGATCGCCCCCGACGCGCGGGGGAAGCTCACGGAGAAGGCGATCGAGCGCTACGTCACGAAGCCCCTGGCGATCGCCAGGCTGCGCGCCGAGGCTGGCGATCGCGACGGCGCGCGGAAGCTGGCCCAGGACATCCTCCAGGTCGACCCCCGCCACGCCGAGACGAAGGCCTTCCTCGCGTCTCTCGATGCGCCAGACGCCGGACAGGCCGCGCCGAAGAAGCCCTGACGGCGCCCCGTTGGACGGCCTTTCCCGTGAAGTGCAGGTGGGGGCCCCTGGCGCATACGGAATACCCCTCGTGGGGTGCAAGAAGGCCGTGGGTGGGGGACGAGGCCATCGACTTGAGGCTCGAGGACGTGGCAATCGCGCGCGGGCTGTGTCGTTCTGGGGGCATGCGCGCCTTCCTCGCTCTCGTCCCGCTGGTGTTGTCCTCCTGCGCCGGTGTTCACGGGAGCGGCGCCATCGTCCAGGTCCGTGCCGACGCGCTGCCCGGCTTCCACGAGGTCGATCTCGCCGGCGGGCTGCACGCGTCGATTCGCCGCGGGCCCCCGGGGGTGGTGCTGGAGGGGGACGACAACATCGTGGCTGAATACGAGGTGAAGGTGGAAGGCGAGCGGCTCCTCGTTCACCCGCGGGCCGACGTGGCGCTGTCGCCCTCGCGGCCTGTGCACGCCTTCATCTCACTGCCGGACCTCCGCAAGGTGGTGGCCACGGGCGGCGTCGACGTGCTGGTGGAGAACGGCGTCAGCAGCAGTCTCGCGCTGGAGTTGTCCGGCGGTGTGGAGTTTGAGGCGAAGGACGTGAAGCTGGCGGTGCTGCAGGTCCAGGCCTCGGGCGGCGTCGAGGTCGATCTCTCCGGAGCGGCGGAGAACGTCGATCTCCACCTCTCGGGCGGCGTGGACTTCGACGCGAAGGACCTCACGGCGCAGACGGTGATCCTCGACGCCTCGGGCGGCTGCGACGTGGACGTGGTCGCCACGGAGTCGATCTCCGGCGCGGCCTCGGGCGGGGTGGACGTCACCGTGCGCGGCAACCCGCCGAAGAGCCGCGTGGCGGGATCCGGTGGCGCGTCGATCGAATGGAAGGACTGAGCTGGGCGTCGTCGCGATGGCGGCTGGTGCCAGGCTCCGCGCAGATCCGTTGATCCGCCGGGGAAAAAAAGGCGGCTCCAGCCTTCATCAAGCCGGAGCCGCCTCCCCCTCCCGGGAATGAAGCGACAGGGATCGCTCGAGGCATCCCCCGTCTGGGCCGGCTCCTCGCCGACCCCTTCGTCTTTCCTGGTGTCGAATGCGGCGGGCTGGCGGGCCCGCCGCGAAGCCTCACCTCAGCTGCAGCCCGTCGTCGCGCCGCAGTTGTGGCACTTGTAGCAGGCGCCGTTGCGCACGGTGATGGTGCCGCACACCGGGCAGGGCGGAGCGTCGGCCTGGTTCAGGAACGCGGCCTTCATCGCGCTCATGTTCGCGGCCGCCTCGGTCACCGCCACCGGCGAGGGCTTGGGCGCGGGCGTCTTTGCGATCGCCCGGGCCTCGGCCTCCATCAGGCTCTCGGCGGCCCCTTCCTGCGGCAGGAACTTCAGCGCCAGCCACCGGAAGATGTAGTCCGTGAGCGACTTGGCGATCGGCAGATCCGGGTTGTTGGTGAAGCCCGCGGGCTCGTACCGGGTGTGGCTGAACTTGTCGACGAGCACCTGGAGCGGCACGCCGTACTGGAGCGACAGCGAGATGGCCGTGGCGAAGCTGTCCATCAGGCCCGACACCGTGCTGCCTTCCTTCGCCATGGTGATGAACACCTCACCGGGCTGGCCGTCCTCGTACATGCCCACCGTCAGGTAGCCTTCGTGGCCGGCGATCGAGAACTTGTGGGTGATCGCGCGGCGCTCGTCGGGCAGGCGCTTGCGGGCGATGCGCTCCACCACCACCTGCGGCTCGGCGACCGCGGCCTCGGCCTTCTTCGCTTCCTTCGACGTGTTGAGCGGCTGGCTGCGCTTGCACCCGTCGCGGTACACCGCCACGGCCTTGAGGCCGGCGCGCCAGGACTCGAGGTAGGCCATCTCGATGTCCTCGACGGTGGCCTCGTTCGGCAGGTTGACCGTCTTGGAGATCGCCCCGGACAGGAACGGCTGCGCCGCGCCCATCATCTTGATGTGGCCCATGTAGTGGATGGACCGCGTGCCCTTCGCCGGCTTGAAGGCGCAGTCGAACACCGGGAGGTGCTCGGCCTTCAAGAAGGGCGCGCCCTCGATCGTGTCGTGCTTGTCGAGGTAGCTGACGATCGCGTCGATCTCCGTCGTCGAGTAGCCCAGCTTCGAGAGCGCCGGCGGGACCGTCTGGTTGACGATCTTCAGCATGCCGCCGCCCACCAGCTTCTTGTACTTGATGAGCGCGATGTCCGGCTCGATGCCGGTGGTGTCGCAGTCCATCATGAAGCCGATGGTGCCGGTGGGGGCCAGCACGGTGACCTGCGAGTTGCGGTAGCCCGCCTCCTCACCGAGCTGCAGCGCCTCGTCCCACACCTGCTTCTGCGCCGCGTGCAGCTTCGCGCCCACGCCGGTGACGGGCAGCTGGTACGCCGCCTTGCGGTGCTTGCGGATGACGCCCAGCATCGGCTCACGGTTGACCGGGTAGCCGGCGAAGGGCCCGAGGTGCTCCGCCATGCGCGCGGACATGTGGTACGCGCGGCCCGCCATCAGCGAGGTCACGGCGCCAGCCATCGCGCGGCCCTCGTCGGAGTCGTACGGTAGGCCCGACGCCATCAGCAGCGCGCCCAGGTTGGCGTAGCCCAGCCCCAGCGGGCGGAAGTCGTAGGAGTTCTGGGTGATCCGCTGCGTCGGGTACTTGGAGAAGCCGACGATGATCTCCTGGCCCAACAGCGTGATGTCCACCGCGTGCTTGAAGGCCTCGACGTCGAACTCCCCGTCGATGGTGCGGAAGTGCATCAGGTTGAGCGACGCCAGGTTGCAGGCCGTGTCGTCGAGGAACATGTACTCGCTGCACGGATTCGACGCGTTGATGCGCGCGGTGTTGGCGCAGGTGTGCCAGCTGTTGACGGTGGTGTCGAACTGCAGGCCCGGGTCGCCGCACTTCCACGCCGCCTCGGAGATCTCCCGGAAGAGATCGCGCGCCCGGTACGTCTCGACGATCGCGCCGCCGAGCACCGCCTTCGTACTCCACGCGCGATCCTCGGTGACGGCCTTCATGAACTCGTCGGTGACGCGCACCGAGTTGTTCGAGTTCTGGAAGAAGACGGACGAGTACGCCTCGCCGTTGAACGACGGATCGTACCCGGCGTCGATCAGCGCGTGGGCCTTCTTCTCTTCCACCACCTTGCAGCGGATGAACTCGAGGATGTCGGGGTGATCCGCGTTCAAGATCACCATCTTCGCGGCGCGGCGCGTCTTGCCGCCCGACTTGATCACCCCGGCGAAGGCGTCGAAGCCCTTCATGAAGGACACGGGGCCGGACGCGGTGCCGCCGCCCTTCAGGGTCTCCTTCGACGAGCGGATCGGCGAGAGGTTGGACCCCGTGCCCGAGCCGTACTTGAAGAGCATGCCTTCGGTGCGCGCCAGCCCGAGGATCGACTCCATCGAGTCCTCGACGGAGTTGATGAAGCAGGCGGAGCACTGCGGGTGCTCCTCGACGCCCACGTTGAACCAGACGGGGCTGTTGAAGGCGACCTTCTGGCGCAGGAGCAGGTGCGTCAGCTCGGCGTGGAAGGCGTGCTTGTCCTCGGGGGTGGCGAAGTAGCCGCCCTGGTCGCCCCAGCGGGTCAGCGTGTCCACGACACGGCCCACCAGCCTGCGCACGCTCGTCTCGCGCTCCGGGGTGCCGGGCGTGCCGCGGAAGTACTTCGACGCGACGACGTTGGTCGCCAGCATCGACCAGGACTTCGGCACCTCGATGTTCTTCTGCTCGAAGACGACCTTCCCGTCCTCGCCGGTGATGGAGGCGCTGCGCAGCTCCCAGGCGATCTCATCCGCGGGGTCGACGCCGGGCGTGGTGAAGAACCGGGGGACCGACAGCCCCTGGGCCTTGCCCGTGCGAGGCACCGCGCGCGAATCCAATGGAACGACCGTGCCCGTGGTGGCGGGAGCTACTTCCTTCTCCATGGTGATCCCCTCCTTAACTCCGAAGACTGCGGTGGTGAGCGGCGCGACGAGTTGGGTGAATTGGGTGGTGGGTTGAAAGTTGACTGCGGGTATGAGTGAAAGGCGATGAGTGCCTGCCGCCGCTCGGATGAGGCCCCGGGGGCGTGAAAGTCGCAAAAGGTAGGATTTGTCGTACCTGGGGACCCCTCCAGTCCCTGTCCTCCGCCGGTCACGGACCGTGGAGGGGGCCGATTAGTGCCAAAGGTAGCGGCCACGTGTCAAGCATCGACCAACTAGATGTTGTGTCAAATTTTCTTCCGATACCCAAGACTTAGGGTGTTTTTGGCCTGTGGAAAACTCGCCCCGCCAGCGCCGGGCCCGGAAAATCGGCCTCTGCGCGGGGTTGTGGGGCCAGGTGGGACGATCCCCTCATGAACCGGCCTGATGCATATGGTCACGACGATACATGACTTTTCATGGAGGGCGATCGATCGGCGAAGCGCTATTTGCTGAGTGTGTGTGTCGTGGGGTGATCAGCTTTCCCTCGGCCGTCCCTCGGGAGCGCCGATTTGCCGGGCTGGCGATCGATTTTGCGGGCAGGCGTACCACCAGCGAAGTCGCCCCGTGGGGGCGCGAGAAAGCGCGCAAGCGCGACGCGTTTTGAGTACACGAAGCAGCCCATGCCTCCCCCGTATGCCCGCCATCTCTTCGTCTGCACCAACCGTCGCCCCGATGGCAGCCCGCGCGGCTGCTGCGCGTCGAAGGGAGGCGACGAGGTGCGGCTCGAGTTCAAGCATCAGCTCGACGCGCACCAGGTGAAGGGCGTGCGCGCCAACAACGCAGGCTGCCTCGACGCGTGCGAGCGCGGCGTGTCCGTCGTCGTGTACCCCGACAACGTCTGGTACGGCGGCGTCACCGTGGCCGACGTGAAGGAGATCGTCGAGGAGCATGTCATCGCGGGCCGGCCCGTGGAGCGCCTGCGCATGAAGCTGCCCATCGAGCGGAAGAAGGACTGAGCGCCGCTCGCGACGCTGCCGTCGACTCGGCCGAGCCGGTGGTGTCCTGCGCGCGGCAAGCCGCAACCCCCCTGGCGGTGCTCGTGCGCTACTGTCGCCTCCTCGTGAGCCTTTGCCCGCTCCAGACGATCGTCCTCGCCCTGGGGCTCGGGCTCACGGCGTGCGCCCAGGTGCCTGCGTCGATCTGCTTCGCGGGCGAGCCGTGCGCCGACGCGGGGGGCATCGGCGGCGGCGCGGGCGGAGGCAGCGATGGCGGCACAGGAGGCAGCGGTGGAGGGACGGGAGGCGGCAGCGGCGGCGGCGCAGGAGGAGGCGTCGGCGGTGGCGCCGGGGGCGGTGGCACGGGAGGGAATCAAGGCGGGGGCGCAGGCGGCGGAGGGGCGCGCACACCCGTTCCGAACACCACCTCCGCCGACGGGATCGCGGATTCGTGGCGCGACGTGAGCTTCGACCCGGCAGCGCCCGCTGCGCCGGACTTCACGCGTCGCGACGTGACCCTCACCTCGATGGTGCTGCCTCCGACCTGTCCCGAGATCTTTCGGGGAGTGGTGGCGCTCGACGACGGCCGCGCGCTGGCGATTCCCTTCTGCGCCAGCCGCTTCGCGATCATCGATCCGGTGGACGGCACCGCTGCCTGGGTCGGCCCGACGCTCCCCGTCACCGACGGCGGCCACTACGGCGGCGCGGTGCGGGGCTGCGACGGACGGGTGTACGCGCTGCCCCACGCGGCAGGGCCGGGCGTCAAGCGGATCACCGTGGAGCCCGACGGGGGCCTGAGCTTCGCAGACGTTCCCTTGAGCAGCGGCGGCGCGTGGGGCTTCTCCGGCGGGGTGGTGGGGCGGCCCTGCCTCGAAGGCATGCGGATCATCGCTGCGGGCAAGGACGGCCTCTCCGCCCTCGATGCCTTCGAAGAGGTGATGGAGGTGACGACGCTGCCCAACCCCTCCGCGGCCGGGCGGACCTTCGACGGCGTGGCCCGCGTGGGTGACGACCTCGTGGTGTCGGCGCCGGCCCCCGGTCAGAACGACAACGTGGCGGTGTGGGTGAACGCGCGCACGCTGGCGAACGGCGCCCTGCCCTGGAGCAATGACACCGCGAAGAGCTACGGGGCCGCGGTGGTCCGGCAGGGCGACGCGCTGGTGGTGACGGAGGGTGGCACGGCCCGGCTCGCCCAGCTGGACGGTGGGGCGCCCAACCCGCGCACCCTGGCGGGCCAGGGCCTGAGGTGGCCCACCCATCTCCTGAACGGGTGGGTCCTCGTCGCCGGGGCACAGCTCATGGCCTTCAGCGAGACCGAATCGGCTCCCGACGCCATCCTGCTGCCTGACGCCGGGCCCGTGACGTCGGGCGGGATGGTGATGACCACCTCCGGCGCGATCGTCAACGTGCCGGCGCTCTCGCCGCCGAACTCCATCACCATCACGGTCTATGCGCCGAGCACCCCTCCAGCCGTGGGGGACGGCGTGATCCTGTCGCCCTGGTTCAACAAGCTGTGAGGTGACGTGACCTCGCGGCTGGAACGCGCCACACTGCGCGAGGGTCTTCCTCCTTCGACGATGGCTTCCGACGATCCCGACTCCAGTGCCGGCAAGGCCCAGCGACGGAACGGGCGTGCTGAGCCTGGCCTCGAGCCGACGGTGCGGCGGGCCCTCGATGACGTGAAGACCGTACCGGTGCAGCGCGCCACCCCGGCCACGGCCCTCGAGCCCCTGTTGCAGCGCGACGCGGGGCCGCTGCCCACAGGGAGGAGTCAGGAGCCCGGCACCGATCCCGAGCACGAAAGCCTCGAGCCAGGCCCGGGCATCGAGCCCACGGTGCGCCGCGCGCTGCACGAGCTGGGTACGGATCCAGGCCATCACCCGGACAGCCCGCTCGAGCCCACGGTGCGCCGCCCGCTGAGCGACGTCGGAGTGCCTGCGCCGCAAGGGGACTTCGGCGTGGAGCCGACCTCGGTTCGGACGGTGTCCAGCCCGTTCGATCCGCTCATCGGCGCGACGCTGGGCGAGTACCGCGTGCTGGAGCGGCTCGGCTCGGGAGGCATGGGCCACGTGTACCGGGGAGAGCAGCCGCTCCTCGGCCGGCCGGTGGCGATCAAGGTGCTCAAGCGCGAGCTCTCGCAGGATCCCTCGCACGCGCGGCGCCTGCTCGACGAGGCCCGGTCCGTCGCCGCGGCCCGCCACCCCAACATCATCGATGTCTTCAGCTTCGGCGAGACCCCCTCGGGCGAGCCGTACCTGGTGATGGAGCTGCTCGACGGGGAACCGCTGGACGTGATGCTGGCTCGCGCAGGGGCGCTCGAGCCGCGGGACGCCCTGGCGCTGCTCATCCCCATCGCCAGTGCGCTCGCGGCTGCGCACGCTGTCGGCGTCATCCACCGGGATCTCAAGCCGGGCAACGTCTTCGTGGCCCGGCTGCACGACGGGGCCGCGTTGCCCAAGCTGCTCGACTTCGGCCTCGCGCGGCGAGGGGAGGCGGGCGCCCGCGTGCGCCAGACGAGCGTGGGCGGAACGCCGCTGTACGTCGCTCCGGAGCAGATGCGCGGAGAGGCGGTCGGTCCCCAGGCGGATCTCTACAGCTTCGGGTGCCTCGCCTTCGAGCTCCTCGCTGGTCGCCCACCCTTCACCGCGCGCGAGCTCGCCACGCTGCTCGATCAGCACCAGTCGATGGCGCCCCCTCCGCTGCTGCGCTTCGCGCCCGAGGCGCCGCGCGAGCTCGAGCGCCTCGTCGCCCGCCTCCTCGAGAAGGACCCGGCCCGCCGGCCCGCCTCTGCGAGGGACGTGCGCGGCGAGCTGGAGCGGATCCAGGCGGAGCTCGCCGCTGCGGTGCCCGAGACGGTGAAGCTGCCACCCACGGAGCAACCCCCGGCCAATACGCTCCCGGCGCCTCACCCGGTCCACGTCCCCAGCCGCTCCCGGGTGCCGTGGGCGATCGCAGGCGTTGGGCTGGCGATCATCGCGGGCCTCGGGCTCTGGCAGCCCTGGGCCAGGCCCACGGAGCCCGGGTCGACGTTCGACTCACCGCGGCCCGCGACGGCCCCTCCAGCGCCGACTGCGCCACCGACGCCAACGACGGTACTGCCGGAGCGTGCGCCCGCCACGGACGTCCCCCCGCCGCTCCCGGTGGATCCGCCCTCCGCTGTCACCCAGCCGCTGGAGTCCTCGCCCGCATCGCCCGGGCCCCGGTCCCCCAAGGCCGCACCGAAGTCGCCAGCCGTGGCGAAGGTGACGCCCCTCAGGGACCGCCCCAGCCGGCGGGACGTGAAGCGGCGGTGGCACGAGCTCAGGCAGAAATCGCGCGCTCTCGCCGACGACGTGCGCCGCGCGGCGTTGATCCAGTTGGACGAGGCGAAGGACTGCTCGCGGTCCGTCGCCCACTGCATGAACGAGCTGGATGTGATCGAGACGACGTTCTTTGCGCAGTGATCCGGAGGGGTGCTTCATGCTGCCCGTGCTCTTGCTGCTCCTTTCCGCCGCTCCGGGGCCACCGAAGGTGCTGATCGTCGAGCGCTCCACGATCGGGCTCGGCGCGGCCGAGGCGAAGGACCTGCGCGGCCGCGTCGCGCTCGCCCTCGATCGCGCGAGCGTCCCCGCTGAAATGGCCGACACCCGGTGTCGCGACCGCGCCTGCCTCACGGCGCTGGCGAAGGAGAAGTCCGCCTGCGTCGTGGGCGTGACGCTCGTAAAGAACCGCAAGGGCCTCACGGTCGACGCCGAGGCGGTCGATGCGACCACCGTGCTTGTCCAGGAAACGTTCCTTATCTCCAGCGGCGCGCTCGAGGACTCGCCGGAGGCGCAGGTCTTCGCGCACCACCTGGCGGCCAAGCTGCTCAAGGACCGGCCCGTCGCAGAGACGCCGGTGGAGCGGCCGGCGACGGTGGCGCGTGCGCTCGAGCCTCCAGCGACGGAGCCCCACCCCGAGCTCACCCAGACGCCGCCTTCGCCCCTCGCCCCGAAGGTGGTGTTCGGCGTCTCCTCCGGAGTGGGGGCGGTGGGCATCGGGCTGTTGATCGCCGGCGCGGTGGTGAAGGGGCAGCTCGACGGCGCGCTGCTGGAGCAGCCAGTGGTGACGTCACTCACCCGCGCCCAGGCAGAGCAACAGGCGGCGCTGGCGAATGGGCTGTTCGCTGCCGGGTGGACCGCTCTCGGGCTCGGCCTGGCGGGGAGCCTCACCGCGTTGATCATGACGCTGAGCGCCGACGAAGGGCCCTTCTACTGACGGCGCCGCCCGGTTGTGGCCTGTGCGCGGACAGCGGAGTTCGCTGGAGTCCCACGCGGCGCTCACCATGCCGCGCCAGCGGTCGTCCGTGGCCGGCCGATTGGCAGGTACGGCGCTCGAGCCGCGGCGGGGAGGCGCTCTCAGGAGACGGCCGCTCCGACGTGGCGCCAGGTTCGGGCGGCCCCTCGGCGCGCGGTCTCTCCGCGAGACGGGTCCCTACCGGTGCGCGTCGTCCCACGCGACGAGTTCGCTCATGCCGGACTCGAGGTGCGGGCAGGCGCGGCGCAGCGCGAGGTAGGTCTCCTCCAGCAGCGCGCGGGGGGGCGGTCGCATCAAGGCCCGCTGGGCTCGGCGCGGCAGCGCATCCGGCTCCACGCCGCGCAGCCGAACGCTCCTCAAAGACGGTGGCAGCGCGGCCTCTCCCAACGCCTCGAGCAGCACCTCGGCGGGCGGGCGCGCGTCGAGCTGGTGCGGCAGCACCTGCACCTCCAGCTCCGCGAGGAAGCGGGTGGCGGGCACGAGTGCCAGGTGGCGGAGCACCCAGGAGGTGTGCACCGGCTCCTCCGCGCTCACGCATGGCAGGGTGAGGCTGGCCAGGAGCCCCCACGGGTGCCACCGCACCTTCAAGCGCCGCTGCAACTGCCAGCGAGCGAGGGGGCCGAGCCAGGGCAGGGTGGATGCCGGCGGGCGCTCTGGACCCGTGAGCCAGGCCCCGAGCGGATGGCCCTGTTCCAGCAGCCAGTCGGCCCAGACGCGCCACGGGGTGTCGGAGCGTGGATCGACGGCGATCGCCTCCTCGAGCCCGGGGTGGTGCGGGAGGAACTCCGGTGGGCCCTGGCGGAAGCGGACGATCGCCGGCCCGAGATCGATCAGATCGCCGGACGCGAGCAGCACGGGGGCTCGCGCGTTCTTCCCGCAGACGAGCGTGCCGTTGGTCGACGAGCGATCCTCCGCGGTCCACCGGCCATCGTCGCGCTGCACGAGCCGCGCGTGGTGGCGGCTGATCAGGTAGCTGGCGAGCTGCCACGCCCCGCCGTGTCGGCCGATGTCGAAGGGCGAGCGATCGAGCGCGACGCGCAGACCTTCCTCCACGCCCGTGTGGCGCGCCGCCGTCACGACCTCGAGGTGGGCCGGCTCGGACATCGCAGTGATTGTGCTTCGCCTGCCTGTGGGTGCGAAACTCCCTGCCGTGCGCTGGCTCCGCTTCGCTGTGGCCGCCCCTTGCGCGACGCGTCCAGGCCCGCGACCGCGCGCGGTCATCCCGTGTGAGTGGACGAAGCCCACATGCCCTGCCGGGTGTGTGAGGTCCGTTCGAGACGCCTCGCTGCGCGATCAGCCGGCGCCCGAGATCGACACCGCGCGCCTGGCGTGCCATTCCGTGTCCTCGAAGGAGGGCGGTTGGGTCGCCCTCGGACGGAGGCTGTCGGTGACGCGCCTCGGAGTACTGCTCCTCCTGGTTTCGACCGCCTGCGGACGCACCGGGCTCGTCGACTTTCCACCGCTCTCCGGTGGCGGCGCGGGCGGAGGCGTGGGTGG
>JBFMHF010000167.1:0-15272 GCA_040752975.1 Myxococcota bacterium
GTCGTGCGTCTCCCTCCACGTGCAGCCCGTGCCCGGCGCCGTCCCGCCGTTGCACTGGTGGTCCACGCAGTTGCTCCCATACTGCGCGCAGTCGTGCGTCTCCCTCCACGTGCAGCCCGTGCCCGGCGCCGTCCCACCGTTGCACTCGTGGTCCACGCAGTTGCTCCCATACTGCGCGCAGTCCAGCGCCTCGCGCGCGGTGCAGCCCGTACCCGGCGCCGTCCCGCCGTTGCACTGGTGGTCCACGCAGTTGCTCCCGTACTGCGCGCAGCCGATCGCCTCTCCCCAGGTGCACCCGCCGCCGGGACAGAAGCCGCCGTTGCATTGCCCGTCCACGCAGCCGCAGCCGTAGTGGCCGCAGCCGTCCCGCTGCGCCTGCGAGCAGCCGTCACCACCCACGCCGCCTCCGCAGGCGGTGCCGCTGGTCGCGTTCAGGAGGTCGAACGGGTTGATGTCCGAGTAGTAGTTGCCGTCAGGCGACACGTTGAAGTGGAGGTGCACCGACGCCGCGCCGCTCCTCCCCATGTAGCCGATGAGCTGGCCCGCCTCGACGTGCTGGCCTTCGCCCACCACCGCCTCGTCGAGGTGCCCGTAGTAGTACCACCAGCCGCAGCCATCGCTGAGCGTGACGCGCAGGCCCGAGGTGGACGAGGGCCACCCGACGCGGCGAATGGTGCCCGACGCCACGGCCACGATGGGCGCGCGGTGGAAGGCGAAGACGTCGATGCCGTGGTGCGCGCCGCCGAAGTCGGAGTTGGCGTTGCTGTCGGGGCAGCTGATCTCACAGGCGCCGCTGCCGCAGGACGCGCCGTCGTAGCCGATGTTGTGCTCGGCGTTGACCGGGAAGCGGGACATCTCTGGAGAGCACCACACGCTCTTCTCCGAAGTCACCGCTTCATCTGGCGGCGGGCCGTCCATTTCCGTCACCGTCGCCTCACCCGCACAGCCCAGGACCACCAGCCACGCCATCACCGAAATTCGCACGTTCATGACTCCTCCAGACTGCAACGCCGGTGCCCCAACCGCTGGCCTGGCCGCGCCCGCCACGGAGCCGACCGGGCGCGCCACTCGAAGCGCCGCGTACCCGGTTGCTCGCGCGGTTGGTGAAGCGGCTTCACAACGCCCCGGACACCGCAGGTACCAGTGGAGCGCCGCTGCGCTGACCGGACTCCGGGCGTCACCTGCGCGTGACGGCAGAATCCAGGCAGGACCGTCGGACCGGATCAGCCTGGAGGCAGCCCCACGCCGTCCTTCCGGCCTGGAGCACGCGGGCTCCGACCCGTCTTCGGGCACCACCGGGCGGTGACGGCGAACCACTTCTTCGCCGTGGGCGGAATACCTCTGTTGTTGAGCCGGCTGCCGCGCGCACTACACTTCCCGCGGCATGTTGCTCTCTCTGGTGCTCGCCGCCGCGCCTGCCACCTTCGTCTCGCCCTGCATCGACGAGGTGACGGTGCGTGACGGCCCCTCGGTGGCCTCGAAGCGGCTGGGCGTACTGCGCCGGGGGGCGAGCGTGGAGTTGCTGTCGCTCTCGGAGGAGGCGCAGGCGCTGACGCTCACCGTCGACCGCAACGTCCCGGCGCCCATCACCTTCACGCCGCGAGACGCGTGGCTGCGCGTCAAACTGCCCGCCGACGCAGGAGTGGACGCCGGCTGGGTCTTCGGCGGGGTGATGTGCCGCCCGAACCTGATGAAGGAAGGCTGGCTGGCGCTGGTGGGCTGGTCCCAGGACGACTCGAAGGTGGCGTACCTGGAGCGCGCGACGGACTCCTTCGCGTGCGGGTGGGGACGACCGACGGCGCTGCGCATCGCCGACGTCACGACGGGGCAGGTGCTGGACTCGCTCGAAGACGGCTGCCCTCCCGCGGACCTCCTCATCTCTCATCGGCAGGAAGTGGACGCGCTCCTGCAGAAGCACGGCGTCGGGTTGTACTGGTTCGTCATGGAAGGCGAGCGCGGCACGCTGAAGGCGGTGCTGTCCGGCCCGCAGTGCCAGCAGGGTCGGTGCACGTTGCGCCTGTCCGAGAAGCCCGGCGCCGTGGGACGCGAGGCCAGCGTGGACTTCACGCACGATCCCCGCGCCCTGGACTCGAGCTTCGGCGTGCCCCGCGCGAGCGTCGTCGCCGTGCTGCGTCGCCCGGGCACGGAGGTGGCCTTCGTGCGCCTCGCGTCGAGTGAGGAGCACCACACCTTTCGCCCCGTCCGCCTCGGGCAGGGCGCGCCGTGGCGGGACGCGCTGCCGGGCCTCAAGCTCACGGGGACACCGCGCTCCTTCGGGCGATGCAAGGGCCTCGAGGCGGACGCGACCGGGCCTGACGCGCGCAAGCGCCTCGAGCAGCTCAACGCCGAGCTCGACCGCCGGATGGAGCGCAGGTACGGCGAGCTCTTCGATCGCGACGCGTGCCTGGTGTCTGCGGACCTCGCGGGCGCCGCGCTGGAGGTGGTGCTGACGCCGTCCAACTGCGTGGGCAACGAGTGTCCAGGCGACGCGTGCAAGGCGGCGACCCGCTTCACCATCGGCCGGAACCTGGCGATCACCGCCGAGAAGAGCGTGCGCCTGGAGGAATACTCGTGCGACCCCTGAGCTGAGAGCGGCCCCTGGAGCTCTCGAGGAGAGGCGCCGAGAGGCCCACCGCCGGCGAGAACCGGGCAGCGGTGGAGAGTTCCCGCGGTCAGTGACGTCGCCGGCTACCCGCTGGCCTACGGAGAGCCGGCGGCGCGCCACTCGGTCGGCGTCTTCCCCGTCCAGCGGCGAAAGGCCCGGTCGAGCGCCCCCGCCTCCGAGTACCCCAGCTTCGCGGCCAGCTCGGTGACGCTGCGCCGCGCGTTGGCCAGCCAGTCCTTCGCCGCCTGGGCGCGCACTCCGTCCAGCACGGCCTGGTAGCTCAAGCCCTCGTCACGCAGCCGGCGCTGCAGCGTGCGCACGGTGAGGCCCAGGGACGAAGCGATGGCGTCGACAGACACGGCCTCCCTGCCCAGGCGCCGGCTGACCTCGTCGCGCACCTTCGCAGCCAGCGCGGCCAGCGGCACCTCGGCGGACAGCGCCTGCAACGCCTGATCGCGCAACAACGCCCGCAAGGCCGCGTCGGCGGTGGGGAGCTGCACGTCCACCAGCGCGCCTGGTCCGTCGAAGCCGGAGGTGGGCACGCCGAAGGACGGCCGTACGCCGAAGAAGGCGGAGAGGTCCTGCACCACGTCCCAGTCAGGCGCGTCGTGCGCGAACCACACGTGGGTCGGCTTCCAGGCGGGGACGAGCTCGCGGGTGATGCGATGGAAGAGCGCCACCGTGTACTCGTTGAGCTGCCGGCCCCAGCCGTCCTTCCGGCCGTGGACGGTGATGTCCAGCCCCGCGATGTCTCCTCGCTCGACGTAGGCGATGTCGGCGCCCTTGTTGACGAGGCGGTAGAAGCGCCCGACGGACTTCATGCCTTCTTCCAGCGTGGGCGCCAGGCGGGCGATGAACTCGATCCACGCGTAGGTGCCGCGTGGCACGGACTGGGCCAGCAGCACCCCCAGGGACGGCGCCTGCGCGGCCGCCTCCGCCCGCTCGAGGAAGCGTTGGATGTCGCGCAGCGGCGCCGTCACCAGCGCGGAGGTGGCGGCGCCGTCCGGGAGCCCCTCGACGAGGCTCGCCCGCTCCGCGGCGCCCACCCCGCGGGCCTCCAGCAGCGAGAGCGTCAAGGGCACCAGACGGAAGGTGAAGTCGGGCTGCGCGGCCATGCGCGCAGGCGTAGCGCTCGCCTGGGCGGCGCCTCAACGGGCCGCCGGCGGCGCCGACATCTGGAGGTGACAGTGCCTCCCGACGGACAGCCGTGGACGCACGCACCGATGGCGCGGACCCGGGCCTGACCCGCATCAAGGCCCACCACCCCTCCCTCTCCTATGGCCGGGGCTCTCTTCCTCCACGGAGCACCGCATGGCGCTGACCACCGAGCAGCTGTTCTGGAACGAGAAGTCCACCAACCCCGGCCCTGCCTTCCTCACCGAGGCCTCACCGGCCGCGAAGCGGTACCAGAAGCCGACGAAGCTGCTGGAGAACCCCGACGCCATCGTCATCGGCACCGGCATCGGCGGCCTGTCCATCGCCTCGGCGCTCGCCCAGAAGCGCGGCATGCGCGTGCTGATGCTCGAGACGTCATCGACGCCGGGCGGGTGCACGCACTGCCACGAGCTGGGCGGCTTCGAGTTCAACAGCGGCGTCGACTCCATCGGCGACATGGATCCCCGCGTGGGCCGCGGGCTCTACCGCCCCACCATCGACTTCATCACCGGCGGCAAGCTGCAGTGGGCGAAGATGCCCGACGTCCACGAGACGGCCATCTTCGGCGACAAGGAATACAAGTGGTACTCGAGCCCCGAAGCGAACATCGACTGGGTCGAGAAGGAGTTCCCCGGCGAGGGCGACATTCGCGCGTACTACGAGCTCGAAGAGAAGGTGGAGTGGTGGGCCTGGAGCTGGGCCATCACCAAGCTGGCCCCCAACTGGCTGCCCGAAGCGATGCGCGAGGGCTTCTACTCCACGATGGGCGGCGCCTGGCGCAAGTACATGGGGCGCACCACCAACGAGGTGTTCCGCAAAGAGCTGGGCTTCTCCGAGCGACTGGCCGCCATCTACTCGTACATGTACGGCAACCACGGGCGCACGCCCGAGCACGCGCCCTTCGCCTTCCACGCAGTCAACCTCTTCCACTACCGCGACGGCGCCTACTACCCGGTGGGCGGCCCGGGGCAGATCGCCAACTGCATCGTGCCCATCGTCGAGTCGGCCGGCGGACAGTTGGCGGTGTCGTCCAACGTCGAGCGCATTCTGGTGGAGAACGGCAAGGCCGTGGGCGTGCGCCTCGCCGACGGACAGGAGGTCCGCTCGAAGCTGGTCATCTCCGATGCGTCGGCCTACGTGACCTTCATGGAGCTGCTCGAGCCCGAGCTCTCGCAGAAGCTGGGCTACCCCGAGCTCTTCAAGGACATCGGCCCCAGCCCGGCGCACCTCTACCTGTTGCTCGGCTACGACGAGGCGATCGACCTGCCCAAGCACATCATCTGGCACATGCCGGAGTACGAGGGCGTCAACCCGTACGACTTGTCGAAGGCCGACGCCATCTACAAGGACACCATGCGCCTCGAGGGCATGGGCGGCTACCTCTTGAGCCCGTCCGCGCGCGATCCGGTGTACGCGCAGCGCTACCCCAACAAGTCCACCGTCATCGTCCTGGCCGAGGCGCCCCCGGCGTGGGTGGAGAAGTACAAGAAGGACCCGTCGTTCCGCGAGACGTTCCAGGCGGGCGTCACCGAGAACCTGATGCGCCTGGTGAAGCGCCACATGCCGCAGCTCAACGGCAAGACTCCGGCCTTCCTGAAGGCGGGCGTCCCCATGGGCTGCAACCCGCGCGCGTGGGCGGGCTGCTCGCTGGGCCTCGAGCCGTCGGGCGAGCGCTTCGTCAAGCACACGCACTGGCTCAAGCCGAAGACGCCCATCGACGGGCTGTGGCTCACCGGCCAGGACGCGTTCTCCGCGGGCTTCTGCGGGGCCATGCTGGGCGGCCGCCTCACCTACTCCGCCATCACCGGCGACTGGCTGTTCATGCTGGACCACCGCCTCTGACGCCGCCTGGCTCACGGAT
Organism: Myxococcota bacterium; assembly: GCA_040752975.1. Classification (GTDB taxonomy): domain Bacteria; phylum Myxococcota; class Myxococcia; order Myxococcales; family Myxococcaceae; genus JADLDB01. The sequence continues at coordinate 5,622 of JBFMHF010000167.1, forward strand.
TTTCACCGCTGGCCTCGCGCCTCCGTGGTTCCCCCACGCCCAAGGTGACGCCAGGCCCCTGATTGCACTGGAACTTCCGTCCGGCACCACGCCTGCAATCCCGCTGGCCGTTCGCCGGCTCGTCCGGCCCATTCGGGAGAAGCAAGACATGATGCGACGACTGTGGGTGGTAGGAGCGGTGGCGCTGTCGGCGTGTGGCGCCGGCAACGATGGCAGCGTGCCGTGGGATCAGAATCACGACGGCCTCATCACCTCGTGCGAGGGGCTGAGCCAGGCTGCGTGCGAAGCGGACGCCTCGTGTGAGTACGTCATCGCCGTATGCACGCAGGAGTGCCGCGACGACGGAAACGGAGGCTGTCTGCCCTGCAACGCGCAGAGCTTCTGCCGGCCCATCGCGCCGCCGCCGCCGCCCGACTGCGGGGCGCTGCCCGTGGCTCTCTGTGGCCTCGTGCCCGCGTGTCAGGTGGTGACGCAGGAGGTCTGCTCCGGCGTGACCCCGCCGCCGGAGGATCCTGCCGTGCCTGCGCACCGCTGCGGTGTGCCCGACGGCTGCACCACCATCTCGGTGTGCGCGAACCGGGCGCCCCCGCGGTGTGAGGACCTCGCGGTCGACGCGTGCCTCACCGTGCCGGGCTGCGCGCTGGAGGAGCTTGCCTGGGCGTGCGCGGCCGTCTGCGAGGACGACGGCCACGGCGGCTGCCTGCCCTGCCCGGCGCCTCCCTCGACGCTGCGCTGCGTGACGATTCCGCCTCCCGACGTGTGCGGCTCGCGCGACCCCTCGAATTGCGGCATCGACGGCCTGTGCACGCTGGAGTCCTGGGCGTGCCCCGCCATCTGCGAGGACGACGGCCACGGCGGCTGCCTGCCGTGCCAGACGCCCCCGCCCCGCTGCGTGGCCGTGACGCCCTCGACGGGCGGCGGCTCGACCCCGGGCGCAGGAGGCGGCTCGACCGGCGGAGGCACGCCTCCTCCCGCGCCGTAGCTGAAAGCACCGCGGCACGCCCGCCGGCCTCTCTCGGAGGTCGCCGGGCGTTGTCGTCTCGGCTTCGGAGTCGAGGCCGGTGGCCGCGCCCAGGCCGCTGGCCTACGCCTTCTGAACGGGGACGGTGGCGTGCAACACCTTGAGCTGGATGTTCAGCTTCAGCGCGTCGCACCGCGAGTGCACCACCTCGGACAGGTTGTTGAAGAGGAGGGAGGAGTTCTCCTGCGTGTAGTACCCGCTGATGCTGGAGATGAGCGACAAGAGGTCGCTGCACAGGCCCAGGTACAGCAGCCGCTCGGAGCGCACCTTCTCGTCCCTCACGCCCAGCACGTCCTTGTTGGACTGCAGCATGGCCACCACGCTCACCAGCGAGTTGAGCTCGTGGAAGGGGCGCCGGTACGCCACCACGTCGAGGCCGAGGAGCGCGAGGAAGGCCAGCCCGATGTTGAGGAGGATGGAGAGGAAGGCGTCGATGCCCTGGAACAGCTCGCTCGTCTCGCCCGTGGTCAGCTCGACGGTGCGCGCACGGATGGAGTTGGGGTTGGCGTCCAGCACGTGCGCGGCCTGGGTGAGGTGTCGAGGGGTGAGGCCGTCGCGGGCCACGAGGAAGGTGGACACGCTGAAGGTGGAGACGGGCGCCTCGGGCAGCGCCGGGTCGAAGCGCAGGTGGCCGCGGGGCAGTTCGAACGGGGCGAGGTAGTCCAGCCGGCCCGCGCGGACGCCCAGCACCGGAGAGGCGAGGCGAAAGCCCTGGGCCGCCAGGCGCTCGACGGCGACCAGCGCCTTCTCGTCCGTGGGGTCCTTCACGACGAAGACGGCCTGCACGTCGGGAGGCACCTGGTAGTCGGCGCGGCTGGTGAGTTCCTTCCACTCGTGGACGAAGCCGACGCTCTGGCGCCTCCAGAGGCGGAAGAAGTCGAGCGCGACGGAGTGGCTGCCTTCGCCCTGCACCGAGGTCAGCACCTTCGTCACGGCCGCGGGGCCGGGAACGCCATCCCGGAGGAAGAAGAGGACCAGCTCGCGGCTGGGCGCCTCCAGGCGAAGCAGGCCTGGGGGAATCGGCACGCCCCCCTGGACGAAGGCGAGATCCACCGCGCCCTTCGACACCTGCTCGACGGCCTCGCGAGAACCCGGCACCTCCACCGGCTTCACCAACAGCCGCTGTTGGCTGGCCACCGTGTCCTTGATGGCCACAGCGTCACGATCTGGCAGCGCCAGACTCAAGGTGGAGACATGGAAGAACTGCCAGTACAGCCAGCCCATGAGGCCCAGCAGCGCCGCGGCGAGAAAGACGACGGGCAGGCGGTGAGGGCTCCAGGGCCGCTTCATGCCTTCGGCGAGGCGGTGGGCCTTGCGGGCGGCGGCCTCGGTGAGCGCCACGGCCTGCCTGAGCCCATCGTGCGTCGGAAGCTCCTTCGCCACCGTCTCGCCCACGGCCACGGCCTGCTGGATGACCAGCTCGATGCGAACGCGTACGGGTGGGCTCGTCCCCTCGCTCACAGGAAGCGCACCTTATGGCAGCCGAGGGCGGGGGCGGTGGCCGTTTTCGGGGCCGCGGGGTGCCTCCTGGACGCGAGGCGTGCTAGGGCGCGAGCCCCGGCGTTCAAGGAGCGCGTCTGATGTCGCTGTCCACCTTCAACTGGGCCGAATGGGTGTTGCTGGCGCTGCTGGCCTTCGGGCTCTTTCAGCATGTGTCCGGCTTCTTCGTGTCGCTGTGGTTCGTACGCAGACTGAAGCCGCCGCCGCTGCCGGAAGGAAAGGCGCCGGGCGTCACCGTCATCAAGACCTGCGTGGGCGTGGACGACGGGGAAGAGGAGCTGTTCGACGCGCTCTTCCACCAGGACTACCCGGGCCCGATCCAGCTCATCTTCACCGTCCCCAACACCGAGTGCGCGGCCAACCCGGTCATCGACGCCTACCTGAAGAAGTACCCGCAGGCAGACGCGATGAAGCTGGTGTCCACCACCCGCCTGGCGGCGTACAGGAAGGTTGACGCGCTGTACGACGCGCACCCGCACGTCAAGCACGAGCTCGTGGTGTGGAGCGACAGCGACGTGGTGATGACGAAGCACTTCGTGCGCGACGTGGCGGCGAGCCTGCTGGAGCCCGGCGTGTCGATGGTGTCGACGCCGCAGTTCGACGTGGGGGCGGACAACTTCGCCACCGCGCTCAAGACGGTGGGCAACAACGTGGACAACGCGGTCATGGTCCCCTGGTACCTGCTCACCTACAAGCCGGTGCGGATGGTGGTGGGGCACCTCATCGCCTTCCACAAGAAGGACCTCGACGAGCTGGCAGACGAGCTGTGGAAGACGCTGCGCGTGGCGCTGGCGGACGACCAGGGCACGGGGATCACCTTCGCGAAGCACGGCAAGAAGATCGCCTTCCGCAACATCGCCAACCCGGTGCGCTTCGCGGGCAAGTCGCTCAAGGCGATGGTGAACCAGAAGGAGCGCCACGCGATCTGCCAGCAGGCCGGCGCGGGCTCGAAGTGGGCGTACCTGGCGTTCATGTTCACCTACGCCCAGCTGACCGCGACGGTGTGGTGGCTGACGCACCTCGGGCAGACGTCGGCGTGGGTGGTGCTGGCGACGCCAGCAGTGCTCCGGATTCTCTTGAGCTTCTGGGTGGAGAAGCTCTTCCTCGGCACCGTGAAGATGACCGCGAAGTGGTTCTGGACGATCCCGATCTGGGACCTCGCGGCGGCGTACTTCATCGTGAAGGCGACGGTGACGCAGCGGATCGACTACCACGGCGTCTGGTACGACATCGTCGATCGCATCTACATCCGCCGCGAGACGCCGCCGGAGCGCCCGCCGGAGCCGAGTCGGCCGCACGCCTGAGCTGCAGCGCGCCTCCGTCGAGGTGGCGGGCGCAGGGCACGACGCGCGCACCGCTTGCTTGAAGGGGGAACGGGGGCTCTCATGGCGCCCATGCGCAGACTCCCCGTCTTCCTCCTCGTCGCAGCGGTCCTCCTCACCTGTGGCGGCTCCACGTCCGGGAGTGACGGAGGCACGGGCGGGGGCTCCGCTTCCGATGGAGGCAGCGGTGGCGGCGCGGCAGGTGGCGGCGCGGGAGGCAGCGGAGGAGGCGGTGGCGCGAGCGGAGGAGGCACGGGGGGTGGCGGCGCGCTGAGCGGCCTCTTCAGCCAGCCGCACGCGTGGAACAAGGACGTTTCGTCGCTCCAGCCGGACGGGCGCTCGCAGGCGATCATCGACGCGCTCGTCGCGATGGGCGGCTGGGGCAACGGCAACCGGCTGCAGATCGACTTCTCCTTCATCCTGCTCCGGGCGAACGCCTCGACGCCGCGGCGTACCATCACCGCGCCGCCCGGCGGCTACTGCTACGGCGGCCCCGACTGCGACCCGCTCCCGCTGCAGATGCCCATCCCCGTGAACGGCAACACCGAGGGCAGCGCCGACTACACCTGCGACTGGATGAACAACGACTGCCACGTGCTGGTGGTGGAGGAGTCCGAGCGCAAGCTGTACGAGCTCTACCAGGCGACGGGAGACGCCACGTCCTTCACCGCCTACGGCGCCTTCGTGTGGGACCTCGACCGGCAATACCCCGACACGCTGCGCGGAGAGCAATGCACCTCGGCGGACGCGGCGGGCCTGCCCATCGCGGCGCTGCTCCCCACCGCCGACGAGGTGGCCGCGGGAGAGATTCCACACGCGCTGCGCTTCATTCTCCCCAACGCGCGCATGAAGCGGCAGGTGTACGTGCGGCCGGCGACGCACGCGGGCGGGCCGTCCAGCACCAACGCCGACGCGCCTCCCTACGGCGTGCGCTTCCGCCTGAAGGCCAGCTTCGACGAGACGCCGTACAACGCCGCGGAGCGCGTCGTCCTCAGGGCCCTCAAGAAGTACGGGATGATCCTCTCCGACGGCGGGAACATCGCCCTCACCTTCTCCGATGACCGGCTGTCGACGGCGAAGTGGGCCACGCTGGGAATCCGCGCCCAGTCGTTCAACACCATCCCCGTGACCGCCTTCGACGTCGTCGACCTCGGCGCAGAGATTCCGCTCACCTACGACTGCGTTCGAAACCCCTGAGGGCCGGCCCGCGCAGCTCACCACACTTCCACTTCGAGTCCCTCGACGCGCGTGAACCCCCGGGCGTTGCGCGTGACGAGCGACAAGCCGTTCGCTGTGGCAGTGGCGGCGATCATCAGGTCGTTGGGGCCGATGGGCGTCCCGCGGGCCCTCAGCCTCGCGCGGAGCTTCCCGTACTCGCGACCAACCGCGTCGTCGAACGGCAACGACTCGAAGGACTCGAAGAACGCGTCGAGACGCGCGTGGTTCCGCGCAGGCGCGGCGCTGGCCTCGGCGCCAAACCAGAGCTCTGCCTTCACCACGCTGCACAGCACCAACTCCTCGCTCTCTTCGAGGAGGCGGCGCGCGAGGGCCCGGTCCCTCCCGTTCAGGAAGGTGATGCAGACGTCGGTGTCGAGGAGCTTCACGGTTCCAGGGGCCTGTCTCGCAAGGGCAGCAGGTCTTCATCGCCGGGCAGGCGGAGGTCCGGGCAGCTCCCGACGAGCTTCTCCAGCTTTCTCCTTCGCTCGGGCCCACTCAGCACCGAAGCGATGTAGGCCGAGAGGCTCTTTCCTCGTCGCTTCGCCTCCCGGCGAGCCCGCGCTTCGACGTCTCGAGGAAGGTAGATGGTCACCTGCGACATGACCCAACTCTATAAGTGAATAAGTGGACTGCCGACGGCGCGGCCGGCACTCAGCTTCCCCCGTCACCCGCAGACGAACGCCGCGCGACGAGGTGCACCGCCGCCGCGATGACGGCCGCCGCGGCCCCCGCCGCCGACGCGCGAATCGCCGCTTCGCCCGCGTCGGGGCCTCCGCCCACCACGCGCAGGAGCAAGCCCAGCACCACCAAGCCGGGCGCCGCGGTGGCGAACAACCTCAGCGCCACCATCAACTGCGTGCGGCGCGGCCACAAGGCCACCGCCCCATTCATCAACAGCACCGTCACGAGGCTGGCCGGCAGGTAGGCGAAGGCGAAGTCACTCGTCGCGCCCTCCTGCAGGTAGTTGGACAGCCGGGGAGGCGCGAGCGCCACCATCCACGTCGCCGCCGCCGTCGCCGTCAGCCCGTCGTCCAGCGCGTCCTTCGCCGAGCCGTCGGCCGCCAGCGCGCGGATGGTGAGCATCGCCCACAGCACCGCGGCCACGAAGCTGGTGCCCAACAGGTCGGTCATCCCTCCGCGCCCAGCCTCGGCCGCGAAGCCTCCGCCGCGCACCAGCACGTGAAAGAGGCCCACCGTCAGCCCCGCGCCGAGCAGCCACAGCGCCGTCTTCGTCTCGGGCCGGACCTTCCCCCGCGGCGGCGCGTCGCTCACTTCAGCCCTCGAAGGCGGCGTCGGTGATCTCCAGGCCCTTGTCGATGATGGCGAAGCCTTCCTTGAGCTGCGCCTCGGTGATGCACAGCGGAGGATTGGTGGTGAAGCTGGCCCAGCGCAGGAAAGTGAACAGGCCGTTCTCGCGGAAGAAGCCCGCCAGCTTCGTCATCGCCGGGTGGGTGCCGTTGTACGGCGCCATCAACTCGCCCTTCGAGTTCTTCTGGATGTCGAACATCCCGAAGAGGCCGATGTTGCGGGCCTCCTTCACGCTCTTGTGCTTCTTCGTGAGGCGGTCCATCTCGGCGCGCATCACCGCGCCCATCTTCGCGGCGTTCTCCACCAGCTTCTCGTCGACGGTGACGCGCAGCACGGCCTCGGCGGTGGCCAGGCCCACCGGGTGCGAGTTGTACGTCAGCCCGCCCGGGTACACGTTCTTCTGGAAGTGCTCGTGAATGGGCTTCGAGACGCCCACCGCGCCCAGGGGGAAGTAGGAGGAAGTCAGGCCCTTGGCCATCGTCACCAGGTCGGGCGTCACGTCGAAGTGCTCGTACGCCATCATCTTCCCGGTGCGGCCGATGCCGGCCATCACCTCGTCGCAGATGAGGAGGATGCCGTACTTGTTCAGCAGCTCCCGCAGCGCCTTGAACCAGCCCTTCGGCGGGACGAGGACGCCGTTGGTGCCCGTCACCGTCTCCACCACCATCGCGGCGATGGTGTGCGGACCTTCGTACTTGATGGTCTCCTCGAGGTAGGTGAGGTGGTTCTTGCACCGCTCCTCGTCGGTGGCGCCGAAGGAGTAGTCGTACGGCGTCGGATCCATCACGTGGATGATGCCGGGGGTGCCGGGCTCGCTGGGCCAGCGGCGTGGATCGCCGGTCATCTGCATCGTGAGGTTGGTGCCGCCATGGTAGCTGCGGTACCGCACGAGGATCTTCTGCCGGCCGGTGTACAGCCGCGCCATCTTCACCGCGTTCTCGTTGGCCTCGGCGCCACCCAGGGTGAAGAAGAAGCTCTGCATGCCGGGGATCAGCTCGTGCATCAGCTTCGACAGGCGGGCGCGGACCTGCGTGGCCGTCTGCGGGTAGACGAAGATGAGCTCGTCGAGCTGCCGCTTCATGGCGGCGATGACGCGCGGGTGGTTGTGGCCGATGAGGACGCTCATCAGCTGCGCGTTGAAGTCGATGATCTTCTGCCCTTCGGGCGTCCACAGGTAGACGCCGTCGGCGCGGGCGATGGGCAGCGGGTTGACCGCGTTGCCGGCGGTCCACGTGTAGAGCGTGTGCTGCTTGCAGAGGTCCACCATCTGCTGCGTGGACATCGGCTCCTTCGCGAACTCGTTGGGGTAACCCAGGTACTGGTTGGTCATGGGCAATCTCCCCTCTCCCCGTGGGGAGAGGGACAGGGAAGTGGTTGTTCAGCTCATCCAGCTCGCGTCCGAGTACGTGGCCCACTTCTCCGTCACCTTCTTCGGGCGGCCCCAGAAGCGGAAGCCGTCCCAGCCGGTGATGTCGCCGTGGCCGAACTTGCTGGAGTTGAAGCCGCCGAAGCTGAACGGCTCGCGGGGCACGGGCACGCCGATGTTGACGCCCACCATGCCGGCCTCGAGGCGCTCCACGGCGGTGCGCGCGACGACGCCGCGGGTGGTGAAGATGGCCGCGCCGTTGGAGTACAGGCTCTTGTGCTGGAGGTTGATCGCCTCGTCCAGCGTGTTGACGTGCACGATGGAGAGCACGGGCCCGAAGATCTCCTCGCACCCGGCGGGCATGTCGATGGTGACGTTGTCCAGCACGGTGCCACCCACCCAGTGGCCGTCGTGACCGGGGACCTTCTGGCCGCGGCCATCCACCAGCACCTTCGCGCCGGCCTTCTCGGCGCCGGCGATGTACGTCTCGATTCGCTCCTTCGACGCCTTCGAGATGATGCAGCCCATGTCCTCGCCGAGCCTCAGCTTGCGGACGTTGGCAGCGATCTTGTCGATGATGGGCTGCACATCCCCCACCGCCACCATGAGGGACGACGCCATGCAGCGCTGGCCGGCGCAGCCGTAGGACGAGGCGACGATGTTGGTGGAGGTGAGTTCCGGATCCGCGTCGGGCACGACGATGACGTGGTTCTTCGCGCTGCCGAGGCAGAGCATGCGCTTGCCGACCTGCGCGCCGCGCGCGTAGAGAATTTTCGCCACCTTGGTGCTGCCGACGAAGCCCACGGCCTTGATCTCCGGGTGGTCGACGATGGCCTCGACGCACTCGCGCTGGCCGTTGACGACGTTGAAGAGCCCGTCGGGAAGGCCGGCTTCCTGGAGCAGTTGGGCCAGCTTCATCGCGCCGTAGGGCACCACCTCGGACGGCTTCAACACGAAGGCGTTTCCGGCCATCAGCGCATTGGGCACCATCCACAGGGGGACCATCACCGGGAAGTTGAAGGGCACGATGCCGGCGACGACGCCCAGCGGCTCGTAGGTGACGCGGCAGTTGACACCGCGCGAGACGTCCAACTGGCCGCCGTCGGCCATCATGTGGAGGCTCGCCGCGTACTCGACGCACTCGATGCCCTTCTCCACGTCGCCCTTGCCCTCGGCGTACGTCTTGCCGTTCTCGTGGCTGACGAGCCAGCAGAGCTCGTCGAGGTCGCGCTCCATGAGGGCCTTGAGGCGGTACAGCACCTGGGCGCGCTCGCGCATCGGCGTGTTGCGCCAGGCGGGGAAGGCCTTCTTGCCGGCCTCGACGGCGGCCTCGACGTCCTTCGCGCCCGAGACGGTCACCTTCCCCATCACCTTCCCGTGGCGTGGGTTCTCGATGTCCAGCCAGGCACCGGAGGACGCCTCGCGCCACTGGCCACCGATCCAGTTCTTCACGTTGACGTACTCGGTGAAGGCGTAGCTCTTCGCAGGGAAAGAGGGGGGGTGGGCGATCTTCTGCATGGCAGGCTCCTTCGGCGCCGCGCTGGAGGGCGGCGCGAATGAGCGCCTCTTAGCGGTTTCGCGGAGGGGATGCGAGCCGACGGCCGAGGCTTGTCCCCACGGCTGTCGCCTCCTGAGAACGGGAGTCAGTTTCGTTGGCAGCCCCCTCCAGAGTGGGTAGCTTTGCGCGCCTATGACCCTCTCCCGCAAAGACTTCGTTCGCCTCACGGTGGTAGCTGTCGGTGGTGCATCCCTTGCGTCGGTGCTGCCCGGCTGCGGTGGCTCCACGAGTGAGATGGATGGCGGAACAGGAGGCGGCTCCGGCGGCGGCGCGACGGGCGGTGGCTCCGGCGGCGGCGCGACGGGCGGTGGCTCCGGCGGCGGCGCGACGGGCGGTGGCTCCGGCGGCGGCGCGACGG
>JBFMHF010000168.1:0-15225 GCA_040752975.1 Myxococcota bacterium
GGAGGGGCGGGCGGCGGGATGGGAGGAGGAACGGGTGGCGGAGGCGGAACGGGCGGCGACGGCGGAACAGGTGGCGGAGGTGGTGGCGGTGGTGGCGGTGGAGCGGGTGGCGGCGCCGCCGGCGGCCCCCCTCCGAAGCCCGTGGAGAACACCGGCTGTGGCTGCGCTGGTGTAGACACGCTCATCTTCCCGGCCCTGTGGGGCCTGTGGATCATCACGAGGAGCCGGCGCCGCCGGACAGGAGACGCATGAGAAACCCGTGGCTGGTGGTCTGGGCGCTGGCGCTGTCGTGCGCCGCGCCGCAGGAAGCGGTCGTCGCCAATCCCATTCACGAGCCGGTCTCGCCTGTCATCGCGAAGGCGCCGGAGCGCGCGCCCATTCGCATCACCCTGGTGGGCACCAACGACGTCCATGGTTGGGTGATGACGCAGGAAGAGAACTTCTCCGGGGCGAAAATCCGCTACGGGGGCATCGCCAGCTTCGCCGCCTACCTGCAGGTCCTTCGCGAGGACAACCCGGGTGGCGTGGTGCTGGTGGACGCGGGCGATCTCTTCCAGGGGACGCTGATGTCCAACATCACCGAGGGGCAGGTGGTGATCGACGCCTTCAACCTCCTCAAGTACGACGCCGCGGCCATCGGCAACCACGAGTTCGACTACGGGCCGGTGGGGCCTGTGTCCGCCGCCACGGAGCCGTCGATGGACGCCTTCGGGGCGCTCAAGGCGCGGATCGCGCAGGCGAAGTTCCCGCTGCTGTCCACCAACATCTACGAGGCCGACACCGGCCTGCGCCCGGCCTGGCTGCACACCGACGGCAGCATCATCGTCGAGCGGCGCGGGGTGAAGATCGGCATCTTCGGGCTGACGACGCCGCAGACGCCCACCGTCACCCTCCCCATCAACGTGGCCAGCCTGCGCTTCGGGGCGCTCGCCACCGAGGCCGTCACCGCCGCCAAGCGCCTCCGCGAGCAGGGGGCCGATCTGGTGGTGGCGGCGGTGCACGCCGGTGGCCGCTGCGCCAGCGTCGATCACCCGGAAGACTCCACCTCGTGCGACCTCGACTCCGGAGAGGTCTTCGAGATGATGAAGGGCCTGCCAGAGGGGACGCTCGACGCCGTGGTGGCCGGCCACACGCACGCACAGATCGGCCACTTCATCAAGGGCACGCCGATCATCGAGAGCTGGGCGCTCGGCCGCTACTTCGGGATGATCGAGTTCTACCTCGATCCCCAGACGAAGAAGATTCTCCCGGGGAAGACGAACATCCACTCCGGCATCGAGATCTGCGAGACCGTCGACGAGGATCTCCAGACCTGCGATCCCCGCCGGCTCAAGGCCAAGGCGGAGCCCGTCGTCAGCGCTCACGCGCGCTTCCGCGGCCGGGAGATCACCCCCGACGCCACCGTCCTCGCGGCGCTCAAGCCGGCGGAGCAGCGGGTCGCCGAGCTGCAGGAGAAGGACCTGAACCTCAAGGTCCCCACCACGCTCGGCCGCGACTACGAGAACGAGAGCGCCCTGGGCAGCTTCCTCGCCGACTCGCTGCGCAGCCTCACCAAGGCCGACGTCGCCCTCCTCAACCCCGGCGGGCTGCGGGCTGACCTCAAGGCGGGCGGGGTGAAGTACGGGGCCGTCTACGAGGTGCTGCCCTTCGACAACCAGGTGGCCACCCTCGAGCTCACCGGCGAGCAGCTGATGCGGCTGCTCAAGGCCGCCTACGGCTCCAAGAAGGGCGTCTTCCAGGTCTCCGGCCTCGAGGTGCAGCTCTCCCGCTGCCCAGCGCCCGATCGGCTGAAGAAGGTCGCGCTCCCCGGCGGGAAGTCCGTCGATCCCGCTGGAAAGTACAAGGTGGTGATGCCCGACTTCCTCGCCCGCGGCGGTGATGGACTTGCGCCCGTGCTGGCCACCATCGATCCCGCCCACGTCAACCTCGGCGACACGCGCGGCGCCAACCTGCGCGACGAGCTGGTCGCCTACTGGCAGAGCTCGAAGGTGCCCTTCCGCGCGCCTCGCCCAGGCCGCATCGCCTTTCAGGAAGGCAAGGCCGAGTGCAAGGCCGGCGAGCAGGTGGGCACGCCCTGAACAATCGTCCGAAGTCAGTGAAATGACGTTGGAAAATCGTCTGCCGGGCCGATATTCCGGCCCGCTGTGCGGGTCGAATGTCAGACCCGTCTGCTATGCACAGGGAGACGTGTGAGCGGCCGCAGGTGGGCGCCACCCGTGAGGAGGGCAAGTGCTCTACAAAGTCACGCCGATGTTGACGCCGCCGGTGAAGGAGAAGCGCGCCGCGAAGGCGGCTGATCCGGACGCGCCAAAGGAGCCGCGCAAGCGCCGCAAGTCTGCGGTGTACGACGCGGAGGGCAATGAGGTGCTCATCACGATGATGTGCCTCAAGTGCCGCTCGATGAAGCCCCTGACGATGTTCGGGCTGCGGAAGATGGCGGACGGGGCGATTCGCAACCAGCCGTGGTGCCGCACCTGCCGCTCGGGCGCGTCCTCGGGGAAGAAGAAGGGCCAGGAACAGTCGGCTCCTGCCGAGGCGCCGCAGACGGTGGCCGCTCCCGTGCCGGTCGACGCGCCAGCCGAGGCGCCGTCTCCCCCCACGTCCGAGCCCGCTTCCCCCTGAGCGAAGGGCGGGCGGTGCACCCGTGCGGAAAGCGCCTCGAAGGCCTGGCCCAGGCGGACAAGCTGACCCGCCGCACGTGGACGGGGGCGGGGAGGGTGTGCCTGCGCGTGCTCCGCCTGGTCGTGCGAGGGCCGGAAAAGACGAAGCCCCACTCCTCTTTCGAGGAGCGGGGCCTCATCACCTCTGGTGCTTGTGGAGGTGAGCGGGATCGAACCGCTGACCTTCGCATTGCGAACGCGACGCTCTCCCAACTGAGCTACACCCCCGCACGACTGCTGCGGACGCCGCCAAAGGCGGGCGGCTGACTACTTGGATCACTCCAGTGTGTCAATGGTGCGAGATTGCCCTGCACTCTCGCGGTTTTGACATTTGACGCAGGGTGTTCCCGGTGCCATAAAAATCCGTCTCTCGATGCCGCCCACCACCAAGACGCTGAGCCCGGCCGAGCTCGCGAAATTGGAACATGCCTTCGCCACGGATCCGGCATCCGAGGCGTACAAGCCTCTGGCGGAGGCGTACCTGGGCATGGGCCGCTTCATGGAGGCGATGGTCGTCTGCAAGAAGGGGGTGAAGGCCCACCCGCAGCTGCCCGATCCCCGCGTGCTGCTCGCGCGCGTCTACGCCGAGCAGGGCAAGGACAAGAAGGCCGTCGAGGAGCTCAACGGCGCGCTGCAGGTGGCCCCCTCGGACAAGCTGGCGCTGCGGCTGATGGGCACGCTGCAGATGCGCAACGGCGAGCCCGAGGCCGGCAAGGCGAACCTGCTCAAGGCCTTCGAGGCGGATCCCGCCGATGCGGAGACGCTCGAGGCGATGCAGAAGGCTGGCGTGCCGGTGCCGAAGCCCGCTGCGCCCGAGCCGCCGCCTCCTCCGCCGCAGCCGGTGCAGGTGGCAGCGCCGCCGGTGCTGCACCAGACGCCGGGCAACGGCGTGGCGCCCGCGCAGCAGGGCTCGAGCCCCCGGTTGCAGCCAGTGGCACAGCACGCCGAGCCGCCGCCGCAGCCGCGTGCGTCACGTCCAGCGCCTCCGCCTCAGGCCCGGCCGCAGGCCCGCCCCGCGGCGCGCCGCTCGTACGAGGAAGACGACGACGAGGAGCCGATCAGCGAGCTCTCCGAGGTCAGCGATCCGGGCTACCGGAAGCGGAAGAAGAAGAAGTCCGGCGCCTCGAAGGCCGTCTTCTTCCTGCTCATCTTCGCGGTGCCGGTGGCGGCCGCGGCCTATTACGGCGTCGGCCAGTGGAAGGCGCGGCAGGTGAAGGAGGCCAACGGCAAGCTCCGCGAGGCCACCGACAAGATCAAGGCCGACACCTACGCCGGTTACCAGCAGGGCATCGAGCTGGCGGATCAGGCGCTGACCATCGACGGCTCGGCTGACACCAACCGCCTCGCCCGCGGGCTCCTCGCCTACGCGTACACGGTGCGGTGGGGCGAGCACCAGCGCGACGAGTCCAACCGCGAGGCCGCCGAGAAGCACATCCGCGAGGGCATCGAGGGCAAGGAGTCCAGCGCGTACCTCCGCGCCGCCGACGCCCTCTTCAAGTACTACTCAGGGAAGAACGACGAGGCTCTCTCCACCATCGAGGAGTGGATCAAGGCCGCCGAGGCCGAGAAGAAGCAGGTCGGCCTCTACTACCTCACGCGCGGCATCATCCAGATGAACTCCGGCGATCTCGAGGCCGCCAAGGAGAGCCTGGACAGGGCGCAGACCATCACGCCCGACGATCCCCGCGTCTTCGTCGCCTTGGGCAACCTGCACCGCCGCCGCGGCTCCGACATGCAGGCGCTCACCGCCTTCAACAACGCCCTCAAGTACACGCGCAACTCGCACCCCGACGGCCTGCTCGGCACCGCCAAGCTGATTCTCGATCAGCCGGATCCCGCGGCCGGCTACATCACCGCCGCGAAGTACCTCAAGACGCTGCTGGAGATGGAGCCGCCGCCGTCCCCTCGCCAGCTCGCCCAGGCGCACTTCGTCAAGGCCATCCTCGTCAGCCGCCTGTCGACCGATCTCACCCTCTACACGGACAAGGACTTCGTGAAGAAGCTCGAGACCGAGACGGGCATCACCTCGGACGCGGGCAAGGCGCGCAGCGAGATCCAGAAGGAAGAGAACGAGGGCCTCGCACTCGATCGCAACAACCCCGAGCTGCTCATGCTGCGCGGCCGCCGGCTGGCCTACGAGAACCGGCTGGACGACGCAGCGGCGGAGATCCGCAAGGCCATCGAGATGAACAACTCCGCGTCGCACTTCCACGTGGAGCTGGCGAAGGTGCTGATGCGCAAGGAGGGCGGCGAGCCGGCGGCGGAAGAGGCGCTCAAGAAGGCGCTGTCGCTGGTACCCGGCAGCCCCAAGCTGCTCGCCATGCTGGGCCAGGCCCAATACAGGCAGCGGAAGTTCGACGAGGCGAAGGGCACCCTCGAGAAGGCCGTGAGCGACTCCAAGACGCGCAACCCCGAGGCCCGCTACCTGCTGGGGAAGATCTTGCGCGACGAGAAGAAGGACTACGCCCGCGCGGCCGAGCTGTTCGACAAGGCGGCGCAGGAGTACTTCCAGGACCCGACGCAGTCCGCCGCGTCCTACGACGAGCTGGGCGTGACGTGGGAGCTCAAGGGAGACAAGGACAAGGCGCGCACCAGCTACGAGAAGGCGCTCAACGCCGACAAGGACTACCCGATGGCGTACTGCCACTACGCCCGCTTCCTCTCCAAGCTGAGCGACGCGAAAGAGAAGGAAAAGGCCAAGGCGTTGGCCGCCGAGTTCCTCAAGCAGGCTCCACGCGACGCCTGCGCCGACGACATGAAGGCCATCAGCGGGGGCTGAAGCTCTCGCGCCGGTCGGCCTCGTTCCGTGTCCCGCCCATCGGCCGGTCCGTTGGCTCAGCGAAGCCCAACTTCTTCTGCGCCGCTTGTGCTGGGGCCTGCGCACTCGGTATGAGCGCCCCGCCCGTGAGCGTGTCCTCCCTCGATGCAGCCGTGCCCGACTCGTCGCAGCCCGGCGTGGAGGCGGCGCGGCGTCCGTGGCGCGTGCTCTCGGACTACCTCTCCCTCACCAAGCCGCGCCTGTCCGGGCTCGTGCTCTTCACCACGGCGGGGGCGATGTGGCTGTCGGGTCGCTCCGTGTCCGGTTGGACCTGGCTGTGGGCGATGCTGGGCACGGCCGGCACCGTCGGCGCGGCGAACGCGCTCAACTGCGTCATCGAGCGCGAGTCGGATCGCTTCATGTCGCGCACCGCGGGGCGGCCGCTCCCCGCCAGGAGGCTCACGCTGCAGCCGGCGCTGGTGTTCGCCGCGGTGCTGGCGGGGCTGGCGTTGCCGGCGTTGTCGCTGGGGGTGAACTGGCTGACGGGTGTGTTGGGCCTCGCGGCGCTGCTGCTCTACGTGCTGGCGTACACACCGCTCAAGCCGCGGAGCCACCTCGCGATGCTGGTGGGGGCCATTCCCGGCGCGCTGCCTCCGCTGATGGGGTGGACGGCCACCACCGGGCGGATCGAGCTGCCCGGGCTGGTGCTCTTCGCCATCCTCTTCTTCTGGCAGTTGCCGCACTTCATCGCCATCGCGCTCTTCCGGAAGGCGGAGTACCGCGCCGCCGGGTTGACGAGCCTCCCGCTTCAGAAGGGCGACGACGTGGCGAGACTCCACGCCGTCCTCTACCTGCTGGCCCTGCTGCCCGTGTCGCTGTTGCCGACGGTGGTCGGAGTGGCCGGCTGGCTCTACCTCGGGGTGGCCCTCGTCCTGGGCGCCTGGTTCACGAGGGTGGGGGTGGTGGGCTGGCGGACGAAGGGCGATGAGGCGTGGGCGCGCCGCTTCTTCAAGGTGTCGCTGGTGTACTTGACGGGGTTGTTCGCGGCGCTGGCCATCTCCGGCGGCTGGCGGCTGTGAGGTGGCCCCCGGGTGAGCGGGCACCCGCCCCGGGTCAGCAGACAGCCCCAGCGGGGCTTGTTTCACTCAGGGGGCCGGGCTACACCCATCGCTTCGGAGGCCGCGGCCGGGCCTGACTCGAAAGTCACGGGAATGATGGGGGAAGCGTCCGCTCCGGCTGTCGTCACCTCTGTGCTGCTCACGCAGATCCCCCGGGTGCACCCGGAGACGGCGGTGTCGAAGGTGGGCGGCCGGTGGATGGCGGCTACTCCGGACGATCGCTTGCATACGTTCGAGGGGCCCGACGGCGTCGTGTCAGAGGTGGGAGAGCGGATTGTGGAGCTCGTGGACGGGCAACGGACGGTGGGAGAAATCGTCGACGTGCTGGTGGAAGAGTTCGACGTCAGCCGCGATCAAGCCGAGGTGGACACGAGGCAGTTCATCGCGTTGCTGGTTCAGAAGCAGGTGCTGGTGGTGTAGGTGAATGCCGGACAGGGCTTTTCGGCACAGAGGGAGAACGTGGCCATGGTGCGAGGAAGCATGACCAGGTGGGGGCTGGCGGTGCTGGCGGCGGTGGTGGCCGGGCTGACTGGGTGCAGCTGCGGCCCGACGACGGTGGAGTGTTCGGACGTGACGGTGCGTTTCGAGTCGCCGGCGAACGGGGCCGAGGTGGTGTCGCCCTTCGACGTGGAGATCCGTGCTTCGGACACGGCGGGCATCGCGTACAAGTTCGATTCCGCGACCCTCACCAGCGACAACTTCTCGGCGGACGGGGTGGTGTCGGACGCCACCGCGCACTTCAACGGCGTGCAGTTGCCTGGCGGGCCTCACCGGTTGACCGCGACCATCGTGAAAGGCGCGTGCACCCGCACCGCCAGCATCGACGTGACGGTGCGTACCGAGACCTGCACCACGCCTGCCGTGACGGCGGTGGCCTTCCCGCAGGACACGAGCAACGACGGCATCCTCAACGCGGCGGAGCTGCCGGCGGGCACCAACCTCCAGGTTCAGGTGTCGGCCGAGTGCACGACGGGCGTGGAGGTGCAGATCAAGCGCGGCACCACTGTGGTGGGCGGGCCGGCGACGTTCTCGAATGGCGTGGCGACGGTGACGCTGCCGTCGCTGCCCGACTCGGACTCGGCGACGTACGACCTGACGGCGGAGTTGCTGCAGGGTGGGAATCCGGTGGGGCAGCCCGGCGCGGGCAGTATTCGCGTCGAGCGGGCGCTGCCGCAGTGCCAGAACACGACGGTGCAGGTGCAGGGGCCGCTGCAGGGCGGCATGGGCGCGATGCACCCGTTGCTCGCGACGGGCACCACCACCGGCGTGGCGGCGGAGTTCCGCCTCGACGGCGCGCAGGTGATGACGTCCACCCCGTCGATGGGGATGGTGTCGGCGACGTGGAATGTGCCGAAGTCGGGCGAGACGACGTACGCGGTGGAGCTGCGCTGCACGGACAACTTCGGGAACGTGGCGACGGACACGCGGATGGTGCGCGTCGACTACTTGGCGCCGGGAGTGATGATCACCTCGCCCACGGCGAATCCAGATGGTGGCGCGACGACGGTGACGGACAGTTCTGTGGCGGTGATGGTGTTGACCAACGCGGAAGATGGGTCGCAGGTGTGCATGTTCCGCGTGCAAGGCGCGATGCGGAACATGGCGGGGTGTGGGACGGTGAACGGCGGAACTGCGGCGGTGCCCGTCGACCTGCCGATGGACGGCAGCTACACGCTCGAGGTCGAGGTGACGGACGCCGCCGGGAACGTCGGGACGGGGAGTGTGAACATCGTCGCGGTGCTGGCGGGGTGTGGGCTGGGCTTCACGAGGCCTCCCGCGTGCCCGGCGCTGATCACGGCCGCGCAGGCGCCCGGTGGGACGTACTCGTTCCAGACTCAGAGCAACGTGAGCTGCAGCGCCCAGGTGGTGCGGCTGTCCATGCAGACGTTGTCGGCCGATGGTGGCCTGATCGCCATGATGCCCGTCGGCACAGGGAGTGTCGGCTCCACTGGGCAGGCCAACATTCCGGCGACGGTGACCAGCGGTGAGTACATCTACATCGCCGAATTGGACAACCTGGGCGCCGACGCCGGGGTCAGCAGGGCGATCTGCCATGTGACTGTGGATCTCGACGGCCCGGTGATTCAGAGCCCGGCGGTGCCGACTGGGCAGCCGTACGCGACCATCAACGTGGCACAGGACACCCAGCCGGCGACCTGTGGCGCTCAGCGACTGTTGCAGTTCTCGGCGCGAGTTCCCACCGGTGGGCGGGCCGATCTCTGCACGACCCAGGCGGTGGATCCCTGCACCATGGCGACCCGCTCCACCTCCACCGCGTGTGGCACCGGGTGGTACGTCATGCAGGCGAACGTCAGCACTCCCTCCAGCGGGTTCACGTTCACGGAGGGGCAGTACCAAATCAAGCTCGTCGTGGTGGGCGGCGGCACCACGATCGAGTCGCCTCCGGTGGACGTGCTGGTCGATGTCACGCGGCCCTGCGTGCGGAAGATGATGAATCCCTGGCCGCAAGATTCGGCGGCTCCCCTCGGCGCGCTGAACATCATGGAGTTGGGGACCAGTTCCCCGCGGCTCCAGTTCCAGCTCGACCCGGCGTGTAAGGACACGGACACGACGACCCTGTCCGCGACGAACCCGGTGGTGGTGAGGAACATCGTCAGCGGCACGCCGACCGGTGCCTTCAACGTGGCGGCTGACGCGACCTTCGCGTCGGGCACCTACAGCGTCAACCTGACGCAGGGCGTGGCGAACGAACAGGACTACCAGTTCTTCGTGGAGCTCACGGACATCGCCGGCAATCGCAACCTCTACACCGGGGCGACGGACCCGGCGCGGCACGACGTGCGCATCGACAGGGTAGCGCCCAGCTGTGACGTCATCGATCCATCTGCTTCGCAGACGCTGCTGGGCCAGGCGCAGGTCCCGGGCGGGCAGTTCACCGTGACGGTGGGGACGTCGTCTGACGTGCCGATGAATGGCATCAGCGTGACGCTGGCGGGTCCCACGACGACGACTCGGACGATCACCCCGGCAGCGCCGGCCTTTCAGGCTTCCACCGCGTTCAACTTGACCGGCACCAACAACTGGACCGTCTCGTCGACTTGCACGGACGTGGCGGGGAACCCGACGGCGGCGATGAGCCGGTCGCTCACCATCGACCTCGACGCGCCCGCCTGCACCATCGTCGCGCCGACCAACACGATGCCGTACAGCGTCAACCAGATTCAGACCACCCTGAACGTCACCGGAGCAGAAGGGCGACTGGTGACGTGCACCACCAACGGCACGCCGTTGACTCCGGCGTTGTTGGTGTCGGGTGGCGTGGCCACGCACCTGCTCACCTACCCGAACGGCACGCAGACCGTTGCCTGCAGCCTGACCGACACGGCTGGCAACCCGGGGAGCTGCTCGGTGCTGGGGGTGGTCGTCAACTCGACGGCCTGTGCGCTCAACCTGACCAGCACAGCCACCACCGCGTCGGGCTTCTGGCACAACCGAACGAATACCGGAAACCTCACGGCGAACTCCGGCACGGCCAACGTGACGGCCAACACGCCGGACTGCGGCGCGATGAAGACGGTGACCCTGCAGCGCATGGTGCCGACGATGGGGACGCCGACCAGCGCGATGACCGACTCGATGGGCAACGTGTCCTTCCCCGGTGTCGCGATTGCCGACGGTGAGCGCTGGGAGGTGCGGATCGACAACGGGGCGGGCGTGCTGACGACCCAGAGCTTCCGCGTGGGCCTGGTCGCCCCAACGGCGAGCGGTGTGACGATCGGCGGCGTCGCGGTGACGTCGGGGTCCAACCTGAACTTCGTCGCGGCCACGGGGAACCGCAACGTGGAGACCGCCGCGGCCGGCTACTTCGCCGACACCAACGCCGGGGCGAACGGCGCGCAGTTGGACACCACCGTGAATGCCGTGACGGGGGCGCGGAAGTTCGGCCTCGACGGGACGGTCCAGCTGGTCTTCAAGGGCACGGTGGTGGACTCGCAGTCGGTGACGATGGAGCCGCAGAGCCTCACCTTCATCGGCTCGACGCTGCCTCACAACGACAGCGGGGCCTTCGAGGTGCGCGTGCTGGACACGGCGGGCAACTCGACGTCGGTGATCAACAACCCCGCCGCCATCGACGTCATCGCTCCCGGGGCGCCGACGGTGACGCAGACCCTGACCAACTCGCGGGCTGCGCAGGTGACGCTGCAGTGGGCGCCCACGTACGACGACGGGATGACGATGTCGTCCGGCGGGCACGCGGGGTACGACGTTCGGTGGACGACGAGCTCGGTGCCGGGCAACAACTCGATGGCGACGAGCACCGACTACTTCGCCTCGACGAGCTACCAGGACACGCTGAGCGCGTGGAGCGCGTCGAACATCAACCGGGTGCTCGACCTGCCGCCCTTGAACACGTACTTCATCGCGGTCCGGGCCCGTGACGAGGTCGGGAACTACTCGGCCTTCGCGGCCCCGACGGGGCTGAGCAACGGGTGGACCCAGGTGACTCTGGGGCCAATCGGCGGGGCGACCTTTGGTCAGTCCGTGGTGACTTCCAGCAGTCTCAACAATGACACCATCGAAGACCTCGTCGTCTCGGCGCCCACGACGCCCGGAGGGGGCGCCGTCTACATATTCTATGGAAGCGCGGGTTTCCCCTCGCAGGCCACCTGCGGTGCGGGCTGCCAGCAGTTGGTGCCCTCGGACACCACCGCGGGTCAGTTTGGCTCCGACCTCGGGGTGGGAGGCAACATCGGGGACGTGGCCGGCGAAGGGAAGCCGGATCTCGTGGTGGGGCAAATCTGGACGTCCGCCGGCTTCGGCGGCCGGGTGGTTCTCTTCTTCGGCACGTCTTCGGGCGCCACCGTGTCCACCTCCAACTCAATCGAGTTGCGCGGCGACGGGACGAACCGCATCGGCAACACCGCGCGCATCATTCGGGACATCGATGGCGACGGCCTCGACGAAGTGGCGATCGCGGCGCCCGCCTTCAACTCGAACCAGGGGCGCGTGTTCATCTACCGTGGCCGGACTCAGGCGCAGTGGGCGGCAGCGCGGACTGCAACGGACGGCGTGACCATGGTCCCCTACATTCCCGTGTCGGCCAGCACCGCGAACTATGTAATTGACGGTCCGTCGCCGATTCTGGTCACGAACGGCAACGCCTTCGGGCAGAACCGCTTCGGGTTCACCTCGGTCGGAGACATCAACTCCGACACGACGCCCGACGTGGCGATTCCCATGTCACGCGCCAACATCAACCGCTACCGCATCTTCTCTGGGGCGGCGCTCGCTGCATCGACGGGGGCGATGCCGATGTCCGCGGCCACCTTCCTGCTGGAGCTGTCCGAGCCGGCGGGCACGAACACCGCTGTCAATAGTGGGCTCGGAGCCAGTTCTGTCGGTGGCCGTGACCTCGTGGACTCCGCTGCGCCGGACCTCGTGACCTCGTACAACGGGGCGGCTGGCGGTGGACGCGTCTACGTGTACTCCGCTCCCGTGGCGATGGGGACCGGTCAGCCGTCGCCGATCGCCACCATTACCGGACCGCTGACGTTCGGGTTTCAGGTCTCGGCTGGGCAGGTCAATGGAGGTGACACCCGAGCCGACCTGGTCGTGGGCCAGGGTTTGAGCACCGACAACGTCGCGTGGATTGTCTACCAGCGAGTCGGTTCCGCGTTTGACGGCACCGGCGGACAGTCGCTCGGGAGTTCACCGGCCTTCTGGGTTTCGAGGTTCGACGGGAACGTCATCTCGGGTACGACGAACACCAGTCTCGGCAAGTCGAACGGAGTGGCGGACGTGGATGGCAATGGCCAGGCAGATGTGGTTCTGTCGGATGACCGGATGGGAACCGTGGTCATTTGGCGTTGAGGTGAGGGCTTCAATGAACGAGCAGAAGCAGGTACCCCGGAAGAAGAAGCCCTACGCGGCTCCGACGACGAGGGAGTGCACGGTGGCCCAGAGATCGGCCGTGCTGCTCGAGTGCACGGGTCAGTACAATTGCGGCAACGTGGGCTTCCCCGGCTGTTGCCAGCCCGACGAGGATTCCTGCTTCGTCAACTGCTGAGGGAACCGGGCTCGACCGCACTGCACGTGGCTAAGCGCTGGCGTTGCGCGGGGGCCTTGATACATCGCCGTTTCGCGTGTCCCGTCCACCAAGTGAAAGGACGCCTGGCGGCGTGACGGCAAATCGGCTCTTTGGGGGGCTGCTTCTCGTAGCTTTCCCGGCTGCCGTCGCCTCGCACTTCTTCTTCCCTGGCACCAGCACCTTCCTCCTTTGCTGCCTCGCGCTCATTCCCCTCGCGCGGTTGATGGGGGAAGCCACCGAGGTCATCGCCCACAAGCTCGGCGCTGGGCTGGGCGGCTTGATGAACGCGTCCTTCGGGAATGCGGCGGAGCTCATCATCGCCATCGCGGCGCTGCGCGAGGGGCAGATCGAGGTGGTGAAGGCGTCCATCACCGGGGCGATTCTCGGGAACATCCTTCTGGTGCTGGGCATGGCCATCGTGGCGGGGGGCGTCGGGCGCGAGAAGCAGACCTTCAACGCCACCGCCGCGCTGTCCGGCTCCGCGATGATGTTTCTCGCCCTGGTGGCGATGACGGTGCCGGACCTCTTCCACGTCGCGCGTGGAGACGCCGCGCTCCCCGTGATGCAGAAGATGTCCGTCGGAATCTCGCTGGTGCTGCTCTTCATGTACGCGCTGTCGCTCCTGTTCGCGCTGCGCACCCACCAGCACCTCTATGCCGCCGAGGACGAGGGCGTCGAAGAGGACCTCCCCGACTGGAGCCAGGCCAAGGCCGTGGGCGTCCTGTTGGGGGCGACCGTCGGTGTCGTGGTGATGGCCGAGTTCCTCGTGAAGACCATCGAGCCCACCATTCAGAGCTTCGGCCTGACCCACACCTTCATCGGCGTCATCGTCATCGCCATCATCGGCAACGCGGCCGAGCACTCCACCGCCATCCTGATGGCGCGGAAGAACAAGATGGACCTCGCGTACAACATCGCGTTCGAGTCCTCGAAGCAGATCGCGCTCTTCGTCGCGCCCGTGCTGGTGCTCCTGTCGATCCCGCTCGGCCACCCCCTCACCCTCGAGTTCAGCCACATGGAGGTGGTGGGCATGGGCGTCGGCGTCGGCGCCGCGACGCTGATCGGCCTCGACGGTGAGTCCAACTGGCTGGAGGGCGCCATGCTGCTGGGCGTGTACGCGATTCTCGCCGTGGCCTTCTTCTTCGTGCCGTGAGCCGGTCGCGCCGCGCCGTCCTGCTGCTGCTGGGACTCGGCGTGGCGTGGGTGGCGCTGATCTTCGCGTGGGGCCCCAGTGTGCTCACCCTGCCGGTCGACCTCG
Organism: Myxococcota bacterium; assembly: GCA_040752975.1. Lineage (GTDB taxonomy): Bacteria > Myxococcota > Myxococcia > Myxococcales > Myxococcaceae > JADLDB01. The sequence goes on from JBFMHF010000168.1 coordinate 13,844, forward strand.
TCATCGCGCGCCGCGCCGGCCTCGGCCAGGGCCTCACGTTCGACGGGCTTCACCCGACGACGGGCTTCCACCCGCTGTGGCTTCTCGTGCTCATCCCGCTGCAGTCGTTCACCGCGAGCGCGGATCTGTCCATGCGCTGCGTACTCACCTTGCAGGTGGGGAGTTTCCTCGTCGGGTTGGTGGGGCTGTCCCGCGTGCCGGGCCTCGCTCTCGAGCGGCTCGCCCTGGTGGGCGTGGCCGTTCTTCTTCCGTTCCACACCGCGAAGATCGTCCTCAACGGGCAGGAGTCAGCCGTGGTCTGGCTGCTCGCCTGCGCGCTGGTGGTGCAAGTGAGCCGGCCTCTCGAATCGCGGCGCGCCGCGTTGCTGCTTGGGGCCCTGGCCGGTGCGCTCGTGCTTGCTCGGCTGAGCCTCGTCACCGTCGCCGTACCGATGCTGGTGGCGGCTGCCAGCCGGTCGCGCGCTTCCGCGGCCAACGGCGCCGTTTCAGGAGCCGGGCTTGCGATCATCGTCGCCGCGTACGTGATCTGGAACATCGCGGAGAGCGGACACGCCGTCCCCGTGAGTGCGGCGATCAAGGTCGGGGTCCAGAGTTGGTCGGTGTTGCGGCTGACCGTAGGAGTCGGGGTGCTGGTTGTCTCTGCGGCGCTTTGGTGGCGCTTCCGTACGAGCGTACTCGCGGCCGTCGTGTTCGGGGCATTCGTGCAGTCGGTGGTGGACGTGGCGTTGCGGGGACGTTGGGTGCCGGAGATCTGGACCCTGGTTCCCCACCTCCTCGGGGGTGTGCTGTGGCTCGCGGGTGCCTCGCCATGGATCCTGCGCGCGCTCCTCGGGGCGGCGGTGGCGCTGGCGGGACTGTCGTGGACTCTTCGCGTCGAGCCGGAGTCGTGGAGCACGTACGCCGCGGCTCGCAGAGCCGGTGAGTGGCTGGCAGAGCACGCGTCGGAGGGACAAGTCGCGGCAGGCTGGGATTGCGGCATGGTCGCCGCGTTCAGCGGACGCCGAGTGGTCAACCTCGATGGCCTGGTCAACTCGTGGGAGTTCAAGGAGCAGGTGCTCGATGGGAAGAGCATGGACGCCTACCTGGACAAGGTCCGTCCTGACTTCCTGGTTCAGTACATCCCCGTCGCGCTGCTTCGGCGGGGCGGCGCCATCCGGTTCAAGGGCGCCACCCTCGACGACTGGCGGGTCCTTCACCAGGAGTGCCTCGTGTTTCGATCCGCGGTTCGGCCGTGGAGACGCGAGCGGCAGGTGTTTTTGATCCTCTCCCGGGGTGTGCAGGGTGAAGGGCGTCGTCTCAGGGAGGTAAGCGCATCGCTCTGTGCCGAAGAGGAGGCCGGGCGATGAGAGGGGGCCCAGCGGGAGGGGCGAACGAGGGCGGGG
>JBFMHF010000169.1:0-15122 GCA_040752975.1 Myxococcota bacterium
CAGCGCCGCGCCGCAGGCGCACTCCACCCAATCAAAACAACCGATACCCCACTCCCAGCCGCACACCCCACGCAGCCCGCGTCTGCGGCACCCCCAACGGCTCCTTCACGACGTCGAGGCCGAGATGAGCCGTGCCCAGCAGCGTGAGGTTCCCCCCCACGGCGAACTCCGCCCCGGCTCCCAACAGCGGCGTGAACTGCACCCCCTGCGCCGTCAGCGGCAACGTCAGCGGCACCTCCAGCTGCGCCACTCCTTCGATCACGTCTGAGAAGGTGTACGTCGCGTTCACGCTGACCCGCGGCCTCAGGCCGAGATAGCCGAAGTTCCCCGCGTCGAAGTACTTCGACCCACTGTTCAGCTTCAGCCCCAACGCCACCCCGGGCGCCAACGCGAACCGCTCCGTCCGCAACACCTGCACCTTCATGCCGCCTTCGAGCAGCCCCGACACCTCGAAAACGTTGAAGAGCGCCTTCGCCTCCAACTCGATGCCCGCGATGCCTTGCCGGTAGCCTGCCCCGACTTCCGGAGCGCCGACGATCCCATAGAGCGCCAGCGTCCCCGGCGGTAACGCCGCCGGCGCCACCACCGCTCCCTGCCGCTTCTCCGACGCCAACTCCGGCTCCGCCGCCAGCGACAAAGCCACCAGGAGCGCACTCACCATGCGCAGCAACCTACCGCTTTGCCCTCCCTCCTCCCATTTTTCGTGCGATGCATCACCGCGAAACGACTTTGGAACGACACGCCCCGACACGGCCGAATTTTTGACCCGATCGCCCCCCGGCTACAGCCTTGTCGCATGCCCCGAACCTCCACGCGCTCCACCGCCGACCGGCGCCACGCCAGGCCCACCACCCGGCAACACCCGCGCTTCGAACTCGACGTCGACTGGTTCGTCGAGTCCGCCGGCGCCTCCGCCATGGGCCGCGGGCTGGAAGTCTCCGTGCGCACCGCCAAATTGCCCGTCACCTGCAAGAGCCCCTTCCCCGGAGAAGTCATCCTCCACCTCTCCCTTCCCCAACGCGAACGCATGTTCAAGGCCCGCTGCCGCGCCGTGAACTTCGGCGTGCGCGGCTGGTGCCTCGAGTTCCTCGAAATCGCCCCGGACGATCTCCAGCTCCTCGGCCAAACCCTCCTCACGGAGTTCGGCCCCGCCGCCCTTCCCAACCTCGAACGACGCCCTCCTCAGGAACTTGTTCTCGGACAACCCGAGTAATTTCAGAGGCTTGAAGTGGGGTGGGTGGGTCGACCCGGTGTCAGCACTCAGGTTATAGGGTGGGTGTCAGGTATCCGGAGGTCGTATGCCCGCGCCCACCCTCGAGTCCCGCTCCTCGGCCGTTCAGCCCAACCTCGCGCCGCGCCGCCCGCTGGTGCTGGTGATCGATCCCGACCTCACGGCGCGCTCGGTCCTGGAAGTGGCTCTCACGCGCGACGGCTTCGACGTGTGGAGCGCGGATAACTCGGAGCAGGGCCTCGAGCTGATGGCCGTCGAGCGCGTGCCCGACGTCGTGGTGCTGGAATCCGATCTCGGTACCGAGGACGGCTTCTCCCTGGTGTCGCAGCTGCGCGGCGCTTCGCGGACCGCGAACGTCAAGGTGCTCCTGCTGGCACGCGCGAGCGAGCAGAACGCCGCCGCCGTGGCCGAGGTGGTGGGCGTGGACGACGTGATCCACAAGCCGGCCTTCGCCCGCGACATCTCGGCGCTGGTCCGGCTCGAGCTGGCGCGCCGCGACGGTGCGCCCATGACCTTCCAGGCGGCGACGCTCCCGCCGGCGCAGCTGCTGCGGGCGCTCTTGACGACGCCGCGAAGCGGGCAGCTGATCCTCGCGGACGGGCGGGGTCAGGTCCTCTTCCGCGGCGGGCGCGTCACCGATGTGCGCTTCGAGGGCAAGGGCGATCTCGAGGCGCTCACCCGCGCGCTGGCCTTCACCCGCGGCACATACTCGGTACGGCTGAGGGACGTGCCCAACACGGACGACGTGGTGTGCGGCCTGCGCGATCTCGTGCAGCGCGTCATGCCGCGGCTCGGCCGCTGGTCCAAGGTGCTCGAGCGCAGCCTGCCGCTCGACGCGCGCCTCGCGGTGGACTTCGGGCGCCTGTCGAACTGGATCGAGAGCATGCCGGACGAGGTGAACCGCATCGTCCGCCTCTTCGACGGGCATCGCTCCGTGGAAGACGTGGTCGCCGACAGCCCGTTCGACGAGACGTTGACCCTCGAGGTGTCGACGCGCCTGTACCTGATGGGCGTGATCGGCCCCACCGAGAAGTCGAAGCCCGAGATCCTCGTGCTGCGGCAGGCCCCCAAGCTGTTCGAGCCGCGCCCCAACGAGGTGGAGGAGCTGATGCACCAGCTCTTCGAGGGCAAGGTGGAGATCCGCGGGGAGGATCCAGGCGTGGGCCTGTCTGCCGACGACTGGTTCTCCGCGCCGCAGGGCACGGGCCTCGAGGTGGCAGATCCTGCCGGGGGTTGGCAGGCCACCCCGCCCGCCGCGCTGACGCAGGGTCTCGCGCCCGAGCTCAAGGCGCAGCTCAACGCGTTCGAGATCCCCGTTCACGTGGAGGCGCCCGAGACGCCGCCGGCCGAGCGCGCGATGCAGGACTTCGTGCGCGAAAGCGCCGCAACTCAGACCGTCTCGATGGAGCAGGTGCTGCGCTCCGCCACGGGTGACGCGCAGGCCCAGGCGGAGCGCCCCGCGAAGTCGGCCAGGGAGCCGATGCCCGAGCTGGCCTCGGCCCCCCACGGCCAGGGCACCGAGCCGAGGGCCACCCTGGAGGATCCCCAGGAGCGGATCATCACGCCCATCCTCACCCCGGCCGTCGCCGCCGCGGGCACCGACGCCCAGGAGCGGATCATCACACCCATCCTGATGAAGGCGGTGGCCGAGCCCCAGCAGCCGGCGGCGCAGGCCGCCCACCAGGCCTTCTTCAACGAAGACGCCTTCGTGGAGGAGGGGGAGGCCCTCGAGGCAGAGCTGCCGAGGTCGACCCGCCGGCCGGTGTGGCCCTTCCTCGCGCTCGCGCTGGGTGTGCTGGGCATCGCCGTGCTGTTCGACGCGCTGCGGGCCGGGCCGCCGCCCGTCGAGGCGCCGCAGGTGTCCTTCCGCGGGCTGCTGCCGCCTCCGCTGCCCGTGGTGCTGCCCGACATCGACGAGCCCGTCTTCTTCGACGATGCGCCTGCGCCTGAGGCCGAGGTGGTGGACGTCTCGGAGAACCTCGCCGAGGCCCAGCGCCTGTACGACTCCGGCCGCTACTCAGCCGCGAAGAGCCTGTTGGAGCAGGTCCTCACCGACGATCCGAAGTCCGTCACCGCGTGGACCCTGCTGGGCCTCGTCAAGTACGACTCCAACGACGTGCCCGGCGCTCGCGAGGCGGCGGACAAGGTGCTGGCGCTCGATCCCACCAACGCCCGCGTGCAGGTGCTGCTGGCCACCCTCTTCTTCGAGGAAGGCAAGAAGGCCGAGGGTCGCGCCGCCCTCAACAAGTACCTTGAGCTCGAGCCCGACGGGCCCTTCGCCGAAGAGGCGAGGGCGCTCCTCACGCGCTGATTCTTCGACAGCGCCCCCTGGTGGAGGTAAACATCTGTTCACCTCCATGCGCGTGCTCGGCATCGACCCTGGCAGTCGTTACCTGGGCTTCGGCGTGGTCGAGCGCCTCGGCAGCCGGCTTCTGCACGTCGGCCATGGCGTCCTCCGGTTGGACGGGAAGGCCCCGCTGGCCCGCCGGCTGGAGCAGATCTTCGTCGAGCTGAAGTTGGTGCTGGAAGGCTTCGCGCCCGACGCGGTGGCGGTGGAAGGCGTCTTCACCCACAAGAACGCCCGGAGCGCGCTGATCCTCGGCCACGCGCGCGGGGTGGCGCTCCTGCTGGCGGCCCAGGCCGGCCTCGACGTGTACGAGTACGCGCCGGCGCGGGTGAAGAAGGCGGTGGGGGCGAGCGGCAATGACTCCAAGGACTCGGTCGCACGCATGGTGAAGCTGCAGCTCCAGCTGACGGAGCCCATCGAGCGGGTGGACGCCTCGGACGCGCTGGCCGTGGCGCTGTGTCACCTCCACCGGGCGGGCGGGGCGCGGCCCGGTGTGGTCGCCGCGAATACCCGGGCGCGCGGAGGGGCCGCGGCCGACTTCTACGCCCGCCTCAAGCCGTCCCTCGTCCCGGCGCGGAGAGCGTCGTGATCGCCTCGCTGTCCGGTGTGGTGGCCGAGAAGAACGTCTCGGACGCGATCATCGACGTCCACGGCGTGGGCTACCGCGTGACGATGTCGCTGCTCACCCTCGCCAACCTGCCCGAGCCCGGCGCCAACGCGCAGCTGCGGATCCGCACCGTGGTGCGCGAAGACGCGCTCGATCTCTACGGCTTCCTCACCCGCGCGGAAGAGGAGCTGTTCCTCCTCCTCACCTCCGTCAGCCACGTGGGCCCGAAGGTGGCGATGAGCATCCTGTCGGGACTCGACGCGGACGCGCTGGTGCAGGCGATCGGCAAGGGCGACGTGGCGCGCCTGACGAAGATCCACGGCGTCGGCAAGAAGACGGCCGAGCGCGTGGTGCTGGAACTCAAGGACAAGGTGAAGACCCTGTCCGTCGCGGGCGCCGCGCCCGGGAAGCGGCCCATGGGCGCTCCGGCGGCTCCCAGCGTCACCGGCGATCTCGTCTCCGCGCTGGTGAACCTGGGCTACCGCGAAGCCCAGGCCGAGTCGGCCGCCCGCAACGCCACCGAGCGGCTCGGGGAGGACGCCGCCTTCGAAGTCCTCTTCCGTGAGGCCCTCAAGGGGCTGCGCAGCGGGTAGCTCGCGGAGCGCGGAGCGAGAGGGGCCTGGACGGCCCGGAAGCGCGCCGCGGCCACGGGGAGGAGCGCACGCGGTTGGGACGCGCCCTACTTGCCGGTGATCTTCCGGGCGACGAAGAGGGTGATGGTCGCGCCCATCAGCGCCACGCCGAAGCTGTAGAGGTTGAAGCCCGTCACCCCGTGGCCGCCGACGAAGTTCATCACCAGCCCGCCGACGAAGGCGCCGATCACGCCCACGATGATGTTGGCGATCATCCCCATGCGCGCGTTGGTGCCGGCGATCATGCTGGCGATCCACCCCGCCAGGCCTCCCAGAACGATCCAGCCGCACAGACTCATGGTGGTGCCTCCTGACAGGGAACATACGCCCCTTCGTGGGCGCGATTGCACCTCGAGCCTCTCGCCCCTCCGGAGGCTCAGAACAGGGAGAGCTGGGGGGCAGGGCGGAACGGCCGACGGAAGGTGTCCGGCACCTCCGGACGGGCCTGGTGGAAGCCGAGCCGCTTCGTGGTGGCCTCGAAGGCGGCGGCGATCGCCTCGGCGTAGGGGCCTTCTCCCCGGCCGCGCACGCCGTAGCGGGCGTCGTACAACCGGCCGTTCCTGGTCTCGCGCACCCGGTGGAGGATCTTCTCGGCGCGCAGGGGCAACGCCTCCTTGATCCGCTGGGTGAAGACGTCCTTCACCGCCCCAGGCAGCCGGAGCAGCACGTACGACGCGAAGGACGCGCCGGCCTCGCGCGCGGCCTCCAGCACCTCCGCGAGGCCCTCGTCGGACACGGCGGGGATGATCGGCGCCACCATCACCCCCACGGGGATGCCCGCGGAGGCGAGCGCGCGGATCGCCTGGATTCGCCGCTTCGGAGTCGCCACACCGGGCTCGATGGCGCGCGCGAGCTCCTGATCCCAGATGGGCACGGAGATCGCGACGGAGACGAAGGCCTCGTCGTGGAGCCGCTGCAGGACGTCCACGTCGCGCTCGATGAGCGGCGCCTTGGTGACGATGGAGACCGGGTTCCTGTACTCCGCGCAGACCTCCAGACAGGCGCGGGTGAGGCGCAGGGACGCCTCGACGGGCTGAAAGCAGTCGGTGACGCCAGAGAACATCACCAGCTCGCCCTTCCACGACGGCTTGTCGAAGGCGGCCCGCAAAAGCCGCGCCGCGTCGCGCTTCACCAGGAGCTTCGTGTCGAAGTCCGTCCCGGCGCCCCAGGACAGGTACTCGTGCGACGGGCGCGCGTAGCAGTAGGCGCAGCCGTGGTTGCACCCGCGATAGGGATTGACCGAAAACCGGAAGCCCAGATCCGGGCTGTCATTCCTCGCCAGGATGGAGGACGTCGCGTCGTCGAAGAGCTCCACCCGCGCGTGGGGGATCTCCTCCAGGTACTCCACGGCCGTCGACGACCAGGGGTTGGGAGGGTTGGCGATGGGGCGGGGGCGCATGCCCCGCGATGCTGTGCCTGAACGAGCGTTCAGGTCAAGCCAGAATGCGGCGGATCGAGTCGTCGATCGATCGATCGGTCTTCCGTCCGGCGCTGGTGAGGTACAGGAAGACGTCATTCACCGAGAGGCGGCGGACGTAGAGGGTGCGATCTTCGAAGGGGACCTCAGCGAGCTGCTTCGAGGCGCCGACGTTGCCCATCCAGTCCACGTCGAGGTCCACGCTGGCGTCCCGGCGCGCGCCGGCGATGAGGCGGCCGTCGTCGGTGGTGAGGGCCAGCGCGTCGAGGCCCAGGCGCTGGGCCACGTTCTCGAAGAAGAGGGTCAACGCTTCGTGGTGCTTCTCGCTGCGGCGGCGGCGGCGTTCCGTCGTCATGCCACAAGCCTGAAGCACCCTGAGGCGGGCGCAAGAAATCGGCCGAATGACGAAGGCCGCCGGGATCGCTCCCGACGGCCTTCTGTGTTGGGGAACTAGGATTCGAACCTAGATAGCCAGAGTCAGAGTCTGGAGTCCTGCCGTTGGACGATTCCCCAGTATCGGCTGCTACTTGTCCTGCTTTTCCTGCGACTTCCTGCCCTTTTTCTTACCACTTCCGTCCGCTGGGACAACATAGATGCGGACCTCTTCGTTGGCCTCGTAGATGTTCAGACCTTCCCAGCCGCCCTTGCCTGACGTGTTGGCGATGTGCAGCGCCTTCACCCCGGGCTGGTTGCAGATGTTCTTCCGCGCGTACTGCGCGGCCGGGAGCGCCGTCTTGTAGAACTTCATGGTGCCCTCGAAGTCCGTGGGCGACCGGAAGCGGTGCTCGGCGACCTTGCGGGCGTTCTCCGGGACGGGCGCGCCCAGCTCGAACTGTTCGGCGAACGCGGCGCCGCCGACCATCACCGCCAGGACCAGGAGCACCCGTCGCATCGCGCGCGCAAGTATAGGCGCCATTACACCCTGTCAAGGACCGGCGGTCAGCTGCGGCCCCACGGTGATCACGTCCATGAACACCGCGACGACTCCGTGAATGAAGGCCCCGTACCAGAAGCTGCGTGTCCGCAGCGCCAGCACCCCCAGCGCCACGCCCGCGATGATGCTCCCCAGCGCCTCCAGCTCGGCCTTGCCCAGGTGCATGATCGCGAACGGCGCGACCTGGATCAGAATCGCCCCGGCCCGGCCGAAGGTGGGGAGCAGGCCGTTGAGCATCCAGCCGCGGAAGAGGAACTCCCACCCGACGAAGTAGAGGAGGTAGCCCATCTCGTAGACGAGGAAGAGCTTCAGGCTGGGCGTCGCCTTGCCTCCTTCGCTCAGCATGAAGGCGCCGTTCCCCGCGAGCGGGTAGATGCCCTTGAAGGCCGCCAGCTTCGACGCCACCACCACCGCCGGCAGCATCACCGCGAGGAAGAGCGCCGAGATCTTGAGCCCCGCCCGCCAGTCGCCCAGCCCCAGGCCGTACGCGCGGTGGAAGCTGCCCTTCGTCGCCTTCGACAGCACCAGCGGCATCACCAGGTACAGGAAGAGGCTCGAGGCGAACCACCACAGGTGTCCGAAGGCGGCGTTGGCCGGGTGGGAGTCGAAGCGCGTGCCCACCAGCGTGCGGAAGTACCCGGCCGCGCCCTGGTAGTGGGAGATCACCAGCAGCGCGCTCGCCCCGCAGATGATCACCGTCGGCTCGGCGAGGAGGCCGTCCAGGTATGGGCGGAGCCGCTTGAGCAAGGCGTCAGTTTCCCAGCGCGGCGTCGATGCGGTGCAGCGTCTCGGCGCGTCCGAGCAGCTCCAGAGTGTCGCCGATGCCTGGGCTGGTGGTGCCGCCCGTCACCGCCACGCGGATCGGCTGAGCGATGGCGCCCTTCTTCGCGCCCGTCTCGGTGGCCAGCCTGTCCACGATGGGATCGAGCTGCGGGGCGCTCCAGTCGGAGGTGGCCTCGAGCAGCGCGCGCACCTTCCTGAGCATCTCCTTGCCGGCGGGATCGAGGTGCTTGGCCGCCGCCGCGCCGTCGATGGTCACGCCGCGCAGGTAGTACGGCTTGATCGCCTGGGCCATCTCCACCAGCGTCTTCGCGCGCGTCTGGAAGGCCTTCACCGCACGGACGAGCTTCTCGTCGGCCTGGGCCTCGGGCACGCCGGCGTCCCTCAGGAACGGCAGCACCGCGCGCGCCAGCTCCGACGGCTCTCCCACCTTGATCCAGTGCTGGTTGGTGGCGAGCAGCTTCTCCGGGTTCCACACACCGTTGGCCTTGCCCACGCCAGAGAAGTCGAACAGCTCGATCAACTGCTGCCGGGTGAAGAGCTCGTCGTTGCCGTGGCTCCAGCCGAGGCGCGCGATGAAGTTGAGGAGGGCGTGCGGGAGGATCCCGTTCCTCTGGTGCGCCATGACGTCGGCCTCGGGGTGCCGGCGCTTGGACAGCTTCTCCTTGTCCTGTCCGAGGATGAGCGGGATGTGCGCGAACGCCGGCGGCGTCCACCCGAGCGCCCGGTAGATCATGAGCTGCGGGAAGGTGGAGTTGATGTGCTCCTGCCCGCGGCCCACGTGGGTGATGTGCATGTCGTGGTCGTCCACCACGCAGCCGAAGTTGTAGAGGGGAATGCCGTCGCTGCGGATCAGCACGAAGTCGTCGAGATCCTCGTCCGGCTTCTCGTGCCGGCCGCCCACGAGATCGTCGAAGCCGATCCGCTCGCCGGTGGGCTGCATGCGAAACCGCACGACGTGCGGACGATCGAGCTTCTCCTGCTTGTCGCGCCAGGGGCTCGTGTACTTGAAGCCGGCCTTGCGCAGGTCGTCCTTCTCGGTGAGTCCCCTGGAGGCGGCGAAGGCCCTGCGCTGCGCGACCGTCTCCTCCTCGGTGGTGTAGTCGCGGTAGGCCTTGCCCTCGGCGATCAGCTGCTCGGCGACGGCGCGGTAGCGCTCGAGCTTCTTCATCTGGAAGTAGGGCGGGTACGGGCCGTCCTTCCCCGGGCCCTCGTCCCAGTCGATGCCCAGCCACTTGAGCCCGTCGAGGATCGCCTGCAGGGACTGCGGGGTGCTGCGCTCCTGGTCGGTGTCCTCGATCCGCAGGACGAAGGTGCCGCCGTGGTGCCGCGCGTAGAGCCAGTTGAAGAGGGCGGTGCGGGCGCCGCCGATGTGCAGGTAGCCGGTGGGAGACGGGGCGAAACGAAGGCGGGGCTTCATGGCGGGACGGGCCGTAGCAGGAGCGTCTGCCGGTGTCAGCACTCAGGCGTGACGAGGGCAGGTCCCCCGATGTGACGCGGGACCGCGAATGGGTAGAGTCCCCGAAGACATGTGGACTCGAAGTGGAAGTCGAAGGATCGCCGGCCTCTCGGCCCTGGCGGTCGCCTCGGTCGCCTGGGCGACCACGCTGGTGGCGCAAGACGTCTCCGCCCTGACGCAGTCCTCGGAGGTGGTGGTGCGGGCGAGGGTGCTCGCGTCCCAGGCCCGCTGGACCCGCGATCACGCGCGGATCATCACCGACACCGAGCTCGAGGTGCTGGCGGCCTGGAAGGGCTCGCCCGGCGCGAGGGTGGTGGTGATGCAGCCGGGCGGCATCGTCGGTGACGTCGGGCAGAAGGTGGCGGGGACGGCCCGCTTCGAGCCGGGAGAGGAAGTGGTGCTCTTCCTCGAGCCGCGGGGTGAGCGCTTCACCGTGGCCGGCATGGCGCAGGGGGCCTTCCACCTGGCGCGCTCGAGCGACGGCAAGGCCGTCTTCGCCCGACAGGAACTGGACGAGGCGCTTCTGCTCGATCCGGTGACGCGGCAGCCGGTGGCCGGGCCCACGTCGATCCTCACCGTGGAGCAGCTCGAGGCCATGGTGCGCGCCGCGCTCGGGCAGACCGGGTCCACTCCCTCGAGGCCGCCCGCTTCCACCAGGCCACCGTTGGTCACGCCATGATCTTCGCGAAGGTGGCGTTGGCGGTGGTGTTGTCCCAGTACGTCCGCACGCGCGTCGACGATCGCGATCCCCAGTCGCCCTGCCTGTACTGGAAAGAGAACTCGGTGATCGACATTCGCCAGAACTCGGACGGGAACCCCGACACGCCCGGCCTCACGGAGTTCTCGGCGGTGACGAAGGCGTTCGCCACCTGGCAGACGGAGCAGGCGAGCTGCGGCAGCTTGACCATCACCGAGGGACCGCGGACGAGCACGCGCGTCGCCGGCTACGACGAGAAGAGCGCCAACAACGAGAACGTGGTGCTCTTCCGCCAGAAGATGTGCACCGGGATCGTGCCGACGAACGATGAGTGCCTCGCCGACGACGACTGCGGCAACAAGTACGACTGCTGGCAGCACGCGCCCACCGCGATCGCCATCACCACCACGTCCTTCCACCCGCAGTCGGGGCAGATCCTCGATTCGGACATCGAGCTGAACGCGCCGCGCTTCCTCTTCACCACGGTGGACTCACCGCCGTGCGTCTCGCCCATGTTCGACGTCAGCTGCGTCGCGACCGACGTGCAGAACACGCTCACCCACGAGGCGGGGCACCTGCTCGGCCTTGGGCACACCAACGAGGTCGGCTCCACCATGACGCCGCGCGCGGATCCCGGCGAGACGAGCAAGCGCGACCTGGATCTCAACTCGAAGAAGTTCGTCTGCGACGTCTACCCGGCGGGCAGGCCCTCGAAGTCCTGCGTCATCAAGGTGGTGGATGACGAGCTCGGCAAGGCGAAGACGGGCTGCGCCGCGGCGCCAGGCGGGCTGGGGCTCCTCGCGCTCCTGTTCCTCAGACGGAGGCGCTGACGCGCGTGCGCTGCCTGGCGGCCATCGTGGTGCTCTCGTCCCTCGCCGCCCGGGCGCAGGACTACGTGCGCACCGTGGCAGGCATGAGCGGCGACACGGTGATCTGCGTGGTGTGGAACAAGCGGGAGCTCACCTACCGTGCGGACTCCGCGGGCAGCCTGAAGACCCCGGGTGAGTCCGAGTTCACCGCGCTCGACTCCGCCTTCGCGTCCTGGCAGGCGCTGTCCGACTCGTGCAGCGACTTCAAGCTGATCCGCGGCCCGCGCATCGACGCCCCGAAGGTGGGGAAGGGCACCGAGGCGGATCAGGTCGTCACCTTCCGCGAGAACAACTGCCGCGACGTGGTGGCGCCCGGAGATCCCTGCCTGGCCGATGGATCCTGCGCCAACGCCGCGGATCCCAACGGCAACCCCTACGCCTGCTGGGATCACTCCGACGGCACCATCGGCCTCACCACGCTGACCTTCTCGACCCGCACCGGCATCATCCTCGACGCGGACATCGAGCTGAACGCCGCCACCTACCTCTTCACCACCATCTCCTCGCCGCCCTGCGTCCCCGGGAGCGAGTCCACCCAGTGCGTGGCCTACGACGTCCAGAACACCGTCACTCATGAGATCGGCCACGTGCTGGGCTTCGATCACGTCGAGAATCCCCTGTCCACCATGGCGCCCACCGCGCCCCTGGGGGAGACGAGCAAGCGGATCATCGATCTCGGCACCGCGGAGGGTTTCTGCAGCACCTACGCCGCGGGCCAGCCGCCGCTGCCGTGTGACGAGCAGGCCCAGCTGTCGCGCCACATCGACGCGGAGAACACCGGCAGCTTCGGGTGCAGCTGCACCTCCTCCTCGGGTCCCTTTGGGGTGGGCGCTGCCCTCGTCGGGCTCCTGCGCCGGCGCCGCCGGCATTGATTCGCCGGGCCACTCGACTATGAGCGCTGACGGATGTTCGCGCTCGTCATCGCCGTGTTGATCTCCCAGGTCGAGCCGTCCGTCGCTGACGCAGGCCCCGCTTCGTCTTCGTCCGCGCGCAGCGAGGCCTCGGGAGGTGACACCGGGCTTGCGGACGCGGGGCCGAGCGGGTCCCAGTCCCCCACGCCGGAGCCGCCGGCCCAGGACGCGGGCGTCGAGCTCGCCGCCCTGGATGCCGGCGCGCCCGACGAGCCGGATCGATCGCGTGAGACGGTCGTCACCGGCTCCCGCACCGAGCGCAAGGCCGCCGACGCGGTGGTGGCGACGGAGGTGGTGACGCGGGCGCAGATCGAGCAACTGGGCGTGCGCGATCTCCCGCAGCTTCTGCAGCAGCAGTCGGCGGGCGTGGAGATGGTCTACACCAACCGCGGCACCGGCCTGCGCCTCCAGGGCATGGATCCCGAATACGTGCTGATCCTCATCGACGGCCAGCGCGTGTCGGGGCGCTCAGGGCCCTTCACCGACCTGTCCCGGTTCGGTCTGCGCGAGGTGGAGCGGGTGGAGATCGTCAAGGGCCCCGCCGCGGCCCTCTACGGCGCGGACGCGATCGGCGGCGTGGTGAACCTGATCACCCGGCGACCGCAGCAGAAGTTCCAGGCCAACCTGCGCGGCATGTTCGGCTCCCTGATGGAGGCGGACGCCCGCGGGAACATCGGCTCGAAGCTGGGGCCCTTCGAGCTGCGCGCCGGCGGCGGCTACCGCACGCGCCAGCCGTACACCTGGATCCCTCCCGAGGAGACGGCGATCGCCGACGTCACCAGCGGGCCGGGGCTGCGCCGCATCGACTACGACGTGGAAGCCGCGTACGCGCCGAGCGAACAGATGCGGATCTACGCCCGCACCGGCTACGTCTGGACGGACTACAACGCCGTCGACGCCAACACCTCGGGCGCCAAGTTCGATCGCTTCCAGCGCACCGAGCAGTTCGACGTCTGGGCGGGCCACGTCGGCAAGTACGCCTCGGGCACCACGGCCACGCTGCGCTTCCACTACGGCCTGTTCAAGGATCAGTTCCTCGTCGATCAACGCAACGGCACCCAGCTGGACGAGTACTCGAGCAACCTGACCCGCCTCTGGGAGGGCTACGCGCAGGTCGACAAGAAGCTGGGTCGGCACCTGCTCACCGCGGGGCTGGAAGGCCTGGGCGAGTTCCTCGATTCCAGCCGCATCAACCCCGGCTTCGTGTCTCGTGGGCGCTTCGGCGTCTTCCTCCAGGACGAGTGGATCCTCGCTGATCGCGGCCCGCGCCTCGCCATCTCTCCCGGCGTTCGCGTCGACATCGACACCCAGTTCGGCGCCGCCCCCGCGCCACGCGTCGCGCTCAAGTTCGATCCCAACAGGGCCTTCACGCTGCGCGCCTCCTGGGGCCTCGGCTACCGGCCGCCGTCCTTCCAGGAGCTGTACCTGCAGTTCTCCAACGCGGGCATCGGCTACGTGGTGGCGGGCAACCCCACCCTGAAGGCCGAGTACTCCAACTCGGTGAACGCCGGCGTCGACTGGCGGCCGCTGGACGGCTGGGTGGTGTCCGCGAGCGCCTGGCACACCAGCATCACCAACCTGATCAACGTCACCGCCGCGGGCGTGCCCAACCCGGATCAGCCCGTCACCTTCGGCTACGAGAACGTCGCGCAAGCGTACACCCAGGGCGTCGAGCTCTCCGCGCGCATGAAGCTGTTCCGCGGCGCGTGGATCGAGCTGGGGTACATGGGCCTCGACGCGAGGGATCTCACCCGGAACCGGCCGCTGGAAGGCCGCGCCAACCACCGCCTCAACTTCACCCTCACCGGCAAGCACCGCCCCACCGGCCTCGACGCGGTGGTGCGCATGACCTTCCATGGGGAGCGGCCGTACTACTCGGGCTCCGGCCTCGGCTTCGCCAACGTGCTGGGCTTCGAGGAAGCGACCATCATCGCGCCCGCGTACGTGGACCTCGAGGCGCAGATCAACTGGGCGATCCGCTCCTGGATCAAGGTCTTCCTCAACGCCTACAACCTCCTCAACTCGGGCGATCAGAACTTCAACCCGAGGCCCCCGCGCGGCATCCTCGGCGGCGTCACCCTGGAGTACTGAAGCATGCGGCTCTCCTGTTGCTTCCTGGTGGTGCTCGCGAGCGGGTGTGCGCCGGATCTCCGCACCGATCATCCGTTCGACGGCGAGCAGTCCACCGGTGAGCTGGTGTCCACCGAGGACCTCGGCGGCGGCGTGACGAAGCTGGTCGTCTCCGCCACCAGCAAGACGGCGAAGGTGTACGTCGATCTCGACGAGCTGCGCGAGATGAAGACCGACGAAGCCTTCGAGAGCAACGGGTGGGATCTCTCGCTCAAGCGCTTCGAGATCTTCATGAACGGCGGCTCCTCCAACCCGATGGGCGTCGTGCGCGCGGCCGTGCTCAAGGACCAGGACTTCGACTCGCTCACCCAGGCCCCCGCCGACGGCTACCTGCAGGACGGCGCCGAGACCGTCTTCAACTCCGCGGAGGGCGGCTGGTACTTCTACGATCTCGGCGTGCACCGGCTCATCACCCGCGACGACCTCATGTACGTCGTCCAGACCTCGTCGGGGGCGTACAAGAAGCTGAAAATGCTGAACTATTACGACGAGGCCGGCACCCCCGGCATGGTGTCGATGAAGGTGGCCGAGGTGGCGGCGCCGTAGCGAGCCTGCCCCGTCGCGCAGGGTGAAAACTGGAGCGCCCCCCGAGCGTTGCTAGGGTGCTACAGGATGACACAGGCTCGACACGGCTCCCGGCGGTGGGTGTGGTGGGCGTGCATGCTCCTGCCGGCGCTCGCCTCCGCGCAGGATCGGGTTCAGCTCAACTCCATCACCCGGATCGAGGTGAAGGGCAGCACGGTGGAGATCACCGGCTCGAAGAAGCCCAGCTTCACCACCTTCACGCTCAGCGATCCGCCTCGGCTGGTGATCGACGTGTCCGAAGCGGTCTTCGTCGACGTGCCCAAAGAGCTCAAGGTGGGCGCTGCCGGCATCACCGGGATCAAGACGGCCACCTTCGGCAGCGAGTCGGCTGCGATCGCGCGCATCTTGATCGGCTTCGAGCAGGAGCTGGAGACGGACATCGCCACCAACGGCAACACGCTGCTGGTCAAGCTGCCCCCGGATCCCGGGGAGCAGAAGCGGATCGCGGCGGCGAAGATCGAGGCCGACCGGCAGGCGCGGCTCGCGAAGGAAGCCGAGGAGAAGGCGCGGCTGGAGAAGGAGC
>JBFMHF010000170.1:0-15027 GCA_040752975.1 Myxococcota bacterium
GCCCGCTGGGTGGCGCTGGTGGCCGCTGTCGCGCTGGGCGCGGTGGCGCTGCGTTTCGCCTGGGCCTGGGCGAGTCAGTTGGCCGAGGGCCGCGCCCACACCGAGGGGCCCGGCTACGGCGTGATGGTGCTGCTGACGCCCATCGTCCTCGTCGGCGTCCTCCTCTTCGTCGCGCCGTTGGGGCTTCACCTGGTGTTGTGGCGCGTCCAGAGGCAGTCGGCGTCTCCGCTGTCCACGGCGGGGCGCGTGGGCGCGTGGACGCTGGGGTTGGTGGCGCTCAGTGGCGTCGCGTTGGCGGCGGCGTACCCGGTGGCGCAGGCCCAGCCGCCTCGCCCGCTGCTGGGCGTCGCCTTCACTCGCGGAGGAGATGAGGTGCTCGCGTGGGACGAGCGCGCCCTCGTGCGGGGCTGGGACTCCCGCTCCGGGAAGGGCGTCGGCACGTGGACGGCGGGCAGCGGAGGCCACACCACCCTCCTGGCCGTCTCACCCTTCGACCGCTGGGCCGTCGTCCGCCACCAGGGGAAGACGCGACTCCTGGCGCTGGCCGACGGCGGGGGCGCGACGCAGGTGCTCTTCGAGCATGACGGTGACGTGTGGGGCTTCCTCGGGCCGGGGCGTGCGGCGGTGGCGCGCGGGCCGACGGTGACGCTTCTTTCTTCCTCGGGCACGGCGCCGCCCCCGGTGCGCTGGCGAGCGCGGGTGACGGGGCTGTCCGCAGGCGAGGGCGGGGGGCTGGTGCTGGCCGACGAAGAAGGCGCCGTCGTGTGGCTCGACCCGCGGACGGGAGAGCCCCAACGCACGGTGCGGCTGGACGAAGCCGTCGTGCGACTCCAGACGTTCGACGACGGCCGGCAGGCGGTGGCGGTGACGAAGTCAGGCGCCGCGCACCTCCTGGGTGGACAGGCGTCGACGGCCCTCACCCGACGGCGGAAGGAGGACCCGCTCGCGCCCTTCGCCCAACGTGACGTCCTCGTCGCCTACGGCCCCGAGGTGCACCGCTTCGCCGCCCCGTCCCTGACGCACCGCCCGCACTTCAACCACGGGCAGGCGCCGCTGGCGCTGGCGGGACACCCTCTCGAGCCGCGAGCCGCCATCGTCCTTCCCACCGCGCTGTGGCTGGTAGGGCCGGGGGAGAGCGCCGGCGCCCCGCTGTCGGAGCGACTGCTGCACGAGTGGTGAGTCGTGGGCTTCAGGCTGCTCCGGCGCGGCGCGACGGAAACGGGCGGCGGAGTTTCGTCGCCGCGTCAGGGGGCCGCCAGGCCTGGAATGGCGCTGAAGCCGCCCAGGGCGCCGGGGCTGCTGCCTCACGAGGGGTGACGTCAGGCGCCGGCGCATCGTCACTCCGTTGGTGCAGTTCGTCGTCGCTGCTGGTCCTCTCCGCCTCGGCTTGCACGCGGGCTGTCGCACTCGAGCGAGCGCCGCCTCGAAGTGCGCTGGGAGGCGTCAGGCCAGCTTGCGACGCAGCCACTCGCCCGCGCGTCTCATCGTCCGTCGGGCCTCTCCCAGCGCCTGCAGGTTGAAGAAGCCGTGCAGCATGCCGCGGCCGGCGTCGGACTCCACCTCCACGCCGGCGGCCTCCAGCGCGCGGGTGTAGGCCTGCCCCTCGTCGCGCAGCACGTCGGCCTCCGCGGTGAGGACGAAGGCCGGCGGCGCCCCTGCCAGCGCGCCAGGGTGACGAAGCGGCGAGGCGTCGAGGCCGTGGCGGTCCTCCTCTCGCGGCAGGTAGCTGCGGATGAAGAAGCGCATGTCCTCACGGGTGAGGAAATGCCCGGTGGCGAAGGTGGCGTACGAGGCCGACTCGTCCACGCAGTCCAGCACGGGGTAGACGAGCACCTGCGCGCGGAGTCCTTTCAGCGAGAGCGCCACCGCGGCCGCGAGGTTGCCTCCCGCGCTGTCGCCGGCCACGGCAAGCCGCGCCCCGTCGAGGCCGAAGGCGCCTCCATTGCGTTGCAGCGCCCGCACCACGGCGCGTGCGTCCTCGTGCGCCGCGGGGTAGGGGTGCTCGGGCGCCAACCGGTAGTCCACCGCCACCACGGACGCGCCAGACGCGAGGCACAGCGCCCGGCAGACGCCGTCGTGCGTCTCGAGGTCTCCCTGCACCCAGCCGCCGCCGTGAAAGTAGACGACGCCGGGCAGAGCCTCCGTCGAGTCCACCGGGCGGTAGCGCCGCACCGGGACGCCCGCGACGGCTTCATCCCGCACCAGCGCGACGGCGGGCGGCTTCCCCGTCAGCCACCGCGCGCGGCGCACCGACGCCCGCAGCTGCGCCCGCGCCTCGGCGGGTGTCGTCTTCCATGGGGGCGTGGAGAGCCGCTCCGTCACCCACGCCGCCAGCCTGAGGCGCCAGTCCACCATCGAGGGCGCATCATGCCAGCGCGTGTGCTACTTGCGGCGCATGGCCAACCCCACCGCCACCTTCCAGACGTCGCTGGGCAACTTCACCGTCGAGCTCTTCCAGGACCAGATGCCGTACACCGTCGGCAACTTCCTCAAGCTGGCGTCGAGCGGCTTCTACGACGGGCTGCACTTCCACCGCGTCATCAAGGACTTCATGCTGCAGTTCGGCTGCCCGTACTCGAAGGACCCCAACTCGCCGCGCGCCGGCACCGGCGGCCCGCCGTGGGGCGACATCAAGGACGAGTTCACCGTCAAGCTGTCCAATGAGCCGATGACGCTGTCGATGGCCAACACCGGCGCGCCCAACTCCGGCGGCAGCCAGTTCTTCATCAACACCGTGCACAACGACTTCCTCGACTGGTTCACCCCCGGCGAGTCGCGGCACCCCGTCTTCGGCCGGGTGACCCAGGGCCAGGACGTGGTGAAGAAGATTGAAGGCACGCCCACCGACGCGGAGGACAGGCCGAAGACGCCGGTGAAGTGCATCAAGGTCACCGTCAACGCGTAGCCCGCGCTCGCTGACGTTCGTCACCCAAGAAAGGGAGAGCCTCCGCGCCGGCAGCGGGTAGCGTGCGCGCCGTTCCCTGGAGGTCTCCCATGTCGTCGTTGCGCTGGCTGGCCGCGTGCTGCGCGGCCCTCGTCGTCTTCGGCTCGGGCTGCGGCTCGTCTCCGTCGTCCACCTGCACCGCCACCTGCGACGCGAATGCGTCCTGCGTCAACGCGGCCTGCGTGTGCAACGCGGGCTTCACCGGTGATGGCCTCAGCTGCGCCGCCGTCCTCTGCGCGCCGGAGGTGCTGCAGAACGGGACGGTGTCTCCTTCGGGTCAGGGCGCCGTCGGCGCGACGGTGACGTACAGCTGCTCGACGGGCTTCACGTTGAGCGGCAGCGCCACCCGCACCTGCCAGGCCGACGGCACCTGGAGCGGCGCCGCGCCCACCTGCACGCCGACGCCCTGCGCGCCCGACCTCTCGGCGCCGGCGAATGGCTCCGTCGACCGCACCACGGGCGTCTTCGGCGACGTGGCCACGTATTCCTGTGACATGGGCTTCACCCTCATGGGCAACCCGACGCGCAGCTGCCAGGCCGACGGGACGTGGGGAGGCGCCGCGCCCACCTGTGAGGCCGCGGGCACCGGCTGCACGCCCAACCCCTGCGTCCACTCCGCAGGCTGCACGCCGGTGGGGGCGACGGACTACCGCTGCGGCACGTGCGACCCCGGGTGGACGGGGATGAACTGCGACGTGGCCATCACCTGCTCCGGCGCGGTGGCGCCCGCGAATGGCGCGGTGTCCAGCGCGACGGCGGGCTTCGGCATGGACATCACCTACACCTGCGACATGGGCTACACGCTGTCCGGGCCTGCGACGCGCACCTGTCAGGCGGACGCCACCTTCTCGGGGACGGCGCCCACCTGCACGCCCAACCCGTGCACGCCGGACCTCACCGCGCCCGCCAACGGCGCCGTCAGCCGCACCATGGGCGTCACCGGCGACGTGGCCACCTACAGCTGCAACGGCGGCTTCTTCCTCAGCGGCAGCGCGACGCGCACGTGCCTGGCGACAGGGAGCTGGAGCGGCGCCGCGCCCACGTGCATGGTCGCCACAGGCTGCACGCCCAACCCGTGCGTCCACTCGGCGGGCTGCACTCCGGTGGGAATGTCGGGTTACTCGTGCGGCGCCTGCGACGCGGGCTGGTCCGGCACCAACTGCGACGTGCCGGTGACGTGCAGCGGAGCGACGGCGCCGACGAATGGCTCCGTGTCGTCCGCGACGGCCACCTTCGGCAACGCCATCACCTACAGCTGCAACCCCGGCTACAGCCTCTCGGGCAGCGCCATGCGCACCTGCCAGGCCGACGGGACGTTCTCAGGCACGGCGCCCACCTGCCCGCCGGTGAATTGTGGAGCGCCTCCGACGGTGGCCAACGCGGGTGCGCCCACCGTCAGCGGCGGCGCGGGCGGAGGCAGCACCACCACCTTCGGGGCCACCGCCGCCTACACCTGCAACACCGGCTTCGGGCGCGTCGGCCCCAACCCCACGTGCGGTGCGTCGGGCGCCTGGAGCGCGGCGCCCACCTGCGTCGCCACCTGCGGCACGTACACCGACGTCGTGTACCGGGTGCGAGGGCAGTTCGCCATCAGCGGGACGTTCGGCGGCCTCGGCAACCAGACGTTCATGAACCTGGGAGACAACGCCACCACGCCGCCCTTCGTGGGCATGGGCAACTCGACGCCCTTCAGCCGGCCGCCGCCCCCCGGAGGCGCCACCTTCACCGGCGGCTTCCTGCGGCTGCGCTACACCAACGACGGCATGGGCAACCCGGGGCCCGGGCCGGTGCGGCTGGTGGAGTTCTTCTTCCCCCTGGAGTTCAACCAGACGATGGGCGCCAACCTCACCGCCAACGTGGACCACAGCGTGGGCCTCCTGGCGTCGGGCCTGTCCAACTGCGGCGGAGGAGACGCGGCCTGCACCAACCACGCGGCGACGCTGTCGCGCACCTGCGCGTCCAACGCGACGGGCACGCTGGGCACCACCGTCATCACCTGGGGCTCCTGCACGCCGCCGCCCAGCGGTACGAACAGTTGGAACTACGTCACGGCACGCACGGCGATGGGGCCCGGCTGCGCCACCGGCTACTCTTCCTTCGGCAACGTCACCTGCAACTCGAATTGCACGCTGGTGCCGGCCAGCGGCCTGGGCGACTTGTTCCAGACGTGGAACCAGCAGTTGCCCAACATCACCTTGAGCAGCACCAACCCGCTGACGGCCACCATCACCTCGGCGGCCTTCCAGATTCCCAACGGCACGGGCCAGTCGCAGACGCGCATCACCATCACCTCGTCGACGGTGCTGACGACGCAGTGTGGCTCGACGCCTGGGGTGGACCTCGTCTGCAACATTCAGTGAGGGGTGGTGCTTCAGCGCCCGCCGAAGCGGAGGACTTCACGCACCACCGGCTCCGGCGTGTCGACGTGCATGAAGTGGCTGGTGTTTTCGAGCCACACCAGCTCGGCTTCGGGCAGAAGCGCCTGGTAGCGCGGGCCGAAAGACGGCGGCACCAACGGGTCCCACGTGCTCCACAGGAGGCGCATGGGAGGGAGCGCCTTCGCCTCACGGGCTCTCACCACCGCCGCCGGTAGAGCACGCATCACGGCCGGGTTCATCGTGTCGCGCAGGTTTTTTCGGAAGAGCTCGCGCGCCGAGTCGTCGGCCGTCCACCGGGCGTATTCGCGCGTCTCCTCGCGGCTCTTGAGGGACTCGTCGCGGTAGTGGACGTTGTCGAGGGCAAATTGTTCGTGGTCGCGTGTGTACCAGCGGAAGAGCGTCTTCGACGCAGAGAGGGAGAGGACGGCGTGGAGCGCGGCCAGACGCGCCTGGGGCATGCCGGGGGCGTGGGTGATGAGGAGCCTGTCGATGCGACCCGGGTGGAGCAGCGCCCACCACAGGGTGACGTAGCCGCCCATCGAGTTGCCGACGACATAGGGCCGGTCCAGTCCCAGCGCGTCGCAAAAGCCCTCCAGTACGCGGGCGAGGCCTTGCGGCGTGGAGTCCAGCTCTTCGGGTGCTGCGCTCTTCCCCGCGCCGGGGAGGTCGATGGCGATGACGCGGTATTGCTGTGCGAGGGGAGAAATGACGTACCGCCACGAATACGCGGACGTCATCAAGCCGTGCACGAGGAGAAGCGTGGGCCCCAGACCTTTCTCCACGTACGAGAGGGACAGTGGCGCGGCCAGCCCAGGCACCCGGGCGTCGACCAGCCGGCGCTCGAGCGACGCGAAGTCGTGCGGCCGCGGGGGCAGTTCCGGCAGTTCCGTGAAGCGTCGGCCCATGTTCGCAGTTCAAGGCGTGGGCTTCGCGGCTGGAATGCGCATGAGGTACCGCTGCACCAGCGCGCGCTGCCGCGTGTCCTTCGGTTGCTCCTCGCCGGCGATGAAGACGCGCTCCGCGACGGAGGAGAGCTCCAGTGGATCGCCGCTCCACAGCACCACGTCGGCGCGCTTGCCCGGCGCCACCGTGCCCACGTCCTGGTCCAGGCCCAGCGCCTTCGCGGGGCCCAGCGTGATGGCCGACAGCGCGGCGTTGCGCGGGAGCCCATAGGCCACCGCGAGGCCCGCCTCCTGCCGCAGCCTCCGCTTCTGGAAGTCCGAGCAGCCGATGACCAGCGGCACCCCGGCCTTCGACAGGAGCGCCGCCGCGTCGTCGCGCGCGTGGAGCTGCTCGAAGCTGCCCGGCACCTGCTCGGACGGCACCAGCACCACCGGCGTCTTCGCCGCGGCGAGCTGCTTCGCCACCAGGTACGCCTCCGTCCCGCCGAGGATGACCAGCCTCACCCCTTCCTCCTTCGCGAAGGCGAGCGCGGTGAGGATGTCGGACGCGCGGTGCACGTCGAGCACCAGCGGCAGCTTCCCCTGCACCACCGGCTGCAGCGCCTCGAGGTGCAGCGGCGCCAGCGACAGCGCCCGCCAGCGGTTCTGCTCCCACGCGGCCTTGTTCTTCCCGTACGCCCGCGCGTCCGCGAAGGCCTCGCGCAGCCTGAGCCACACGCCGCCCCGCGCGCCGCCCGCCGCCTCCGCCGCGCCCGCGCCCACCGCGCCGAACATCGCCACCGGAGACTTCCCGTCCGACAGCGCGTCCAGCTTCCCGGTGAGGGGCGCCCACACGCCGGTGCCCGCCAGGAGCCCGTGCACCGGCGCGGCCACCACGCTGGTGAGGCCCTCTTCACGCACCCACGGAATCCACACCGACTGCGGGTTGAAGCCGTCGGCCGCGCGGTAGCCGGGCACCAGCAGGCCTTCGGGCCGGGTGGCCGGCAGCCCGTCGTCGACGGTGGAAGGCTCCAGCTCCACCTCCTTGAGGCCCAGCGTGCTGTGCACTTCGATGAAGCCCGGCGTCAGCACCTTGCCGCGGCCGTCCACCCTCTGTGCGTTTGCCGGCGCCGGCGCGTCCTTCCCCACCGCCTGCACCTTGCCCCCTGACAGCACCACGGTGACGTCGTCCAGCGCCGTGCCGTCGCCGACTTCGACGCGCACGTGCTCGATGGCCACCTGCGAAAGCGCCAGCGACACGACCAGAGCGAGCGCGCTCATGGCAGCTCCTTTCCGTCGACGAAGCCCAGTTCAAAGTCGGAGAGGGGCGGCGCGTGCTTCGCGCGGTCATAGACGAGGGCGCCGTCGACGAAGACCTGCCGGGCGAGCGCGTAGACGGAGAGGGGATGTGCGCTCCACACCACCACGTCGGCGCGCTTGCCTCTCTCCAATGTGCCGAGCTGGTCTTCGATGCCCAGCGCCCAGGCGGGGTTGGCCGTCACCCAGCGCAGCACGTCGTCGTCGGAGGCGTCGAGGCCGAAGGCGCGGCCGGCGGTGCGGGCCTTGGCGGCTTCCTGGTTGAGGCGCCGCACCTCGATGGCCGAGTCGGAGTGCAGCACCGGCCTCGCCCCCGCGCGGTGAAGCAGCGCCACGTTCTGCGCCACGCCGTCGAAGGACTCCATCTTGAAGCCCCACCAGTCGACCCAGGTGCTGACGGCGACGCCTTCCTTCGCCAGGCGGTCGGCCAGCTTGTAGGCCTCGACGGCGTGGTGGAAGGAGCGCACCCGGAAGCCGAACTCCTGCGCGAGGTCGAGCACCTGGTTCATCTCGTCGGCGCGGTAGCAGTGGTTTTGCACCAGCACCTTGCCGTCCAGGACGTCGGCCAGCGTCTCCAGCGCGTAGTCGCGCGGCGGGGGCTCGGGTGGGTCGTCCGGCATCCCGTCGGGGCGGCGCGTGGGTGGCGGCGGCGCGCCTTCCTTCGGCGTGTGGCGCTCAGTCCACGCGGCGAGGTCGCGCTCGTAGCGGAGGCGGGCGCGGCGGTACTCCTCGGCCTTCTGAAACGACGCGCGCATGGTGGCGACGAGGCCCATGCGGGACATGGGCTGTTGTCCCTTGCTGCCGTAGAAGCGCTTGGGGTTTTCGCCGCAGGCCATCTTCAGGCCCTCGGGGGCGCCGGGCAGCTTCATCGCGCGGGCGGACGTCTTCCCGGGCGCGAGGTGGGCGACGAAGCTGCGGCCGCCGATGACGTTGCCGGAGCCGGGCAGCACCTGGATGGTGGTGACACCGCCGGCCAGCGCGCGCCACAGCGCCGGGTCCTGCGGCCAGAAGGCGGACTCGCTGCGCACGTGCGAGGTGACGGGCGCGGTCATCTCGTTGCCGTCCTCGTGGGCGATGGTGCCGGGCATCGGGTAGACGCCCATGTGCGAGTGGGTGTCGATGAGGCCGGGGGTGATGAAGCCGCCCTGTGCGTCGATGACGAGCGCGCCAGGAGGAGCCACGCCGTCGCCGTCGCCCACCTCGGCGATGCGGCCGTCGACGAGCAGCACGTGGCCCCTGGAGTGGACCTTGCCGGTGGCGGTGAAGACGGTGGCGTTCTTGAGCAGCGTGGGCGGGTGCGCGGGTGGTTCGGCCACGGGGGCGAGCGGCTGGGGGAGGCGCGCCGGCGGAAGCAGCTTCGCGTCGGGCAGCTTCGGCGGCGCGGCGCAGGCGGCCAGCGCGAGCGCGAGGAGGGCGGGGGC
Organism: Myxococcota bacterium; assembly: GCA_040752975.1. Lineage (GTDB taxonomy): Bacteria > Myxococcota > Myxococcia > Myxococcales > Myxococcaceae > JADLDB01. The sequence continues at coordinate 8,942 of JBFMHF010000170.1, forward strand.
ACGATTCATGGAACGACGAGCTAGCACGCGCGCCGGCGCTTCTGCGGATTTCGACGCCTGGGAAAGGGAGCGGCGGAAGCCCACTCTCCGGAGGCGCCGCGCCGCGGCTCTCGCGGCGGCATTCCGTTCTCGGAAAGTCACCGCGCGGGAGCCCGGACCAGGGCCAGCCGAAACGTCAACACCACCAGACCAACGACGATGCGCAACCACTGGGACAGGCTCGACACGACAGGCTCCCTGGAAGGCGTGGAAGGCTTGACCCGGCGGGACCCGGGGGCGCGCAAGAAACCGAAAGGCTGCGATGACGAGCTGCGTCGCCCGCGATGTCAGGAGGACACCACGCCGCAGGCGCCGCAGTGCACGCTGCCGTCCGTGCGGGGGCAAAGCGGGTGTACCGTGGCGGCCTGTGGGCCTCCGCGTCGATGTGCACCGCCAGGTCGAAGCCGTCGCGCGCGGGGCGTGGGACGCGGTGCCGGGCGCGGGGCAGGGCACCCTGGCCCTCGACTTCCTCGCGCCGTGCGAGACGGCGTTGCCGGCCCTCGAGTGGCGGCTGTTGACGGCGCGCCGCGGCGACGAGTGCGCGGGCGTGGCCCCAGGCTACGTCCAGCAGACGGAGTGGGCCGCGGTGCTGTCGGGCTTCCTGGCGCGCCGCCTGCGCCCCCTGCGCGTGCTGGAAGTGGGCCCGCCGGTGTGTCCCGGGCCTTGCGCGGCGGTGCGCGACGGCGGCGCGTGGGCCGAACTCCTCGACCGCGCCCGGGCCCTCCTCGAGGAGGAGCGCCTCGACGTCCTCGCCCTGCGCGACTTCGCGGGCACGGTGCGCACAGCGGAAGAAGAGGACCTCTCCGCGCGCGGCTTCGCGGTGGTGACGACGCGCGACACCTTCGTCCTGCCGCTGCCCTTCGCCGACTTCGGGGCGTACCTCGCGGCCCTGCGCAGCGACTACCGCCGCCGCGCCCAGGCTTCGCTGAACTTGCCCTTGCGCGTACGCGTGGTGCGGGACTTCTCGGGGGAGTCCGGGCTGCTCGCCCAGTTGATTGAGTTGACGACGCGGCGCTCCACCTCGTCGCGAGCCGAGCACCTCGACGCGGCGCTGTTGTCCCGATGGGCCCGGGTGGAGGACACCGCGGCCCTCTTCATCGACGACGAAGGTGGGGCGGTGCAGGCGGCCGCGGTGTTGCTGTGCGACGGGCCGGTGGTGCACTTCCTCCGCTGCGGCTTCGACGAGGCGGTGGGCCGCGCGTCGGGGGCCTACCTGCGGCTCCTCTTCGAGCTGGTGCGCTTCGCGCTGGAGGAGGGCGCCGAGTACCTCGACCTCGGCGTCACCAGCGCCGAGCCCAAGCTGCGCCTCGGCGCGCAGCCCGTGCCCCTGCGGGTGTGGGCGTACCCCCGGCACCCGCTGGCGCGCCTGGCGCTTCGGCTGGCCTCCCCGGCGCTGGCCACGTCGCGCGCGAAGGAGTCGCGGCACGTCTTCCGGGAGCCGCAGCCGCAAGTCATTCCGTGGTGGTTTCGCCCCCTGCCCGTCGCTGCGGGGTGACGCGGACTTCCCGTCGGGGCGCTCCGCTCACTGCGGGCCGGCCCGCTGCTCTCCCGTACACGGCGGGCGACGGGCCAGGGGAACTCGAAGCGCCTCCCACGACACGGCCATGCGCGCGGCCTTCAGCGTGCCGAATCATCCGGACTGAGGGGCGCGGGGGGACTCCCTCACTGCCCGGAAGGGCCTGCGTGGTGTCCACCGGACGCGGGACAGGCGCCGCGCGACTGCCGCCAGCAGCGCGGTGGACAGCCGGGAGTCGGTCCACACGAAGGACACGTAGGGCACCGGCTGCGCGCCCAGCGCGCTCTTCACCTCCTGCGCGTCGCGGCCGAACATCACGCGGCGCCGCCCGCGGGCGATGGCCTCTGCGATGTCGTCGAAGAGGAGGTTCTTGTAGAGGGCCAGCGTCTCGCTCACCTCGGGGTCCACGCCGAAGTAGTGGCTCTCGAGCTCGTCCCCGCAGTCGTAGCGGGTGTTGAAGGCCACCAGCCGGCCCCGGTGCCGGTAGGCCACCAAAGAGAAGCGCGGGCCCAGCGCGTCCTTGAGGCGCGCGAAGAGGTGGGCGGACTTGCGCGCGGGCAGCACGCGCGCCCGTGCCAGCACTGCCCCGTGCAGCGCATCGATGCGAGGAGCCGACGCGAGGATGTCCCGGGCCGAGAACTCTTCGCGTACCAGCGCGGCGCCGCGGGTGCGCACGCGGTGGAATTCGCGGCGGTAGCCAGACCGCAACGCCCGGGCGTAGTCCTCGAGGTCCGCCCACGCCGGATGCAGGGAGAGCGCCATCGCCGGGTCCTCGGAGAAGGCGGCGAAGTCGTCGCCAGGTGTGTCCGAGGCACACGTGGCCACGTCCTTCAGGATGACGAGGACGCGCACGCCGGGCTCGGCCACGTCGCGGGCCACGCGCCGGGCTTCCTCGCCGAGCCACCGGTTGAAGCCCGCGCCCTGCGAGCCCCAGTGGCCGTGCGGGCCAGCCGAGAAGACGTTGCCGCACAGCACCACGCGCAGCCGGAAGCGCTCCAACAGCGACGCGAAGAAAGGCCGCCAGCGCACGGGGAGGGTGGAGGTGCCGGCGAAGTCGGTCGCCAGCAGCGGCAGGTGCTCTGCCACGCGGAGGTCGAAGGTGCGGAAGACGGCGCCTCCCGTGACGCCGTCCGAACTCCTCCTCAGCGCGTAGTGGAAGCGGGCGTCTCCGGCGAAGGCCTCCAGCGCGGACAGGTACTCGGGCGAGGTGAAGACGTGCGGCGCCTGCCACACCTCGCGCGGGACGCGGGCGATGGACGAGGCGTGGGCCGGCGCGTCGGGCGGTGGGCGCAGCGGCGTGGCGAGGGGCGCATTCACCGGGCGTGCGACTCCACGGGCTTCTCGGCCCACAGCGCGCGGCGGAAGGGCGCCAGCAACTGGTGCACGAAGGTGTCGGGGAAGTCCGCCACGCCCGGCCCCACATCCACGGGTGGCGCGCGGCCCGCCGGCGAGTACCGGGTGCCGAACGCCCAGTCCCACACCAGCAGCACCGCCCCCAGGTTCTTCCCTTGCTCCTCGGCCAACGGCGAGTGGTGCCAGCGGTGGATGTGCGGCGTGACGAAGAGCCAGTCCAGCCAGCCGGTGCGGGTGTCGATGTTCGCGTGCTGCAGCCACATGTTCACCGTGCCCACGACGGTGACGGCGGCGAAGACTTCATCGGGCACGCCCAGCAGCAGCAAGGGCCCGCTGGTGGCGGTGACGGACAACAGGAAGTCGAGGGGGTGCGCGCGAATGGAGTTGAACCACGTCAGCCGCCGCACGCTGTGGTGCACCGAGTGCAGGCGGAAGAGGACGGTGGCGTGGGACAGCCGGTGCAGCGTCCACGAGCCCAACTCGTACACCACCAGCGCCAGGCCCAGTTGCGCCAGGAAGGGCCACGACGACGGCCACAGCCCGCGATCCGCCTGGTGGGCGAGCCAGAGGGCGCCGCCGGACACGACGGCCATCAGCGGCGCGGCCAGCACCAGCGAGACGAAGGCGCTCAGCAGCAGGTACGACACGTCTGTCGGCACGTCCCCGCGCGAGCGCAGCCATGACTGCTCGTACGGCAGCGCGCGCTCCAGGGGAATCAAGGCCAGCCCGGCGAGGCCGTTGACCAGGTTCATCGCGACGATGGGGTGCAGCCAGCGCAGCAGCACCAGCACGAGCGCGACGCTCCCGCAGAGGAAGGCCGGGTAGATGAGCCACTGGGCGAGGCGTCTCCCCACGAGGAGGAGCATAACCCCGGAGATCACCTGAGCAGAGCACGCCTCGCTTCCCGTGCCGGAGCTCGTCGTCGCTCGTCGGTCAGCCCAAACAGCCCCTTCGCTTCTCGACCTCCGGGCAACGTCCTGCGCTCAGGTGAACTCCGGGGTGGAGTCAGCCCAGGGCCGCGAGGGAGCTGTGCCTCACGTCTCCTGGCCCCGCGCCGCAGCGCCGAGGAGGCCGTCGGTCAGCGCGCAGGCGGGCACCGGCTCTTCGAGCTTCGCTGGCTCGGGGGCACGCAGCATCTGCCTCAGGTTCCACCCCTGCAGCGCGATGGCGCGTTGGTTCTTCTCGAGGTTGGAGCGCAGCCGGACCGCCGTGGTGACGGTGACGAAGAAGTTGCCGAACGTCACGCCCACCAGCACCACCAGGGCCCCCACCGCCGGAAAAGCCGAAGTGAAGTAAGGCACCACCAGCATCCCGTCCGGCGTGAAGCGGTACGGCGCGTCCATCACGCCCAGGGCCCACGCGAGGACCGGGATCAGGAAGGTGGCCAGGCCGGCAACCACCACCAGCTTCCGTTCGCGCGGCCGCACCCACATCAGGAACGAGAACATCATCACCGACACCATCGCCGGCACGAGGAGGAAGGGGCCGAAGATGGTCCCGGTCAGCCCGAGCGGCAGGAAGCCGGCCACGATGGCCACCTGCGCCAGCAGGGGCGAATAGCGCTTCAGCTTCGAGCCCATCCACGAGGTGGCGATGGACGCGACGACGGAGGCGACGAAGAGCACCGCCAGCCCCGCACGTTGGATGCCCATGAAGTACGTCACTGGCGCGATGCCCAGCATCAGCGCGAAGCCCCACAGGGAATTGCGCGCGGAGCGCCGCATCGAGTCGTCGGTGATGCCGTCCACCTCGTCCTGCACCGGCTGCGGCAGCTCCGCGGGCGGAGTGGCCAGGAGCTTCACGAAGATGGCCTGCGCCGCGGCGTTGTCGGGCTCCAGCGCCAGGCAGCGCCCCAGTTGCTGCATCGCCTCGCGGCGGGCCTCCAGCGCGTCGGCTCCTCCGGCGAAGACACGTTGGGCGGCCTTCTCGGCGGCGTCGGCGTGCCCTTGCGCGATGCGGGCGCGCAGCTCTCCGTCGCGCTGGCCGGCCAGCACCGCTTCGATGGCGTCATGCACCTCCAGGGCGGTGGGGCGCTCTTCCGGGGCCTGGGCGGTGGCCCGCTGGCACAGGCGGGACAGCTCCGGCGGCACGTCCCGCTCGGGTGAGCGCTGCCGGGCGTCGGCGTCGACGCCCTTCTGCGTCTCCAGCATCGCCGCGACGGCCGAGCGCTCCCGCACCAGCGGCTCCAGGGTGAGGACCTCGAAGAGGATGGCGCCCAGCGCCCACACGTCGGACTTCTGCGTCGCGACGCGCCCCTGCGTCTGCTCCGGGGCCATGTAGCCGGGCGTGCCGATGACGGCGCCGGCGCTGGTGTGGCCCGGCGTCACGTCCAGGGGCGAGAAGTCGGGGCTGCTGTCCGGCTGCGCCTCGGCGGTGGTGCGGGCCACACCCCAGTCGAGGACGTACACCTCGCCGTGGTCGCCCAGCATGACGTTGGCGGGCTTCAAGTCGCGGTGCACCACGCCGCGGGAGTGGGCGAAGTGCACGGCGCGACACACGTCCTGCAGCGCGCCCAGCAGCTTGCGCAAGGGCCACTCCGCCGCGGTGGTGGCGTCGCGCGCCGCGAGCAGCCGCAGCACCTCGGCCAGGGTGACGCCGCGCACGCGCTTCATGGTGAAGAAGGGGGTGCCGTCCTCGTCGGCGCCGAGCTCGTGCACCGGCACCACGTTGGGGTGCTCGAGCTGCCCCTGGATGCGCGCCTCGCGGAAGAAGCGTTCGAGGGACGCCGCGTCCTTTCTGAGGGCCGACTTCAGCGCCAGGGTGCGCCCGAGGTTTCTGTCTTCGCACGCCACCACCTCGCCCATCGCGCCCTTGCCGAGGCGGTGCTTCTTGACGAGGCGGTCCTTCGAGTTGAGCCCGTCGAGGGTGGGTGGGCGCGGGTCGACGGGCCCGGGGGAGCTGCCGGAGCTCCCCGCGCTTCCGGCGGAGGTCTGGGTGGCGGCGAGCGCGTCGTCTTCGAGGAGACTCATGGGCCCAAGCCTGCCTCACTCAGGGCGCGAGGTGTTAGGGGCAGCCTGATGGCAAGGTTTGCCATGGCGGACTACGTTCCTGGCATGGTGCGTCGTGAAGGCAAAGCGGAGGAGATCGCGGAAGCGTCCGCCGAAGCTGAGCCATGCTGCACCTCTCCAGCGGGTGAAAGTCCCGCGCGGGTAATCGCCGGAGAGCCCGGAAGCAGACC
>JBFMHF010000171.1:0-14880 GCA_040752975.1 Myxococcota bacterium
GCGGAGGTGGCGGCGCGACGGGCGGAGGCGGCGGCGCGACGGGCGGCGGCGGTGGCGCGACGGGCGGCGGCGGTGGCGCGACGGGCGGCGGCGGTGGCGCAACGGGTGGCGGCACGGGAGGTGGTGGCGTTCCCGTGGGTGTGAAGCTGGCCTTCATCTCGGCGCCCCAATCGCCGGCACCATCCGCGTGCTCGATGCCGGTGGTGGTGGAAGTGCAGGACGCGTCGGACCAGGCCGCGCCCGGACGAGCGCCACGTCCGTGACGTTCTCCACCACGCCCTCAGGCGTGACCTTCCGCGCTCAGCCCTCCTGCACCGGAGCGTCGGGCGCGTCCGTCAGCATCCCCGTCGGCCAGGCGCGGGCCACCATCTACCTCTCGGGGCCAGCCGGCACGTACACCTTGTCGGCGACGGCGAACGGCCTCCTGGGCGCTTCACAGCCCCTCGTCATCGCGGACCCGCCGGATGCGCTCGTCTTCACGACGACGCCGCCCAACAGCATCCTCGGAGGCACCTGCCTCCCGCTGACGCTCGAGGCCCAGCGGGCCGGTGTGCCCCACCCCCTCCTCGTCGCATCCACCGCGTCACTCACCGCCACGCCGGCCAACGGCACGCGCTTCTATTCGGACGTGGGGTGCATCACCTCCACCACCTCGGCCACCTTCGCCGCGGGCTCGCCCACGTCCACCGTGTATGTGAAGCCCCTCACCGGCGGCGTCAACGTCGTCACCGCGACGGCCGCCTTCGGCATGGACTCGGTGACGCTCAACACCGTGCGCATCGTCCGCCGCGGGAGTTGCAGCTTCAGCGCCCCCAGCACCACCGCCGACGGCGGCACCTCCGAGGACCTGTCCGCCAGTTGCTCCATCTCCCCCGCCATCAACGACCCGGCCCACACCATCCTCATCATCCAGTCGACGGCGTCGTCCGACCGCGCGGGCGTCCTCCAGGCGCGCTGCCGGTTGAACAACAACGGCGACTCGGTGCAGTGCAACCGGGCGGACGGCAACTCCAGCGGCACCGTCCACTACCAGGTGGCGGAGATTCCCCAGGGCCTGCGCACGGAGGCCTTCAGCGTCACCTCCTGCGCCGCGACCCAGACCATCACCCCCGCGGTCGACCCTGCGAAGTCCTTCGTGCTGAAGACGCTTCAGAACAACGGCGACATCTACGACAACGAGGACACGGTGGTGGCCTGGCTGACCAGCCCCACCACCATGTCCATCATCGGGGACCAATGCGACGGCTACGCCGTGCAGGTGGTGGAGTGGGACGGCGTCACCGTGACGCGCGCGGCGCTGGATGGTGGCCTCCCCGTTGGGGCCCGCGCCGTGACGGTGAGCGGGCTGCCCCCCGCGTCGAACGCCCGCGCCGTGCTGCTGCAGCCGCTCAGCCCCCTCAGCACCACGGAGCCAGTGTGCGACCTGGTGGTGCGGGCCGATGTCCCCTCCCCTTCCGAGGTGCGGATGAGCCGCGGCGCCACGGCTCCCGACGGCGGCACCTGCGTCGGCACGCGCCTGGACCTCTACCTCGAGCGCATCGACTTCGGCCAGCGCGCGGTGGTGCAGGAGCGGACCGTCACCCTGCTGCAGAACGACACGACCGAGCCCGTCACCATCGCCCCGGTGGACGTGACGCGCACCCTCGTCTTCGCGGGTACGCAGCTGGGCGTCGGCCAGGCCGCCGGAGAGACGCGGCAGACGACGCCGTCGCGCCTCAACGACGTGGCGGCCCGCTTCGAACTCACCGCCGCCGACACCGTGACGGTGACGCGCGCGCGCTCCGGCGCAGACACGACGTACACCTTCTACGTCGTCGAGCTGGTGCCCTGAAGGGCGAGCGCTCCGCTGCAGCTTTTCCCGGTGAGGTCGGCTCCTGTCGTGGCGCCTGCCATCGCCGCGAAGCCTGAGGCCGACACCGTCTCCCGCGACGACCCACCGCTGCGTGGTGCGCCAGCGTCCCGGCCCACGCTTTCCAGGTCAGGCGATGGCGTCGGTGCAGCGCTGGCAGAGCTCCTGCGCGCCCACCTCGGGCCGGTACGTCCAGCAGCGCGGGCACTTGTTGCCGGTGGCCTGCTCGATGAGCGCCTTCACCTCGGGCGTGGCGGCCTGGGCCTTCTCCGACGCGGTGGGCGACAGCACCACCTGGCTGGCGATGAAGAGCTCGGGCAGCTCCGCCTTCCACTTCTCGAGGAGCGCCGCAGTGGCGCCGGTGGCCGTCAGCGTCACCTTCGCCTCCAGGGACTTGCCGATGAGCTTGTCGCGCCGCGCCGCCTCGTAGAGCGGCAGGATGCCCGCGCGCACCGCGAACAGTTGGTCCAACTCGGCCACCACGGCGTCGTCGTCCACGCCCTGCGGCGCGGGGAAGCGATTCAAGAAGACGGACTCGGCCTTCGCGCCCGGGAGGTAGCCCCAGGCCTCTTCGGCGGTGAAGGACGTCACCGGCGCCAGCATCACCAGGAGGTCCTTCGCGATGCGGTACATGGCCGTCTGCGCGCTGCGGCGCTTCGGGCCCGTCTTCTTCCCGGTGTAGAGCGCGTCCTTCTGGATGTCGAAGTACTGCGCCGACAACTCATTGGCGCAGAAGTCCACCACCCGCTTGGACACCAGGTGGAACTCGTACGCGTCGTACGCCTTCTTCACCTCGTCGGTGAGGAGGTCCAGCTTCTTCAACACCCACTGCTCGAGCGGCAACAGCTTCTCGTGCGGCACCGCGTCCTTCGCCGGGTCGAAGTCGTAGAGGTTGGACAACGCGTAGCGCAACGTGTTGCGCACCTTGCGGTAGCTCTCCGACAACTGGCTCAGGATGGGCTTGGAGAGCCGCACGTCGTCCCGGTAGTCCGCCGAGGCGACCCACATGCGCAGAATCTCCGCGCCGAACTCCTTGATGATGTCCTCGGGCGAGACGGTGTTGCCCAGGGACTTGGACATCTTGTTGCCGTTGCCGTCCACGACGAAGCCGTGGGTGAGGCACGTCTTGTACGGCGCGAAGCCGCGCGTGCCGACGCCCACCAGCAACGACGAGTGGAACCAGCCCCGGTGCTGGTCGCTGCCTTCCAGGTAGAGGTCGACGGGGATGGACATGTTCTCCCGGCGCGCGGCCACCGCGGCGAAGCTGCACGCGGAGTCGAACCACACGTCGAGGATGTCCGTCTCGCGCCGGAACTTCGTGCCGCCGCACTTCGGGCAGGTATGGCCCTTCGGAAGGAAGTTCTCCACCGGCGTCGAGTACCAGGCGCTCGCGCCCGACTTCTCCACCGCGTCGGCGACGCGCTCCATGAAGTGGTGGTCGACGTGCGCCTCCTCGCAGCCCTCGCACAACGCCACCGGAATCGGCACGCCCCAGGTGCGCTGGCGGCTGATGCACCAGTCCGGGCGGCCCTCCAGCATGCCCCGGATGCGCTCCCTGCCCCACTTCGGCACCCAGGTGACGGCGGTGTCCACCTGGTGCAGCGCGTGCTCGCGCAGCTTCGTGCCGTCGAGGCTGATGAACCACTGGTGCGTGGCGCGGAAGATGACCGGGTTGTGGCAGCGCCAGCAGTGCGGGTAGCTGTGCTTGACGGTCTCGCCCTTCGGGTTGAGGAGCGCGCCCTTCTCCACCAGCCAGTCCACCACCATCGGGTTGGCGTCGAAGACCTTCTGGCCCTGCAGCTTCGCGTCGACGGTGGCGTCGTAGCGGCCGTCGTTCTTCACCGGGTTGTAGATGTCGAGGCCGTACTGGAGCCCCATCTCGTAGTCTTCCTGGCCGTGGCCGGGCGCGGTGTGCACCAGGCCCGTGCCCGCCTCGAGGGTGACGTGCTCGCCCAGCACCACCGGGCAGGCCTTCCCGTTGAGGACGTGCGTGTACTCGAGGCCCTTCAGGTCCTCGCCCGAGGCGTAGGCGACGATGCGCGTGGCGTCGGTGAGTGCGGTGGAGTCGAAGGTGCCCTCGCCCAGCTTCACCTCCTTCGACTTGAGGTGGGTGGGCGCGCAGGCCGCGAGGAAGGAGGCCAGCATGTCCTTCGCCACCACGACGACGCGCTGCTCGTCCAGCGCATAAAAGACGTACTCGAACTTCGGGTGCACGCTGATGGCGAGGTTGGCCGGCAGCGTCCACGGGGTGGTGGTCCAGATGGCGAACGCGACGGACCGCCCCTTCACCGCGCTCCACTTCGCCGCCAGGTCGCCCTTCGCGGGAAACGCGACGTAGATGGAGGGAGACGAGTGGTCCTCGTACTCCACCTCGGCCTCGGCGAGGGCCGTCTGGTCGGTGATGCACCAGTACACGGGCTTCTTCTTCCGGTAGAGCATCCCCTTCTCGGCGAAGGTGGACAGCTCGCGGATTTCCTGGGCCTCGTAGGCGAAGTCGAGCGTCTGGTACGGGTGCTCCCAGCGGCCCAGCACGCCCATGCGCTTGAACTCCCGGCGCTGGATGTCGATGAACTCGAGCGCGTACTCGCGGCACTTCTGGAGGAACTCCTCGCGGGACAACGTGCGCTTGTCGATTTTCTTGTCGCGCAGGCGCTTCTCCACCGCCTGCTCGATGGGCAGGCCGTGGCAGTCCCAGCCGGGCACGAAGTCGGTGCGCTTGCCGGAGAGGTGCCGGTACTTCACCACCAGGTCCTTCAGGATTTTGTTGAGGGCGTGGCCGGCGTGGAGGTGGCCATTGGCGTACGGCGGGCCGTCGTGGAGGACGAAGGTGTCGGCGTCTTTGCGCGCCGCCAGCATCTTCCCGAAGACGTCGCCGGCCTCCCACTTCTCCAGCACCTTCGGCTCCAGCTGCGCCAGGTTCCCCTTCATCGGGAACTCCGTCTGGGGAAGGTTCAGGGTGGCCTTGTAGTCCTTCGGGGCGCTGTCGCTCATGGCGGTCGCTCGCGTTAGTCCGACTCGGTGCATGAGGCAACCTGACGTGCGGCGTCGCCCGCGGGTGACAGCCCCCTGGTGGTCGAAATTGATTTCAGAATCAATCTGGCGTGATTTTGGGTCGCATGACGACGAACGCGCGCGTGGGGCTGTGGTTGCCGGTGCTGGTGCTGCTGGGCGGGTGTGGGCCGGGCGTGCTGGAAGACGGAGAGGACCTCGAGGAGTACGTCGGTGACGACGGAACGGGGGACGAAGTCGCGGCCGTGGACCCGATGCCCTCCGACTGCCCGGAGGAGCCGTGTGACGAGACTCCGGTGGACGCGGTGGAGCCAGACGGCGGGGAGGACGAGGGCCTCGTCGACGAGGACGCCGGCGCGGAGGAGGAAGACGCTGGCACAGCGCCTGAAGCCGACGCGGGGGACGTCGAGACGGACGCTGGCGTGCCCGTGGGAGACGGAGGCCCCCTCGCCGGGCGCGACGGTGGCGTGGCAACCGACGCGGGCGTGAGGGCCGACGCTGGCGTGGTGGATGCGGGCGTCCCCTCGCTGTGGGTGGTGGGGCGGAAGATTCTGGTGCGCGGCTACGTGACGTTCCGAAGCGCCGCGTCGTCGACGGCCAGCGCCATCACCTCGGTCGACCCCAACGGCGGCGTGACGGACTCGGCGCACGGTGGGGGCATGCCGCGCGGGCAGTTGCCTCCGGGCCAGGTGGTGACGCTGGCCAGCGCGACGAAGACGAATGGCTTCTACCGGGTGACGTACGACGGGAAGACGGGCTGGCTGCCAGCGTCGTGGTTGTTACCGGTGGATACCTCGAAGCACCCGGTGGACTTCGCGCTGGGCGCCAGCGCGCGCAACGCCTTCTTCAAGCACCAGCTGCGGCGGACGAAGTTCAACAAGGACGGGCCGCTCTCCTCGGGCACCTGCGCGCCCACCAGCCTCGCCATGGCGGCGCGCGTCTTCGGCAAGGAGCCGTCGGGCCTGTCCATCGAGGAGTCCATTCACCGCGCGCGGATGTCCTACGGCGCCACCTCGGACAGCACCGGGACGTTCCGCTCGCAAATCACGCGGGGCGCGACGGCGCTGGGCCTCAGCGTGCGCGTGCTGGACACGCGCCTCTCACCGGTCGCCATGCTGACGCGCATCGACCAGCAGCTCGCGGCGAAGCGGGTGGTGGTGTTGGAAGGACAGCCGGGCATCGCCGATGCGGGCGCCACGGCGTACCAGCGGGCCTTCAACCGGGCGTACGCGGCCGCGGGCGTGACGAGGACGTACACCTTCGACGGGCGTCACTCCATCCTGGTGCTGGGGAAGGACTCGGCGGGCAGGTACGTGGTGGGCGACCCCATCTCCGAGGTGGGCATGGTGGCCCTCACCGGCGCCGAGCTGAAGGACTTCTTCGCGCGCTGGGGAGGCACCGGCAACGCCGTCTGGGCGCCTTGACGGCCGGAGGGTGTGGGTGCCGCACCGCGCCACGCGCGGTGGCGAATAGGGCCGGGCTTCCTTCGTCGGTGGGGGCATGCTCCGACGACTGCTGGCCGTGGCGGTGCTGGGTGCGACGCTGGTGATGGCGCAAGGTCGGGTGAAGGCGGCTCCGGCGCCCGCGCCGGCCTCGTGCCAGCAAGAAGGCGCGCAGTGCCTCAAGGGCTGCGGCGCGTCGGCGAAGCCGAGCAGCGAGTTGATGACGTGCGTGAAGGCCTGCGAAGCGAGGGTGGACGCGTGCCGCGGGTCGGCGTCCGGCATCGATGGTGGCCCCGCCCCCGGGCGCTGAGGCCACCTCGGAGCGCTCGCCTGGGAAGTGGTCGGGTGGCCGCGCGTCACCTCACCAACGAGTACGCCGATGGACGTCGCGGGACTTCGGAGCGGGCACTCACGCGCTCCTGCTGCGCGCGGCGCCCGTTTCTCCGTGGACGAGGTCTCCCAGGTGCTCGACAGCGTCGGCGGGCGCCAGGTCCAGAAATCGAGAGCAACCTCGCCAACCTGGCGGTCGCCCTGGGTGGGAGGCTCAGTGTGACGGGCCTGGTTCCCCATCTCGCTCACCGAGAGCTGCCCGTCCGTCCGGTGTGGATCGAGCAACGGAAACGCGCTTCAGAGCAGGCGCAGTTGGTCCACGCGGGTCGACGGCCGTGCCCCTGACTCCTCCGTCGAGGGTGCCGGGAGCGCGTTGATTCTCCCCGCGGCGGCGCTGCCCGAGAGGAAGGCGGACTCCACGTCGCGCCCCAGGCACCAGTCGCCGCACACCGCGACCTTCAAGGCCTCGTCCCACACGCAGGCCTCGCCCAGCGGCTTCGCGGCGCGCGCGTACCGCCAGCGATGCGCGGTGGAGAAAGCTGCCGGCTGCCGCGGCGCGCCCGTCGCCGAGAAGAAGGCGTCGAGCAACATCGCCGTCACCTCCTCCGCCGGGGCCTCGAGATGCCGCTGGCTCCACGCCCCCGTCGCGTGCAACACCCAGCGCTCCCCGCCCGCCCCTCGCCGGTCCGGCTTGCTGGAGTCCCGCCAGAGCCGCTCCAGCGGGCCCGCCATGCCTTCCTGCAGGTCCCACTCCACACCCGTCGGGCTCTCGAAGGCCAGCAGCACCGCCCAGCAGGCCTCGAAGGCCACCTCGCGCAGCCGCGACGCCAACGCGAAGGACGTCGGGTCCACCAGAGCCGCCGCCTGCGGCGCGGGCAGGGCCACCACCGCCACCTCGTACTCGCCCAGCGACTCGCCTTCCGCGTCCTTGAGGCGCCAGCGTTCTGCGTCGCGCTTGAGCTCGCCCACCGTCACGCCCAGGCGCACGTCGAGTTGATGATGCAGGCGGGACACCAGCGCAGCGTTGCTCGGCGTGGCGATGAGCCGCAGGGGGGATTTGTGGCCTGCGCGCCCGGCACCCTGGCTGTGGCCTTCGGTTGAGTCGGAGGGCCGCAGGGGGCCGCGGTCTCCGGGTGACGGGGCCGGGCGCAACGTGGTGCGCTCGCGCTCCGACGGCGCTTTCTCGAGATTCTCCGGGAGTGCGACGGGACTCCACTCCGTCAGCACCCGCTCGTGCCACCACGCCCGCGCCCACCGCGCGAAGCGCTCATCTTTCACGGTGAAACACGGCGCGCCGTGGTCGAAGCGGTGAGGACTGCCTTTGTGCGTGGAAAGCCGCCCTCCCGGCTCGCGCCCCTTGTCGAAGAGCACCACCGCGTGCCCCGCGTCTTTGAGCGCCCGCGCCGCCGCCGCCCCCGCGACGCCGGCGCCCACCACCGCCACCGTCAGCGGGCTTCCGCGAGGAGGCCGGTGCACGCGCCGCTCGTACTCCGCGACGTCGAAGCGCTTCGCCTGCTCCGCCGTCGGCCGGGGCCGCACCGCGCCCAGCACCGGCGTCTCGGGAGAGAAAGGCCGGTCGAAGCCCCCCAGGCACCAGAGGATGCCTCCCACGCTGGAGGGGTCTCGCCCATCCAGCGCGTAGCGGTGGTTCAAGTCGAACAGCAGCGCCAGCGCCTCCTTCGCGCTGCGCGTCCATTCCAGCAGGCGCTTGCCCCACGTCATTCTCACGGCGTTGTGCAGCTCGCCGTGGGTGAGGAGTTGCCGCTGCGCCGCGTCCCACACCGTGTCCCCCGTCTGGGCGCGCGCCAGTTGCTCCCACGACGGCAGGGCCTCGCGGCGGTCCGACTCGTGCGCCCGCAGCGTCTCCCGCGCCCACGCTGGCAGCGCGTCCACCGACTCCGGAGCCGGTGTGTGCCAGCAGAAGTGCCACGCGAGTTCCCGCCACGTCAGCAGCTCATCGAGGAACTTCTCGGCGCCCTCGGTGCGGTGGGCAGCCGCGTCGCGCGCGAGGCGGAAGACGGACACATGCCCGAAGTGGAGGTACGCCGACATCCGGCTGGTGCCCTCACGCAGGGGGTCGTCCCGGTCTCTTGCGTAGGCGTCCAGCCTGGAGTCCACGAAGCGTCGCCAGCGCTCGAGGCCGGCTGTCGTGCCTCCCGGCGTGTGGTGGACAGGCGCCACCGTGTGGTCGACTTCGCAGCCGGCCACCAGTGAGGCGAGGTCGGCCACCTGCAGGTCCACCGGCTCGAAGGGCAGCTCCGGGAGGAAGGCTGGCCCAGGCGGCTCTGCGTCCCGCCACACGTCTCGCACCCGCCGCGCCCACTCGTCCTTCGCCGCGGCCCGAAAGGCGAGCGCGCGGTCGACTGGGGTGGGAAAGCGCCAGATGGGCGCGAGGCACGACGCGTCCACCCGCCAGAGTGGCGCCTGCCTGGCCACCTCCGCGTCCCAGCGCAGCAACGGCTGCATCGGCAGGAAGTCCGCCACCACCAGCGCCGCGTCCTTCGCCAGCGCCTTCAGGACGTGCACTCGGTGGCCGGGCCGCTCGAGGTGGAAGGCGTAGCCGATGCCGCGCTCGCGCAGCGCGCGCTGCACCTCGCGGGCGCCCTCGAGAAAGAAGGTGTGCAACCGGTCGCTGGCGTAGCGGTAGCGCTCCGCCAACGCGTGGTAGACGAAGACAGGCAAGCCCAGGGCCTTGGCCGCGGACAGGGCGACGTCCAGCGCCGGGTTCTCATGGGCCCGCGCCGCCACCCGCATCCAGTACACGACGAAGCGCCCGGCTCTCGGCGCGGGCGCCTTCGGCTCGAGCCGCTCGGCGAGAGGTGCGGGCAGCATGAGGCCCTCGACGCTACCCCGCGACGCCGCGGGCAGGGCGGCCACCGCGCGGCGCCGCCCACACCGGGGACTCGTGTGGGAACGACCCGGGGATGTCACGTGCGACCCGCTGCAGACGCCGAGGAGGCGCACGCATTTCGGGCTGATCCACGCGGCTTCCGGCTTGCAGCAGGCGAAGGACATGCGTCACTTCCGCTTCAAGGCCACCGTCACCCTCGAAGTGATTGGCGGCAACGCCCGCCTTCGCGATGTCGTCTCGGGCAAGGTGCTGACGCTGTCCCAGACCGAGGGGCAGCTCCTCACCATGCTGGGCCGGGACATCTCGCCCACCGACATCGTCCTGCACGTGGAGCGCCACACCACGCAACTGGACCAGGCCACGGTGTTGGCCCTCTTCACCCGCGTGGCGGCGGCGGGCTTCCTCGACACCAACGCACCCCCGACGCCGCGGCCCGTCCCCGCGCCGCCCGCGCCCAACGAAGTCGTCCCCTGTATCCGCAACGACCTGGACTTCTCGCCGGGCCGAAAGCTGGGGCTGGTGGAGGTGAGGGACCCCAAGCTGGGGCGCAGCTTCACCCTCTATGACTTCGAGGCCAACATCGCCCGCATGCTGGACGGGCGCCGCACCATCGAGCAGGTGGCCGAGGCCGCCGAGAACCTGGGCATCGAAACCAGCCCCGAAGCCCTGAGGAACCTCTTTCGTCAGCTGAAGGCCTTCGGCTTCCTCGCGGACCGGCCGGTGCCCATTCAGCCGCCGCGCGGGCGCAAGCCCTGGCTGCCGGAGATTCGGGAAATGTACCGGCACGCGCTGCGCCACTCGCGCCGCGGCGAGCTGGAGCAGGCCGCGGAGTACCTCGAGGCGTTGCTCCAGGTGGACCCGGACATCACCGAGGCACGAGACCTCCTCGACCAGGTGCAGGCGCGGCAGAAGGGCGCGTCCAGCCCCGGCCTGGACTTCAAGGCGTTGCACGGCCACCGCCATTACATCGAGTCGCCGGTGCCCGCGCCGGCCGCCCCCAACCCCTTCCAGCGCTTCGAGGAGAGCGGCGTGAAGGCCGACCCAGCCCCGGCGATGCGGCCCACCAAGCGCGCCCCTTCCCCGCCCCCGGTGGCGCCGGTCCTCGCCCCGCCCGAGGCCGCGGACGCCCCGATGCTGCCCAGCAGCAGCTCCCTCCCGCCCCTGTGGACGGTGTCCACCGTTGTCTCTCACCTCGCCCTGCCGGAGGTGGGGGACAGCGTACTGGCCTTCGACCCGGCCGCCGTCATCGAGCGGCGGCAGCAGGAAAAGAAAGCCGAGCCGGAGCCGCCTGGGGCCGAGGTGCCGTGGGACCTTGCCGCCAGCGACGGCTGAAGCAGGAGAAAAACGGCGCGCTGCGCGTCGGGGGAGCACGCAGCGCGGCCGGACACCAGGGCCGCTGGGGCCCAGGCGTCGCGCGACGACTAATGGCCGGCCTCGCGGCTCGCCACAGGACACGACGCACACTTCTTCTGCCACCGATGCGTGGGCCGACTACGCTGCGGCGCCTCGATGCTCGCCCTCTCCTGTGCCCTCGCCCTCGCGCTGGCCGCCAGCCCGCGCCTCGACAGTCCCATCACCCTCGAGGCGGAAGCGCTGGGGAAGCAGGCCTTGACGCAGAGCAACGACCCGCGCGCCGCGGCGGCCCTGGTGCGGCTCCACGCGCTGATGGACGACGTGGACGACTTGAATCTCCTGGCCGAGCCCTACACGTCGCTGATGTGGCGACGGAATGTGGACCCGCAGGTGCGGGTGCTGGCGAAGCTGCTGATGGCCGACGTCGAGCGCGCGCGGGGCCGCACGGTGAAGTCGCAGGAGTCCCTCGCCCAGCTGGGCTTCGTGAAGGACTGGTGGGTGGTGGGCAGCTTCGACAACGAAGGGAAGACGGGCTGCGACACCGACTGGGGCCCCGAGTCGGCCCTCGACTTGCGCGCCACCTACCCCGCCGCCACGCGCGAAGTGGGCTGGCGCAAGCCCAACGCTTTCGGCGCGGACGGCTACGTCGACTTGTCCCTGGCGTTGCAGCCGTCCACCGAGGCGGTGGGGTACGGACTCACCTTTCTGCAGACGGACAGCGAATTGAAGGCAGAGCTGGGGGTGGGCAGCCCGGGCGCCTTCCGCCTCTTCGTCAACGGGGTGAAGGTGGCGTCGTCGGACCGCTACAACCGGCCGCGGCCGGACCAGCACCGCGTGCAGGTGACGCTTCGGAAGGGGACCAACCGCGTCCTCCTCAAGGTGTGCCAGGTGGCGGGGCCCTTCGGCTTCTACTTCCGCGCGGAGAAGGCGGAAGGGGCGAAGGGCACGCTGGCGGTGGTGTTGCCCGAGGTGGTGCCGCCGCTGGAGAAGGGGCCGGGGCCGCAGGCCGTGGCGCTGCCCACGCTGTCGGACGCGCTGGAGCGGAAGGTGAAGGCCGCGCCCAACGACGCCGCGCTGAGGGCGGACTGGGCGACGGTGCTGGCGTGGACGCGCGCCTGGCCGGAAGTCGAGCACACGCCCGACGTGGAAGCGGAGCGCGCGGCGCTGCAGAAGCCGGACGACGCGGCGCTGCAGTTGACGGCTGGCCTGCTGCACACCGACGACTTCAATGACCGGCGTCGTTTCCTGGAAGCGGCGGTGCGGCTCAACCCGTCGCAGCCCTTCGCGCGGTTGGCGTTGGCCCGGCTGGAACTGGACCGCGACCATCCGGCGGTGGCGCTGGAGCACGCGGAGGCGCTGTTGAAGGCGAGTCCTCTCTTCGCGCCGGCGCACGTGGTGAAGATGCGGGCGCTGGAGGCGCTGGGAGACCGGGTGGGGGCGATGCGGGCCACCGAAGAGGCCTTCGGGAAGCTGAAGGACGTCCCTTCCATCGCGCGCGAGGCGGCGGGGCTGTCGCGCCGGCGGGAGCGCCTCGACGAGGCGGTGGAGCGCTACCGGTTGGTGCTGGCCCTGCGCTTCGACGACACGGGCACGCGCCGGGCGTTGGCGACGCTGTTGGCGGACCTCGGTCGGGTGGACGAGGCGGCAGAGCAATACCGCAAGGTGCTGGTGTTGGACCCCTTCGACTCGGGCTCGCTCCTGCGGCTGGCGGAGCTGCTGTCGGCCAACGGCAAGGTGGAGGAGGCGAAGGCGGCGTTTGGGCTGGCGCGCGCGCTGGCGCCGGAGGAGCCGGAAGTCTACGAGCGCGAGGGCCGCGCGCTGCTGCACGCGGGGCAGAAGGACGCGGCGTTGGACAGCTTCCAGCGCTCGCTGGCGTTGAAGCCGCAGAACCCGGTGCTGAAGGAGATGGTGCGGACGCTGCGGGGCGACGACGACGGCCCCTCGCGCGAGGCGTACCCGGCGGGTGAGTTGGTGAAGGCGTTGGGGAAGGACTTCAGCGACGACGACGCCGTCATCCTCGCGGAGGTGACGCACGTGAAGGTGCAGCCGTCGGGCGTGGCGGCGCGCTTCGCGCAGTTGGTGGTGAAGGTGCATACGCAGCGGGGGGTGGAGGCGTACCGCCAGTTGCCGCTCACCTGGTCTCCGGACCGGCAGGACCTGCGGGTGCTGAAGACGCGCGTCCTCAAGCCGGACGGCAGCGTGGTGGACTCCTTCAGCGAGCAGGACCGCAACATCAACGAGCCGTGGACGGGCATGTACTACGACACGCGCGCGCGCATCCTCACCTTCCCGGCGCTGGCGCCCGGCGACGTACTGGAGGTGCAGTGGCGGCTCGAGGATGTGGCGGTGGACAACCTCCTGTCGGACTACTGGGGGGACGTGGACGCGGTGCGGGGGATGAGCCCCAAGCTGCGCTACCGCTACGTGGTGGAGATGCCGAAGACGCGGCCGCTGTACTGGAACAAGAGCGGGCTGCCGCCCTTCGTCACCACGGCGCAGGCGGACGTGGGCGAGCGCACCGTGTACCGCTTCGAGGCGTCGCGGGTGCCGCGGCTGGTGCCGGAGCCGAACATGCCGGGCTGGGCAGAGGTGGCCTCGCCGCTGCACCTGTCGACGTACCGTACGTGGGAGGACGTGGGCCGGTACTACTGGGGGCTGGTGCGGGACCAGTTGGTGCCCAACGAGGAGCTCAAGCGGACGGTGGAGGCAGCGCTGAAGGGCGTGGACCGCAACGACACGGCGGCGGTGGTGGCGGCCCTGTACGGCTTCGTGGTGACCAACACGCGCTACGTGGCGCTGGAGTTCGGCATTCACGGCTACAAGCCGTACCGGGTGGACCGGGTGCTGGCGCGGCGCTTCGGGGACTGCAAGGACAAGGCGTCGCTCATCCACGCGATGCTGGCGGTGGCGGGGGTGGAGTCCCGGCTGGTGCTGCTGCGGATGCGGAGTCTGGGCGCGCTGTCGAGCGAGGTGGCGTCGCTGTCGGCCTTCAACCACGCCATCGTGTACGTGCCGAAGCTGGACCGCTTCCTCGACGGCACGGCGGAGTTTCACGGCAGCCGCGAGCTGCCGACGGCGGATCGCCTGGCCAACGTGCTGGTGGTGGAGCCGTCGGGCCCGAGCCGTTTCTTCACCACGCCGGAGGCGAAGCCCGAGGAGAACGGCACGTCCCTCGAGTTGACGGTGTCACTCAAGGTGGACGGCAGCGCGCAGGTGAAGGGGAGGCTGAAGACGACGGGCCAGGGGGCGCCGGAGCAGCGGCGGGCCTACGAGACGCCGGCGACGAGGCAGTCCACCTTCGAGCAGCAGTGGGCGCAGTCCTTCCCCGGGGCGCAGGTGGGGACGCTGACGGTGTCGGACGTGAAGGCGCTGGAGCAGCCGGTGACGTTGGACTTCACGGCGACGTTGCCGCGGTACGCGGAGGCGGGGGGAGGCATCTTGCGCTTCTACCCCTTCGGGGCGAGCCGCACCTTCACGCAGGCCCTGGCGCCGTTGACGGAGCGCACGTACGACGTGGCGTTGCCGGGGGTGTGGGTGAATCAGCTTGTCTTCACGTACCTGCTGCCGGCCGGCTGGACGGCGCCGGAGGTGCCGCCGGACGCGGTGGAGGAGTCGCCCTTCGGGAGTCTGCGCATCGTCACGCGGCGCGTTGAGGGAGGCGTGCGGGTGGAGGGCGTGATGGTGATGAAGACGCCCCGCATCGCGGCGAAGGACTACCCGGCGTTTCGGGCGTGGTTGATGAGTGTGGACCAGGCCTTCAGCCGGAAGTTGGTGGTGCAGCAGGGGGGCGAGTCCGCGCGGCGGTGAGTTGGATTGTCCTCGTTGGATTGTCCTCGGCGGACCGCCTCGTGGGTGGGTTTGTTTTGTCCTCCGGCGGACGGCCTGCGTCCCCTTCATCTGCCGTGCTCGTCTGCCTTCATTGCCTTTCTTTTCTCCCTCTCATCCCCCGCCTTCTCTCCCGCTGGGAGAGAAGGGGCCGCCTCGCCGGCAGCAGTCACCGCTCTGCCTCCGTCCTCAGCCGTTGCCGGCTTGAAGCCTCCTCCTCC
>JBFMHF010000172.1:0-14739 GCA_040752975.1 Myxococcota bacterium
CGGGAGGAGGCCTCGGGGGAGGGATGGGCGGTGGCGGCGCGGGCGGTGGAACGGGCGGAGGAGGCGGCGGGGGCACCGGCGGCGGCGGCCCGTCGTGTGCGGGCGGCTGCTCGGGCGCGACGCCGGTGTGCGATCCCCAGTCGAACACCTGCGTGGCGTGCATCGACAACACGACCTGCTCCGGCGCGACGCCCATCTGCAACACCTCGACGAAGCGCTGCGTGGCCTGCACCGGAAACGTGCACTGCGGAGGCTCGGCTCCGTACTGCGACACGTCCACCAACGCGTGCGTCACCTGCACGTCCACCATGGGTTGCGGAGGCGCCACCAGCGTCTGTGACACCTCGGTGCCGCAGGGCCAGTGCGTGCAGTGCCTGGCCAACTCCAACTGCGGCGGCATGACTCCGGTGTGCAACCTCGCGAACAAGACGTGCGTGCGGTGCACCACCGGCCAGGGCTGCAGCGGCGCGACGCCCGTCTGTGACACCACGGTGCCAGGGGGCGTGTGCGTGGCCTGCACGGCCAACAGCCACTGCGGCGGCGCGACGCCCTGGTGTGACACCTCCACCCGGCAGTGCGTGCAGTGCCTGTCCAACGCCAACTGCGGCGGCACGACGCCGCTGTGCAACACCGCCACGCGCACGTGCGTCACCTGCACCGCCACCGCGGGCTGCAGCGGCGCGACGCCCGTCTGCGACACGACGGTGCCCGGCGGGCAGTGCGTGCAGTGCACCAGCAACTCCAACTGCGGCGGCACGGCCCCCATCTGCAACACCACGACGAAGCAGTGCGTGCGCTGCACCCCCACGGCCGGCTGCAGCACGCCCACGCCGGTGTGTGACACCTCGGTCGCCGGCGGCCAGTGCGTGGGCTGCCTGACCAACTCGAACTGTGGCGGCGCGACGCCCGTCTGCGACACGACGGCCCGGCAGTGCGTGCGGTGCACGGCGACGGCCGGCTGCAGCGGCGCCACGCCGGTGTGCGACACCTCCATCCCCGGGGGCGCGTGCGTGGGCTGCCTGTCCAACGCCAACTGCGGCGGGGCGACGCCCATTTGCAACACCACCACGCGCGCGTGCGTCACCTGCACCGCCACGGCCGGGTGCGCCGCGCCCACGCCCGTCTGCGACACGTCGGTGACGAATGGCCAGTGCGTGGGGTGTCTGTCCAACGCCAACTGCGGCGGGACGACGCCCATCTGCAACACCACCACGCGCCAGTGCGTGCGGTGCACGGCCACGGCTGGCTGCCTGCAGCCCACGCCCGTGTGTGACACCTCGGTGGCGGGGGGCCAGTGTGTCGGCTGCCTCTCCAACCTCAACTGCGCCGCGCCGACACCCATCTGCAACACCACCACGAGGAACTGCGTGCAGTGCACCTCGAGCGCCCACTGCAGCGGCGGCACGCCGGTATGCGACACGGCGAGCGGCTCCTGCGTGCAGTGCCTGTCCAACGCCAACTGCAGCGGGATGCGGCCCCTGTGCAACACCACCTCGCGGCAGTGCGTGCAGTGCCTGTCCAGCGCCAACTGCACCGCGCCCACCGCGCAGTGCGAGACGACGGCGGGCAACTGCGTGCAGTGCCTCTCCAACGCCAACTGCATGAACCCCACGCCGGTGTGCACGGCCAACGCCTGTGGCGCCTGCACCGACACGCCGCAGTGCAGCCCCGGCGCCAGCTGCGCGATGGGATCGTGCGTGGCCAACCCCGAGAGCTGCGCGATGCCGCAGGTGATCCCGCTGATGACGGGCCAGACGATGGTGAACTTCCCGGCGGATCTCCGGCGCGCCACCAACGACGTGGACGGCACCTGCAGCGCGTCGGGGCCCGAGCTGGTGTTCCAGCTGAACCTCCCCGCGGCGCAGGACGTCACCATCTCCCTGGCGAAGGCCGCGGGGCAGGGGACCAGCGACGGCGTCCTCTATGTGCGCACCAGCCCGTGCGCGTCGGGGACGGAGCTGGGCTGCGAGGACTCGACCTTCAGCGACGGCGTGGAGACGCTGACGCTCTACAACCAGTCGGGGACGCTCTTCATCTTCGCCGAGGCGTACACGTCCACCTACGCCGTGCTCTACGACGTCAGCGTCGTACTGAGCGCGCCCACGCCGCCGCCCGCCAACGAGAGCTGCAGCGCTCCGCAGGCGCTCACCTTCTCGGGCAACGCGGCCACCGCGACGGGCAGCCTGGTGTCGGCGGCCAACGACAACGGCGCGACGGACGCGGCGCCCACCTGCAGCGCGGAGGCTCGCACCACCGGCCGCGACGTCGTCTACAGCTTCACCACCACCGCCGCGCAGGACGTGGAGGTGACGGTGACGCCGGGCGGGGGCGCCTTCACCCCGGTGGTGTACCTGCGGACGCTCGCGAACTGCGCGGTGGGCACGACGATGGCTGAACTCGGCTGCAGCCTCGGATCCACCTCGGGCGTCACCCAGCGCTTCACCAACCTGCCCGCGGGGAGCTACGCGCTGTGGGTCGACTCCACCGCCGCGGTCAACGCGTCCTTCAGCCTGGGCGTACAGCTCCTGCCGCCCACGCTGCCGCCCGCCAACGACACCTGCACGGCGCCCGAGGTGTTGATGCTCTCGAGCAACCTGGCCTCCACCACGGGGCAGACGGCCGCGGCCGCCAACGACTACTCGGCGGCGTGCAGCACCGGCAGCGCCACCCTGGGCGACACCGTCTACAGCCTCGTGGTGCCGGGGACCGTCAACACGCCGGTGTCCTTCGTCGTTGCGCCCACGCTGGCCAGCTTCGTCCCGTCGCTGTACGCGGGGACGGCGTGTCCGGTGAGCGCCCCGTTGGCCTGCGCCGCGGGCACCACCGCCACCCAGCGACGGCCGGTGGGGGTGCTGCTGCCCTCGCAGGCGCCGGGCACCGTGTTCGCGGTCGTCGACGGACAAGCGGGCAACGGCTACTACCGCCTGGACGCGCGCGTCGGGGCGCCGCCCAATGACACCTGCGCCACGGCCGTGCCCATCGGGCTGTCGACGGTGGTGGTGGACGCGTCGGCGCTGGAGACGACCCAGTTGTCCACCAACGACTTCACCGCCATGGGGGGCTTCACCACCCGCTACAACGGGAAGGACCTCGTCTACAGCTTCACCCCCGCCACCACCGGCTCCTTCACCGTGACGGTGACGCCGTCGCCCACGTTCGATCCGTCGATCACCGTCCTCTCCGGCGGCTGCGGGCCGTCCTTCTACCTCGACTCGGAGGACACGGGCGCCAGCGGCACGCCGGACAGCGTCACCTTCTCCGGCGCTGCGGGCCAGACGTACTGGTTCGTCGTCGACGGCTACGGCTCGGGCGCGTCGAACGAAGGGTTCTTCCGCCTCGAGGTGCGCTGACAATCTCGTGGCCTGCGTGCGGGGCTTCCAGTTAGCTCCATCGCCATGCACCGCATCGACGAGCCGCACCCGTTCGCCCTCGAGACGGCCCGCCTGCACTACGCGGCGGATCGCGACGTGGCCGCGCAGCACCTCTTCCTGCAGGTGTCTCTCGACTTCGAGAAGAAGAGCCTGGCGGGCAGCGTGACGCACACGGTGCGGGCGGTGCGGCCGGTGAAGCGGATCACCTTCGACGCCGTGGGCCTGGCGGTGTCGAAGGTGGAGGTGGACGGCAAGGCGGCGGCCTTCGACGCGGCCTCGGGTGAGCAGCTGCACGTGCTCCTTCCACGGGCGCTGAAGGCCGGAGCCACGGCGAAGGTGAAGGTGACGTACCAGGCCACGCCGCAGCGCGGGCTGTACTTCGTGGGCCCGGACGAGGCGTACCCGAAGCGGCCTCTCCAGGCCTGGACGCAGGGGCAGGACATCGACTCGCGGCACTGGTTCCCCTGCCTCGACACGCCGGCGCAGAAGTGCCCCACCGAGGTGAAGGCCACCTTCCCCGCGGGGATGACGGCGCTGTCCAACGGCCGGCTGGTGTCGGACTCCACGAAGTCCGGCAAGCGCACCATGCACTTCAGCCTGGACATGCCGCACTCGCCGTACCTGGTGACGCTGGTGGTGGGAGACTTCGCCGTGCTGCAGGCCAGGCATGGAGAGACGGTGGTGCGGACGCTGGTGGAGCCGTCACGCAGGGCCGAGGCGCAGCGGGTGGTGAAGCGCACCCCGCAGATGCTGGCGATGTTCGAGGAGCTCACCGGGCAGCCGTACCCCTGGGGCGACTACGCGCAGGTCTTCGTCTCCGAGTTCATCTTCGGCGGCATGGAGAACACCTCGGCCACCACGCTGACCGACGCCGTCCTCTTCGACGAGCGGGCGGAAGCGGACTACTCGGCCGAGCCGCTCATCGCCCACGAGCTGGCGCACCAGTGGTTCGGCGACCTCCTCACCTGTCGCGACTGGCCCCACGGGTGGCTGAACGAGGGCTTCGCGACGTACTCGGAAGTTCTCTGGAAGGAGGCCTCGGACGGCGACGACGAGGCGGATCACCAGCGACGGGTGGATCTCGACGCGTACCTCTCGGAGGTGAGCGAGCGCTACGCGCGGCCCATCGTGGCGCGGAAGTTCGACGCGCCCATCGATCTCTTCGATCGCCACCTCTACGAGAAGGGCGCGCTGGTGCTGCACGAGCTGCGGCGGCGCCTGGGCGACGAGGACTTCCGGGCGGTGGTGCGGCACTACGTGGCCTCGCACCGGGGCGGCGCGGTGGAGACGGTGGATCTCGCGCGCGCGGTGGAGCGGGTGACGGGGAGGAACCTGGACCGCTTCTTCGACGAGTACGTGCACCGCGCCGGGCACCCGCAGCTCAAGGTGGACGCCTCGTATGACGCGGACAGGCGGGTGGTGCGGCTCCAGGTGAAGCAGGCGCAGGAAGGTGACGCGTACGCGCTGGAGCTGCCGGTGCACCTGGTGGTGAAGGAGAAGGCGACAACGCACGCCCTCCCGCTCAAGGACAAGGAGCACGTCTTCTTCCTCCCGGCAGATCGAGAGCCCTCGCAGTGCGTGGTGGACGGGCGCAGAGATCTGCTGGCGACGCTCGAGGTGGAGAAGCCGGCGGGCTGGTGGCGCGAGGAGGTGCAGAGCGCTCCCTGGGCGCGCGCGCGGACGTTGGCCGCCGAGGCGCTCGAGAAGAAGCCGGGCGCGGCGACGGTCGCGGCGCTGTCCAGGGCGCTGGCCGCCGAGTCGGCCTTCTGGGGGACCCGTGCGGCGTGCGCGAAGGCGCTGGGGGTGATCCGCTCTCCCGAGGCGAAGAAGGCGCTGCTCGGGGCGCTGACGGTGAAGCACCCGAAGGCGCGGCGGGCGGTGGTGGCGGCCCTGGGCGAGTTCCGCGGCGACGAGGAGGCGGCGAAGGCGCTGGCGCAGGTGTGCCGGAAGGGCGACGCGAGCTACTTCGTGGAAGCGGACGCGGCGCGGGCGGTGGGGAAGGTGAAGGGGCCGGGCGCCTTCGAGGTGCTCTCGTCGATGCTGGAGCGGGTGGGCTTCCAGGACACGGTGCGCAGCGGCGCCCTGGATGGGCTGGCGGAGCTCAAGGACAAGCGCGCCTGGCCGCACGTGGTGGCGGCCTCGAAGTACGGCGAGCCTCCCTTCGCGCGGCGCTCGGCGGTGATGGCCATCGCGAAGCTGGCGGAGGCGGCGGAGAAGAAGAGCGAGGCGGTGGAGCTCCTGTCCGGCTACCTGCGCGATCCGAGCTTCCGGGTGCGGCTGGCGGCGCTGGACGCGGCGGCGATGCTGGGCGACGAGCGGATGGTGGGGCCGCTGTCTTCGACGCCGTTCCTCGACGGGCGGGAGCAGCGCATGGCGCGGGAGGCGGTCCGGACCTTGCGCGCGAAGGGCCCGGCGAAGGAGCTGACCGCGCTGCGGGGAGACTTCGAGAAGCTCAAGGCCGAGCTGCGGGCGTTGCAGGAGAAGGTGGACGCGAAGGCGCCGAAAAAGGCGAAGTAGGGCCGGGGCGAGCTCTGGCGAGACGCCCCGACAACGTGCTGCGCGAGCCAGGGACCGAGCACCTCCACGGACGTCAGCCAGCGTCTTCGCGGCGACAGACCCGAGACTCGCCGCGCGAAGCGCTTCGCCGCTGCCGTCGCGCCCGTCAAACGGCGCCTCAAGAAGAGCGCCGCCCTCGCGCCACTCACCCCGTGTGACAAGCCGAACAGACAAGGTGGAGCATTCAGGCGCGGGGCCCGCATGACGCCGGCCGCACCCTCGAGATCGGCGGACGAGACGTCATCGACCCGCCACGCGCTCATTGCGGCAGCGGCGCAGCTGCTGGGCCTGCCGCTCTTCATTGGCGCGGGCGTGGCCATCGAGGGGGGCGCCAGGGAGCTGGTGGTGGCGTGGCGCGTTGCCTCTCCAGCGAGCTCGCTCATCCTCCTCGGTGGGGACCTGGCCGCCGTGCTCGTTGGAGTGGCGTTGGGACTGGGCGTGAAACGGAACGGCACCGTGGCTCCCGCTGCTTTTCTGGTGGCGACGCTCCCGGTCCTGCTCGGCGCATCGAGCATGTCGAACAGCGTCGTTGGCAGTCTGAATCGCGTGGGGGACGTCCCTGCAGAGGTCCGCGGCGCGATCATCCTCGAGGTGCTGGGAGAGGCGACCGCGTGCCTGACGCTCGGGCTGTGCGCCAGTGGCGCGCTCCTTCTGGCGGCGGGCCTCGGCGCAGCGGTCGGCTCCTTCGGCGTCCGCTTGTCGCAGCGGCTGACGATGCGATGTCTCTCCGGGCTCGCGGCCTTTGGAGGGCTGTGGTGCGTCGCGCTCGCGTCGAATGCCGTCGCGCGGGCGCGCACCTTCGTGCTGTTCGGGGCGTTCCGTCATCGAGGCTGCCGGAGCTGCTGCGCGAAGCCATCGAGTCGGTGCAGCGCAGCCGGGCGGTAGCGCTTGCGCTGGCGGTGGCGTGCGCTCTGGCGTTGGTGGCGGCGGCAGTCCTCCTGCTTCGCCGATCGAGGCTGCAGGGAGCGGTCTTCTCGGGCCTCGGCGCCGCCATGCTCGTTGCCGTCGGCGCGCCGACCGCCGTCGCTCACTCGAGCGCCTGGGAGAGAGCGATGTCCGTGTGGCCGCCCGAGCCGCCCCAGGTGAAGCTGGCGGAGGTGCCCGGCTTCAGGAACGGGGTGGTTCCGAACCTGCATGTTGTAGGCGCGCAGGTGTCCTTGCCGGCGCGACTGCAGGACGGCGCGGCGCGGTCCGTCCCGCCCGACACGCTGGTAGAGGCCTCCGATGCCAGGCTGTCGAGATGGCTCGAGGAAAACGCCTCCGAGCCCCAGCTGCGCGTGGCGCTGACAGCTGATGCCGAGTCGTCCGCGCTCTACCGCCTCCTGAGCCTTGCGGCGCACCGGGGACTTCACCGCGCGCACCTGTTCGGCGAGGTGGACGAGCCGCCGCCAGCCTGGCTGGGGGAGTTCCGCGTGATGCAGGTGCGGCTCAGTCCAGGCGTGCGCTACGTCGTGCTGGGGCTGGCCCGCGCGACGGACGTCTGCGCCGAGTCCTGCCCGTTCGCGACCCTGGACGAGCGCGGGCTCACCGTCGACGGCGAGACGTGGGCAGATCAGTCCGTGCCGCCGGAGGCCTCCCCGGACGGCAAGTACAGCCCGCTCTTCATTCGTGCTCCGCCTGTCGGCTCGGCCACGCTGCTGACCCGCGCCGCCGCGACTGCCTCGGCGCACGATCGCCTGCTGACGCTCGTCTTCGACGACTGAGCTCCTCGCCCGTGCGGAGAGGCAGGAATGGCCGAGCTCGGCGCCCGTGGGCGCTCGACGCGCGCACGCACCCAGCCGACTTTCGGGCGGCCGGTTACGCTGGGCGTCGGAGGACTCCCACCCTGAAGACCGTCGATGACTACCTCGCCTCGAAGCCTCCAGCGATCCGCGCGGTGCTGCGCCAGGTGCGCGCGGCCGTGCGCAAGGCCGCCCCGCAGGCGCAGGAGATCATCTCCTACCAGATGCCCGCCGTCCGGGTGCCCGAGGGCATCATCGTGTACTTCGCCGGCTGGGCCGATCACTACTCGGTGTACCCGGTGACGCCGGCGCTCCTGGCGAAGCTCGGGGCCCAGGCGAAGAAGTACGAGTCATCGAACAAGGGGACCATTCGCTTCTCCTACGAGAAGCCCGTGCCGGTGGCCCTCATCTCCCGCATCGTCCGGCTGCGCGCTGCCGAGGTGGCGGAGCGTGCAGAGCTCCGCGGGGGCGGGAAGAGGAAGCCCGCGCGCGTCCGTCGTCGCCAGACTCCAACTGGTGGCGGCTCCGCAGGACCGTGACGACGCCCCGCTCGACCTCGAGGAGCAGAACGTAGCCTGTGCGGCCGTAGGGGACGAGCAGCTCGCGCAGCGTGGCTCGATTCGCGAGCCGCGCCCGGAGGGCGGGCAGCGAAGCGGTCTTCATGTGGTGCTCCTGCGGGGCATTTGCAGTGCAACCTGGTGCGGCGACCGATTGTCCCGCAAGCCGCTCACCGCGACGTAGCGGGCAGCGTCTCTGCGTCGGCCTTCGACTGGACCCCCGACTGCTTCGTCACGTTCGCCGCGTACTTCACCGCAGCCGCGAGCTGCCGCTGCCCTTCGGGCGCCATCGCCGCCGGCCCCTCGAGCGCCGCCAGCGCGTCGGCCGCGATTCCCGCCCGCGGCGTGCGTCGTGCGATGTCCCGCTCCAGCAGCCGCAGGACGATCTCATCCAGCTCCTTTGGCACCTCGGGCCGCACCTTCGACGGCGGACGGATGGGCAGCTCGTACACCTCGAGCAGCTCCCGCTCCGAGATGCCTCGGGAGAAGAGCTCCACGCCGGTGAGCAGCTCGTGCAGGGTGATGCCCACCGCGAAGAGATCGGTCCGCCCGTCCAGCTCGCCGTCCTCCAGCTGCTCCGGCGCGAGGTAGCCCGGCTTCCCCTTGATCAGCCCCGCTTGGGTCACCCGCGCCGCGCGCTGCGCCCGCGCGATGCCGAAGTCCGTCAGCTTCACCTCGCCCAGCCTCGACACCAGCACGTTGGGCGGATTGACGTCGCGGTGCACCAGCTTCATCGGCTTGCCGTCGGTGTCCGTGCGGTGGTGCACGTAGTCCAGCGCGCGGAGCAGCTCGTGGCCCACGTACGTCACCGCGGGCAGCGGCAGGCCTCGTCCCCGGTGCGCGTCGAGGAGGCGTTTGAGCGTGAGCCCCTCCACGTACTCCATCGCGAGGAAATACGT
This sequence comes from Myxococcota bacterium, assembly GCA_040752975.1. Classification (GTDB taxonomy): domain Bacteria; phylum Myxococcota; class Myxococcia; order Myxococcales; family Myxococcaceae; genus JADLDB01. Next base: position 9,105 of record JBFMHF010000172.1, read on the forward strand.
GTCGGCGAAGCGCCCGAAGTCCAGCACCTGCACGATGTTGGGGTGGTTCAAGCGGCTGCAGAGCGACGCCTCCTGGCGGAAGAGCGCCACGAAGTCTTGATCCTCCGCGTAGGCCGGCAGCACCCGCTTCACCGCGACCGTCTTCTCGAAGCCGCCTTCCGGGCTGTAGTTGGCGCGGAACACCTCGGCCATGCCCCCCACGCCGATCCGTTCCCCGAGCAGGTACTTCCCCAGGACGTCCTTCGCGCGGACGGCGGCCAGCGCCTCGGCCGCCCGCCGGTTGAAGTGCCCCACGAAGGCCGCCGTCACCAGCCCCGCGCAGCAGAGGAGGAAACACCGCGTGGCGATCAGCGGCGGCTGCAACGTCACCCACACCTCGCTCGGCAACCGGGGGCTGGCGAGGAAGGCGTAGAGCGCCGCGTACTCGGCCGCCGCCAACAGCCCTGCCGTCACCGCCAGCGGCCTCGAGCCCCGCAAGGCCGAGAGCCCCACCAGCGTGCCCCAGATGGCCAGCGGCGGCGCGGTGAGCGCGTACTCGGCCCCTTGCGCGAAGAGATCGACGATGAAGATGAGCGCCGGCGCCGAGACTTCCAGCGCGACGTTGATCCACGGCACCGCCGGGTGGAACCAGCCTCGCTTCAGCAGGACGAGCTGCACCGCGTACCACCCCGCCATCGCGCCCAACATCACCGCCAGCGCGATCGACAGCCGCCACCCGATGAGGCCGTTGAGGAGCAGCGCCAGCACCGCGCTCGCCGCCGTGGCGAACACCATGAAGCGCGCCACCGACGCCTCCCGCGCCGGCGCGTCTCGCTCGAGATGCTCGCGGAGCATTCGTTGCCCAGCGGAGGTGACGGGCGCTGCCATTCGGGGAAACTTACCCGCGCGGCTGCAGCAGGAGACGGGCTTTTCAGCGCGCGGAGGCGGGGACGGGCTGGGGCGCGACCGGCAGCTCCACCGCCACCAGCACGGTCTGCCAGGCGCTCACCAGCACCTGCTTCACCTGCGCCACCGCGTCATCGTCGAGGCGAACGAGCTGCCCGTCCTTCATGCACGACATGGTGCCCGAGCACTCGGGGCCCGTCAGCCCCACGCGTGCAAGTCGGTAAATCAACGAGCGTGTAAATGGTTTACGGGCTCTTGGCGTGTGGGGTGAGCTGACGGGGCCGGGGCGGGGCTGCGCCCTTCGGCTCGACGGGATCGGTGAGGCTGGGTTGTGCCTTCGGTAAGGGGGCCTGGGGGGCGATACCCGTTGGAGCGGCAGGCGGGGTCCACCCCGGCTGAAGGCGCTGCTGGGCTGCGACCAGGCCGTCGTAGCAGCGCCGGTTGTGGGGGCTGGCCTCCAGGCAGCGTTGAAAGACGTCGATGGCCACCTTCGCCGACTCGACGCCCGAGTCCGGGCCGAGGGCGAGGAAGAAGGCGTAGTCGAGCTCGCGGCTGTCCTCCGTCGCGAAGGGATTTTCCGCCAACGGGGGTGGAGGCCCTTCCATGGCCTGGGGATCCACCGCCGGCGAGGGTGGCGCGCCGGCCGCGGGAGACGTGCCTCCGTCGAGGGCAGCACCCGTGGAGGCCAGCTCATGCCCCGCGGGAGTCTCCAGTGGTGGTGGCGTAGCGTGGGGTCGACCAGCCGGAGGCGTCGGCGCAGCGAGCTCCGGGGGCGCCTCGGGATCCGGGCGCAGGGAAAACGCCAGCGCCAGGGCGAGCACTACGCCCAGTCCCACACCGAGGAGGAGCCAGCGGTTGCGGTGCTTCACCTCGTCACCTCACGCGATCTTCGCGCCGGCCAGGTCCTCGTAGGCGGTGATGACCGCGGTGATGTCCTGGCTGCCTTTGCCCGCCGCCCGGGCCAGGTTGTACGTCTCGCGCATCGTCGCCGCGCAGGGCGTCGGCACCTTGTGGGCCGCCGCGTTGTCGAGGAAGAGCGAGAGATCCTTGTGCATCAGGTCGATGGAGAAGTGCGTGGCGAAGTCCCGGCCCAGCAGCGCCTTCCCCTTGAAGTCGTAGTACGGCGAGCGAAAGCCCGAGGCCTGCACCACCTCGATGAACTTGCGGGGATCGACGCCGGCCTTCGCGGTGAGGAGCATGCCTTCGCTGAAGCCCTGCAGCATGGCGGCGATGAGGGCGTTGCCGGCCAGCTTCACCTGGGTGCCCGCGCCCACCGGCCCGCAGTGCACCACCTTCTCGCCCACCGCCTGGAAGATGGGCGTGGCCCTCGCGAGGGCCGCGTCGCTGGCGCCGGTCATGATCACCAGGGTGCCTTTCTCCGCGCCGCCCTTGCTGCCGGTCACCGGCGCGTCCAGAAAGTCGACGCCGTGCGCGGCGAACTCGGCGGCGAGCTGCTGCACCAGGCCCACCGATACGGTCGAGAAGTCGATGAAGAGCTGCCCCTTGCGCGCGCCGCGGATGAGGCCGTGGTCGCCCAGCGCCACCTCCGACAGCGCCTGGGGATCCGCCACGCAGGTGCAGAAGACGTCCACCGCCTTCGCCAGGTCCTCCGGAGTCGGCGCCGCCTGGATGCCGTGGGCCGCGAGCGCCCGGGCCTTCTCGGGCGACCGGTTCCACACCGTCACCTCGAACCCCTTCTTCTTCAGGTTGAGGGCCATGGGCGTGCCCATGATGCCGAGGCCGAGGAAGCCGACGCGTTGAGGTGCCATGGGTGTCCGTGCCTTTCCTTGCTAGAAGCGCTTCAAAGACATGCGCCTACCACTGCTCTTTCGCCGGGAGAACTCCTCCGCCGCCAGACGGGAGCGGGAAGCGCAGCTCGAGCGGGCGCTGACCGACGGCTTGCGGAGGTTGGCCGATCTCCTCAAGCAGGCGGCCGATCAGATCGAAGCCCGCCGGCTGGAGAAGCGCGGGTACCATCAGCAGGAGCGCTTCCTCGAGCGCTCGGACAAGGACCAGCGCTAGGGGTCATGTTCTATCGGGCCTTCCGCGCGGTGACGGCGCTGGTGCTGCGGCTCTTCTTCCGCCTCGAGGCGCCCGCCGACGCCCAGGGTGGCCTGGCGCAGTCCGGGCCTGTCATCTACGTGGGCAACCACCCCAACGGCCTGGTGGATCCCGGGCTGCTCTTCGTCCTCGTCCGGCGGCAGGTGACTTTCCTCGCCAAGGCGCCGCTCTTCTCCATGCCGGTGCTGAGCTGGATCCTCAAGGGCCTCGACGCGCTGCCGGTGTACCGCAAGCAGGACGCCGGTCAGGACATGTCGAAGAACGAGGGCACGCTGTCGGCCTCGGTGGACGCGCTGGTCGCCGGCCGGGCCATCACCCTCTTCCCGGAAGGAAAGAGCCACAGCGAGCCGCAGCTGGCGGAGCTCAAGACGGGCTGCGCGCGGATCGCGCTGGAAGCGGTGCGCCGCGGCGCGGCGGTGCGCATCGTCCCGGTGGGCATCACCTACGAGGAGAAGAACACCTTCAGGAGCCGGGTCCACGTGGAGGTGGGCGCGGCGCTGGAGGCCCGGGAGTGGCTGGAGCGGCCGGGGGAGGATCCGCACGACGCGGCGAGGCGGCTCACGCAGGCGATCGCCGACGCGCTCACCGCGGTGACGCTCAACCTCGAGGCCTGGGAGGATCTCCCCATCCTCCAGACGGCGGAGGCCTTGTACGCGCTGGACCGCGGCGACCGGCCCGGCGACGCGGAGCGGCAGAAGGCCTTCGCGCGGGGCATGGCGCTGCTGCGCGCCGAGCAGCCCGAGCGCTTCGAGCGGGTGAAGGCCGCGCTGGCGTCGTTTCAGCGGCGGCTGGCGCTGGTGGAGGTGGAGCCGCACGAGCTCACCTTCCGTTACCGCCCGGCCACGGTGGCGCGCTTCGTCGTGCGGAATGTCCTGGCGCTGCTGGGCCTGCCCGTCTGGCTGGTGGGCATGGCGCTCTTCACCGTGCCGTATTGGATCCCCGTGGCGCTGGTGAAGTTGACGAAGGCGGGAAAGGACACGGAGTCGACGGTGAAGGTGCTGACGCTGATGCTGCTCGCGCCGCTGTGGTGGGCGCTGGTGACGGGGCTCGCGTGGGGGCTGGGGGGGCCGGGCTGGGCGCTGGTGGCCCTGGTGCTGGTGCCGCCGTTGGCCCTCTTCACCCGGTACTACGTCGAGCGCCGCGGGGCGGCCCTGCGGGACGCGCGCGTCTTCTTCGTGCTGGGCAGCCGCGCGTGGCTCAAGGCGGCGCTCCTCGAGGAGGGGCGCGGCCTGGCCCGTGAGGTGTCGGCGCTGGCGGACGAATTGCGCTCCAGGGTGGTGGCCGCGTGAGGTCGACGAAGCGCTGGCACGGGCTGTTCCGGCTGCGCCTCTTTTTCCTGGGCCTCGTGTGCGTGTTTCTTCCGCCCGCCACGACGCAGGCGAAGACGCCGGAGCGGACGATCTCCCGCCTGGTGTCACCCGGTGTGGTGGAAGAGCAGGCCCCTTCGCGCGCCGAGCCGACCCAGGCCTGTCTCTCCCTCCCGCCGGCCGACGAGGACCGTGCACCGCCCGTACCCGAGAGCTGGCTGCGCGGGCGGCTCAAGCTCTACCTGTGGTGCCACGCGCTCCTGCGATGAGGCGCCTCGAGGTGTCGTCCGCCTTCAGGTCTGCCCTGCTCTTCGAGGAGTCTTCCCGTGAAACCGTCATTCCCGCGGCGCGTCTGGGCCGCGTTTCGGCGCGCGCTGGTGCGTGTGCTCAAAGGTGTCGTCGTCCTGCTGCTCGTCATCCTCCCCGTGCCCATCGCCTCCCTCTTTGCGCGCGGCGAGAAGGGCCCGAAGGCCAACCTGCCGGGGCAGGTGGTGAAGAAGGAGGACGACGACGCGGGTTGAGGCGCCCGGAAGTGCGTCCGGGCGATCAACGCCGGCCCACCGTCATCAGAAGCTGTTCGCGCACTGCCCCGCGTCGTTGCAGCAGTAGCCGGTCGTGTTGTCGCACAGGGGAACCGAGCCGCCGCAGTCCATCGCGGAGGTGCACGACGGCCAGGGCGCGCCCGTCGTCCCGCCGTCGGGGCGGGTGACGTTGAAGCAGGAATAGCCGCTGCGCGTGGTGATGCGGCCGCCGCCCGGGTTGGCGCAGGTGCCGTTGCAGTACCAGGCCACGCCGCCGTCGGACCTCGGCAGGCCGATCTCCACGCCGCCCCCCTGGTAGCACCAGAAGTCGGGCGGGGCGAGGTCGGAGCTCGCGAGGCACAGGCCTTCGGGGAAGCCCTGCGCGGCCGTAGCGCAGATGGCCAGGACGGGATCAGGCGGGTTGGCGCACTGCGTGTCCGTGGTGCACCGCTGGCCGGCCTTGTTGGGGTAGCCACCACCGGTGAAGGGAGGCGGGTTGGGGTTGGTGGTGCCGACCGCCATCCAGCAGCCGCGCTGCGGCGCCGAGCCGAAGAGATCCGTCACGGGAATGCAGATGTTGTTGGCGAGCGGGCAGGTGGTGGTGCAGGGCGTGGTGCAGAAGCGGTCGACCTCATTGAAGAGGTAGGGGTACGTGCTGATACCGCCCGCGCAGACGTAGCCACCGGCGCAGGTGCCGGTGGGGCAGGGCAGTGTGCAGAAGCCCTGCGGGTACGGCGTCGCGGCGAAGCCCGCCCACGGGGTCGTGGTCAGCTTGCAGTAGGCGCCCGAGCCCAGCGACGTGCACTGCGAGGTGTTGGTGCAGGGAGTGCCACCTGAACGGTGCCACCTCCGCCGCCAGTG
>JBFMHF010000173.1:0-14501 GCA_040752975.1 Myxococcota bacterium
TTCATCGGCCACGACGCCGCCACGATGATGGACGAGGGCAGCTTCGAGGAGCTCGAGGCGAAATACGCAGCGCAGGGCGTCACCAACACCACCCCCGCCTACGAGCCCGCCGACGACGAGGCGGAAGCGAGCGCCAGCGCGGCCGACGACGAGGAGCAGGACAGCACAGACGAGCGCGCAGACGCCGAGGACCACGCCGCGGACGACGAGGGCGACGCCGAGGACCACGGCGACGACTTCGGTGATGAAGACGACTTCTCCGGCGAGGAGAGCGACGAAGACGACGCCTTCGGTGACGACGTGTCGGAGGAAGGAGAAGCCGAAGACGACGACGACGATGAAGAAGACAGCTTCCCCCTGGAGGACGAAGAAGAGGCCGCGGACCAGGAGATGGGCCCATCGGGCCGCCCGGTGGACCGCGACGGCGTCGAGTGGGACTACGTCACCCACGAGGGCATGGGCTTCAACGACGACATGGACGAAGACGCCATGACGTTCGAGAAGAACGGCAAGACGTACTTCAAGCCCGACTGGGGCCCGTGGAAGGCGCGGGACTGGGTCGGCTACTGGAAGAAGATGTTCGACATCGAGGCCGCGCAGGAGAAGGGCGAGAAGGCGCACCTCGCGGCCATCCAGAAACACGGCCTGCGCAACCTGAACCACCTCAAGCGGGTGCGCGAGACCTTCATGCGCCACTACGCGAAGGACCCGGAGTTCACCAACGCCGCCCTCGTCGCCCGGCAGGAACAGACGCGCGAGAAGATGAGCTCGGCGCTCCAGCCGGGGATGCTCGACCCCATCGAAGGCGTCTCGTTGCAGCTGTGGGCGTCCATCAACGCGCAGCGCCTCTCGCTGCAGCCCGCCGACTTCGTGAAGCTGCTGGCGAAGCACAAGCTGGACGAGGCGCGCTTCGCGAAGGCCGACGAGGGCTGGCAGGCGCGCATGTCCGACCAGTCCAACCCGGACGCCGCCATGGCCATCGCCACCGAGTACGGCAAGGCCTTCGCGGGCGCGGGCGCGGGGCAGTTCGGCGCCTCCGCGCAGGGTGCGTCGGCGTCGATGGGCGTCAACGACAAGGTGGCCGGAAAGAACGTGAAGGGCGGCGAGCCGATGTCCTTCGAGCGCTACGTCGAGGTGATGACGGCGCAGTCCTGCTGGGCCGAGCAGGGCAAGGACGTCAACCAGATGCTCTCGAAGGTGTTCAAGATGAACGCCGTCGACTGGTCCAACGCGTCCGCGTACTGGTCGCAGAAGATGTCCACGGACATCGAGTTGATGACGCAGAAGTTCCCCGTCCTGCAGGCGAAGTACCAGCAGAAGTACTCCGCGGGGCAGCAGGACGCCGACGACGACCTCGAGGTGTGACGTGTCCGCCGACGCGTTCCTCCGCACCTGGGGCGCCATCACCGGCGACGTCTCCGCGCTGGTGGACACCGCGCTGGACGTCGAGCCCCCCGGCGGCTGCGACGACGCCTGGGCCGCGTGGCTGTCCCGCTGCCGGGTGACGCCCCTGGACGACGACGCCCGCCTCGCCGACTTCTCCGGTGCCGGCCAGACGAAGGGCGCCGCTCTGTCGGAGGTGCGCGCCTGCCTCGACGCCCTCGCCCACGAAGCGACGGCCCGCCTCGCGCCGCTGCGCAGCAGCCTGTCTCCACCGCAGGCGGCCCTGGTGGACGCCGCGCTGCGCGACTTCGCCTCCACCGCCCTCGAGCACTACCGCCGACTGGCCACGGAGAAGAAGAAGCGCATGTTCGGCCACGCGAAGAAGGTGGCGGCGCAGCACCGGTACGCGCAGCACGCCCAGGCGAAAGGCTACGTGCTGGGCTGCGGCTCCTGCGGCGCACCGCGCCTGTCCGACACCTTCACCTGCGCCTTCTGCGGCGCGGAGCTTTGAGACGCGTGGCCTCGTCCCTCGCCGCCATCGCCCAGCGCTGGAAGACGTTCCTCGGGAAGGTGGAGACGCGTCTGGGGGAGGTGGAGCGCGAAGCGAAGGAGGGCCTGGCCGAGCTCATCGCCACCGAGGTCATCGACCCAGCCCCGCTGTCGGGCGCGCTGCAGGAAGTGAAGGCCCGCCTCCGCGCGCTGACGAAGAAGGTGGACCAGGCGTGGGACGACACCATCTCTCCTGAATTGGACGCATTGGACGACGTGCCCTCACGCGAGGTGGACGCGCTGCAGCGACAGGGCGACGCGCTCCGCCGGCGTATCAGCGAACTCGACGACGCGCTGGAAGCCTGGGCGCGCACGCAGGCCGCCGAGCGGCTCAAGGCGCTGGCGGAAGAGGAGCTGGCGCAACGGAACCTCACCTGCTCCCGGTGCGGGGCACCCCTGCCCGAGCCGCCGTCCCTTCACCGGCCGGAGAACGTCACCTGTCCCCACTGCCAGGCGCTCAACACCGTGCGGCCGGGCCTGGCGATGGCGATGTACTTCGCGGGCGGCGTGCTGCAGGCGAAGGCGCGCGCGGCGGCGCAGGGAAGCGCGAAGGCCCTGGCCGAGGCGGAGCGCCGCTTCAACGCCCGCCGTCACCCGTCCCGAGAGGACGCTGAAGCCCTGCGCGCGGCCCTCGACGCCCACTGGAGAGCGGTGTGCCTCGCCCAGGGCCGTGAGACGCCCGGCTGGACGGAGGCGAAGCTGGAGGGCGAGGTGCGGGTGAAGGTGTCCCAGGCGATGAAGCCGCGCGAGGAGCGCGAAGCCCACCGCTGGGACGCCGTGTCCTTCGCGCTCCAGCGCGCCGCGGCCGGCGATGGGAAGGGCCTGGTGGCGTGGCTCATGGGCGACGGTGGAGACCTCGGCTTCGGCAGCGAGGAGTTACTGGAGATGACGGGCGAGCGCGACGACGCCCGTGCGCTCGAGACGGCGCTGCTGGTGGCCTGGCAGCGCGACGCGCCGGACGAGCCGAAGGCGCGGTGGATGACGGAGAAGAAGGCCGAACTCCGCCGGCACCTTCGCCACGACGGAGAGTGAGGCCTGAGGCTCCCAGCGCGTGTCCTCGTCTCGCGGGGCAGTCGCGGCAGGCCCGGGTAGCAACGGACGGACGCCGGGGGACTCCCGCGCCCTGGCAGGGGCCGCCACCTTCGCCGTGCTGACGCTCAGCACGAGAGCGCCGGCCGGCCTGCTGCGGCGCGGTGCCTCCCTTCCTGCCGGGGCCGAGGACTTCGTGGCGCGTCGCGAGGCGGCCAGCTCAGCGCCAGACGTGCGGCGAAGCTGCAACGGGGCGGGCGCGGAGCAGTGGACCGTCGCGGCCCCCGAGTCGAGCTTCCTGCCCTTCCCGAAAGCCGGTGGGGCTGGGCCGGAACGTCTCGTCGCAACAAAACAGGGCGGCGGCATCGTCGGCAGCGGACGACGTCACCGGGGCTTCACGGCACCCGCGCGCTCACCACCGGCACCTGCCAGACGGCGTACTGCTTCGTCTCGCGCAGCGTGTGAATCATCTCGTCGAAGTGGGCCCGCGCCTCCGCCGCGGAGAAGCGCGTGTGCTGACCCAGCGCCTCCACGTAGCCGTCGCGCCACGCTTCCCAGATGCGCGCGAAGGTGTCGCGCGGCACCCGCAGCGTGTCCACCACCACGTAGTCGACGCGCACGTCCTCCAGCTTCAGCGCCTCCAGCAGGGGCACCACGTTCCGCCCGACGTGGAGGTCCGTCCCCGTGGCCGCGCCGAACTCCACAGGCCCGTACCGCCAGAAGTCGTCGGGGTTCAGCCGCCCGGAAGGGAAGTGCATCATCCCGTAGTCCTCGGCGATGAGGTGCAGGCGCCCTCCGCGCCGCGTCACGCGCACCAACTCCGCCAGCGCGCGCTCCACGTGCGGAATCGACTGCAGCACGTGCCGGCACGCCACGAGGTCGAAGGTGTCCGCGGGAAGCCCCAGGCCGAAGAGGCTCCGCACCTCGAAGCGCACGCGTGCTCCGAAGCGGGCGCAGCGCGCGCGGGCCAGCGCCAGCGAGGGCTCCAGCAGGTCCACCCCCAGCACTTCCGCCGCCGGCCACGCCTCCGCCAGCCGGAAGGAGAACTCACCGGTGCCGCAGCCCGCGTCCAGCACCTTCGCCGCCGCGGGCAGGCCATGGCGGGCGAGGAGCGGCGCTTCCTGCGGCCAGATGGCCTCGGCCTGCGCGGCGAGGTTGCGCACCATGCTCTCGTCGGCCATCTGCGCGGCCTGGGGATTGAGGGCGTCCATGGCGCATGCACCATAACCACCTCCGCGGCGGCGCGCGGCTACACTCCCTTCTCGTGAGCGCCGCCTGCCCCGACTGCGCGCAGTCCATGCAGCCCCTCTTCGTCGACCTCCCCGGCAAGCCCGACGTGGAGCTCGACCGCTGCGCGCGCTGCGGCGGCCTCTGGCTGGACTTCGGTGAGTGGGAGACGGTGACCAGTCGCGCCCTCGAGGTGGAGTTGATGCCGGACGCCGGCACCTCGCGCCGCTGCCCCCGCTGCACCCTCACCCTCACTCCGGCCTTCCTCTCCGGCTCCATCCCCATCGAGACGTGCACCGCCTGTCGCGGGCTGTGGCTCGACTACGCCGACCTCCCCGACATCGATGACGCCCGCCTCAGCCGCCTGGCCCGCCCGCCCGAGGGAGAGAAACGGTGGGAGGGCCTCGTGCCGGAGGAAGACGAGCCGCCCCCGCAGGTGGTGGGCTTCGTCTGCGCCTCATGTCAGCAGCGCACGCCGTACAGCGACGCGCGCGGCACCGCGAAGGGCCTGGTGTGCAGCCGGTGCACGCCCCAGGTGCAGCCGATTCCCCGCGCACCCGACTTCCCGGACCTCGGCAGCAGGCACGCCAGCGTGCGGCTCCTCGACACGCTGGGCCGCTTCAAGCGGTGAGGGCTGCCACGGAGCGTCGAGCGAATGGCCAGCACCGTCACGGCGCCGGAGGGAAGCGCGCCTCCAGCTCTGCGAGGACGTTCGCCGTCTCGTGCACCGTCCGCTGCGCCACCAGCGGCTCGTCGCGCAACCAGCCCAGCGCGCGCAGCGTGAAGGGCCGCACCGAGTCCTTCCCCAGCGGCGTCAAGTCGAAGGTGGACGTGTACCGGCTGGGCAGGGACGCCAGGGCGATGCCCGCGTCCGCCGCGCGCTGGGACAGCAGCGTCGTCGACACGTGACACGTCACGCACTGCACCGTCTGCGCGGTGTGCAGCAGCGGATTGTCCGACGCGGTGAGGCTCTCGAGGGCCTCGCGCTGCTGCGCCTCGGTGGCCGCGCGGAAGGACGACTCGTTCATCACCCGCGCAAAGCCCGCCGGCGCGTCGGCGATGGGCGTGGCGGTGAAGGACGCCGCACCGAAGAGGAGCGTCTGCTGGTCAGTCACGTGCACGTCGGGGATGTCGATGCGCACGAAGCCCGCGCCCTGCTTCTCCACGCCGCGGAACACCCAGATGAGGGCCGCGTTCATCGTCAGTTGGCCGAAAAGCGTCAGCCGAACCAGCCTGGGCGCCGACGCATAACGGGAGACGAGGGCCGAAAGGCGCGCGCGGTACTCCGGATTTCGCCGCCACGCGGCGCTGACCGACAGCGGCGCAGTCAACGGCACGTCCTGCAGGCGGGCGAGGGCGCGCAGCTCGTCCACCACCCGCGGCAGGTCGGCGGCGGGCAGCGGGTAGAAGGCGTGCAGGGCCACGTCCTCCGCGCGCGCGTCCCGCTGGAGCGGCTGCAGCACCAGGCGCAGGCTGCCGTCGGCGCCGGCGGGGCATGGCCCGGGCTGGGCGCGGTCGCAGATGTCGAAGCGGAGCGCCACCACCCGCAGGCGCTCGAAGTCCGTCAGCACGTCCCCCGGCGTGGTGGTGAGCCTGTCGAAGAGGTCGAAGGGCACCATCACCTCGGGCGAAGGAAACGGCGTCCCCGCGTCCACGCTGTCCAGCGGCAACAGCACGGTGACGTCGTTGAGCCCCAGCCGGCGCGACTCCACCGGCACGTACACGCCCGCGTCGACCCCACCGTCACCCTCCGACGGGCCGCCGGCGGAGCACGCGGTCACCAGCATCAGCACCATCGCGGACGAGCGCATCGCGGCCGGCAGACTATCTCGGCCGGCCCCCAGCGCTCCCAGGCGAAGCGCTGCCACACCGGCACACACCCGCCCGGCTTTCCTGCCCACCCCCGTCAAGGCGAAGGGAGTGAACCCCGACTGGAATCGGTCCGCGCTGGTTCAAACGCCGTCGGGGGCGGGTGTAACTTGCGCGTGGGGGGTCGTTGCAGAATGCGGGTCGAGCCCGATCACTTCGCGCGCGCGCTGCTGGAAGCGGCGCCCGACGCCATCATCGTCTTTGGAGAAGACGGCCGCATCGTCTTCGTCAACGCCCAGACGGAGCGTCTCTTCGGCTTCGAGCGCGCGCAGATGGTGGGGCAGGACGTGGATTCGCTGGTGCCCGACGACGAGCGCGCGGGCAAGCGCCTCAACGGGCCACCGTCCCTGCGCCGGGCCAATACGAAGTCGGTCGAGCTGGGCGCGCGGCGGCGCGACGGCACCCGCATGCCGGTGGAGATCAGCCTCTCGCCCATCACCCTGGACGGCCAGCGCTTCACCATCGCCGTGGTGCGGGACATGACGGAGCGCCGACGCCTGGAAGACCACCTCCTGTACCTGTCCACGCACGACGCCCTCACCGGGCTGGCCAACCGGGGCGCCTTCGACGAGGTGCTGCTGCGCCTCGAGGAGCGCGGGCCGTGGCCGGTGGGCATCGTCATGGTGGACCTCGACGGCCTCAAGCAGGTGAATGACTCGCAGGGGCACGCGGCCGGAGACGAGCTCTTGCGGCGCACCGCGCGGGTGCTGAAGTCCACCTTCCGGGCGCACGACTGCGTGGCGCGCATCGGCGGCGACGAGTTCGCCATGCTGCTGGCGGGGCACGACGTCTCGGCGCTGGACTCCGTCACCGCGCGGCTGGTGCGGGCCGTGGAGAAGCACAACGAGGAGCACGGCGGGCTGGCGCTGAGCCTCTCGCTGGGGACGTCGCTGGCGCGGCAGGGGGAGCGACTCAACGTCGCGCTGGGCGAGGCCGACAGCCGCATGTACTCCATGAAGAAGAGCCACCACGGCAACGCCCGCCCGACGTAGCGCTGGCGCGCACGGCGAATTGAGGTGAGCATGCGCCCCATGCGCTGGCTCCTCGTCATCCTCCCTCTCGCGGTCGCGGCGTGCGCCACCACTCCGAAGCCAGCCGACGACGTCGTGCCTGGACAACTGCTGGTGGGCACCGAGGCCGGGACCTCCGTCGAGGCGCTGCCCGAGGCGCTGGCCGTCGAGGGCTACACCTTCCAGGTGGTGTCCTCGGCGACCGACACCAACCACCTCGTCAAGGTGGAGAAGGCCGACGGCACGGCGCTCTCCGTCGACGAGACGAAGGCCGTCCTCGAGAAGCTCTCCGGCCGCAAGGGCGTGCGCTTCGTGGAGGTCAACCGCGTGCGCCAGCCACGGTGAGGCGAAGCCGCGGCGCTGCAGCGCCAGGGGCTCGAGCGGGGCAGCTTCCAGGCCCGCGGCGCGTGGGCAAAGGAGGCTTCGTGCTGGGACGACGAAAGACGACGGCGTCGTTCGGCTTTCGAGGCGCGTGGCGCGCACGCCCTTTCTCTCGCAAGGACGCCCGGGGACTCGGCACGGTAGGCTCCACCCGGTGACGCGACGCGGACTCGCAGCGGTGGTGGGCCTGCTGGTGGTGAGCTGCCAGGAACACCCGCCCGTCCTCAACCCGCCTGTCCTCGTCGACTGCCAGCCGATCCTCCAGCGCATGCCGGCGGCCTTCGAGGTGGGGATCCTCGGCCAGCGTCCGCCCGAAGAGATTCTCCCCGGCCCGTCGCGGTGGGTGGTGGCGGGCCAGTCGGCGCGGCTCACCTTCGTCTTCGCCGAGGCCGAGGGCTGCCCGGTGGACCTCGGGGCCCTGACGCCAAAGGCCACCGCCTTCCTCCCGGACAACTCGCAGCGCGCCCTCCCGGTGTCCCTGGTGAGACATGCGCCCGGCAGCGCCCTCTTCCTCGCGGACGTCGGGGTGAGGGCTGACGTCCCCGGGTGGTGGATGGTGGAGCTGGCGCTCGACCCGGGCTGGGCCCACCCGCAGCAGCTCGTGTACGCCATCGAGGACCGCAGCAACGAAACGCGCGCCGTCGAGCAGGTGGGCGGAGACATCCGCGAGTGCCGCACGCTGCAACGCACCCCGGGCGGCACCTTCGTGTGCGGACTGTGGAGCGGAACGTACATCCAACTGCGCACCGGCATCGCCCCCGGGCCCGTGGGGCAGTCGGCGCTGGTGGTGGGGGACGTGGCGTGGGCGACGGACGGCGCGCGCGTGGTGCGCTTCGTGGACTCGCCGACGGGGCTGCGCTTCGACGCGGAGTTCTCCACCGACCTGCAGCTGGTGGCGGCGGAGCGCGACGTGGCCCTCGTCTCCGGGCCGCACTTCTTCGAGGGCGACGCGTCGGTGCCCTTCCAGGTGGTGCGCCACGAGGACGGCGGGCTGGTGGGGGAGGCCCGGGTGTCGGCTGCGCACCGCCTCTTCCTGGTGAACGGGGCGCTGGTGAATCCCTGTCCGGGGCCGGCCTGCGACGGGATGGTGCTGGGCCGTCACGGCGACGCGTGGCTGGTGCTGAGCCTTGCGGGCGGCGCCGCCCTCGTCCCGGTGGACGGGGGAGCCCCTCGCGCGGTGGATTTGGGCGGGGCCACCCTCTTCGACCTCGCCCCGACCGGGGCCATCGACGTCCCCGTCGGGCTGAAGAAGGACGCGATGACGGCGGTGCTGCACATGTCCGATGGCGGGGTGAGGCCGGTGTACCTCGGAGGCCAGCCGCTGGGCGGGATGCCCGGGGCCGTCTTCCTGCGCGGCGCGGGGACGACGGACGTCGTGGTGGCGCCCCTCACCTTCTAGCCGCGAGGCGGCCGCGTGGGTGAAGGTCCCCGCGAAGTGTGCTCAAAGGAAGCAGCGATGGCGGAGGCCGGTCAGCCCCAGGACAGCACCGAGACGCGCCCCACGAAGGGCGCCGCGCTGCCGCCCGGCACGCTGGTGCTGGACGGGCGCTTCCGCATCGAGCAACTGCTGGGCGGCGGGGGCATGGGGCTCGTCTACTCGGCGCAGCAGGTGTCGCTGGGCCGGCGCGTGGCGGTGAAGGTGCTGCGCGACGACTTGCCGCGGGACCTGGGCTTCGAGGAGCGCTTCAAGCGCGAAGCGCTGCTGCTGTCCTCGGTGGAGCACCCGGCGGTGGTGCGCGTCATCGACTTCGGCCTGCACCAGTCCTCGATGTGTCTCGTCATGGAGTACGTGGAAGGCGAGACGCTGGAGACGGTGCTGCGCAACGAGGCGCCGCTGTCGGTGGCGCGCGCGGAGACCATCATCACGCAGTTGGCGCAGGGCCTCGCGGCGATTCACGCGAAGGGCATCGTCCACCGCGACTTGAAGCCGGACAACGTCATCCTCACCCGGACGGCGGACGGCGGAGAGCAGGCGCGGCTGCTGGACTTCGGCATCGCGCGGCTGGCGGGCCAGGAGCCGACTGGCTCGGTGACGCAGGTGGGGCTGGTGCTGGGCACGCCCGAGTACGTCTCTCCGGAGCAGGGCCTGGGGCAACACCTCGACGCGCGCAGCGACCTCTACTCGCTGGCGGTGCTGGCGTGGCGGATGCTGACGGGGCGGCACCCTTTCGCGGGCCCCTCGCCGCGGGAGTTCATCAGCCAGCACATCCACCAGCCGCCGCCCAACCTCCTCGACGTGGCGCCGCACCTGGTGCAGTTCCCCTCGCTGGTGGCGGCGGTGGACGCGTGCCTCGAGAAGGACCCGGGGCGGCGCCCGCAGACGGCGACGCGGCTGTTGGAGGCGATGACGACGAAGCCGCTGCCCCTGTCCCAGGTGGTGGGAGACGACGCGGCGAAGAAGGGCCTGTCGCTGAAAGTGAAGGTGGCGGTGGCGGCGGGCGCGCTGGCGCTGGCGGCGCTGACGGCCTTCGGCACCAGTTGGTGGAACGAGCCGGCGCGCAAGGCCCGACGCCTGGTGGACGCAGGCCGGGGCAGCGAGGCCCTGCAGGTGCTGGAGGACATGGGCGAGGCGGGGCAGGCGTGGCCGATGCAGACGCTGCGGGCGGCGGCGCTGCACCAGGTGGGGCGCCACGACGAAGAGTGGAAGGTGATGGACGCCGTGCCGGAAGGCGAGGCGGTGGAGGCGGCGGCGGTGCAGGCGCTCTCGGACGACTTCGGCCACCAGGAGAGCGCGCGCCTCAGGAAGCTGATGGCGTCGCTGCCGCGCGGGCAGATGTTGCCCCGGCTGCAGGAACTGGCGCAGGGCGAGGCCAGCTGGGCGCAGTGGGGCGCCCTGCGCTTCGTGGACCTCGAGTTCGCCGGGCAGGGGCTGCCGCTGGCGGAGCTCTACATTCGCGCGCTGGACAGCCGCGAGTGCAGCACGCGTCGGCTCGCGGCGAAGCGCCTGGGCGAACTGCGCAGCGAGGAGGCGGTGGAGGCGCTGACGAAGCTGCGCATGCTGGAACGAAAGAAGGGCGAGCCGGAGTGTGGGCAGGACGCCGCGACGGCGGCGCTGCAGTCGTTGCAGCGGGAGTTGACGCCGTAGCGAGCCCGGGCGGTGTGACGCGGGCGTCGACGTCTGGAGCTGCGCCGGGAGTCGCCCGCCCTCGCCGGGCACGCCTCCGCTGGTCGGACGTCGCGGTGGGGCCGTGGCGCAGTTCCTGGCCGCGCGACGCTCCGGGCTGCACACGGCGCGCGACGAGCTGTCACAGCACGCTCGCCGCAGGCGAAGCGAGGGAGGGGCGTGTCCGGAGCGGCGGCGCACGCCCGAAGGAAGGCGCACTGCCTCGACGGCCGTTCCTGCGCCCGGGACTTCAGTACCCCGCGCGGGCGATGGCCTTGTACGCGCTGCCGAAGCTGCGGAGGTTGTGCACGATGCCGTACGCACAGCCCCGCGCCTCGTAGGCCCACATCGAGCCCCAGGCGTCGCCGGACTCGTAGATGACGATGTGGCCGGCGCTGCCGTCGTTGTAGACGAGCGCGTCGGCCGGCTGGGCGCTGCCGCGGCTGACGGTGCGCCACTGGCTGTTGGAGCCATTGAAGCTGACGGTGCTGTACGGGTGGCTGTCCACCGTCACGTCGTCATTCGAGGCGGGCACCTGCCACACCTTCGCCGCGAAGCCGGAGCAGTCGGCGCCATACCGCCCGGAGTGGCTGCAGTTGGGGCAGTTGCCGGTGCACGAGCCCACGGTGGAAGACGTGGCGCCATTCGGAATCCAGCTTCCGTGGCCCCAGTAGTACGAGAAGCCGACGCCCGACTTCGCGCGGGCGATGGCCGCCTGCCGCGCGCTGCCGCCGGAAGGCGACGGAGCGGGCGTCCCTCCCGTGTCCACCAGCGTCACGTAGCCGCCGTGGACCCAGCCCGCCGTGCCGCCGTACGAGACGTTGTACCAGCTGCCCTCCGGCGTGGTGCGGTTGATGGTCTTCACCACGCCGCCCTTCGGAATGACGAGGCGGATGTTGTACGAGGTGGACGGCCCGGTGCGCAGGTTCAGGTTGGCCGTCGTCGCCAGGCTGCTCCCCACCGGCAGCGAGGTGTTGAGGCCGTCGGACAGGGTGGCCTCATCATCCGCCCCGGTGAGGGTGTCGCTGGACACCACCGCGTCCGAGGCCGTCCCGCAGCCCACCAGCCCCACCGCCCCCAGCATCAGCAGAATTCGCGTCACGTGAAGTCACTCTCTCGAAGGGTGAGAAGCTCGATGCGTCTCCCCCTGTCCCTTGAGCGAAGCGCGTGCCGAGGCCGTCCTTCCGAGGGAGCGTCACCCGCGGGTGTCAACACTCAGAACATTCATGGTGCAACGGATTCAGTCAGGGGCCGATGTGCGCCGTCCGAGGCCCAGACATCGGACAGTTGGCCGCTGTCACCCGCGGGTTTCAGTCGGGTGTGTCGGGCGGGCGACGAGTCAGTCGGTGGGGAGGCCGAGGGTGATGCGGAGGCCGAAGCGCTCGTCGTCGCGCAGGGTGAGGGGCTCGGAGGTGCCTCGGTCGGCCTCGGCCTGGTGGGCGGCGACCTGGGCGACGGCGCCGAGGGTGAACCAGACGGGCTTGAAGCGGAAGGCGAGGGAGGGGCCAACGTAGAAGGCGGTGCCCTGGTAATCGCCGTAGGCGAAGCTGGACTTCACGCGGAACTCGAGGCCGAGGCGGGCGAAGGGGGCGAGGACGTAGGCGACGGAGAAGGACTCTTCGAGGCGGGTGGTGATGCCCGTCCGGGCGTTCCAGAAGATGGAATGAGACGCGGACACGTTGGCAGCGAAGAGGACGTCTCCCACCAGCTTGTCGGCGAGGAAGCGTCCTTCCACCTCCAGCACGTTGGTCCCCAGCGACAGGCGCACGAGGCCGCCCAGGCCCACGGGGCCGTCGGCCTTCCAGGGCGCCCAGCGGAAGAGGCTGGTGACGCGCGCGTCCACCGAGTGGGTGCGGTCATCGTTCTCGAAGCTGGTGTCGAGGGACAGCTGGGACTCGAGGTGGTTTTCCAGCCCGTGCGTCCAGACGAAGCGCATGTCGACGAGGGAATAGCCGGGGTCGACGCGGGCGATGCGCGGAGACAGCCAGCCCTCGAGGTCGTCGCGGCCCGCCTCGAGGAGGTGCGTCGTCCAGGTGAAGGCGAAGTCGCGCGGGGCGGCGGCGGCGTGGCATGCGACAAGGAGGACAGCGCCCACCCACCTGGAGCATCTCCGCGGCGACATCGTGGGGGCGGGGTGTAGCGCAACGCCGCCGAGACTTCAGCGGACACCTCGGGCGCCCGCTGCCCCTTCTCAGCGGCCAGGCGCTTGGCTAAGTCCGCCCGCCGGCGGCGTTCGGAAGCAGAAGGGGCCGGTGCGCCGCCCTGGAGTGTGGAGTGATGTGTCGGACCGGTTGGTGGCTCGCGGCGCTGTCCGTCGGCGTGCTCGTGTCGTGTGAGGCGGGGGACGCAGGCCCCGGCGAAGCGCGGCATACGCCAGGCGAGCTGACGATTCGGCCGGCCGCGCACCGGGAGGCGATTCAGGGCGGCACGGTGGACACGGGCGACCCGGCGGTGGTGGCCATCCTCATCGACGACGGGGTGGGCATCGGCATCTGCACCGGCTCGCTCATCGGCCCCAACCTGGTGATGACGGCGCACCACTGCGTCTCGAGCATCCAGACCCAGAACCTGCTCTGCAACCCCAACACCTTCGGGCCGCACTACCCGCCCGCGGCCTTCCGGGTGACGTCCAGCTACAACGCAGCCGCGCAGCACTACAACTCCGGCACCTGGCCCAGCGTCAACGGCAGCACGTGGTACGGCGTGTCGGCGGTGTGGAGCCCCTCCAATGACGTGTGCGGCGGCGACATCGCCATGCTGAAGTTGAGCGCCCCGATGACGGGCGTGTGCCCCCTGGTACCGCGCGTCGACGCCGCGGTGACGGTGAACGAGACGTACCGCGCGGTGGGCTTCGGCATCACCTCGCCGCGGGGCCAGTCGGCGGGTACGCGCTACTCCGTCGGGGGGATGACGGTGCTGTGCGCGTCCAACTGCGCGTCGGACATGCACCCCACGCTGGAGTGGGAAGGCGGCGCTGCGACGGCCAAGGGCACCTGCGAAGGGGACTCGGGCGGACCGGCGCTCGACGGACAGGGGCGCGTCCTCGGCGCCGTGTCGCGCGGGCCGGCCAGCTCCTGCAACGACACCGTGTACGAGAGCGTCTTCGGCCTGGCCTCGTGGATTCGCGCGCGCGCACAGCAGGCGGCGACGGAAGGCGGTTACACCGCGGCGGCGTGGGTGACGGGCGCACCGACGTCCGACCCAGCCAGCGGCTACTGCACCGGAGGCACGGGCGGTGGCGCGGGCGGCGGAGGTGGCGGAGGGACAGGCGGAGGGACGGGCGGCGGCGCGACGGGAGGCGGAGGCGGTTCCGGTGGCGGCTCGGGCTCCTGCTCGAATCCCAACTGGGAGTGCGTCGACGCCAGCGGCCAGGGCGAGTACGCCTGCATCGACCCGAATACGTCGACGGGCTTCCCGCCAGGGGCGCCCACCTGCCAGACGGACGGCAACTGCGCGTCGGGCTACTCCTGCTGGTTCACCTCAGGGATATCCACCGGACGCTGCCTCCAGGACTGCACGCCCGGAGGGACGGGCGGCGGCGCGGGCGGCGGAGCGGGAGGAGGCAGCGGCGGCGGCGCGGGAGGAGGCGGCGGAGGCGGGGCGATGGGTGGACCCTGCACCAACACCAACCTGGTGTGCATCGACGCGACGGGCGCGGGTGACTACGCCTGCCTCGACCCCAACACCTCGACGGGCTTTCCTTCCAACGCGCAGGTGTGCACCTCGAGCGCGGCGTGTCCGCCCAATTACGCCTGCTGGCGGGCTTCCTCCTTCAGCTCGACGGGGCGATGCCTGCAGTGGTGCACGCCGGGCGCGACCGGCGGAGGCACAGGCGGCGGTGCGACGGGTGGCGGCTCCGGCGGCGGCGCGACGGGCGGCGGCTCCGGCGGCGGCGCGACGGGCGGCGGCTCCGGCGGTGGCGCGATGGGCGGAGGCTCCGGCGGCGGTGC
>JBFMHF010000174.1:0-14137 GCA_040752975.1 Myxococcota bacterium
CTTCTTCGGGCTGCAGCTCGAGGAGATGACGCCCGCCGCCTTCAAGAAGACGCTGGCCTGACACGCCTTCGCGTGTAGCCCATCACTCCTCGGCTCGGCCTTCATCCCGCCGTCGCTGATCGGTCACCCGACACCGCGGACAAGAACGCATCGCTGATTGAGGACGCGATGGCTGTTCTGGGCCGCGGGGTGAAGTCCGCCGATGACAAGCGCTCCTTGGATGCCGCGAAGTTTCTTCTCGGCAAGCTGTTGCCGTCACAGCAGGTGGTGAAAGTGGAGGAGCGCCCGGCTGCCCCTATCAGCCCGGAGGATGCAGTTCGCGAGCTGGCGAGCGCCCTCGTCGTCGCCGCTGAGCTTGTCGCCGAGGGTGGCGTGTCGACCGACGCGATGGAGGTTCTTGCCGAGGCCGCGGCGCGGTTGGTCGCTGTACTGCCCCCGGTCGCCAGCGTGGCCCTGGGCGGGGCTTAGGTTGCATTGCCCTCGGTAACGGGGTAGCCGACGGCTGTCAAAAACCTCCCTCCTCCGCCCCACTACCTGATCGCATGGCTTCGGATCTCGGCACCCTCATTTCATGGAACGCGGTCGACGGCGTCGGTCGGATTCGGCTCGACACAGCAGAGGAGTTGCGCGTCGGGCAGGGCGCCTTGGGGTACGGCAAACCCAGCGTCGGACAGCGTTGTGAAGTGACCCAGATCGAAGCCCACCCGCTCGGAGGGCGGCGTGCGACGACTGTGCGCTTGCTCGATGAGAGGGTCCCGGTAAGCGCGCCGGTGGCGACCGAGGTCGATCGGTCGGGATGGCTGCTGGAACGCATCGGCAAGTCGGTCGATGGAGCGGTGGCCAACGTGGAGGTGCAGGGTCTGCTCGATGCGTATCTTGTCTTCTCTGGCCGCGCACCGAAGCCTCAGGTGTTCGGAGTCAGCACCGCTCAGGTGTCTCGTGGACAGTGGCCCCAGTTGGCCGCTGCCGCCGAGCGAGCGCTTCGGGGTTGGAAGGCGAAGCTCGCGGCGCAGTCGCCACGCGACGCTTACCTACTCGACAAAGCCGGGCGCGACTTGAAGCTCGAATTTCTACAGGGACCGAAGGTCGAGTTGCGCTGCGAACCGCTGGGTACTCTCGACGGTCTAAACCCCGACTGGGTGGCGCGGCTGAACCGGCTCAAGAAACAGCTGAAGAAGCGGCCCGCCCTTGAATGTTTCGGTCTTGAGGACGCTCGGAAGGTCCACTGGGGTAAGCCCGACCGTGCCGCGCTACGAGAAGCGGCGCTCGCGTGGGAGGCTGCGAACGAGGCTTCTTTCCCCCGCGAGTTCGCTGCGCTCGCGTGCATCGCCGATGGGTTGTTTGTCGATGGGGAACCGGTGATTCGCCCCATTGCCGACTGGACCGACAACGACGACGGTGTGGAGATCGGTCAAGGCAGCTACATGCAGGGTAACTTGACGATGTTACCTGACGGCCAAGTGATCGACCGCGACGACGATCAAGTGGAGATGCGTCGCTTCCCTTCGTTCGGGGCTCTGATCGATGCGCTGCTGGCGGGCTGAGGGCGGCATTGTCGTCGCGGGTGGCGCGCTATCTTCAACGGGCGGGCGGGGCAGGCGGCGTGCTGACGTTGTGACCAGAGCGTTCAAATCCCTTTTCCCGCTCACGAGAGAAGCCCCGGATCACTCCGGGGCTTTTCGTTTCCCTGGGAGCCGTCATGGGCCGTGGTCGCGCTTTCGATGGTGGCGGGCGGGTGGCGGCGCCAGCTGAGGACCGGGCATGAGTCGCGCCCAGGCGCTCCTCCAGCTGCGGGTGGAGATCGAGCTGGATCCCGGCAACGTTGAGCTGCGGCTCAAGCTGGGCGAGCTGCTCCAGAAGGAGGACGACCTGCCCGGCGCGGCGGCTACGTACCTCGAGGTGGCGCGGCTGTTTCGGCGGGACGGTTTCTCGCTGAAGGCCGCGGCGATGCTCAAGCAGGCGCTGAAGCTGGACCCGAAGCTCACCGCCGCGCGCGAGGAGTTGGTGTCGATCTACGTCGGCCTGGCGCTCAAGGAAGAAGCGATCGCCGAGTACGAGCTGCTCCTGCGGGACTATGCCACGCTCGAGCGCGCCGACGACGTCGCGCGAATCGCGACTGCCCTGGCGGAGCTGAAGCAGTCTCCGGACGTCAGTTGATGCAGCTCAACGTCACCGGCGCTGACACGTTGTTGTCGACGCGGCACTCGCGCAGCCCCGACTGCACCTGCGTGTAGACGGTGGCCAGCCCGTCGAGCACCTCGGTGTCCGAGATGGTCAGCGACAGCGCCTCGGCCTGCGCGGGCCCCAGCGTGCGTGTCGTCGTCACCGTCCCCAAAGACGTCCCCGTCGGTGGAGCGCCCTTGAGTACGTCCACGCGGATCCCCGGAGGCAGCGGCGCTTCCCCGAGGTTGCGCACCAGCACCTTGAGCCGCGCCACGCCGTCGCACACCCGATCGACGCTCGCCACCGCGTCCGACGCCGCGAACTCGAGGCCTGGCTGCTTCTGCTGCCGGAAGTTGTTGAGGCCCGGCTCCAGCCAGTTGGACCTCTGCACGCGGGGGACCGTCCCGTCCTCCTCGATGTTCGTCACCGAGTAGGCGTGCTGGTTCCAGATCCGCCGCGTCACCACCCAGTTGTCGTCCTGGCTCGAGAAGACGCGGATCCCCGACGTCCCCGGCTGGCCCCCGCCGCAGGTGAAGGCGTACGCGTTCGACGCCACCACCAGGTCCGCCTGGCCGTCGTTGTCCACGTCCGCCACCAGCGGGTACTCCACCAGCGTGCCGCTCGTGTTGCACAGCGTGAGGAGATCCGCGCCCGTCGCGCTGTCGTACACGTGCAGCGCCAATTCGTCGGCGTAGACGACCTCGGTGCGCCCGTCGCCGTCGAAGTCGAAGAGCGAGCTGCCGGTGGCAGCGGAAGAGCAGTCCTGCGTCTGGCGCACCCAGAGGAAGGTGTCCGGCCCGGCGATCGCCGGGTTCAACAGCTTGCGTCCGTCGAAGACCGCGTAGCCGACACCGCCCGCCAGCGCGACATCCGGCACGCCGTCGGCGTTGAAGTCACCCACCGTGGGAGGGCCTCCGCCCCGCGTGTTTCCCGACGAGCCGCCTGGGCACAGGGAGGGGCTCAAGGTCCCGTTGATGTCCACGTGTCCGCGCAGCACCGTCGCCTTCGTTGCCGCCGCCGCGTCGTAGCGCCAGACGAAGACCGAGTGCGCCGAGTAGTCGATCGTCACCACCTCGGGTCGGCCGTCGAGATCGAAGTCCGCCACCGCCGCCGCGCTCCCGGGCAGGCCCGAGTTGGCCAGAAGCGTGCCGTCCTGCTTGAGCGCCAGGCCTCCTCCGATGACGTCGAGCTGCCCGTCACCGTCGAGGTCCGCCACCGTCGGGCCGTACGCCGTGGAGGAGAGGCCCCGCAGCATCGCGCCCGTCGCCGCGGAGAAGATCTGCGACTCCGTCACCACCTCCACCGAGCCGTCGCCGCCGAGATCGACGAGGTACACGTAGCTGCACCCGTTGGCGGCCACGTCCCACAGCGTCGAGCCGTCGGCGCGCAGGGCGACGAGCCGCCCCAGGCCGCAGCCCACCACCTCGTTGCCCGGCTGGCCGTCGATGTTCCCGCTGGCGAGCTGCGACGCCGCCGCGAGCACGCCCGCTCGGCTCCACTTCTCCACCAACTGCCCGCCGCGGACGGTGATGGCGTGTACCGTGCCCAGATCCGTGTAGGCGCCCGAGGCGAAGGTGATGAAGACGATGTCGGGAAGGTCGCTGGCCGTCACCACGCCGTCGCAGTCGTCATCGTCGAGCTGCGTGACGATGGGCGCCATCATCACGTCGCTGGACGTAGGACTCGTCACCACGCCCCCCCACGCGTACTTCTGCACGGTGCGAAATTGCGTGGACGACGGGGCGAAGCGGCACTGCTCGATGCAGGTGACGCCAGCGTTGGGGTTGCCTCCGTCCACGGGCGCGCACAGGGGCGGCCGCGGCAGACACCTCCCGGTGAGCGCCGTCCCTCCCGAGCACATCCCGCCGTCGGTTGCTGCGCCCGCGTCAGGCCGCACCGCGCCGGAGAAGTCACAGAAGCTGCCGCCGTCGCAGTCGTTGCTCTCGCGGCACTCGGAGCCCGGCGTCACGCACTGGTTGAAGGAGCAGCGCTCGGCCGCCGCGCAGCAGTTGCTGCCGCACGCCGAGGCCAGCGCGCAGCACGACCCGCCCGCGCACACGCCACCGTCGCCGCAGGGCGTACCGTCCACGCAGCCGGAGCCGCCTCCCGTCCCTCCGCCCAGGCCGCCGCCTCCTCCTCCCATTCCACCGCCAGAGCCGCCGCTTCCGCCTCCCGTGCCGCCGTCGCCGATGGTGACGGTGCTGGTGCAGGTGCAGCCGGACACCGAGAGGAGGCAGAGCGCAAGCAGGGCAGGGCGCATGGCCGCGGCACTCTAGCGGCCCACGAAGTGCTTGACGCGTCCCCGGCGCATCGGTACGAGGTGCCCCCTCTTCGGACGCTTCACCCGAAGGACATGCGGGAATAGCTCAGCGGTAGAGCATCGCCTTGCCAAGGCGGGGGTCGAGGGTTCAAATCCCTTTTCCCGCTCCACGAAGCACGAAAGCCCTCGGGAGACCGGGGGCTTTCTTTTTCCCGCCTCACGCCGCCGTCGGCCCGCGCGATCCCAGGCGATCGAGGAAGGCCTGGAAGTACTTCCCCGCGCTCCACACCGAGAACGCCGTCGAGGTGTACACGAAGACCTTCCCCACGAAGTTGAAGTTCACCGGGTACCAGTCGACCAGGAAGAAGATGGAGTGCGTGTAGTGGATGCAGAGGCAGACGATCCCGCACAGCTGCAGCGCCGTCTTCCACTTGCCTTCCTGCCCCGCGGCGATGACGAGCCCTTCGCTCGCCGCCACCTGCCGCAGCCCCGTCACGATGAACTCGCGTGACAGGAGGACGATCACCACCCACGCGTGAATCCGGCCCAGGCGCACCATCATCACCAGCGCCGCCGCGACGATCAGCTTGTCCGCCAGTGGATCGAGCAGCTTCCCCGTCACGGTGATCTGGTTCCACCGCCGCGCCAGGAAGCCGTCGATCACGTCCGTCACCGCCGCCAGCGTGAAGATCGACGCCGCCATCACGCTCGACCAGGGATCTCCCTCGTACGTCAGCCAGACGAAGAGGGGGATCACCAGGATCCGCGCCATCGTCAGCATGTTGGGGAGGTTCCAGAACTCCTTGAGGAGGATCGACGGGCCCCGGGCGGCGCGCGCGGCCTTCTTCTCGGCCTTGCGACGCGCCTTCTCTTCCTTCTTGCGCAGCTTGTCCTCGCGCTTCTTCTGCCGCGCTTCCTGCCTCGAGCGCTTCGCGTCGGAGTCCGCCACGTCAGCTCCTCTCGCCGGGCGTCTCCAGCAGCGCGTAGCCGTCGCCCTTGAGCTCCACCGCGCCCTGGCCGCCGAAGCCCATCAGCCGCGGCGTCACCCGCCCGAACCAGCCCACGAGGCGCTTGAGCGGCACCACCATCGGCGCGCCGGGGGGAATCGGCATGGCCTTCATCGTGCCCTCGAGCTGCAGGAGCGCCTTCCCGGTGCCCTTCAGGTGCACCAGATCGAGCGCCAGCCCTTCGCCGGTGATCCGCCCGTTCTCGAAGGACACCGGCTCCTCGAAGGCGAAGACGGTCTCTTCCCGCACGTACGCGCCGTCGTCGTCCACCGAGGCGCCGTTGGTGTCGGTGAGATCGACCGCGAAGAAGCGGTGCTTGCCGGGCTCGAGGTACACGAAGCCGTTGCCCGACAGGCGCTGCAGCTGCATCGGCCCCTCTCCGAAGGGCTCCTGGGAAGGCTTGCCGCGCTTGCGGCGCACCTCGGGCTTCACCTCCAGCCCGCCCACCACCGCCACCAGGCCCGTCAT
This sequence comes from Myxococcota bacterium, assembly GCA_040752975.1. Taxonomy (GTDB): domain Bacteria; phylum Myxococcota; class Myxococcia; order Myxococcales; family Myxococcaceae; genus JADLDB01. The sequence goes on from JBFMHF010000174.1 coordinate 5,899, forward strand.
GCGCGACAACACCTCGCCTGACACCTTCACCGCGAGGCCCTCGGGGCTCAGATGGAAGGGGCCGCCGGAGGGCTCCGTGACCCAGCCGCTCGCCGCGCCGAGGTCGACCAGCCGCTGCGACCGCATGGCCGTGTAGCCCGCCGCCACCTCCGCGGACGGCAAGGCTCCGCCGGGCTCCGGGTGCGCCACGTCGATGGGGAGATCCGGTCCGGACGGGTTCGGCGGGGGGATCTCCGCGGCCGGCGGCTCGGGCATTTCGATGGGGGGAATCGGTCCGCCCTGGTAGCCGTCTGCGCCGGTCTCCCACGTCGCGCCAGCCGCAACGCCTCCGGCTTCAGCCGTCGCCCACTCGCCTGCGTCGGCGGACGTTGGTGTCCCGCTCGTCCCGGCCTCTCCGGCCGGAGTCTGCGCGCTGGCGGGAGGCACGGTCTCGCCCGTCGCCCAGCTGGCGTCGTCCGCCATGGCAACCGACTCGGCGGGAGGCCCCGCCTCGCTCGTCGCCCAGGCCTCCGCGCTGGCCGCCGCGTCCCCAGGGGCAGGCGCCTCGCCTGTCGCCCAGCTTGCGTCCGATACCGACGCTTCCGCGCCGCCCCAGCTCACCTCGGCCTCCACCACCCCCGGCTGCTCGGGTGGCAGCGGCACGTCTGACAACCCCTCCGTCACCCACTGCGTCTCGCCGGAGCTGTTGGCCGCTTCGGCCGCCTCCATCGTCAGCCAGGCCGGCGCGCCGCTGGGGGAAGCGCGAGGCGGGGGCGCCTGGGCCGGCTCGGGCTGGGTCGACTCGGTGCTGACCACCTCCACCTCGACGGCCGAGGCGTCCAGCACCGGCATCGAGTCCGAGCTCACCGCGGGCAGCCCGGGGCTGGACAGCGTCGACGCGGACGGGCCCTCGTCCTCCGCGAAGCGCATCTCCTCCTCTTCGGCAGGAGGCGCGGGGGCGGGCGCAGGGGCCGGCGAGGCCTGGGCGTTACCCGGCTCGAACTGCGCACCCCAGTCCGAGTCCAGGCGGGGGGATGGCGCGGGCGCGGGGGCGGCGGGCGGAGGCGGCGCCTCCTCGACGACGTCCTCGGGCATCACGTAGGCGTCCGAGGGCACCTCCTCGTCGCTCATCACGTCCCAGGTCCCGCCGGTGTCGGTGTCGGCCACGGGAGGCGCAGGCGGCTCGGGGACCGGGGGCGGCGCCACGGCCTCGGCGGGAGGCCTCGGCGCGGAGATGGGGACCGCCGGCGCATTCGTCACCGCCTGCGCGCGAGCGGGGCCGGTCGTCACCACCATGCCCGGGCCTTCGTCGGCGGCCGCCTCCGCACGGGCCACCAGCGCCCTGGTCATCTTCTCGGCCATCGCCTCGCTGCCGGCCTGGTGGAAGTGCTCGCGCGCCTTCGCGTACTCGCCCGCCTGCGCCAGCGCGAGGCCGAGGTAGTTGTGGGCCTTCTGGTGCGTGGGCTCGAGATCCGTGGCCGTCTCGAACTCCTTGATGCTGCGCTCGAGGTTGTTCGTCTTGAGGTAGACGAGGCCCAGGTTGACGCGCAGCGTGGGGTCGACCGGGTTCTCCCGCACCAGCAGCTCGTAGATCCGCGCGGCGTCCTCGAAGTGGCCCAGCTTGAAGTAGGTCAGCCCGAGCAGGTTCTGCGCCTTCTCGTTCTTCGGCTGGAGCTCGTGCGCCTTCTCGAGGTGCGCGCGCGCCTCGTCGATCTTCCCCGCGGCGAGGAGTTCGCCGCCCTTGTAGAGCGCGCCGAGAAACTCCTCCTCGACGGCTGGATCCCTTCCCCTCGCGGTGCTCGACATGTCTTTCGTGGCCGAAGCTCTCTTTACGGCGTCGCGCGCGCCTCGGCGCTCTTCTGCGCGAGCTCGCTCTTCGCCTTGTACTGGAAATACAGCGACAGCACCTTGCGCACGTAGAGCTGGGTCTCCTGGTAGGGCGGCACCTGCCCGCCGTATTTCTTCACTGCGTCAGGGCCCGCGTTGTACGCCGCGACCATCTTCACCATGTCCCCGTCGAACTCGTTGGCCAGCACCCGCAGGTAGCGCACGCCGCCCTCGATGTTCTCCTTCACGTCGAAGATGTCCTTCACGAACATCTCCTGAGCCGTCTTGGGCATCAGCTGCATCAGCCCCGACGCTCCCACCACCGACACCGCGTTGGGATCGAAGGCGGACTCGGCGTGCATCACCGCGCGCACCAGATTGGCGGGGATCCGGTACCGGAGCGCCGCCTCCTCGATGTAGTCGTCGTACTCGGTGAGCGCCTTCGAGGAGCTCGTCGTCACCCGCGCGGGGGCGGCAGGGGAGGGCGCTGGCCGGAACTCGCCTTCGACGCGCCGGGCATTGCGGCTGGCGGCGCCCTTCGGCGGCACGTTCGTGTAGACGATGGTGCCGTCCTTCTCGACGTACTTGTAGATGCCTCCGGCCTGCGCCACGGCGGGCGCACACAGGACAGTCAGCAGGATGGCCGCCTCGAGACGCATCGAAGGTGGCTGCCACGTTACCCCCGAAGGGGAAGGCCTTCAAAGAACCGCCCTGTCTTTCCCGGGGGGGCGCACGGAGGGGTGCGGGCGGCGTTCAACGGGGCTAAACGCCCGGCCCATGGTCCGACAGTTCGACTTCCTGGTGCTGGGTGGTGGCATCGCCGGGCTGACGTGCGCGCTGGAGGCAGCCCGGCACGGCACGGTGGCGGTGTTGACCAAGCGGGCGCGCTCCGAGTGCAACACCGCCTACGCCCAGGGCGGCATCGCCTCGGTGCTGGCTGCCGACGACAGCTTCGAGCGCCACGTCGAGGACACGATGATCGCCGGCGCGGGGCTCAACCACCGTGACGTCGTGGAGATCTGCGTGAAGGAGGGGCCGGCCAGGCTCAAGGCGCTCGCGGCGCTCGGGGCGGAGTTCAGCCGGCGCAGCTCGGGCGAATTCGACCTCACCCGCGAAGGTGGGCACTCCAAACGGCGCATCGTCCACGCCGGCGACATCACGGGCCGCGAGGTGGAGCGCGCCCTGCTGGCCGCGTGCGACGACCTGGCCAACGTGCAGTTCTTCGAACACTCAACCGCGATCGATCTGATCCTCGACCGCGGACAGCCCAGGGGGAAGGGCCGGGCGCTCGGCTGCTACGCGCTGCGCGAGGACGGGGCCATCGAGACCTTCCTCGGGAAGGTGACGGTGCTGGCCACGGGCGGGGCGGGGAAGGTGTACCTGTACACCTCCAACCCGGACGTCGCGACGGGCGACGGCGTGGCCATGGCGTACCGGGCGGGGGCGCCGATCGCCAACATGGAGTTCTTCCAGTTCCACCCCACGTGCCTGTTCCACCCCGAGGCGAAGAACTTCCTCATCTCCGAGGCGCTGCGCGGAGAGGGAGGGCGGCTCAAGCTGCGATCGACGGGGGAGCGCTTCATGAAGCGCTACGACGAGCGAGGAGAGCTGGCGCCGCGCGACATCGTGGCGCGGGCGATCGACGCGGAGATCAAGCGCACCGGCGACGAGTACGTGCACCTCGACATGACCCACCTCGGCAAGTCCTTCCTGGTGGAGCGCTTCCCGAACATCTACGCCAAGTGCCGCGAGTTCGGCATCGACATGGCGAGCGCGCCGATCCCCGTGGTGCCGGCGGCGCACTTCATGTGCGGGGGCGTGGTGACGGACGCGCACGGGAAGACGGCGGTGCCGGGCCTGTACGCCGTGGGCGAGGTGAGCTGCACCGGGTTGCACGGGGCCAACCGGCTGGCGTCCAACTCGCTCCTGGAAGGGCTGGTGTTCGGCCACCGCGCCGCGCAGGAGTGCGCGAAGGAAGTGAAGGCGGGCGTGGCGCTTCCCCAGGCGCCACCCGAATGGGATCCGGGGCACGCGGTGCCGTCCGACGAGATGGTGGTGGTGAGCCAGAACTGGGAAGAGATCCGCCGGCTGATGTGGAACTTCGTCGGCATCGTCCGCACCGGGAAGCGGCTGGCCCGCGCGCGGCGGCGCCTCGACATGCTGCGCGAGGAGATCCGCCAGTACTACTGGGACTACCGCGTCACGCGCGACGTGGTCGAGCTGCGGAACATCGCCGACGTGGCGCACCTGATCGTCGAGTGCGCGACGCGGCGGAAGGAGAGCCGCGGGCTGCACTACACCCTCGATTATCCCACGCTGGATGATCACAACTGGCTCCATGACACGGTGATCCAGCGGGAGCCGTGATCCGTGGGCGGGACGATTCGCAGGGTGTGCGTCTTCTGTGGCTCGAGGCCGGGCAGCTCGCCTGCGTTTCGAGAGGCGGCCGCGGCGCTCGGACAAGCGCTCGCCCGTCGCGGGCTGGGGCTCGTCTACGGCGGGGCTGCGCAGGGCCTGATGGGCGCGGTGGCCGACGCGGCGCTGGACGGGGGAGGGGAGGCGATCGGCGTCATCCCTCACGGCCTGGCGCGGCAGGAGTTCGCCCACCCCCGCCTCACGCAGGTGCACTTCGTGGGCTCGATGCACGAGCGCAAGGCGTTGATGGAGTCGCTGTCGGACGCCTTCGTCGCGCTGCCTGGCGGCTTCGGCACCCTGGACGAGCTCTTCGAGGCGCTCACCTGGGCGCAGCTCGGCCTGCACGCCAAGCCCATCGGGTTGGTGGACACGGAGGGCTACTACGCGCCGCTGGTGGCGTGGATCCGCGGCGCGCTCGATCGCGGCTTCGTGCCCCGCGAGCTCGAGGACGCGCTGGTCGTCGAAAAGACGCCGCTCGCATTGCTCGATCGGCTGCTGGCGCACCGCCCTCCGGAATCGCCCGTGAAGTGGCTCGGTGAAAAGCCCGTGCGGCGGTAGCTGGAGCACCCTTGTCCGTGACGCGCCTGTCCACATCGCAGGGTTGCGCGCCGTCAGCGCGACGTGCGCGGTCCGCTGATCGCTGGATCAGGAAATCCGGATCTCCCGACGAGGCGTTGCCTGAGCAGTGACGCGCACTTGCCCGCGCGCGCGGATCGGGGCGGCGGATCCACCGCGGTCTGTTGGGCTGAAGGCGCTGTCGCGGTGAGCGACGACTGATCGCTCGATCCTGTCCGAATCGAGGACGGCCCCTCAGCCACCGCTCGGGAACTGAACACGATCGCGATCGAAATGTCGCGGAAGCCGCTTGACAGCTCCTTTCAATATCCGATATTCATACTCCGCCACTCAAAGGCGAGCGTTGAGTGGCTGGTTCCTGACAGTGGGAGTGGGGCTTCGGTGGAGCTGCTTCGGCCCGAGGAGATCGAGCAGGTGGAGCGCGATCACGCGCAGGGCGTTCCCGCGCGGCTGATCGTCGAGCTCTTCGCGAAGAAGGGCGTGGCGTTGTCCGAGGCGACCTTCCGCAAGTACGTGCAGTCAGGGCTGCTGCCCCGCAGCCGCCGTGTGGGCAGGAAGGGGAAGCACCGCGGCAGCCAGGGCCTCTACCCGGTGGAGGCGGTTCGGCGAATCAACGCCATCAAGCGGATGATGGCCCAGGGCCTGACGCTCGAGGACATCAAGGCGTCCTTCGTGGTGCTGAAGAACCACATCGAGCACGCGAACCGGGAGCTGGCGGTGGTCTTCGACGGCTTCGAGCGGCAGCTCGAGCAGCGCGACTTCGGCGCGGCCCACAAGAAGGCGATGACCAGCGAGCTCAGGGAGCTGCGCGTCCAGGCCCGCCAGCTCCTGCAGCAGGTGTCGAAGTTCGGCAGTGCCGTCACCGCGCGCGACCAGGGGCACGCGGCGGCGTCAGACACATGAAGACTCCGCCGTGATGAGCGGCGGCCCGCGCGAGCAAAACCGAGGGAGGGGCAGCAGATGATGACGAACGAGGCCAGGGACGAAGAAGACGTTCTCAAGTCGGGCGACGGCGAAGAGCGCCGCCGCTCCAAGACCATGTCGCGCAAGGAAATGGCGCGCGAGCTGCGCCGGCGCCGCATGCTGGGGCAGGTGGATCCCGAAGAAGAGGCGCTGCTGGCCGAGCTGAAGGCCGAGCGCCCGAAGACGCGCGCCGACTGCATCAACAGCCCGCGCCCCTGCGTCTTCGTGTCCTGCAAGTACAACCTGTACCTCGACGTCAACCCGGAGACCGGCTCGGTGAAGGTGAACTTCCCCGACAAGGAGATCTGGGAGCTCGAGTACACCTGCGCGCTGGACGTCGCCGAGAAGGGCGGGATCACGCTGGAAGAGGTGGGGGAGATCATGAACCTCACCCGCGAGCGGATCCGCCAGGTGGAGACGCGCGGCCTCGAGAAGGTCCGCACCGCCACCGAGGCCGAGCCGAAGCGCCCGCGCTGACCTCCCCATTTCGCCACCACCGCTTCGTTGACCCTCCCGGGGCCGGTTGGTACGCGGTCGCCTGTGCTCGCCCTCTTGAGTGTGTCCGACAAGCGCGGGCTGGTCCCCTTCGCGCAGGGGCTGGTTCGCCTGGGTTTCAAGCTGCTGTCCACCGGTGGAACGCTCGAAGCGCTCAAGGGCGCCGGCGTTCCCGCCACGAAGGTCAGCGATCACACCGGCAGCCCGGAGATCCTCGGCGGGCGGGTGAAGACGCTGCACCCGAAGATCCACGGCGGGCTGCTCGCGCGCCCCTCGCTCGAGTCGGATCGCCGGGAGCTGGAAGCCAATGGCATCGCGCCCATCAGCCTGGTTGCCGTCAACCTGTACCCCTTCCGCGAGACGGTGGCGAAGGGCGCGCCGCGCGACGAGGTGATCGAGCAGATCGACATCGGCGGGCCGGCGATGGTGCGGGCCTCTGCGAAGAACGCAGCGCACGTGACCATCGTGGTGGATCCGTCCGACTACGAGGCCGTGCTGGCCGAGCTGGAGAAGGACAAGGCGGTCAGCGCGGCCACCCGGCGCAGGCTGCAGCACAAGGCCTTCGCCCACACCGCCGCCTACGACGCGGCCATCGCCGCCTGGCTGGCCGAGCAGGAAGGGGACGCCTTCCCCGAGGCGCTGTCCGTGGCCGTCACGAAGGCCCAGGGCCTGCGCTACGGGGAGAACCCGCACCAGCGCGGGGCCTTCTACCGGGAAGCGCGCGCCCCGAAGGAGCCCACGGTGGCCTTCAGCGAGGTGCTGCAGGGCAAGGAGCTCTCGTACAACAACCTGCTCGATCTCGACGCGGCGCTCGGGTTGGTGCTCGAGTTCCCCCACGCGCCGACGGCGGTGGTGATCAAGCACAACACCCCGTGCGGCGTGGCCAGCGACGCGGTGCTGGAGCGCGCCTACCGCCGGGCCCGTGCCGTGGACGAGACGAGCGCCTTTGGAGGCATCATCGCCCTCAACCGCGAGGTCGACGACGCCACCGCCAGAGCGCTGTCCGAGACCTTCCTCGAGGCCGTGATCGCGCCCTCCTGGTCGCCGGGAGCCCGGGAGCTCCTCGCGGGGAAGAAGAACCTCCGCCTGCTGGCGGCCGGCCCGGCCCTCGCCAGCCCTGACGCCAGGCCTCGCGCCCAGCTCGATCTGCGCAGCGTGTCCGGTGGCTTGCTGGTGATGGACAGGGACGCCGTCGAGCCGCCGGGTGAGTGGAAGGTGGTGACGAAGCGCACACCGTCACCCGACGAGCTGGAGGCGCTGCGGTTTGCCTGGCGGGTGTGCAAGCACGTCAAGTCGAATGCGATCGTCTTCGCCAGTCCAAATGAGCTGCTGGCCCAGGCAGGAGGGCAGACAAGTCGGGTGGATTCGGTGAAAATCGCGGCGACCCGAGGCGGAGAGCGCCTCAAAGGGAGCGCCGTGGCGTCGGATGCGTTTTTCCCCTTCCGTGACGGGCTGGATGCGCTGGCCGCGGCGGGGGCGAAGTCCGTCGTCCAGCCGGGGGGCTCGGTGCGCGACGCTGAGGTGATCGCCGCCGCCGACGAGCACGGCATCGCCATGGTCTTCACCGGGATCCGGCACTTCCGCCACTGACTTCCCCGATGCGAATCGTCTGCCAGAAGTGCGCCGCCGCCTACGCCATCGACGACAAGTTCGTCACCGACAAGGGCGTGCGCGCGCAATGTCCCCGCTGCCGCCACCTCCAGCTGGTCAAGCGGGAGGACGCCGCGGCCGCCGGTGACGGGCCCACCAGCCCGGGCGCCGCCTCTCCCTTCCTCTTCGATCTCGGCAAGCCGCCCGCCCCCAACAACCCGGCCGCGCCCACCACCTCGCCCGGACTCACCTTCGGTACGGTGCCTCCTCCTCCCAACGCGCCGCCGCCGCCCGCGGGCTTCAACTTCGACTTCGCCGCCCCGCCGCCCCCCGGGGGGGGAGCGCCGCCGCCTGGAGCCTTCGACTTCGGCTCACTCGCGCCTCCGCCCCCCGC
>JBFMHF010000175.1:0-13724 GCA_040752975.1 Myxococcota bacterium
TGCCGTCGGGTGCTCTGAGGTCCCCACCGTCGGGTGCTCTGAGGTCCCCACCGTCGGGTGCTCTGAGGCCCCTGCCGTCGGTCGGGTGCTCTGAGGACCCCGCCGTCGGGTGCTCTGAGGCCCCTGCCGTCGGTCGGGTGCTCTGAGGACCCCGCCGTCGGGTGCTCTGAGGCCCCTGCCGTCGGGTGCTCTGAGGCCCCCACCGTCGGGCGCTCTGAGGTCCCTGCCGTCGGGTGCACTGAGGCCCACTTGGAAACACAAGGGGTTACACGTGAAATCCGTGCGGTGTCCGTCCTGACCCCCTCCCGGTAAATGACCCAGGGGCGAGGGGTCCGCATGCCCAGCAAACGTGCCGGGTTTGCCGAGGCGTGCAAGCGGATCACGGCTTGCTGCTGGCGCGCGGGTGCGCACCTTCCGCGTCAAGGCCGGCGTCACCCTCAAGCCGAACGCGGTCCCACCCCACCTCGCAGACCCGGCTGCGCATCGCACTTTTCCCCTCACCTCCACCGAGGTCGAGGTCGCGAAGTGCGTGCTTGCGGGCCGCCCTGACGACGCACTCGACAGCATGTCGCGCAAGCAGGTGGCTGCAATCCTCGCGCGTCTTGTTGCCGCCGGCTACCTCGAAACGGAGGGCGTGCCGACGCCGCAGCCAGTGCCTGAGGCGCCGCCGGCCGATCGTCGCCCGCGCCTCCGCACCGACCTCACCTTCGTCAAGGCGCCGAGGCCGGGCCACACCGAGGTCCGCGACCTCCGCGCCGGTAAGAGCTTCACCTTCTACGAGTTCGAGCTGACCATCGCTCGGATGTTCGACGGTAAGCACACCCTGGCTCAGGTCGCCGCTGCCGCCGAGCGCATCGGCCTCAAGACGACGACCGAGACGCTGGCGAGCTTCGTCCGCCAACTGGACTCGCTGGGTCTCCTCACTTCCGACAGCCATGCCTCTGGCCCCCCGACTCCGCGCCCCCCGCCGCCCTCCGGCGTCGCCTGGTCTCCCGAGCTCAAGGAGATGTACAAGTTCGCCCTGGGGCACGCCCGCGCCGGCCAGTACCCCGAAGCCGCGCGGTACCTCGAGGAGTTGTTGGCCATCGAGCCCACCCTCAAAGAGGCCCGCACCTTGTTGGACGACGTGCGCGCGTGCGCCGAAGGCCAGCGCGCGGGAGTGGACTTCCTGTCGCTGCACGGCGCCCCCCCGCCTCCGCCGACGATTCCCCCTGTCGTCGCCGCTCCCGCGCCTGCTGTCGAGCCCACAGCCCACGTCGTCCGCCCGTCCCAGTGGAGCGTCTCCGAGGTCCTCAAGTCCCTCGACCTCCCGGACCCGGGCACCCTCCCGCGCGCCGCCGGCCGCAAGTAACCAACCAGAACCCGCGCCGGGAAATCGGCCCCGGATGCACGAGACACGGGACAGGCGCGAGCCTTTTCGCTAGGCCTCGCGTGCCCCGGGGCTTGTCCCGGGACGATGCACCCTCACACGCCGCACACGCACAAGGAGAGGTCGATGGCCGCGAAGAAGCAGCAGGAGCCGTTGGTGATTGCGAGCAAAGCGAAGGCCGTCCTCAAGGACGCCGACTGCAACGTCGCCGGTGACGCGCTGAACGGGCTGAACGTCTACGTGTACTGGCTCCTCGAGCAGGCGGCCAAGCGCGCGAAGGAGAACGGCCGCAAGACGGTCCGCGCGCACGACTTCATCATCTCGTAACTCGTGCGAGTCCACGTCGCGCGGCGTCGCGGAGAACGCGGCGTCGCGCGCGGACTCGAGCTTCACCCCGCAGTCGCGTCACGGGTGGCACCCCTTGCCGGTGGGGTCGGACAGAAGACCGCGTCGAGGTGCCGGTGTTCTGTGACGATGCCTCCGCAGTCGCCCCCACCGAGGAAACGCCATGAGCCCCTGGGAAGACGCCGCCCTCGCATCGCTGTTCCCCACCGCCGACACGCTGCCCGACAAGGTGCGCGTGAAGCCTGAAGCCCACCGGCCGCGTTGGCTGGTGGACGGCGCCATACGCGAGGCCACGGGCACGACGCGCGCGGTCACCAGCCGGGTGGCGACGCGCGGCGCCGACGGCCTGGCCGTCACCGTCCTGGGCCACGAGGCGATGCTCACCGCCGATGAGGCCCAGGCCGCCGTCGCCGCCGCGACGCAGGCGTGGGGCCGGGGAGAGGGCGCCTGGCCCGCCGCGCCCTTCTCCGAGCGTGCGCAGGCCGTCGAGCGCTTCGCGAAGGCCGTCGAGGCGAAGACGGACGACATCGCCACCCTGCTGATGTGGGAAATCGGCAAGGCCTGGCCCTCGGCGCGCGACGAGGTGACGCGCAGCGTGGAGTACATGCACAACACGCTGGCGGAGTTGAAGCGCCTCCACGACGAGGACTTCGCGCTGCAGACAGGCGCCGCCGGCCAGAAGAGGCACCACGCGCGCACCACCCGCCGCCCGCTGGGGAAGGTGCTGTGCGTCGCGCCCTTCAACTACCCCGTCAATGAGTTCCTCACCACCGTGGTGCCGGCGCTCTTGATGGGCAACGTGGTGCTGGCCAAGACGCCGCGCTTCGGCGTGCTGGCCAACCTGGTCCTGCTGGAGGCCTTCCGCGACTGCTTCCCGAAGGGCGTCGTCAGCCTCCTGCCCGGCGACGGGCGCGTCGTCATCCCGGCGGTGATGGGCGCGGTGGAGAAGGACGTGCACGGCAACCCGTCCGCCGTCATCGACGTGCTGGCCTTCATCGGCAGCGAGGGCGCGGCCAACGCCATCCTGAAGGCGCACCCGGTGCCCATCACCCTCCACAAGGTGCTGGGCCTCGGCGCGAAGAACATCGCCGCCGTGCTGCCCGGAGCCGACCTCGACGCCGCGTCCACCGCGCTGGTGAAGGGCGCGCTGGGCTTCAACGGCCAGCGCTGCACCGCCGAGAAGCTGGTCTTCGTGCACCGGTCCATCGCCGACGACTTCGTGGCGAGGCTGGCTGCGAAGGTGAACGCCCTCAAGGTGGGCATGCCCTGGGACGAAGGCGTGGCTGTCACGCCGCTGCCCGAGGAGCCCAAGCTGGCGTGGATGCGTGAGCTCCTCGACGACGCGGTGGCGAAGGGCGCGCGGGTGGTGAACGACGGGGGAGGGCGCGGCGCCTTCTCGCTGATGCGCCCGGCGGTGGTGTACCCGGTGAAGGAGGGCATGCGCCTGTTCCACGAGGAGCAGTTCGGCCCGCTCCTCGCGGTGGCCCGCTTCGACGACGCGGCCGAGGTGTTGGACTGGCAGCGGCGCAGCCCGTACGGGCAGCAGGCCGCGGTGTGGGGCCCCCTCGACACGGCCACCCCGCTGGTGCGCGCCTTCGCCCGCTTCGTCGCGCGGGTGAATTACAACGACGTGTGCCAGCGCGGGCCCGACTCCTTCGGCTTCACGGCCACCGACAAGTCGGGCTTCGGCACCCTGTCGCTGCGCGAGGCCCTCCTCGCTTTCAGCCGCCCGGTGCTGGTGCAGTCGCCCGACGCCAGCGCGCTGGACGTGATGACGCCGGGCGCCGCCTGAGAAGGCCTACTGCGGCTGGGCCGACTTCTGCTTCTGGAGCAACTCCATCAGCTTCTGCGTCTGGGGGTCCTGCTGCAGCTGCGTCTTCATCTGCTCCTTCATCTTCTCGTTGATGGTCTGCACCGCCGTGAGGCTGGGCAGCTGCGCGCCCACCGGGCCGTTCACCGTCTGCTTCACCCACTGGGCCAACTGCGTGACGGCCGCGCGGTCCTTGCTCGGGTCGCGGTTGCCTTTGAGCTCGGCCTTCTTGTGCTGGCCCGTCTTGTCGTAGCCGCCCATCACGATGCCGGTGTTGCTGTCCCCAATCTCCGACTTCTTCTGCTCGTCGAAGGTGTAGACGCTGGAGAGTGACGCGGAGAACTCGACGTTCACCACCTGCGCCGCGCCCACGCCGCCGCCGCCGCTCACCATGCCGGTGCGCTCCTTCTCCTTCGCCGTCACCACCACCAGCACGTCCACCTCACCGCTGCCGTCGCGCACGCGCCGGGCCATCTTCTGGTCCACCTTTGCCGGCGGGCCGTCGTTGCGGCTGGACATGCTGTCGCCGTCCTTGAGCAGGTGCGCGATGCGCCCGGCGTCCACCAACTGGATGCGCGGGTCGCCGCCCATCGCCTCCATGAACATCTGCCGGTACGTCAGCGCGAAGGTCTGCAGGCCCTGAGACACGACCGACGGGCCGACGATGGCCACGCGAATCGGCTCCGACGCGGGCCGCTTCTCTGCGCTGGCGAAGGCGGCGTCGCGCTCGGCGGCGGCCTTCTTCTGCGCCTCTTCTCGGGCCTGGTACTCGGCCACCTTCTCGGGCGGACCCTCCCAGGTGACTTTTCCATCGGACTCGGTGCGGCAGACGCCGTCCCCGAAGCACTTCTTGCTGACGGAGGCGCAGCCGGCCAGACCGAAGGCGAGCGAGTTGGCTGCGAGGAGGAGAACGAGGCGCTTCATGGGAAACCCCCAGGGAGAGGTGGTGTGTGGAACGGCGCCCCGCAGACGAAGAGCTGGTCGCGGTATTCAGTCCGGGGCCGGACCGGGCGAGGATACACGGCCGGGCCGCGAGCGGAACCAATGTCTGCCGGCAGGCGTTGGCGCCCTCCAGTCCCTTGCGACGCGCGCCGCTTACCTGCGCTACACGTTCGTCCTCCATGCGCACTGCACTGGCCCTCGGGCTCGCCCTGGCGTCGTCCGCGTCGGCCGCGCCGCTCAAGGTCAGCGTGCTGTACTTCGACAACAACACCGGCCGCGCCGAGTACGAGCCCTTGAAGAAGGGCCTCGCGGACATGCTCATCACCGACCTGGCGCAGCTGCCGGGCGTCACCGTGGTGGAGCGCGAGCGGCTGCAGGCGGTGCTGGACGAGCAGAAGCTCTCGCGCTTCCTCGACGCGCGCCCGAAGTCGCCCCACTTCCCCGAGGCCCGCAAGGCCGTCGAGGACCTGTTGATGGTGTCGCCCGACGTCGCCGGGGCGGTGACGGCCATCGAGAAGTGTCAGCCCGACGCGCAGGTGAAGTTCACCACCGCCTTCGGTGCGGTGGCGCGCGCGGAGGGCAGGCCCGGCCTCGAGCGCCTGGTGAAGCAGGTGGAGGCGTGCGCGCCGAAGCAGGGGGCCCTGGCGATGGGCTGGAAGGTGAACGGCTACCTCATCGCGGCGGGGCAGGCGGCGTACTTCGGCGACTGCGACTTCGTCCGCGCCATGAAAGCGAAGGCCCACAAGCTGGGGCCGATGTACGCAGGCGCCTTCACCAACCTCACCGCGTGCGGAGAGTGACGAGCCGATGAGCGCACCCGAGGCCGAGGACGTCGTCGAGGACCTGGTCCACCAGTTCACCGACCCATTCGCCTTCTACCGGGAGCTCATCCAGAACAGCATCGACGCGGGCTCGACGCGCATCGAGGTGTCGCTCCGCTTCCGCCCGGGGAAGGACAAGGGCCTCCTCACCGCCGCCGTCGCCGACTGGGGCGAGGGCATGAACCGCGACGTCATCGAGAACTACCTGGTGACGAAGTTCCGCAGCACCAAGGAGAACGACCTCACCAAGATTGGAAAGTTCGGCATCGGCTTCGTCAGCGTCTTCGCCTGCCGCCCCGACGCGGTGGTGGTGGACACCGGGCGCGACGGCGAGTCCTGGCGAGTCCTCTTCAAGAAGGACCGCAGCTGGGAGCTCCTCGCCTCGCAGGAGCCGCTGGAGGGCACGCGCATCACCGTCCACAAGCACCTCACCGCGGCCGAGTACGAGGACTTCGTCGCGAAGAGCCTCGCCGCGGTGAAGAAGTGGTGCCGCTATTCCGAGGCCGACGTCACCTTCGCCGCCGGGGCCGCCGACGGCAGCGCGCCTCCCGTCGCGACGCCCGTGAGAGAAGAGGTGTCCGTCGACGCGCCCTTTCAAGTCGAGCACCGCGAAGAAGGCACGCACCTCGTCGCCGGGCCGGCGCGCACCGAGCCGCCGTGGACCGGCTTCTACAACCGCGGCCTCACGCTGCTGGAGACGCAGGAGCCGCTGGTGCCGCGCGTCACGGTGCGCGTGGTGAGCCGCTACCTCGAGCACACCCTCACGCGGGACAACGTCCGGAGAGATCGCCACTTCGACAAGGTGAAGCGGCTCGCGGTGTCGCTCGCGCGAGGGCCGCTCCAGGCCGCCCTGCCGGAAGAGAGCCGCCGCGCCGCCCTCCGCCCCGACGGCGCCGCCGACTGGCAGCTCCTCTTCCACTACGCGCGCGCGGAAGCGGACGCGACGCGGCTGCACTACCGCCTCGCCGGCGGCGGCGCCGCGCCCTTCAAGGACGTGGCGAAGGTGGTGGCGAAGGAGCGCGCCCTCTTCGTCTCGCCCGCCGCGACGGCCGTGACGCAGCGCCTGGCGGCCGCGGGCGTGCCGGTGCTGGAAGCCGCTCCCGGCGAGGCGCTGGCCAACGCGCTGGCGCTGGCCTTCTCCGCGAAGGCCGTTCTCCTCGCCGACGACGCCTTCACCTTCGCGGAGCCGCCGGGGAAGGACGCGCCGACCGTGTTCCTCGACGCCCTCGACGAGGCCCTGCGCGTGGGCGGCGTGGCGACGAAGGGCGTGCTGCTGGCGCGGCTGGAAGGCGCGCTGGCCGAGGAGCGCTGGGCCCGGGTGGACGCGGCGGGGACACCCGTGCGCGCCGCCGTGGCCCGCGTCTCCCCCTTCGCGAAGGGGCCGTCGCTCCTGTGCCTCAACGCGCGGCACGAGGCCGTGGCCGCCGCCGCGCCCCTCTTCCACTCCGCCCCGCGGCTCGCCTCGCTGCTCCTGGCCCGCTGCGTGCTGGTCGCCGGCGGGGGCCTCACCGAGAAGGTGGACCTCGCGCTGACGCAGAGGGCCCTGCGATGAGCCTCGAGCACGAGCTGCGCGCGGCCGGCGAGAAGGTGGCCGAAGGGCGCTTCCGCATCGACGGGAAGCGGGCGCTGGAGCGGCTCAAGGACCACCGCTTCGCCGACCCCTCGCACTGGGTGCTGGAGGTGCTGCGCGCCGCGGCCTTGAGTGGCGCGAAGAAGGTGGTGGTGCGCACCGACGCCGACGACGTGGAGGTGAGCTTCGACGGCCTCTCCTTCGCGCCCGAGGTGATGAAGGACCTCCTCTCGCAGGGGCTGGTGGCGGGCGTGACGCCGGAGACGCGCCGGGCGCGCCTGCTGGGCCTCGGCGTCGCGGGCGCGCTGGGTGTCTCGCCGAAGTACGTCTGGGTGGAGAGCGGCGGGCTGCGCGTCACGCTGCTGCCGGACGGCGAGGTGGAGGTGGCCCCCTGTGCCCAGCGCCGGGGGACCCACCTCGCCCTGCGCAAGGCCTTCGGCTGGCGGGTGGCGACGGCCGTCTTTCGCGGCGCGCCGGAGGTGACGGTCATTCGCGGCCGCTGCGGGCGCTTCGGCGCGACGCTGGAGTTGAACGGCGCCTCCGTGCCGCCACCCCCGTGGTGCGCGAAGCCGGGCAGCCACCTGCTCCGGCGCAGCCTCGACGGCGTGGAGGTGACGGCGGCGGTGGCCGACGCGGAGAGCAGCGACGTGACGCTGGACGTGCTGGGCGTCGTGGTGACGACGCGCGTCCTCACCCTGCCCGGGCTGCAGCTGCACGCCTGGGTGCGCGGCGACGACTTCCGCACCAACGCGTCGGGCAGCGACGTGGTGGACAGCGACAAGGCGCTCCAGGCGGCGCTGCGGGCGCTGGCCGAATTGTCGCTGGAAGCCCTGGCGCAGCAGGTGGCCCGCTTGCGGGTGCAGCCCGACGAGGCCGTGCGCGACGACCTCCTCGCGCGCCTGCTGTCCTCGGACACGTCGCCGGAAGCGCGCGCCATTCTCGAGGAAGCCCTCCTCATCCCCGGGCCGTCGGGCGAGCGCTGCTCCGTGGCCGAATTGAAGGCCGAGGTGGCGGCCGGACGGTCGCTGTACGTCGCGCACTCGGTGTACCCGGAAGGCAGCTACCCGCGCCCGACGGTGCTGCACCCCACCGCGTGGGCGAAGGTCCTGCCTCCAGCGCGGTGGGTGAACGTGGCCGAGTTGGTGCAGCGCAACCGGCGCGCTGCCGAGAACCGCAAGGCCTGGCTCGCCGAGCCGCTGGAGACGGCGGCGCTCCACCCGGACGAGGACGTCTTCGGCCGGGTGAAGGTGGACACGCCGCAGGTGGAGGGCGAGGTGGGGCTGCACCGCCGGCGGTGGGGGGCCTTCATTCGGCTGCTGTGCGCCGGCCGCTTCCTGCAGCAGGGTGACGTGCCCTCCCTCGCGCCGCTGCGGCTCCACGCCGTCGTCAACCTGAAGAAGGAGCTGCCGACGCAGGCCTGGGCGGACGTGCCCAGCAAGAAGCTCTTCAGCCTCGTCACCCGCGCGGTGGCCGAGGCCGCGGAAGACTCCATCCTCCAGTTGCTGAAGGCGGGCACGCCCTCGCCTGACGCCCTCGCGCACGCGAGAGACCTCCTCGTCCGCCTCTCCCGCGAGAAGAAGCGCGAGCTGCCCGAGGCGTTGCTGACGGCGCCGCTCTTCCACCCGGTGGGCGGTGGCGACCGCCTCTCTCTGCGCCAACTCGACAAGCTCAAGCCACTTCACTTCGTGAGGCAGCGCCTCACCTGGCCCCTGCTGAGTGGTGAGCCGGTGCTGGAGCTGACGGAAGACGAGCACGCGCTCCTCAAGGCCCTCGGCAAGCCCCTCCACGACGTGACGTTGCGGCTCCTCGCCGAGCGCGACATCCGCCGGCGACTCGCCGAGGAGCACGAGTCCCCCCGCCTCGAGGGCTGCCACCTCGTGCTGCCCCTCGCCGCCGACGGCATGACAGGCGAGGTGGGCATCGGCGTCTCCACCGGACAGCAGCGC
The DNA here is from genome assembly GCA_040752975.1 of Myxococcota bacterium. Taxonomy (GTDB): domain Bacteria; phylum Myxococcota; class Myxococcia; order Myxococcales; family Myxococcaceae; genus JADLDB01. Next base: position 8,804 of record JBFMHF010000175.1, read on the forward strand.
GTCATCGCCCTCTACCGCGACGGGTTTCGACTGGACCGCGCGCTGGTGCCGTCCGCCCTGCCGCAGCTGTGGGCCGCGGTGGACTGCCCGGACTTGAAGCCAGACGAGCGCTGGGAGAAGGCGGTGCGCGACGCGGCCTTCCAGCGGGTGGTGGCGGCCGTGCGGGCCAGCGAGCCGGCGGTGGCCGCCGCCCTGGTGGAGCGCTTCCCGCGCTGGGCGGACCTCCCGCCCACGTGCCGCGACTTCCTCGCGCGGTGGATGCTGGGTGCCCTGGGGCCGGGCGGCGCCACCACCCCCGAAGGCCGGGCCGTGGAAAAGGCGCCCCTCTTCGACACCTCAGCCGGCGCGCGCTCCCTCGCCCAGCTGCGCGACGAGGCGGACCGGGTCGGCCACCTGTGGGTGCTGCCTCACGCCGTCACCGGCGCTCCGCCAGAGCTGGTGGTGGTGGTGGCCGACGCGCAGGCGGCCGAGGTGCTGGCGCACGGGGTGGGGCGGCCAGCGCAGGACGCGCGCCCGGAGCTGGAGCGCCGCAGCGCCCGAGAGCTCTTCGCGCGCCGCCCGCGATACACCGGGCTTCCCGTCGGGGCCGAGCCGCGCGCCACCGGCGTCGCTGACGGCGTGCGCCTCGAGGCCGGTCTCTTCGGCCAGGCGCGCAGCTGCGGCGTGGATGTGCTGGTGGACAGTCGGCAGCTGCTGGTGGAGATGCTGCCCACGCGGCTCCCTCTGGCAGCGTACGCGCACGTCGAAGGCGTCGAGCCGGGCACGGCCTTTCTCTCGCCGGAAGTGCGCGGGCGCATCGGCGAGGCCCTGCGCGCCGCCGAGCACGCGCTGATGGAAGCGGCCCTCGAGCGCGCGGACGAGTTGCCGTACCGGCGGGTGCTGCTGTCGGCCCTCGCCGTGCGCGCCGAAGCCAGCGCTCCGGAAGCGCTGGCAGCGCGCCTGCAAGCCTGGCGTGGTTTTCCCCTCACCGACGGCGGCTGGGCGTCGGCCGCGGACCTCGAGCAACGCAGCGCCGTCTGCTTCGTCGAGGAGGAGGTGCACGGGGCGATGCCGGATAGAACGCCGGTGGTGCGCGCCGCCGACGCCGACGTGCGCGCCGCGCTGGCCCGCTTCAAGGTCGTGCGCGACGTCACCGACACCCTGCGCGCGGAGGTGGAGGCGCGGGCCCGCCGCGCGAAGCTGGCCCCGCGCGCCGAGGTGAAGGTGGACGTGGCGGCAGCCTTCCGCCGGGCCGTGAAGACGCCTGCGCTGGAAGGCGAGGTGGTGGTGGCCGGCCGCCTCGCCGGGCGGCTCGAGCTGTACACCGAGAAGAAGCCTCTCTGTGTGGTGCAGCACGCGCTGCCCGTGCCCCTCGCCGCCGCCATCAACTGCGACGCGCTGACGCCGCAGCCCGGACACGCCGGCGTGGTGCAGGACGCGGCGTACGACGAAGTCCTGTCCGCCGTGGCCGCGGCGGGCGACGCGTTGGCCTTCGAGGTGGCCGCGCGGTGGCCGGCCCTCGACGCCGAGGCGCGCTCGCACGCCCAGGCTGACGCGGTGGCGCTCCTCTTCTGGGTGGCCGGCCGGAAGAAGGGCCATGCGCTCACCCACTGCCCGCTGCTGGAAAGCACCACGGGCCAGCCGTTGTCCCTCGCGGAGTTGACTGGCCTTGACGCTCCGCAGGGCAGGAAGAAGGCCCGGAAGAAGCCGCAGGTGCCGTACGCCGGGAGGGCGGGCGCGCTGCTGGACGAGGCGAAGAAGGTGTGGCGCCCCCGCGAGGGCGAATTGGCCCTGGCGCAGGCGCTGGGCTTGCCGCTGAAGGACGTGACGCCGCAGCTCGAGCACGCCGAGACGGTGCGCGCACGCAAGAAGCAGGACACGCTGCGCGTGGACTCCAGCGCCACCTGGCGCGCGCCGGTGGCGGGGCGGACGGTGCAGGGCGAGGTGGTGCTTCCCGAGGCGCCCACCCGCCGGCTGGAGGTCCACCTGCTGCACGAGATGACGTCGCTGGAGCGCTACTCGGCAGACCACCCGGTGGGGGCGCTGGCCGAAATCAACTGCGACGCGCTGCGCCCCAACGCGGACTGGACGAAGGCGGTGCGCAACCAGGCCCTTCGCGACGCGCTGGCAGAAGTCGACGCCGCGGTGGAGGCGTGCCTGGCCCGTCGGCTGTCGGGTGGCCCTGGCAGCGCGGGGTGGCGTCCGTGGGCCCTCGCCGCGCTGGGCTGGAAGCGCGAGGTGGGGCCGCTGGCGGACGTGCTGCGCGGGCTGCCGCTCTTCGAGCGCCTCGACGGGAAGCCGGCGACGCTGGGGGAGGTGCTGGCGGAACACTCCCGGAAGCGTCGAGTGGCAGTGGCCACGAAGGGAAAGGCGCCGGCGGGCGCGCTGGTGCTGGCCTCCACCCTGGACAACCTCGAAGCGTTGCGGGCCGCGGGCCTCGAGCGCGAGGACGTGACGGCGGACCTCGAGCGCGCCGAAGAGCTGGAGGTGTCGCGGCGTGCGCGGCGCCTCTCTTCGCTGGTGTGGCCGGGCCAGGCGCTGCTTCGGCTGGACATCCAGGGCGCGGGCCTCAAGGGACAGGTGGCGATACCGCTGGACGAGAAGGAGAGCGGCCTCGACCTCGCGCGAGAAGGTGTGCGGGTGGGCCCGGCGCCGGTGAGCGGGCTGCCGGCGGTGGCCGGCGTGTTGGACGTGGAAGAGCTGCCCGTCAACGAGGCGTGGACGGAGGCGCGGCCCACGCCCGCGCAGGAGACGGCCCTTCGCCAAGCGGTGGATGCTGCCTACGGCGAGCTGGCGAAGAAGGCGGCGGGGTTGCCCGAGGCGCATCGCGCGGCGGCGCGGCAGCTGGCGCTGGAGTTTCTGCGCGGGCACGGCGTGACGAGCGCGGGGCACCTCGACCGCCTCACCGGTGTGGCGGCGTCGCTGGCGCGGGCGCCGCTCTTCCACACCATCGACGGCCGCGAGGTGACGCTGCGCATGGTGGCCGACGAGGTGCTGACGCGGGGGAAGGTGGCGGTGCTGCAGCGCCGGCTGCTGAAGCCCGACGTGGGCGACGCGCTGGTGCTGGAAGCGGAGCTCCTTCACGAGCCCTGGCTGGAGGCGCTCGGGCGCGTGCTGGGGAGCGCGCAGGTGGAGCGGGTGGTGGACTTCGACGCGTGGAAGCTGCGGCAGGCCGAGGCGGATCCACCGAAGGACACGCCGGAGTGGGGCGGCCTCGAGCGCTTGCGCCGGGAGGTGCGGCTGTTGCGCGCCGGGGCGCTGGGCCGGCTGACACCCCATGAGTTGGAAGACGTGCGCCTGTCCCGCGCGGGCGGGAAGCGGCCGCTGCGCTACGACAAGAAGCGGAAGCTGGTGGTGCTGGACCCCGACGACGAAGCGGTGCACCGCGCGCTGGTGGAGTACCGCGCCCGACCGGAGCGCCTCTTCGCGCTGGCGGCCGCGGTGTACGCGGCGGTGAATCGCGCGCTCGACCACCTCACCGACGAGCACGAAGCCGACCTCCTGCTGGCGCTGGCCGGACACCTCGCCGCCAACCCGAAGCTGCTCGAGCCCCGCGGCCCCGTGGACGGGGAATAGTCATCCGCCGCGGGAAGGCCGGAAGAGCCACTCGACGAAGACGTCCCGCTTCTTCCCACGCAGCGTCCCTCCGAGGAAGGGCTGCGCCGTCCAGGTGACGCCCAACGTCGTCTGCGCGCGCGCCAGCCACCCGGGCAGCTCGGCGGCGCCGCACGTGCCCAGGCCCAGCCCATCGGACCACACCTGCTCGTTGGTGAAGGACGTCCCGCCGGTGCGCGCGCCGCCCCGGCCTTCGAGGACGGCGAGGTGCACCGAGAGCCACGTGGGGCGGGAGCTGTCGATGGTGATGCTCCCCTGCACGCGGGGTATGTTGCTCGCGGTGAGGGCCGTGCTGGACAAGCCCACGCGAACGCTGAACCGCTTCACCTCGAGGCCGAGGCTCCTGGCGAAGTCCAGCGCGGGGGACTTCGCGTTGCGGTCTTCGAGGCGGGCCTTCACCGAGGACAGCAGGGCCTCCATCGGCGCGGTGGAGGTCGCGTGCGTCTTCAGCATCTCCAGTTGGTCGAGGAGCGCCGAGGCCTCCTGGTGCGCGCGGGAGAAGCGGGGCACCAGCGCGTCCACCGACGCCTCGGTGCCGTCAATCGCCAGCACGGCCAGGAGGTCGAGGGGGGCGTCCTCGTCGCCCACCACCGCGGCCTGGATGGCGGCGAGGAAGCGGGGGTTGGCCGCCAGCGCCTTGAACTTCGCCTTGCGCTGCTTCGAGCCCCAGGCGTACGTCGTCTGGAGGTCGAGCAGCGCGCCCAGCGCCGCGAGCCAGGCGTCGGAGAGCTCCTCGTCACCCACGTCCGCTGGCACCGCCTCCAGCAGGAAGACGGCCCACCAGCGGCGCGGGGTGAGGGTGGGCAGCTTCGAGAGCAGCGTGCGGATGACGGGCGCCGGCAGCCGCCTGCCCTGTCGGGCGAAGTGCCACACCGGGTGGTAGCTGCTGGTGGACACCAGGGACAGCACGGCGTCCGCGGCCAACTCCGCGTCCACGTCGTCGGGCAGGCGTTGCAGCGCCTCGAGGAGCGCTTCGCGGCGTTCCCCCGGGTTGCGGAGACGGTCTTCCGCGTCGGCACGCGACAACGGCTTCATCAAGCGCGCAGCACAGGCCCCTCGCGGCCACCCGTCAAGCGCCGGTGTTGTCTGGTCCTCACCGGCGGCTTCGTCCCCCCGCGGCCGGGCGATGGCGCCTTCACTCAGCCGATGAATTCGAAGGGCTGGGACGTTCCTGAAATCGAGCTGCTGAGGTCGTCTCGCACCTCGCGGCCTCGGCCGGCTTGCCCGCACGCGCGGGCGGGGGAGAATGCGCGCGTGCCCGTGTGGACTCCGGTGGTGGGGAGCTGGGTCGCCGTGGCGGCGCTGGTGGCCTGGGCCGCGCTCCTCC
>JBFMHF010000176.1:0-13574 GCA_040752975.1 Myxococcota bacterium
CCCCCGGGCCCCCCTCAATCCACAACCACTCGCACAGGAGGTCACCAACCGAGTACCCTGACGACGACTACGACGACGATGTGGATCGACGCATCAACACTGTCCACGAAATCGGATCAGGCCCATCCGGCTGGTCCGCAGCATCCAGAAGGTGTGGATGTACGAGCCCGACGTCGCCAGGAACTTCGAGCGCGCCTTCCGCCTCCAGCAGTCACTGTCCATGGATCTGCACGGCGCCGATTCCGCCGCCGAGGCCGTCGCCGACGCCGACCTCGTGGTGCTGACGGGCCAGGTGCCGCTGCCCACCGACGCGCTGAAGCAGGGCGCGCACGTCACCGTGTTGGCCGCCGAGACCTTCCGCGAGTGCCCGCTGCCCGCACCGCTGCTCGAGCGCGCGCGCCGCTTCTGCGACATGAACGAGCCCCCGCTCTTCTGGGGCGGCCCCTTCCACGCCTCGCTGGGAGAAGTGCTGTCCAGAGAGAAGGACGGCCGCCTGGGCCCCGACGACGTCACCGTCTTCGTCAGCCGCGGCCCCGCGTACCTCGATCTCCTCGCGGCGTGGCACGTGTATGAAGGCGCCCGGCATGACGAGACCCTCACCCGTGTGGACCTGGAGGCCTGACATGCGACTCCTCTTCATCCTCTGTCTCGGCGTCCTGGCGGGCTGCACCCACACGGCGAAGGCCACGGGGGGCCCGGCGAAGAGCGTGCGCCTGCTGGCCGAGACGCTGGAGCGCGAGACGACCCAGCGCACCGAGGTCCGCGCCGATCTCGAGGTGGAGACGACGGACTTCGACCGCACCCCGCGCGTGGTGGCCACCGGCGAGACGCCGCTCCTCACCGCCGAGGGCAGTGACGCCTTCCTCTACGGCGATGAAGGCGCCACCACCGGCTTCGCCGTCGACAACTGCATCCTCCTCGAGGTGCTCTCCTCCGAGGGCAAGCCCCTGCGCAGCGTCGTCATCGGCAGCATCCCCGGCCTCTCCCAGGGCAAGGAGCGCATCGACAGCCTGGGGCCCAGCGCCTTCCAGTTCGCGCCGGGCGAGGTGCAGCTCACCTCCATCCTCCCCGAGTCCGGCACGTACAAGCTGCGCGCGACGGTGCTGGACTACGGCGGCGTGGGGCGCGTCACCGACGTGTGGGTGCGCTTCGTGCCGCGCGCGGCCGGCGGAGACGACCTGCGAGAGAAGTGACCTCCCGAGGCGGGCGAAGCCCGGCGCCCGGCAGTCTTGTTAACATGCCCATCGCCACTCGAGCCTGCCGTTCGATCGCACCGAGAAGTCCGCGCTCTACGCAAGCGCCGGCGTCCCTGAGTATTGGTTCGTCGACCTCGCGGATCGACAGGTCGAGGTCCGCACGAAGCCGGCGCAGGGGCGCTACACCCGGTCGCAGCTCTTCGGATCTGGCGAGTCGATTCCTGTGCCACGGTCGACCAGGCGGCTGAGGGTGAGTGACTTCCTGTCGGCCAGGCGGCCGAGTTAGGCGGGGCTACTCGGGGTCGCACCGCCCATCGCACTGCGGCGTGAGGCTGCCGTCACGGAAGAAGGCCGACACCCCGTGTACGTCGTTGGCGTCTCCGGGGACGTCGCCCAGCTGGAAGTCGTAGATGACGAGCGCCGACGAAGGCGCCGCTGCCTCCTCGAGCCCCCACGGCACCAGCGGCGCAGGCGCCAACACCGGCAGACAAGGGGCGGCTTCGTCGGGCCGCACGCCGCGAGCAGCGCCAGACAGGCCGGCGCGATCGCCCCTCTCAGGCTCAGAATTCCCAGCGCGTGGGGCTGGAGGACAGGGGACTGCGCGCGGTCGTCATGCAGGCGAAGCCCACGCACCCGTCACACTTGCCGCCGCAGATCTGTTCCTCGGTCAGCTTCTGCGGCTGGGCGTTGGCGCTGGACACCGCGATGGCCGTGCCCGCGGCCGCCGCCACCACCACCGCGCCCACCCCCGCCCAGAAGTACCAGCGCTGGTAGATGGGCGTCTCCTGCGGGCCCTTCTTCACCTCGATGGGCGGCGCCGCCACCGGCGCCACCTCGGGCGTCAGGGTGGCCTGCACCGGGCGATCGGCCGAGGCCACCTCGGCGGCCTTGAACTTCACCTCGATCGGGTAGTCCTTGCCGGCCACCAGCGTCAGCTTCTGCTTGTCCTCCTTGAAGCCCTCCTTGATCACGCTGATGGTGACGGGACCGGGAGGGAACTCGTAATCCACCACGGGCGCGGTGCCGATGAGGCGGCCGTTGACGAGCACCTGCGCGTCGTCGACGTCGCTCTTCACCGAGATGACGGCGGACACCGGGGCCAGCTTGGCTTCCACCTCCATCTGCTTGCCGCCCGCGACGGTGATCTTCTTCACGAACTGGGCGTAGCCCGCGCGCCGCACGGTGATGGTGTGCTCGCCGGTGGACAACGTCTGCGGGGCGAGCGGCAACACGCCCACCTCTTTGCCGTCGATGCTGAGCGCCGCGCGGCTGACGCCACCGGCGACCTTCACCACCAGCTCGCCCGTCTTCGCCACCGGAGCGATGGGGGCGAGATCCTCGTCCGGCTTGGGCGCGGGCTTGGCGGCCGGCTTGGGCTTGGGCTTGGCCGCGGGCTTGGGCTTGGCCGCGGGCTTCGACTTCGGCAGCGGCGCCAGCGGGGCGAGATCTTCGTCGTCCTGCGCGAAGGCGGTGACGCTGAAGACCGCCGCCAGGAGGAACACGGCTGCTCGAATGCTCATGGGCGCGCAGGTTAGCGCGGATCGAAAGCGGGTGTCATAACCTGCGCCGCCATGTGGGACGCGAGGTGGGTGGTGCTGGGCCTGGCCGTCTGCGGCTGTCAACGCGCCGCGCTGCCTCCACCGCCAGCGCCGCCGCCGCCGCCCGCCGTCGCCGTGCCCGAGGGGTGCCTGGCCGACCTGTCCGGAGACTGGGTGCATGAGGAAGACGACTCCTTTCGCTACCGGGGTGAAGACGACGGAGGCGTGCTGACCCTCACCGTCACCCGCGTCGAGGCCCCCGGCACCCGCTTCCGCCCCCGGCGCTTCCGCGACGCCGGCCTCGAGGTTCGAGGTGCTGCCTTCGACGCGGGCCCGGCCGAGGAGGTTCCCGACGCCGGCCTCACCGCCGTCGTGCTGACGTTGGCGCGCACGCCGCACGGCTTCGTGGGAGAGACGCGCCTTCACCTGCGCCACCCCGGAGGGCGCGCGTGTGAAGCCGTCTTCCCCGCCGAGGTGGCGGACTGCCGCGACGGGGGCCTCACCTTGAGCGCCGTGCCGGCGGTAACCTTCGGCGCCGACTGCCAGACGCCTCCCGGGCCCGCCCCGAGCCCCCACCGGCACACCCTCCGCAGGCCCTGAATTCCGAGCGGCTCCCGTTGCCTTTTCGCTGGTTTCAGCGTTTAGGATGGCCGCATGTCCCTCGTGTCCCGGTACGGCCTGTCGGCCGTGTGGTTTTGTCTGGTCTTCGGCTTCGCCCAGGGCTGCAGCTGCGGCAAGCCCCCCATCAAGCCCACCGAGGTCTGCCTCGGCGTCCCCGGCGCGCAGGCCGATCGCACCAACGCGTGCGAGGACAACAACGAGTGTGCGGATCACTTCGGCTGTCGCGACGTGAAGGACAAGGAGGGCGTGAAGTGCTGCGTCTTCCTCGACCGCGCCTGCACCACCGAGGCGGACTGCTGCCCCGGCCAGACGTGCCCGGCGGATCGAAAGAAGTGCTTCGACAAGATCGTCTCGTGCACCACCGACGCGGACTGCGGAGACAAGGGCGATCGCTTCTGCGAGGTGTACACCGACAGCTACGGCTCCTCGAGCCGGTGCCGCTTCCACGTGTGTGGGCCGCTGGGCCAGTGCCCCGAGGGCCAGTCCTGCTTCCAGGGCGAGTGCATGGTGGGCCTGCCGTGCGGGGGGAGCTGCGAGAGCGGCAAGGCCTGCGTCCCCACCGTCGACCGCTGCCAGGACTACGCGTCGCCCACCGGCCGCTCGGAGGCCGCCTGCCCCGTGTCCTGCGCGCCGGGCTTCCTCGCCACCTTCGAGGATCCACGGAACATCTGGGACGCGTGCAACCTCCCGGCGGTGAAGTGCACCTGCGCGGAGCTGCCGGGCCTGGTGTCGGGCGATCTCGCGCGCTACTCGGCGATCGCCGCGGATCCGGGCAACGCGCTGTACGTGAGCGCCTACGACGGCCAGTTCGGCGACCTGGTGGTGGTGAAGTACGGCCTGGACGGCGTGAAGCAGGCCACCGAGTACGTCGACGGGGTGCCCACCGGGGCGCCGAAGTACGGCCCGTCGGGCGCGCGCGGCGGCGTGGAGGACGTCGGCCAGGACGTGGGCCGCTACACCGACGTCGCCACCGCCAATGGGCGCGTCTACGTGAGCTACTACGACGTCACCAACGGCAACCTCAAGGTGGCGGTGCGGGGCCCCGACGCGACCTGGACCCGCCACCGGGTGGACGGCACCCAGGCCGACCTCGGCCTGTACACCTCCATCGCCATCGACTCCGACGGCTTCCCCGGCGTCTCCTACTTCCAGCGCGGCGGCGAGGCGTCCTTCAACGTGATGGACTGCCCCACCCCGCGGCCCACGGGAGCGGTGAAGTACATCACCGCGCTCAAGTTCGCGCGCGCCACCACCCAGACGCCCACCAGCGACGGGGACTGGGTCGTGCGCACGGTGGCTTGCCTGTCGCGCCCGCCGCCGATTTGTGACGGCTGCACCGGCCTCTGCGCAGATCCCGGCACGGGCCCCGGCTGCTTCATGGCCGGCACGGGCTGCACCGGCTGCGACACCAGCACCGAGGTGTGCGTCAACAACGGCGGCAACAACGTGTGCGCCGAGACCTTCACCCCGCCCGAGCTGGTGGAGATCTCGGTCGGCGTGGGCCTCTTCTCCTCGCTCACCTTCGACGGGAAGGACGCGATCATCGCCTACATGCGGCGCAACGCCCCGGCGATGGCGGGTGGGCAGAATGACGGCGATCTCTACGCGGTGCGCGTCAACGCGCAGAATACGCCGGGCACGCCGGTCCTCCTCGATGGCAGCGGCGACACCGGCTACTTCCCCGACGTGAAGCTGGAGCCGGCGACGAAGTCGATCGCCATCGGCTACCACGACTTCACCAGCAAGGCCTTCAAGTTCTACTTCGCGCCGCAGCTGCAGGCCGGCGTCACGCCCGAGGTCATCGACACCGGCGTGGACATGACCGCGCCCGGCAACCAGAGCTGGGTGGGCACGGACTCGGCCATCGTCTTCGGGCCGTCGGCCGGACAGGTGTGGGCGGTGTACCAGGACGCGACGAAGGGCGACTTGAAGGTGGCGCGTCGCACGGCGAGCTGGCAGGTGCAGCAGTCGCTGGCCACCGAGGGCGCGGTGGGCTTCTTCGCCGACGGCGTCTTCACCGACGGCAAAGTGTACGCGTCGCACGCGCGCCTCAAGGCCCGGCTGGTGCAGGGTGAGGCGAAGGTGGCCAACTCGCTGCTCCTCGAGCAGTTGGCGGGCAATTGAGTGCATGGGCCCCGCATCCGCTGGGCGCGGGCGCCCTCCATCGAGGTGAGGTGACGGCGGTGGTACGGGTGACGCTGACGGTGGGGCAGCCTCACGAGCTGGCCGAGCGCTACTACCCCAACGGGAAGCTGGGGGGGCTGGCGGTGGACGGGAAGGCCCCCGGCCCGCTGGGGCTGCGCGTCGAGCTCACGGTGCGGGTGAAGAAGCCTGCGCGCAGCTTCGAGGTGATGGGCCAGCTGGCCTGGGCGCGGCACAAGGCCCCTCGAGGACAGTCGGCGGCCTTCGGGGTGGACTTCCTGCCCGAGGACGACGCGACGCGCGTGCGCCTGTTGGCCTTCGCGAGGAACGAGGTCAACGCCGAAGCCACGCGCCTCGAGCAGCGCCTGCAGGTCGAGCTCCCCGTGCGGCTGGTGCACCGGGGGACCACCCGCCGGGAGTTTTTGGCCGATCTCTCCTCGGGCGGCGCCTTCGTCCGCACGTGGGATCCGCTGCAGCCGGGCGAGCAGGTCGAGCTGTCGGTGCGGCCGCCGCTGTCCTTCTTCGGGCTGACGCTCAAGGGACGCGTGGCATGGGCGCGCACCACCGGCGCACACCCGGGCATGGGCATCGAGTTCGACGACAAGGGCCTCGAGGCGCGCGACCGCGTCGAGAAGCTCCTGGCCAAGCTGGCGCGGAGCTGATCCGGTCCAGCCCATGCCGCCGGCTGCCTGCCCGGGGAGACGGCCGCCGCCGCGTCACTCCTCCTGCAGCCGCGCACGCCGCGCCCGGTGGTAGTGCGGGGCGCACAGGCCTCGTGCCAGCACCGGGCGATCGCACCCTTCCACCGCGCACCGCGGGCTCTTCTGGGATCCGTCGGCGCGCTCGGGCTCCAGTCCGTACATCGCCCGCCCCACGGCGATGAAGCGGTCGACCTGTTGCCGCGAGAGGTGTGCGCGGCGCGCGAAGTCCAGCAGGCGCACGTGGGAAGCGTCGGCCACCTCGGCCGCCGGCCCCTCGCGGAAGAGATCGGCCACCGGCACCTCCAGCGCGCGGGCGATGGTGAGGAGCGTCTCGTAGCTGGGGCTGCGCTCGCCGCGCTCCAGCAGCGACGCGAAGGACACGGAGATGTGGCAGCGCCGGGCGAACTCCTCCTGGGTGAGGCGCAGGGCTTCCCTCAACCCGCGCACCCGCCGTCCCAGCGCGTAGAGCGAGTCGCGCTCGTCCCGGTGCGGAAGCGTCATTGGCAGTAGCCCAGGCTGCCGCACGTGCCGCCCATGGGGCAGGGGTTGGCGCCCGAGCAGCACTTGAAGTTGGGGCTGCCGCAGCAGAAGCCGCTCTGGCAGATGCCCGAGGGGCAAGCCGTGCCGCTGGGGCAAGCGGAGAAGCAGCTGCCCTGGGCGAAGTTGCCCGGCACCAGCCCGCGGTCGCAGACGTAGCCCGCGCGGCAGGTGGACTGGCCGCCGTCGTAGGTGCACGCCTGGAGGCACAGCGAGCGCCCGGTGATGACGTAGGGGGAGCAGTTGGAACCGGCCGCGCAGGCGTTGCTGGCGCAGTCCTGCGTGCAGTACCCGCCCGTCCACCCCGCGGGCCCGGGCGCCAGGCACTCGGCCCCCTGGCACTGGCTCAGGTCCGTGCAGGCCGAGCCGGTGGGCGACAGCGTCATGTTCTGGCACATCCCCGAGGTGCAGGTGCCGGCGCTGCAGGTGTTGCCCGCGCAGCACGGCTGCCCCACCACGCCACAGGCCACGCAGCTCGAGCCCTGGCACACCGCCTGGCCGGTGCACATGTTCCCCGCACAGCACGCCTGCCCCACCGCCCCGCAGACGGTGGCCTGGCAGTAGCCGCTGGTGCAGGTGTTCATGCCCTGGCAGGTGGTTCCGTCGCAGCACGCCGCGCCCGTCGAGCCGCAGCAGAAGCCGCGCGCGTCACAGAGGGGCTCGGTGCGGCACATGCTGACGGACACGCACGACGGCAGGCACACCGGCACGCCGGCGGTGTCGGCGTTGCGATCGCACACGTACGCTGCGCGGCACCCGCCCGGCGCCTGGCCTGGCTGCGTGCACTGGGCGAGGCAGATCTTCGCGGGGCTGAGCGCGGGGTTGAAGCCGCACTGGCTGCCGGCAAGGCAGTCGGTGGACGTGGTGCACGCCTTGGTGCAGTACCCGCCCTGGAAGCCCACCTGCTGGCACAGGCCGTCGAGGCACTCGCTGTTGGCGACGCAGGGCTCTCCGGTGCGCCTGGGCTGCCCGGCGTCGGCGGGCGGCGTGCGGCACACCCCTGACTGGCAGGTGAGGGGCGCGTTGCACATGTTGTTGGCGCAGCAGGGCTGGTTGGTCGCTCCACAGGCGCCCCCGTCCGTCGGGGGGAGATCGCACACGCCGCGCTGGCAGGTGAGGCCGAGGAAGCAGTTGGTGCCGTTGCAGCAGGGCTCGGTGCGCGCGCCGCAGCCACCGCCAGCGCCGCCGCCCGTCCCGCCTCCGCCGCCCGAACCTCCGCCCGAGCCGCCGCCGGAGCCACCGCCCAGGCCTCCTCCCGTCCCGCCGCCCGGGCCGCCGCCGGTGCCGCCTCCGCCTCCCGTGCCGCCGCCCGAGCCCGCGTCGGGGTCGAGCACGCAGCGGCCCAGGCTGCAGAACTGGTTCGACTGGCAGGCCTTGCACGCGGCGCCCTGGGTGCCGCACTCCTGCGCCGACTGCTTCATGGCGTTGAGGCACTCACCCGCCGAGCTGCAGCAGCCCGAGCAGTTGGACGGCACGCACAGGGGGGTCGACGGTCCGCAGGCGGAAACCAGCACCGCCGCGCCGCCGAGCGCGAGGACGAGGACGGACGAGCGAATCATGGACCCATGCTACGCGCAGCCGTATCTTCCGCGCACCATGACTTCTGCAGAGGCCGCCAACCACTACTTCAAGAAGGCTGCGCGCATCATGGACGTGGGCGAGCGCATCGAGACCCTGCTCGCCACCCCGCTGCGGGAGCTGAAGGTGCAGGTGTCCATCGAGCTGGACAACGGGGAGATCCGCACCTTCGCCGGCTACCGGATCCAGCACGACAACGCCCGGGGCCCGATGAAGGGCGGCCTGCGCTACCACCCCGAGGTGGACGCCGACGAGACGCTGGGCCTCGCCTCGCTGATGACGTGGAAGACGGCGGTGGTGAACCTGCCGTACGGGGGCGCGAAGGGCGGCATCCAGGTCGATCCCTCGAAGCTGTCGGTGAAGGAGCTCGAGCGCCTCACCCGCAAGTTCGTCGATCAGATCCACGACGTCATCGGGCCGACGCGCGACATCCCCGCGCCGGACATGAACACCAACCCCCAGGTGATGGCGTGGATCATGGATCAGTACTCCAAGTACCACGGGCACTCGCCGGCGGTGGTGACGGGCAAGCCGCTCGAGCTCTACGGCAGCCGCGGGCGCGAGGCGGCGACGGGGCGCGGGCTGCTCTTCGTGGCGCGGGAGATCTTGCGGGACGTGGGCCTCGCGGTGAAGGGCACGCGCTTCGCCGTGCAGGGCTTCGGGAACGTGGGCAGCCACGCGGCGCGCCTGCTGCACGAAGACGGCGGGCTGGTGGTGGCGGTGTCGGACGTGCACGGGGGCATCCAGAATGCGAAGGGCCTCGACGTGCCGGCGCTCTTCGAGCACGTGCGGCGGACGGGCAGCGTGAAGGGCTTCGGCGGCGGGACGGCCTGCCGGAGCGAGGACGTGCTGGTGGCGGACTGCGACGTGCTGGTGCCCGCCGCGCTGGGCAACGTCATCACCAGACAGGTGGCCGCGGACGTGCGGGCCCGCATCATCCTCGAGGGCGCGAACGCCCCGTGCACTCCCGAGGCCGACGACGTCTTCGAGAAGAAGGGGGTGCTGGTGGTGCCGGACATCCTCGCCAACGCGGGCGGCGTCACCGTCAGCTACTTCGAGTGGGTGCAGAACCTGCAGCACGTCACCTGGGAAGAAGAGCGCGTCAACGCCGAGCTCGAGCGGGTGATGAAGGAGGCGTACGAGAAGGTGGGGCAGATCAGCCGGAGCCGGAAGCTGCCGCTGCGCACCAGCGCCTACGTCCTGGCGATCGGCCGGGTGGGCAAGGCGACGGTGCTGCGGGGCATCTGATTTCACCCGTTGTCTTTGCAGGGGCACGCCATGGGCATCGAGACGCAGCTGGTGAAGAAGCTGGTGCAGATCCCCATCTTCGGGGCGCTGACGCTGGGGGAGGCGGCCGACTTCTTCGACGCCGCCTCGGAGGTGACGGTGGACAAGGGCAAGACGCTGTTTCGCGAGGGCGACTCGAGCGACTCGCTCCTGGTCATCCTCGAGGGGGAGGTGCAGGTGACGCGCAAGGGCGTCGAGCTGGCGAAGCTGGGCCGGCACGCGGTGCTGGGAGAGATGAGCATCGTCGACGGCGCGCCCCGCAGCGCCACCGCCAGCGCGCTGTCCGACGTGAAGCTGCTCAAGGTGCCGTCGGCGCGTGTGCAGCAGCAGCTCAAGGCCAACAACCTCTCGGCGCTGAAGGTGGTGGCGCACCTCGCCGGGGTGATGAGCAAGCGCCTGTCCCTCATCAACGACAAGCTGGCCGAGGCGCTGGGCCAGGACAAGAAGCGGGAAGAGCTGGCCGACTTCAGCCGCACCCTGCACCGCTGGGAGTTTTGACGGCGCCGAGGCCCCGCCGCGCCTTTTTGCGGACTACACTTGCGCGCCGTGCTGCTCGCGTCGCTCGCGCTCACCTGTCTGTCCGCTGCGCCCACCGCCGCCGACGCCACGCGGCTCGCGAAGGCGCAGGCGTGGGAAGAGCTCTACCTCGGCTGGGCGGCCGTGGACGTGAAGGGCTTCAAGAAGAAGGACGCCGCCGCCGTCGGCAAGGCGCTGGCGCAGGGCTGCGCGGCGCTGCTGGGCGAAGACGCGGTGATGGCCTATGGGCTGGGAGAGAAGAGCGCCGCCTTCGCGCCGTCCGCCGAAGGGCTGTACTGCCTGGGCCTCGCCGCCCGCCGCACCGAGCAGCGCGACGCCGCCGAGAAGGCCTTCCGCGACGGCATGAAGCGTTACCCGAAGGACGGCCGCTTCGCGCTCGAGGTGGGCCGGTTGCTCCTCGACGAGGGCGACTCCGCGGGCGCTGCCGCCGCCCTGAAGGCCGTGCCGCCGAAGTCGAAGGAGGCCAAAGAAGCCCAGGCGCTCCTCGCCCGGACTCGCCCGCCCAGGGCGGAGGAGCTGGCCGACGCCGCGAGCGCGCCCGCCCCGAAGGTCCTCGACGCTGCCCGCCCCGGAGGCCCGCCCGCGCCGCGCGCCCCGTCCACCACCAGCCTCTCTGGCCTGGGGTACGAGTCCAGCGTCGACGGCGAAGGGCGCCGCGTGCGGCAGAACTCGTACTTCCGCTTCCTCTACTTCAACGCCCAGCGCGACTTCGGCCAGCGCGCCGACTACGAGGGCAGCGTGCAGGCCGCGCTGGAAGAGGCCCGCACCGCCTCCCGCCGCTTGATGGGCGTGGCCCGCGAGCAGCCCCTCGACGTCATCCTCTACTCGCGCGAGGAGTTCCGCCTGCACCACGGCCCGATGGCCGCCCGCGCCATCGCCGGCTTCTATTCGGAGAACGCGATCCGCATGAATGACTCGGCGGAGATCACGCCTCGCACGCAGGCCACGCTGGTCCACGAGTACGTCCACGCCGTCGTCGACGAGCTCGCGTCCTTCAACGACGCCTCGCTGCCCACCTGGATGCACGAGGGCATCGCCTCGTACGTGGAGTGGCGCTACCAGGGGCAGGATCGCCCGCCGCTCGAGCAGGCCAAGGCGCTGGGCGCGCTGGCGCGGCAGAAGAAGCTGCCGTCGGTGGCGGGCATGTCGCGCGGGCCTCTCATCGGCATGAGAGATCCAGCGTTGGCCTACGCGCTCTCCGGCTGCGCGCTGCGGTGGATGGTGCAGAAGGCAGGCATGCCCGCCGTCGTCGCCCTCATCCGCGACGCGGGCCAGGGCACCCCCTTCGAGCAGGCCTTCGAGAAGCACATGGGCAAGGAGCTGGCGCGCCTCGACGAGGAGCTGCAGGGCGAGCTCTCCACCTTTTAGGTGGGGGCCTCGTTCCGTAATTTCCCCTGCCGCCAAGCCGGTTTATGCTGAGGCGTCTTTATGTCCGACACCCAGGCGGCGATGCGTGAGTTCCGCTTCCTCGATGACAAGCGGAAGACGAACGGGCTGACGCCGACCGAAGAGCAGCGATGGCAGGAGCTGGCCTCTTCATTGGGGGTGGATCTCTCCGCGCAGCAGCAGCCGGCCGGGTACTACGGCGAAGACGGCCAGTGGTACCCGTACCCCGAAGGCTACGATCCCAACGCCGCGGCGTACGGCTACGGAGGGTACGGCTACCCGCCGCAGCCGCCGGGCTACTACGGCCCCGATGGCCAGTGGTACCCGTACCCGCCGGGCTACGATCCCAACGCCGCGGCCTACGGCTACCCGCCGTATGGCTACCCGCCGCAGGGTTGGGCGCCGCCCGGCTACGATCCCAACCAGTGGGCGGCGTGGCAGGCGCAACAGCAGCAGCAGGGCTATCCGCAGGGTGAGTGGCAGCAGCCGGACGCCAACGCCTGGGGCCAGCCGGGTGCCGAGGGCTGGCAGCAACCTGCGCCTCCGCCGAGCGCCCCCGGCACGCTCCCGCCCGCGCCTGCACCGATTCCAGCGCCTGTACCGATTCCAGCGCCTGCGCCGGCACCCACGCTCGCACCGGCGCCATCGACTGCGCCGGCTCCCGAGGCCGCGGCGAAGCCACCTTTCAGCTCGTCGGACTCGGCGCCGGAAGCCAGCTCCGATGAGGTGATGGAGATCTCCGACGAAGAGGTGGTGGAGATCCCCGCGGTCACCGCTCCGCCCGTGGCGAAGGCCCCGGCGCCCGCGCCCGCGCCCGCCGCCCTCAAACCGCCCACCAGCGAAGACGAGGTGGCGGATCTGCGCAGCGCGTTGTCCATGGACGACGACCTGGACTTCAGTTCCGACCTCTCGCCGGAGCCCTCTCCGCCAGCCGCGCCTCCTGCGCCCCGAGCACCCGCTCCGCCTGCCGCGCCGCCACCGCCAGCGATCCCGTCGGTAGCGACGCCCATCCCGTCGAAGCCGCCGGCGCCCCTGGAGGCTTCGGGCGCGCCGCCCTCGGCATCCCCTGGGACGAACGCCGCGAGCCCGGCGGCGGTGGCGCCCAGCAAGGCCGCCTGGCTCACCGAGCCCGACAAGGCGGACGTGTCGTTCGACGTGCCCACGGTGGACGCGACGAGCTCGGTGCTGACATCCACGTCGGTGATTACGCAGCTCGAGGTCGCAGCGGCCTCCGCGATCGCCGACGAGGGGCGCTCGCCCACGCTCCCGGAGCTCGCGGCCAGGCCGGACGAAGCCGAACAGAGGTCTGCTCCGCCGGCAGAGGCGACGGGCGCGGCGTCGGTGGCCGAGGAGCCGCTCGAGGCGTCGCTGGACGTCGACATCACCACCGACCCAGGAATCGCAGCCCAGCGTCCCGCGGCGGCGACCGAAGTGGTCGCCGAGCTTGGGCCTCTCGGGGCCTCGAGCGCGACTCCCGTGGAGGTCGCGGCCGTCGAGGAGCCGCCGATCGAGCTCGCGGCCGAGGTCGCGACCCAGGAAGTCGAGACGCCCGCTTCCGCAGCCGCCGGTGTGCCCGAGCCGCGCCCGTTCACGCCCATCGACACCTCCACGCAGCCGGGCATCCCCCTCACCGAGGTCGTCGACACCGCCGAGGTCCCCGCCATCACTCAGCCGGCGATGCCGGTGCCGGTCGCTGCGCCTGCGCCGCCGCCTCCCGCGACGCCGGCGCCTGCCGCGGACTTCCTGCCGACGATGGACGACCTGCCGGTGGTGGAGCCCGAGCCGCCTGCGCCGCCGGCGCCCGCCGACTTCACTCCGTCGCTGGACGATCTCCCCGTCGTCGACGCCGCCCCAGAGCTGGGCCTCGAGCCCGACGCAGCGCCCACGCAGAGCGCGCTCCCGGTGATGACGGCGGCGGAGAGTCCGCCCGCGGTGGGGGCTGCTGCTCCGCTCGGATCCTCAGTGGCGCCTCCCGCGGCTGCACCCTCCGCCGCGCCGGTTGCGGAGCCTTCTCCCGTCGCCGCTCCTTCGACGCCAGCGCCCGCGGCTCC
>JBFMHF010000177.1:0-13203 GCA_040752975.1 Myxococcota bacterium
GCCAGCAGCGCCCGCGTCGATCAGCTCGCCGCTGCCGGCGCCCCCACCGCCCCCGCCGTCGGTGTAGATGACCTCACCCTCGGTCGCGAAGGCGTGTGTCCCGGCAGTGGAGCCCGGCCGCGCCTCCATCTCGAGCGTCGACACTCCACAGCCGGTGAGCAGAGCGGCCAACGTCCACGTCTTCAGGGCCTTGCGGATCATGGCCCCTGGCGTGTGCAACCCCGGTGCCCTGTCAAAACATCTGCACTTCCTCGGCAAATACCCCTGCCCTCCCCGGCCGGCTGGTGCCCGCGTGCGCCGTTGTTGCTTGTCAGGCAACGGCTTCCCCGCCACGCCGACGCCACGCTATGAAGGGACTCGTGCAACGGATCGCCCTCATCGCGTTCCTCGCCGCCAGCGCG
Source organism: Myxococcota bacterium (assembly GCA_040752975.1). Taxonomy (GTDB): domain Bacteria; phylum Myxococcota; class Myxococcia; order Myxococcales; family Myxococcaceae; genus JADLDB01. Next base: position 402 of record JBFMHF010000177.1, read on the forward strand.
GCGTGGGCCGACACGCCCAGTGAAGCCGGGCCCCGCACAGAGCCAGCGAAGGCCCCCGCTGCACCCGCCCCCGCAGAGACGACACCCGATCCCTTCTCCATCTCCGGCTCCACCATCACGCTGGAGGTCGCCCACAGCTTCCCGCGCGCGTCCGCGAGAGAGCGCGTCGGCTACCTCCTCGAGTACTGGCGCGAGCGCTTCGGTGTCGCGGCCGAGTGGCGTGGCGATCACGTCTTCCTCACCGGCCGCGTCTTCGGCATGGAGATCCGCGCGCGCTTCGACGTCACCGACACCGCCGTCACCGGCGTCGCAGCGGACCCCGGTTGGTTCTGGCGCGGCAAGGCGCAGTCGTACGTCACCCGCAAGCTGCGCAAGTACCTGCACCCCGACTACGCCGACCCCTGACTACATCGCCTCACCTTGCGCGCAGGTGGCCCACCTGATCAGGCGATCGCGCCAGGGCCGGTAAATCGGCCTCGGAAAACTCAAACTTTACAGGGCTTTCCGCCTGATCAGAATGCGCGGCCCCATGTCGGAGATCGCCCGCATTCCGCCGGAGGCCGTGCCCGCGGCGGCCCCCACCATCCGCCCGATGACGCGCTTTCACCAGCGCCTGTTGGCGGAGGAGCTGACAGCCACCGGTGCCGATCCCCAGGCGCGGGTGATGCGGGCGCTCTCGGAGGCGCGCGTCGACTTGAACCCGCACCAGCTCGAAGCGGCCGTCTTCGCCCTCGACAGCCTCTCGCGCGGCGGCTGCATGCTGGCCGACGAGGTGGGGCTGGGGAAGACGATCGAGGCCGGCATCGTCATGGCCCAGCTCGCCAGCGAGGGGAAGCAGCGCATGCTGGTGCTGGCGCCGGCCACGCTGCGCGCCCAGTGGCAGGTCGAGCTCAAGGAGAAGTTCGATCTCGACGCGGTGGTGGTGGACGGCCGCACCCTGCGCGCCACCGGCAACTGCTTCGATCAAGCCTGCCCGGTGGTGATCGCTTCGCACCCGTTCGCCGCCGGCCGCAGCGAGCTGCTCGCACAGCTCTCCTGGGATCTGGTGGTGATCGACGAGGCACACCGGCTGCGGAACACCCACAAGCCGGGGAACAAGACGGGCAAGGCGCTCAAGGCGGGCCTCAAGAATGCGCCCAAGCTGCTCCTCACCGCCACGCCGCTGCAGAACGATCTCTCGGAGCTCTTCGGGCTGCTCTCGCTCCTCGACGAGCAGATCCTCGGGCCAGAAGACGCCTTCCGCGCACACTACCCGATCGATCCCGAGCACGGCGGCCTCCAGGAGTCGTCGTCGCGGGAGCTCAGGGCGCGGCTGTCCCCCGTGGTGCAGCGCACGCTGCGCCGCCAGGTGCGTGAGTACGTGAAGTACACCAACCGGCGCTCCGTGGTGGAGGACTTCACCCCGCTGCCCGAAGAGCAGGCGCTGTACGACGACGTGTCCGACTACCTGCGCCGCAGCGAGTGCGCGGCGATCGAGCCCGGCAAGCGCACGCTGCTGACGCTGGTGTACCGGAAGCTGCTCGCCTCCTCGACGTACGCCATCGCCCCCACGCTGCGGAAGCTCGCCGAGACCCTGGAGAAGCGGCTGGAGGCGGCGAAGCTGGGTCGCGACGCCACCGCGCTCCTCTTCGAGCCGGAAGAGACGCGCCAGTACGCCGAGGAAGCCGAAGCCTGGCAGGACGACGGCGCCAGCGCCCCCCACGCCCTCAAGGCCATGGAGCGCGAGGTGTGGGAACTCCGGCAGTTCGCCACGCGCGCCGAGGGGATCCGCGTCAACGCCAAGGGAGAAGCCTTGAAGCGCGCGCTCGATCGCGTCTTCACCGTGGCCAGAGCTCACCAGTGGCCCGAGAAGGCCGTCATCTTCACCGAGTCGAAGCGCACGCTGGAGTACCTCGATGGCCTGCTGTCGGCGCACGGCTGGGCGGGGAAGATCAGCAAGCTGACCGGCGACGCCGGCACGCCCGAGGCCCGCCGCGCGCTGGTGGAGGAGTTCAGAGACCGCACGCAGATCCTCCTCTCCACCGAGGCGGGCGCCGAGGGCCTCAACCTCCAGTTCTGCAACCTGGTGGTGAACTTCGATCTCCCGTGGAACCCGCAGCGCGTGGAGCAGCGGATCGGCCGGTGCCACCGCTACGGCCAGCAGCGCGACGTGCTGGTGCTGAACTTCTTGAACCGCAGCAACGCGGCCGACGCGCGGCTCTTCGAGCTGCTGGAGAAGAAGCTCAACCTCTTCGACGGCGTCTTCGGAGCGTCCGACGAGATCCTCGGGGCCCTGGAGTCGGGCGTCGACTTCGAGCGCCGGGTGCTGGAGATCTACCAGTCGTGCCGGATGCCCGAGGAGATCAACGCGGCCTTCGACGCGCTGCGGACGGATCTCGAGTCGCACATCGATCGACGGATGACCGAGACGCGCTCGACGCTGCTGGAGCGCTTCGACGGCGAGGTGCGCAAGCGGCTCAAGGTGGCGGGCGACGCGGCGAAAGACGCCGTGTCCAGGCGCAAGGCCACGCAGAAGTCCTTCACCGGCGCCGTGCTGGGTACGGCGGGCAGCGGCCGGCGACAGCTGGCGCTCGCGGCCAAGGAGGTGCGCGCCCGGCAGGACGACGCCCTGAGCGCCCTCTGCCTCGACGGCGGCACCCTCCCTCCGAAGCTGGCGCACCTCGCCGGCAAGGAGGGCTGGTGGCACGCGTACCGCTTCGAGCTGACGGGCCTCAAGCCGCAGGAGCGGGTGGTGCACGTGGTGCTGCTCAAGCATGGCGACGGCTTCCGCGTCGTGCCCTGGCAGGACGCAGAGTTGCTCGCGCTGGCGGCAGCTCGCGACGAGGCCACCCGCAAGCCGTCCACCGCCTCGCCCACGCTGCAGCACGAGCAGGCCCTGCTGGCGGTCAAGGACGAGCTGGTGCGCGCGGCCGAGCGGCTCAACGCCCTCGAGCTGGACGCGGCCCGCGATCGCGCCGATCGCTTCGCCGAAGACTGCCTGTACACGCCCCGCCAGCACGTCGAGCGCGCGCGCACCGAGTGGGAGGCCGCGCGGCAGGCTGTCCTCACCGTCGAGGAGCCTTCAGAGCGCGTGAAGGCCCGCGCCCAGGCCGAGCGGCTCGAGCGCGAGTACCGCAGGAAGCTGCAGCAGCTCCGCCAGGCGGAGGATCAGCGCTACGCCGAGAAGGACCGCACCATCGCCGCCCTCGCGCAGAAAGCGAAGGTGGTGGCCGGACGATCGCTGATCGCCTCGGCCTACTTCTGGGTGAACTGAAGCGCGGGGACGTCGAGCAGCTCGCGCACGCGCCGGGCCAGGCCGTCGGGCGTGAAGGGCTTGCTCAGGAAGGGCACGACGCCGCTGGTGAGGTCCTCGGTCACTCCCTCGTCGGGCGCATAACCTGACATGAGCAGCACCTTCAGCGCGGGCCAGCGTGCGCGCAGCGTCTTCGACAGGCTAAGGCCGTCCATGCCCGGCATCCGGACGTCGGTGAGGAGGAGCGCCACCTTCCCGTGGACCTCGTCGCCCAGCGCCAGCGCCTCCTCGGCGGATCCGGCCTCCGTCACCGCGTAGCCGAAGTCCTTCAACACCCGCGCCACCAGGCGGCGCAGCCGGGGCTCGTCCTCGACGAGGAGGATGGCCTCGCTGCCGCCCGAGTGCATCCGCGTGGGCTCGGCGGGCGCCGGGCTGTGGGCAGAGCGCTCGCTGACGGGCAGGTAGACGGTGAAGGTGGTGCCCTGGCCCAGCCGGCTCTTCACCGCGATGGCGCCGCCGAGCTGGTTGACGATGCCGTGGCTGATGGCGAGACCGAGGCCCGTTCCCTTCCCCGGCGGCTTGGTGGTGAAGAAGGGCTCGAAGATGCGCGGCAGCACCTCGGGCGCGATGCCCTCGCCGGAGTCGACGACGTCCACCGCGCCATACCGGCCCGCGGAGAGTTCCGCCGGGCGGGACGCGCTGCCACTTTTGAGTTCCACCTCGCGCGCCACCAGCCTCACCACGCCCCCGGCCACCGACGCGTCGCGCGCGTTCATCGCCAGGTTGAGCAGCACCAGCTGCAGCTGCCCCGAGTCCACCCGCACCGTGCAGTCGCCCGCCTCGTCGGCGATCTCCAGCCGCACGGTGTCGCTGAGCGACTTCTCCAGCAGCGGGCGAGCGGCGGCCAGGGCCTCCGACAACCTGGTCGGCTTCGCCACCGTCAGCTGTCGGCGCCCCAGGGCCAGCAGCGCGCGGGTCAGCTCGGCGGCGCGCTCGGCCGAGGTGATGATCGCCTCCACCGCCTCCGCGTCGCGATCCTCGCGTGGCGTGAGCTGCAGCATGCCCACCCCGCCGAAGATCACCGTGAGCAGGTTGTTGAAGTCGTGCGCCACGCCGCCGGCGAGCCGCGCGAGCGCCTCCATCTTCTGCGCCTGCTGCGCCTGCTCCTCGAGCCGGCGGCGATCGGTGATGTCCTTCACACCCCCGATGAGCCGCACCGCCCGTCCCTGCGCGTCCACCTGCGGCCGGACGTGATCGCGCAGCCAGCGGATGTCGCCGTCCCGCGTGAGGATCCGGTACTCGCTGATGAACGGGCGATCGCCCAGGCCGCTCGAGGCCCGCTCGACGAGGGCGCGGCGATCGTCCGGGTGTACGATCTCGAACCACCCGCCCCGCTGGGCGACCTCGTCGGGGGTGAAGGTGGTGACCCGCTCGAAGCTGCCCGCGACGATGGACGGGACCATGGTCTGCCCCTCGAGGTTCACCGCGTATACGTAGTCGCTGCCGAGGTCGTTGAGCAGCCGGTTCACCTCGCTGTGCTCCGCGAGCTGCACCTCGGCCTCCTGGCGGGCGGTGACGTCCATCACCGTACCCGTCATGCGCAGCGGCTTCCCGTCCGTCCCAAGCTCGACCCGGCCGCGGCACTCCACGGCCAGCACTTTGCCGTCGCTCTTGCGCACCACGCGGTGGCGCACCAGGTAGTCGTCTCGCTTCTCGAGAGCCGCCTGAATGGACCCCAACACCCGCGCGCGGTCGTCGGGGAAGATGCAGCCCACGTAGGTGTCGAGCGAGCCGTCGTAGGTGCCCACCTCGAAGCCGAAGAGGCGCTCGAGCTGCGCCGTCCAGCTCACCCGGTTGCTGGGTACGTCCCACGCCCAGATCCCCACCTGTGAGGCTTCGAGGGCTGCCTCCAGATCCTGGCGGGAGAAGGCTTGGTCGGACGGCGACGGCATGCGGGGCGCCGTGACCTTACGCGATCCCCTCGCCTCCCTTCACCCGGGAGGGCCACCTTCCAGCACCGCGACGGCCGCTTTGAGCGCCTCGGGCACGGGTGTCTTCTGACCCGTGGAGGGATCGAGGAGCACGACGACGGCCTCCCCTTCCGCGGCGACGACGCCCTGGGCCTGGCTGGTGAGGCGGTACGCCATGGTGAAGCTGGTGGTGCCGAAGCGACGCACCGAGGCCTCGACGGTGACGGTGTCCGGGTAGGTGACGGGGCGGCGGAAGTCGACGGTGGCGCGCGCGAGGATCGGCACCCAGGGGCTGGTGTCCTGCGCCTTGATCGCCACCGCCACCTTCTCGAAGTAGGCGATGCGCGCCGACTCGAACCAGCGCAGGTACTGGGCGTTGTTGACGTGGGCGAAGGCGTCCATCTCGCCCCACTGCACCTTCACCTCGATGCGGACAGGGAAGCCGTCGGCCATCTCACACCTTCAGGCGGATCGCCGCGGGGAGGAGGGTCATCTTGCAGGGGAGGCGTCCGGGCTGCTCGCCGTCGCAGTCGATCAGTACCTTCTCGGCGCTGTCGGCCACGACTTCCCGGCAGCGCAGCGTGCGGGTCCCCTTCCACTTCAGGTGATCGCCGGAGTACACGCCCGCGCTCTTCAAGACGAAGTCGGTGAGGCCGTAGCCGCTCCAGATGGTGACGTCGAACAGCCCGTCGCTCACGTCGGCCTCGGGCGCCACCTTCATGCCGCCGCCGAAGAACTTGCCGTTGGCGACCGCGAGCGTGGTGACGGCCAGGGCCTCGGGCGGCTTGCCGTCGAAGGAGACGTTCACCACCTGATCCTTGTACCTGGTGAGGGCCTTGAGCGAGCCCCACATGAAGGACAGCTTGCCGCCCAGCGCCTTCGACGTGCGGTTGACCTCGTCGTCCACCAGGCCGGAGACGCCGAAGCTGCAGATGTTGGCGAAGTAGCGGACCTGCTTCGAGCCGTCGTGGGCGAGGAACTCGAGCCGGCCCACGTCGAAGGGGCGCGTGTCGGGCGTCCGCAGGCGCTTCACCGCGGCCTCGAAGTCGAGATCCCACCCGAACGTCTTGCGAAAGTCGCCGCCGGTGCCGCGCGGCAGGACGCCGAGGGCCGCGTTGGGGTTGATCGCCTTTTCGCCCTCGAAGAAGCCGTTCACCACCTCGTTGATGGTGCCGTCGCCGCCCACCGCCACCACGCACTCGTAGCCGCCCTTCACCGCCTGCCTGGCCAGCGCCGCGGCGTCCATCGGGCCCTTGGTGAACTCGACGCCGAAGTCCGGCAGCGTGCGGGCGATCTGCGCCGCCAATTCGCCCCAGCGGCGGCCCGTCGCGCCGTTCGCGCTCTTCGGGTTCACCACGAAGAAGGTCTTCATGTCCCCTCCATCCAACGCTTGAGGAGCGACACCAGGTCGTACGACTTCCTCCCCGCGCGCTCGAACATCCGCCGCGAGGTGGGGCAGGCCGTCACCACCGCGAAGTCTGGTGACGGGGCCACGTCGGCGGCCTGGCGGCGCGCCACCTCCACCGCCACGTCAGGCATGGTGCGGGGGAGCAGTCCGCCTCCTCCGGCGCACCCGCCCTCGCGCCGCGTCGAAGCGCCCTCCGTCACCTGCCGCACGGCCCGGTGGAGCAGCGCGCGCGGTTGATCGAACTGGCCGAGCCCCCGGCCCAGCAGACAGGCGTCGTGGTAGCCCACCACCTCGTCCAGCGGGGCGCGCGCGGGCGCGTGGGCCAGGTGATCGGCCAGCACCTCCACCACGGTGTGGACGCGCGTCTTCAGGCGCACGCCGAACTCGGGGTACACGCGCAGGAAGGTGAAGGCGCACCCGGGATCGAGCACCGTCAGCTCCGGGGTGTTCCCCAGCGCGTCGGCCATGGCCACGGCGTGCTCACGGAAGGCGTCATGGGCGCCGGCGGCGAACAGGGGGTAGCCACAGCAGCGCGAGGAGATCTTCGCCACGCCCATCGGCGCCCCGAAGCGGCGCGACACGTCGAGGACGTCGTCGATCAACGCCTCGGCCTTCACCAGCGCGCTGCAGCCGGGGAAGAGGGGGAACTTGACGGGGCCGGTGGCGCGGCGCGAGGCCACCAGCGTGGCCAGCTCGCGGCCGAAGGGGTTCTGCGCCTGGGTGAAGGTGGCGAGGGTGGACGCGGCGCCGCGCGGTTGCAGGCCGGCCTCGATGGTGACGCCGCGGGCGGCGAAGAGGGCGGGGCCCACCTGGTTCTCGTGCTTGCAGAAGCTCTTGCAGCGCATGCAGCCGGTGCAGGCGTGCACGGCGCGCGCGGAGTCCTCGTCGAAGGGCCGCTGGCCTGTCTCGACGAGGTGGCTGGCGGTCATCTTTCCCCAGGTGGACAGTGACTCCGTGGGCGCGGCCTCGGCCACCGGGCAGGCGAAGCGGCACATCTTCGGGCAGTAGGCGCAGGTGGTGTACGCCGGCGCGTGCGCGGCCAGGGCGTCGCTCACGGGGCGCCTCCCAGCACGGCGCGTGGATCGAGCGCCAGGAGCCGCCCGCCCAGCGAGCTCCAGGCAGTCGGCTCGTCGAGGCGCAGCCCTTCGACGTCACCGCGGGCCACCACGCTGCCCAGCGAGAGGCGGAAGAGCTGCACCGCCCTGCCCGCTTCGAGGCAGGCGCGCACCGCGTCCCACGTCGTCTCGTGCTCGACGGCCACCGGCCCTTCGCGCTCGGCGTCGCCCGAAGGCCTTCCGCCCACGTCGTCGACGCAGCGGCCGAAGAGGTCGCGATCGCGCTCGACGGCGCCCGCGCTCCCCGCCAGCCGTACCTCGGCCACCACCCGGCCGGAGCGTGGATCGACGTGCACGCGCCAGGGCCACGCGCCGCCGGCCACCGCGCGGGTGAAGGCGGCCACGAAGGCGGCGGGCGACGGCAGGCTGAAGGTGGCCCGCACGTCGGCCTCGGGCAACGGGAAGCAGCGGAGCCGGGCCCGCGTCACGACGCCGAGGCGGCCATGCCCTCCCAGCACCAGCGCAGAGAGATCCGGGCCCGCGGCGCTGCGAGGCGCCTCGCTCGTCTCCAGCCGCCGGCCATCAGCGAGGATCGCCACCACCTGGGTGCACAACGGCTCGAGTCGTCCCCCGGGGATGGAGCGCAGCCCGGCGTACGGCCCTTCGAGGAAGTCGGCGAGCGTGAGGTGCATCGCCGCGGGGGAGAGCGGCCCCACGGTGAGGCCGAAAGTGCGGAGGCGATCGTCGAGGTGCTGCAGCACCACGCCCGCCCCCACCTCCACCGTCATCGAGCGCGCGTCGACGTGGCCCACCTGCGTCAGCTTCGCGCGGGAGAGCGCCGCGTCGCGGTGCAGGCGAGCGCCTCGATCAGCCAGGACGTGGAGGGCGTGGACCAGCGCGCGCTCGTCGGGAGGTTCGATCGACACTCCGCCGTCGGGCCTGTCCCGCGCCACCGGCCCCAGGGCGTCCGCGAGCGCGCTCATCACACAAGCCCCAGCTTCCCGGGGTTCATCACCCCGTCTGGATCGAACAGCTCCTTCAGCGCGGCGAGGGCGTGGCGGCCTTCCCCCAGCGCGTCCTGCAGCGCCTGGGCCTTCAAGAGGCCCACCCCGTGGTGGTGGCTGACGTTGCCCCCGGCGCTCACCGCCGCGGCCAGGGCCGCGCGCCAGAGCTGGTGGTAGCGCTGCTCGATCTCCGCCTCGTCCGCGCCGGAGCCCACGAAGGAGAAGTAGAGCGAGCAGCCGTCGGCGTAGGCGTGGCTGAAGTGGCACAGCACGAAGGCGTACGGAGAGGCGGCCGCGTGCACGCGCTGGTACACCTCGTGGACGTGTTCCCACGGCGCGCCGATCTCCATCGTGTCGGCGAAGGCCCCGGCGTCGATGAGGCCCGACATGCGGTACGAGACGTCGTAGCGTTTCGCGAGCCACGCGCGGCCCGGGGCCTCGCCGAGATCATCGGCGCCCAGCTTGCGGCAGAGGCTGGTGGCGGCGCGATCTTCCGCCTCGGCGCGCTTCGCGTCCCCCTCGAACATGAGGATGAGGCGGCTCTTCTTGAACACGCGCTGGAGCTGGTTCATCGCCCTGGGCCGGCCCAGCGTCTGCTTCGTCACCTTCCGCAGCATCATCGGCAGGAAGCTGCGCCCCAGCGCCCCGCGCTTCGACGGTGGAGTGGGTGGCGCGTGCGACACCTTCCTGCCCTTGCCCACGAAGGCGGTGTCGAAGGGATCGTACAACCGCACCACCGCCGGCCGCAGGCCCTCGCGGAAGATGAGGCGGATCGCCTCGAGGCCCGTCTCCACCGAGCCGAACTCGAAGCCGTGAAAGACGCGGCCTTCCGGCAGCGGGAAGACGCGCAGCCTGGCGCCGGTGATCGCGCAGAGGGTGCCTTCACTGCCGATGAGGAGGGGCGCGAGATCGGGGCCGCTGAAGGGCCGCTCCGGGGTGATGAGCAGCTCGCCCGTGCCCAGCACCGCGCGCAAGGACAGCACCATGTCCTCGATCTTCCCGTAGCGGGACGAGAGCTGGCCGGCGCTGCGGGCGGCGATCCACCCTCCGACGCTGGACGTGTAGATCGACGACGGGAAGTGCCCCAGCGTCCACCCGCGCGCGTTCAGCTTGCGCTCGAGCGTCTCGCCCATCACGCCCGCCCCCACGTCCACCGCGCGGTGCGCCTCGTCCACCGGGCCGATGGCGTCGAAGCGCTTGAGGTCGAGCGTCACGCCGCCCTGGATCGCCCACGTCCCGCCGCACACGCCGGATCCGGCGCCGTAGGGGATCACCGCCAGGCGCTTCTCACGCGCGACGCGGATCACCGCGGCCACCTGCTCCTCGGTGCCCGGCCAGACGATCGCATCGGGCGGCGGCGGCACCTTGCCCTGGCGGATCCACAGGAGAGCCAGCGGCCAGAGATCGCGCGCGTAGGACAGACGATCGAAGTCGGAGAAGGAGATCTTCCCGCCAACAGCGTCGGACAGCGCGGCCCTCGCGGCCACCACCGGCCCGCGAGGAGGAGGCAACGCCGCAGCCGGGACGGCGCCCCACCGGGAGCCAAGCCCCATCAGCCGCGCGCCTGTCGAGCCTCTCACCTCCGTCACGCGAGGGGCGTTGTAGCAAAGGCGCCTTCTGAAGGGTGCCTGCGATCTCCGCGGCCGCGTGCTATTCGCTGACCCCTGCCCATGTCGTCTCCGAGACGCAACGCGCGCAGGCTGGGCCTGCTCTTCCTGTTGGTGGTGCTCTCGGCGAGCGCGGGAGTACCCGTGGTGGGCTGCGCGCTGTCGGCCCCCACCTGGCGCGGCGGGAAGGGCCCACACTTCGACGGGGAGCGGTTCGTCACGCCCGATGCTCCCAGGAAGGTAGGAGCCTTCGACACCCTCGACGGAGCGGCCGCCTTCTTCAGGTGGCAGCGGCAGCGACAGCCGGGCCCGTGGAAGCCGTACCGGGAGGAGCCGCCCGGCCCGCCGCCGCCGTACGAGGTGCCCAAGGGCGCCATGCGCGTGACCTTCATCAACCACGCCACCACGTTGATTCAGGTGGACGGCGTCAACGTGCTGACGGATCCGATCTACGCGGAGCGGGCCAGCCCCGTGGACTTCGCAGGCCCCAGACGCGTGCGACCGCCCGGCGTCCGCTTCGAGGATCTCCCGCGCATCGACGCCGTGGTGTTGAGCCACAACCACTATGATCACCTGGACGTCGCGACGCTCAAGCGCATCGCCGCGACGTGGCCGAAGGTGCGCGTCTTCGCCGGGCTGGGGAACAAGGCCTTCCTCGAGGCGCAGGGACTTCAAGACGTGGTGGAGCTCGACTGGTGGGACGCGCGGGAGCTCAAGGGGCTCACCGTGCGCAGCGTGCCCAACCAGCACTTCTCCAACCGGGGCATCTTCGACGGCGACGGCACGCTGTGGACCGCGTGGGTGCTGGAAGGCGCCGCGGGCAAGGCGTACTTCGGCGGGGACACGGGCTACGGGCCGCACTTCGCCGAGGTGCAGAAGCGGCTGGGGCCGATGCGGCTGGCCGTGCTCCCCATCGGCGCGTACAAGCCGGAGTGGTTCATGAGCGCGATCCACATGTCCCCGAAGGAGGCCGTGCAGGCGGCGCTGGATCTGAAGGCGTCGCTGGCCGTGCCCATGCACTACGGCACCTTCCCGCTGGCGGATGACGGCGAGACGGAGCCGGTGGAGGCGCTCGAGGCAGCGCTCGAGGAGACGCCGGCGCCCTTCGCGGTGCTGGGCTTCGGTGAAGGGCGCGACGTGGGGGAGGCCGGACCGTGAGGAGGTGCTGGTGGGCGCTGGCCCTGGTCGCGGCGGCGTGCGGCTCGAAGGAGATCGAGCCCGGCCTCTTCGTCACCATCGAGCTGGAGCGGGGCCTTCAGTCGCAGTCGGTGCGCCTCCTGGCGAAGGGTGAGGCGATCACCAAGCCGAGCAACTGCATGAAGGTGACGGGGAAGGACCGGCTCAAAGTGGGGCTGGTGCAGGCCGATCTCCCGGCCACCATCACGCTCGAGGCGTCGGGCTACGCGGACGACGCGTGCACGACGCTCACCACGCCCGCGGAGGCGGCGGCGCCGAAGGAGGCGCGCTTCCGGCCCCGCGTCATCCTCGAGGCGTCCCTGGTGCTGAGGAAGAGCGTCCCGTCGCAGGAGACGCAGTGCGACAACGGGCTCGACGACGACGGCGACGGCGACGTGGACTGCGTCGACTTCGACTGCAACGAGCGCACCTGCACCAACGGGAACCGCTGCGTCACCGGGCTCACCTGCCAGGGCGGCCAGTGCCTCGGCGGCAGCCAGGTGATCTGCGATCAGCCTCCGTCGGTCTGCTTTCAGAGCGCTGGCGTGTGCGTGGTCGACGCGGGCTGCCGCTACCCGCCCAACGCAGGCGTGGGGTGCGACGACGGCAACGACTGCACCTCGATGGACACCTGCCAGCTGGACGGCGCGTGCATGGGCATGAGCATGGCGTGCACCACGCCGCCAGGGCAGTGCCGCGCGGCGCTGGGCCAGTGCGTGCCGGACGCCGGCTGCCAGTACGCGGTGACACCCGCGGCCCCCTGTGACGATGGCAACGCCTGCACCACCGCCGATCGCTGCGACGCGGACGGCGGCTGCCTGGGGACCGCGGTGACGTGCGAGCCGCGCGAGTGCCAGGTGCACACCGGGGCCTGCGATCCCGACGGCGGCTGCAGGTACCTCCCCTTCGACGCGGGGACGGCGTGCGCGGCGGGAGGCCTGTGCAACGGCAGCGGCGGCTGCATCCCGATGTGGCCCTACACGCCGTCCAACTTCAAGCTGACCCAGGTGCCGACGCTGCCCGACGCCGGCGTGGTGCTGGACTGCGGGGAGACGATCATCGACACCGGCGGGCCGGCGCCCACCGTCACCAACTGGTGCGCGGGCCAGCCGATGTTCGGCTGGACGGTGATCGCCCAGGACGGCGGCGTCGACGCGCTGCTTTTGTCCTTCCGCGATCTCGACGTCATGGCCGACGGGGGCCTCACCCTTCGCGGCGCACGGCCGGCGATCATCGCGGCGGCAGGGCGCGTGCGCGTGCTGGGCGGGGTGACGGTGGAGGCCGGCGCGCAGGCGTGCGCGGGCGACGGGCGTGGCGGAACTCCTTCCTCGGGCAACGGCGGGGCGGGCG
>JBFMHF010000178.1:0-13160 GCA_040752975.1 Myxococcota bacterium
CGAGGAAGGCCCTGGCGTTCGCGTCCAGCTTCACCGTGCCCTCGTCGAGGATCGCCTCGATGTCCTTCTTCTCGCTCTTCGACAGCCCCTTCGCGGCCAGCGCCACCTGCGCGTCCTGCGACAGGCCCGGCTTCTTCAGCTCGGTCAACACCTTGGTCGCCGACCAGCCGGAGCGATCGCCCACCTGCGCGAGGATCTCCAGCGCCTGCTCCCGACCCAGCTTGAAGTTGGCGCTGCTCTGCTGCTGCCGCTCGAAGGTCGCGTACAGCTGGGCCAGCTTCGAGTCCGAGATCCGCATGGGCATGTGGTGTCCCCTTCCAGAAAGTCGCGATGAAAAATTGTACAGCAGTGCTGGAGGTCAGACGAGGACGCCGCCTGACTTTCATGTGCGCACATTGTCGGACAGTGTGGGTCTGAGTTGCGTCACCCAGAAGTGACAGTGAAATCAGGCACCTACCGGCCGAAGAGCTTTTTGATGCCGCCGAAGAGGCCAGACTTGGAGGCAGTGACGGGGCCGACTTCGCCGGGGAGCGGCGACTGGGCGAGGAGCTCGGCGTGCACGGCTTCCGGGGCGTCGGGGGTGGCGAAGGTGACCTGCGTCTCCTTCCCGGTGGGGGAGGTGGCGGACACGGTGAGGCGGCCGTCGGACGAGAGCGAGAAGCGCAGCGACGCTTCGCCGGACCGATCGAAGGTGGCGTGCAGCGCGCCGAGGTACTCGTTGTCGACGGCCATGGGGGCTGCGCCCTGCACCACGGCGAGGCCCATCGTCTGTCCAGCCTCGACGGGGATGGCCAGCGTCTTCGCGGCGGGCAGCCGGGTGTTGCGCTCCAGCACCCGGCGCACGCCGCCGCCCTTCACCGCGACGCCGATGGGCGCAGCCAGCACCTCGGCGAGGGCGAGGCCCTGCTTGCCGCGCTCCTTCTGCACCAGCGCGTGGCCGTAGAGGGCCGCGCCGAGCGCCACCGCTCCCTGGGGATCGACGTCGTTGCGCCCGGCGCGCCCGAGGACGGCTTCCAGGCGCTTGCGGATCGCCGGCGCGCGGCTCTGCCCGCCCACCATCACCACCTCGTCGAGGTGCTGGGGTGTCAGCTTCGCGGCGTCCAGCACCACCTGCGTCACCTCGACGGTGCGCTCGAGGAGATCCTGCGTGTTGGCCTCGAGGAAGTTGCGCTCGACGGTGACGCTGAGATCGACGGGCTTGCCGGAGTCGTCGTGGGTGATGAAGGGCACGCGGACGAGCGACTCCGTCTTCTCCGAGAGGGCGATCTTCGCCAGCTCGGCTGCGTCGCGCACGCGCTCGACGGTGATCCGCGACTCCATGAGGCGCGTCCGGACCGATTCGTCCAGCGTGCCGATCAGCGCGTCGGCCAGCCGGGCGTCGAAGTCCATTCCGCCGAGGAAGATGTCTCCGCCGGTGGAGACGACCTCGATGTCATCGCCGGTGATCTCCACCACCGAGGCGTCGAAGGTGCCGCCGCCGAGGTCGTAGACGAGCACGCGCTTGCGGGCGAGGCCGCGGCCGAAGCCGAAGGCCAGCGCCACCGCCGAGGGCTCGTTGAGCAGGCTCAGGATCTCCAGGCCCGCGAGACGACCGGCCTCCAGCACGGCAGCGCGCTGGTGATCCGTGTACCAGGCGGGCACGCAGAGGACGGCGCGGAACACTTCCCGGTGCAGGTGCTCCTGGGCGGCGTTCTTGAGCTCCCGGAGCAGCATCGCGGCGAAGTCGGGCAGCGAGTAGGTCCGCTCGCCCAACTCCACGCCCACGTCGCCCTCCATGTCCGGGACGATGGGGAAGGACACGCGGCTGGCGATCTCCTTCACCTTCTTCGAACGGGCGCGGCGCCCCATCAGGCGCTTGAAGCCGACGATGGTCTGCTCGGGGTGCTCGACCCGGTGCTTTCGCGCGGCCGAGCCCACCAGCAGGCGCGCCTTCGCGGTGTCCAGCGCGACGGCCGACGGCATCGCCACGCCGCGCTCGGAGGGGATGGTGATGAGCCGCGGCGTCCCGTCCTGCACCACGGCCACGCGGCAGGTGGTGGTGCCGAGATCGATCCCCACCACCACGTCCTCGGCGAGGGGCGGCTTGCCCTTGCGGGTGGTCGGCTGGGGGACGGCGGGCTTCGGCGGAGGCGGGGGCGGCTCCGGCTGGCTCGCGGGGGCGACGGGCGGCTCCGGGATCATGCCGGCCCGCGCGGCGGTGACGAGGTCGAGGAGCGCCTTGGTCTTCGCGTCGATCCGGGTGAAGCGCACCAGCATGCCGCTCTTGCCGGGCTGCTCGTCCACCACCACGCGCTCCACCACGCCCTCGCCGCGCATCACGCGGGATCCGTCGGCCAGCACCACCTCGAGGGACAGCGGCGTGCCTTCGGGCTTCGAGCTGCGGGTGGTGATGAAGATGCCGCCGGGCGCGAGGTGCACGCCGTACTTGTCGACGAACTCGCTCTCGGTCGAGAACGGCAGGCGGATCCGCAGGGGGACCCTCTTCTCGTCCGGAGACGTCATTGCAGGGGCAGTTCTACCGCCTTCTCGCCCGCGGGCAGAATGATCTTCAGCCCCGGGGCGATCATCGAGGGGCTCACCTCGAAGTAGAGCACCAGGTCTTGATCGACGCCGGGCTCGATGGCCGTCTCCAACGGCGAGCCCTGCCCGAGCCGCTGCACGTCGCCCGCGATGCCGGCGGTCTCGTCGCCGCGCGCCAGCTTCACGCCGGTCAGGCTCAAGGGCGCTTTGGTGGTGGTGGTGGCGGTGAGGACGACGCGCACGAAGCGCTCACCGGTGGAGATGGACGCGCGCGCCGTCTTGAGCGTCTGCGACACCTCGGCGCGGCGCAGCTCGAGCTGCACGGGGCCGACCCGGGCGATCCCACCGGGGGGGAGCGTCAGCGCGCGGGGAGGCGCCTGGGCCGCGGCGGCCTCGGCCAGCGGATCCTCCGGCGTCTTCACGCCAGGCGGGCCGCTGGGGGTGCCTCCCTTCGCCAGCCGGTCCTGCTCTTCCTTGAGCTTCTGCAGCGTGCGATCCGTGGAGGGATCGAAGGGTGGCTCTTCCTTCGGGCAGCCGAGGAGCCCCACCGCCAGCACGAGGAAGAGCGCGCGGGCCATGCGCTAGGCGCCCCTCACGTGCTCGAGCAGCTTCTGGAAGGCCTGGGGGATCTTCGCCGGGTCCGCGCCGCCGGCCTGGGCCATCTCGGCCTTGCCACCGCCCTTGCCCCCGAGCTCCTGGGCCATCACCCGCACCGCGTCGCCGGCCTTGAAGCCCTTGTCCACGAGGTCCTTCGTCGCCGCGACGAGGACGATCGCCTTCCCGTCCTCCGTCCGGCCGCCGAGGCCCACCACGCCGCTCTTGAGCTGATCCTTGTAGCGGTCGGCCAGTTGGCGCAGCAGGTTGGCGTCGGCAGGGTCGACGCGCTGGGTGAGCACCTTGATGCCGTTGACGTCCTGCACGTTCTCCGCCGCCTTGCCCGCGCCGCTGGTGGCGTTCAGCTTGAGCTCCTCGAGCTGCTTCTCCAGCTCCTTCACGCGCTTCTGGCTGCTCTCGATGCGGGCGGGGAGCTCCGCCGGCGACGCCTTGTACAGCTCTGCCGCGCGCTTGAGGTGCCGCTCCAGCTCGCGGCTGTACTGCACCGCGGCCTGGCCGGTGAGGGCGACGATGCGCCGCACACCCGACGCGATGGCCGACTCCTGGACGATCCGGAACAGCCCGATGTCGCCCGAGCGCCGCACATGCGTGCCGCCGCACAGCTCCGTGGACTCCGGGTGCACCGTCACCACGCGCACCTGTTCGCCGTACTTCTCGCCGAAGAGCGCCACCGCGCCCGCGGCCTTCGCGTCGGCCAGCGCCATCACCTTCGTGGTCGCGCCCTGGTTCTCGCGGATCCACCCGTTGACCAGATCCTCCACGCGCTCCACCTGCTCCGGCGTCATCGCGCTGAAGTGCGAGAAGTCGAAGCGCAGGCTGTCGGGGTTCACCACTGAGCCCTTCTGGTTGACCGTCTCTCCCAGCACCACTTTGAGCGCCCGGTGCAACAGGTGCGTGGCGGAGTGGTTCGCGCGGATCCGATCTCTCCGCTCACGGTCGACCGCGAGCGCCAGCGTGTCCCCCACCGCGATCGAGCCCTCGGCGACCTTCCCCTTGTGCACGAGCAGCCCGCCCACCGGCTTCTGCGTGTCGGAGATCTCCACCCGCACGCCCTTCGCCGTCATGGCGCCGGTGTCGCCCACCTGGCCGCCCGACTCGCCGTAGAAGGGGCTCTGGTCGAGCACCAGCTCCACCGCGTCACCGGCCTTCGCCACCTCGTGCGGCTGCCCGCCCTTGATGATCGCCAGCACCTTGCCCGTGCCCGTGACGCCGTCGCCCTCGTAGCCCGTGAACCTGGTGTCGCCGTGCTTGCCGGCCAGCGCCATATACACGTCGGCGATGCCCTTCTCGCTGGTGAGCGCGCCACGGTTGCGATTCTGTTCCTCCTCGAGCAGCTCGTCGAAGCGCCGCTTGTCGATGGAGTAGCCCTGCTCGCGGGCCATCACCTCGGTGAGATCCCACGGGAAGCCGTAGGTCTGGTGGAGGTCCCACACCACGTCGCCGGAGACCACCTTCGTCTTCGCCTGCTCGAGGCGGCCGAACTCCTTCGCGATCAACGCCCGGCCAGCGCGCAGGGTGCGGCGGAAGGCCTCTTCCTCGTGCCTGGCCACCTCGAGGACGAACTCGCGCTTCTCCTTCAGCTCCGGGAACTGGCCGCCCAGCGCCGACACCACCGCGTCCACGCACTTCGGGAAGAAGACGGTGTCGAGCTCCAGCGTCTGATCGCCGTGGCGGATCGCCCGCCGCATGATCCGGCGCAGCACGTAGCCCCGGCCCTCGTTGGAGGGCTGCACGCCGTCGGCCACCAGGAAGGCCGTGGCGCGCGCGTGATCCGCGATGACCCGCATCGCCGCGTCGTGGGGATCGGTCCAGCTGCCGGCGTACTTGCGCCCGGTCAACTGCTCCACCGTGGCGATGAT
The DNA here is from genome assembly GCA_040752975.1 of Myxococcota bacterium. GTDB lineage: Bacteria > Myxococcota > Myxococcia > Myxococcales > Myxococcaceae > JADLDB01. The sequence continues at coordinate 4,995 of JBFMHF010000178.1, forward strand.
CGGCGTGAAGAGATCGGTGTCGTAGTTGGACTTCTTGCCCTGCACGACGGCGGTGACCCGCTCGAGGCCCGCGCCGGTGTCGATGGACGGGCGGGGGAGGGGGATGAGCTTGCCGCCCGCCTCCTTTCGTTCGAACTGCATGAAGACCAGGTTCCAGATCTCCAGCCAGTTGTCCGAGGGGCCCGGCTCATCGCCGTCCTTCACCGGGTGATCCGGCAGGTACCAGTAGATCTCCGAGCAGGGTCCGCACGGGCCCGTGTCGCCCATCGCCCAGAAGTTGTCCTTGAGGCCCAGGCGGAAGATGCGGTGCTTCGGCACGCCCGCCTTCGCCCACAGCTCCGCGGCCTCGTCGTCGGCGGGAATGCCTTCCTCGCCCTTGAAGACGGTGACGGCCAGGCGCTCCTTCGGCAGCTTCAGCACCTGGGTGACGAACTCCCAGCCCCAGGCGATCGCGTCGGCCTTGAAGTAGTCGCCGAACGAGAAGTTCCCCAGCATCTCGAAGAAGGTGTGGTGCCGCGCGGTGAAGCCCACGTTGTCGAGATCGTTGTGCTTGCCGCCGGCGCGCACACACTTCTGGGTGGTGGTGGCGCGGGTGTAGTCGCGCGTCTCACGGCCGGTGAAGACGTCCTTGAATTGCACCATGCCGGCGTTCGTGAAGAGCAGTGTCGGATCGTTGGCCGGAACCAGGCTGGACGAGGCCACGCGCCGGTGCCCGCGGCCTTCGAAGAAGGAGAGAAACGCGTCGCGCACCTGCGAGGCGGTCATGTGGGATGCCATGCGCGTGGGATATGCCAGCGGCTCGTGCTTCGCAAACGCCGGTTGCGGAGTACGATGCGGTTTGGTCATGGCCGGAGACCTCGTCGTCAGGGCGGTGCGGTTTCGACGACCGGTGTGTGACCGGCTGACTGTCGTGTCTCCTCGCGCGTGGGTGGCTTCCGGGTGAGCTGTCGCCGCGCGGTGTGCGCGCTCGTTCTGCTGGCCGGGCTGCCCGTGTGGGCCGCCGAGGATCCCCGCGTCACGCTGCTGGCCAGGCAGCTCGCCGGCGCGAAGGACCCGCGTAACCGCGTCGGCATCGTGGTGCTGCTGGGCCAGACGGGCCACGAGTCCGCCGTGCCCCACCTGTGCACCGCGCTCAAGGATCAGGAGCCCCTCGTCCGCAGCGCCGCCGCCAGCGCCCTGGGAGAGATCCCCGCGACCTCGGCGGCCGACTGCCTCAAGGCCGCGCTGGGCGAGAAGGATCCCAACGTCCGTGCGGCGCTCGAGCGCGCGCTGCAGCACTCTTCGCTGGTGAAGGGGGGGCTCTACGTCAGCATCGAGCCGGTCCAGGACAAGGTGGGCGATCTCCCCGCGCCCCTCCTGCAACTGGCGGAGGAGAAAATGCGTGAGAAGCTGACCGCGATGGGCGCCACCATCGCTCCGCCGACCGAGGACAAGAAGCAGGCCGCGGCCATCGTCCGCGCGCGCCAGCTCAAGGCGTTTCAGCTGCGGCTGCAGTTGTTGCCGGGAGAGTCCGCCAAGGGACTCAAGGTGGAGATGTTGATCATGACGTACCCGGATCAGTCTCTCAAAGGGACGTACAACGTGAAGGCGTCGGGAGCGAAGCCGGAGACGTTGATCAAGGCGATGGTGCCGCGCGTCGTCGACGACGCGGCCGCCGATCTCGAGTGGAAGAACTGAGGACCACACCATGTCAGGACCACAGCCAGCGCAGCAGGGAGGGAGCCGGCAGAACCGCCGACTCCGGAACTTCCTCCTCGACGCGCGCTTCCAGCTGAAGTTCGCCGCCTACTTCGTCGTGATGACCCTGGTGGTGGCCGGCCTGCTGGGGGTCTTCCTCGTCCGCACCACCGGCTCGCTGTTCGCGCAGATGAACTCCGCCGTGGAGTCGCGCCAGAAGGCCGCGGAGACCAGCAAGGAGCTCGGCACCTGCACCCTCAACAGCGATCTCGCGAAGAACATGAATGACCCCGAGTTCATCACCCGGCTGGCCGACAAGTCGAAGGCCATCGACGAGGCCTTCGAGGCCGAGCGGCTGGCGGTGCTGCAGCAGCGCACCGAACTCGAGCGGCAGCAGCGCATGACGCTGTACGCATTGGTCGGCCTGTTGGGCGGCTTCATCGTGCTGGTGGCGATCGGCGCCATCGTCATCACCCACCGCATCGTTGGCCCGCTCTTCCGCATCAAGCGGATGGCGCGCGAGGTGGCCAGCGGCGTCATCCGGCCCCCGACGTACGGCCTGCGCCCCGGCGATGAGCTGCACGACGTGTTCGAGGTGATGGCGGCGATGATCAAGGAGCTGCGCGAGCGCACCGAGCAGGATCTCCGCGGCGTGGAGGCCGCCGCGAAGGGCGACGAAGCCGCGCTCACGAAGCTCAAAGGGCAGCTGGAAGAGCGGCTGGCGAAGTAGTCAGCGGGCGTCGTCCAGGAGCTCCGGCGGGGCGCCCAGGCGCAGGCCCCCGCCGTCGTCCCGCAGGTCCTCGAGGCGCGCTTCCACCTCGTCCCACCGCTCGGCGGGCGTCAGCACCGTCACGTCACGCGCCCCGCACGCCAGCACCGCGCGGCGCACGTCGCGCACCGGGCCGATCAGCGTGGCCAGGGCATCCGGCGGGGAATGGCCTGGCCACCGCACCAGCGTCACGCACGGCCCCCCGGGTGGAGGCGCGCCCGGCACCGTCCGCACCGGTAGGCGTGGGAAGCCGTCGCGAATCGCCTCTGCCAGGGACTCCAGCGGGCCTTCCACCAGCACGCTGACGGGCCCCGCGAGCTGCAGCGCGAGGCGGGCGGCGTGGGTGGCCACGGCGATCGCCGAGGCCACGCAGGGCTCGAGCTCCACGGTGGGGTGGGCGAGGGGGCCGACGTGACGGGTGGCCAGGTGCGCCCAGTCCACGCCGCCCCGGCTGCCGGTGACGAGGACGGCGGACTTCGGGAGCCGGGCGGCGAGCGCCACCTCGGGCCGCCGCGGCTCGAGGAAGAGGACCGGGGCGTCGCCTCCAAGGACGCGCACGTCGAAGCCCGGAGGAGGCGGCTCGGCCAGGCGCGCGAGATCGTCCGCCAGCTCCGTCAACGTCGCGCCGCGCTCGGTGTCGCCGGCGAGGAAGGCGGCGACGTCCTTTCGCAGGCCAGTCAACACGTCTCGCACGCGCAGCCACGGGCCGAGCGCCCGGACACGGAGGTCGATGGTGAGGCCCACCTGCCCGGCAAGGCCCTGGAGCGCGTCCGTCAACGCCTCCGCGCCCCCGTCGAGCCGCTCCCTCAGGGCCCGCGCGTCCGCCCCGCTGCCCGTCACGCGCGCCCTCTCTCGCACCAGGCGCTCGGCATCGAGGCGGATCGACGTGCGGGCGCGCTCGGCGGCGGGCAGCTTCTCGGCGTCCAACACCACCAGCGCCATCGGCACGCGCTGCTCCAGCCAATCCAGGGCCAGCTCGTGGCTGACGAGCACCGCGGGCTCCCGGTGGTCAGGGAGCACGCCGCCGCAGGCGCGATCGCCGCAGCGACAGGGCCCCGCGGCGCGCAGCAGGGCCGCCACCTCAGGGGCGCGCGCGACGAGCCAGCTGCTCGGCACCAGGAGCGGCCCCCGCGCGAGCAGGGCCGTGAGGTAGGCCCGTGCCAGGCGAGCGGCGTCGTCGAGCTCACTCAGGGGAGTCTCCTCGAGCAGCGCTCTCAGGCGCACGCGGCACGTCGGGCGGCGCTGCACCACGGGGACGGGACTCGACGGCGCGAGCTCTCGCAACGTGCGGCGGGGCACCGCCAGCACGAGGGGCACGCCTTCGTCGGTGGGCGGGGAGAGGCGCGGCGGGGGCGGGGTGCGTCGCGGCTGGCCCGGCTGCGGGAGAGCCTCCCCGTCGTCGCCTCCACCGTGCGCACCTGTCGCGACGCCACCAGCCGCAGGCGACCGCAGCGCTCCCGCTGTCTCGACGCCCGAGCCATGCCGCCCAATCTCCGCGTTCGACACAGCCGCAGGAGCGCCGCGCGCGGGAGTCTCGACGACGCCCCCGGTCGCGACAGCATCTTGAGCGCGCCCGTCGAAGGCGGCAACTCGAGGCCAGCCGCGCGACGCGACGTCCAGCGCCGCCGCCACCGCGCCGGGCCGCTCGATCTCCAGCGCCATCGGCTCGCCGCTCCCCAGCCCCCGCAGGAGCAGCCGGGACAGACGGCGATCCGCGCAGCTCTCCACCCGCGCGGGTGGCTGGCCCGTCGGGGGCGTCGCGTCCCGCAGCCGCGTCAGCACCCCCACCAACGCCTCCCCGTCCTTTGTCTGGGCTGGCGAAAGCCGTCGAAGCAGCGCCTCCACTTCCGCCCTCCGCCCCTCGGAGATGACGCGTGCGAGCGCCACCTCCAACACGCGAAGGGTGTCCTCCGCGTCGCCCAGCGCCCGGTGCTGCGCGCCCGTGCCCACGCCCGCCCAGCGCACCAATGCGTCCAGGGCGTGGCTCGCCAGCTCGGGAAAGAGGAGGTGCGTCAGCACGCAGGAGTCCAGCATCGGCGCCTCGGCCAGCACCCCGCCCAGGAAGCTGCGCTCGAAGGCCGCGTTGTGCGCCACCACCGTCCAGCCGGAGAGCGCTGCTTTGAGCTCCTCCTCCACCTCACCGAAGCGCGGCGCCCCCGACACGTCCGCCTCGTCGAGGCCCGTCAGCGCGGTGATCCACGCTGGCACCGGCCCCGGCGGCCGCACCAGCCAGCGCTTGCGCGCAGGCGCATCGCCGGGCGTCACGAAGAGAACCCCCACCTCGATCACATGCGCGCTGTGCGGATCCAGCCCCGTCGTCTCCACGTCGACGATCGCCAGCCGCCCGAGAATGTCGCGCACTTCTCTCACGGCCCCACCCTAGCCGGCGGGTCCGACATCCAGTCGCAAGAGCCCGATTTACCGGGCCTTGCGCTGCTTCACTCGACCAGCAGGACGCCGCCGACCATCTTGTCCATGGCGCAGCCAAACTTCACCGAGCCGGCCTTCGTGGGGGTGTACGCGACGTCCACCGCGGTGTTGAGCGGCAGCTTCACGTTGATGTCGGTGCCGTCGATGAGGATCTCCGTGGCGCAGGTCTCGTCCGTCTTCCTCGTCACGCGCAGGGTGACGGGCTCATGGGCCTTGAGCGAGACGTTGGCGGGCACGAAGCCGTCGCTCGTCACCTCCAGCGGCACCACCCGGGCACTCGCCGCCGGCTTCGGCGCTTCCGCCGCCGGTTTCACTGGCACTGGAGCCCCCGCTTCCTTTGCGGCGTCGTCCTTCTTGCAGCCAGCCAGCGAGGTGATGAGGAAGAGGGACAGGAAGATGAGTGCGCGCATGTGGGCCTCCGGGCGCACCCTCTCTAGCGCGACGCGAGCCACGTCGCACGGATACGCTGGGGTGCGGCGGGTGTTGAGACGGATGGGCTGGGGCTGCGCTCTCACACTTTGAGCGCACGCGAAGGAGTCGACGGATGCATTGGACGGCCTGGGCAGTGGAGCACCGACAGGGAGACAGCCGGGAGGTCCACCTGCTCGTCTCGGCAGGGGTGAGCGCCGACGAGCCCCGCGCGCCGGTGATGGTGAACCTGCTGCTCGATCGCTCGGGCTCGATGAAGGGGGCTCCGCTGTCGGCGGCGGTGGAGGCCGCGGCCCAGTTCGTCGAGCTGGCGCGCCCGGACGACTTCATCGGCCTGGTGCTCTTCGACGGCCTCGCCGAGCAACGGGTGCCGGTCAGCCTGATGGACGCGCGCGGCAAGCGGGCGATGATGGACGCCCTCAAGGGCATCCAGACGGGCCGGGGTACGGCGCTGCACCAGGCCGTCACCCTGGGACTCAAGGGCCTGCAGCGCACGCTGGTGCCCGGGCGGCGCCCTCAGATGCTGGTGCTGACGGACGGCGAGCCGTCGGTGGGGGCGGACACCCCCGAGGCCTTTCAGGATCTCGGCCACGAGCTGGCGAAGGCCAACATCTCGGTGCACGCGCTGGGGCTCGCCAAGCACTACGTCGCCGAGGTGCTGGACGGCCTCACCCAGCCTTCTGGCAACGCGTTCGAACACGTCGATGGCCCTGAGGGGCTGTCGGAGGCCATGGGCGGGCTGTGCGCGCGCCTCTTCGGCCACGCGGCCTCGGAGGTGTCGGTGCGGGTTCAGCCCCAGGGCCTCGCCGCCATCACCTGCCGCCACAGCTACCCCACCTCGCTCGAGAAGGAAGCGCTCCAGGCCACGGTGGGCGACGTGTCGAAGGGCCTGGCGCGGTTGGTCCTCTTCAGCGGCACCGTGCTGGGGGACGGTGATTGGGACGTCCAGGTGCATGGGACGGCCAAGATGCGCAACGACACCCGCCACACCCGCGTGGAGGTGGAGGTGGTGAGCGCCGACTCGGCCCGGGGCCGCCTGGTGCTGGGCGTCAACCACGAGCTCGATCTGGTGAGCGCCGAGACGAGCGCGTGGCTGTCGCTGGCGCGGAAGGACCTCGAGCGCGCCGAGGAGCAGCTGGAAGACGCAGAGGCCCACCTGCGCGCCATCGTCGGCCTGGCGCCGGAAGGGATCCCTGTGCGGCGTCACCTCGAGCGCCTCGGCGATCTCCGCATGGCGATGGAGCGCGGCGAGGGCGACATTCCCCTCTTGATCCGCCGGGCGCAGTCGGCGCGCGCCGGCACCAACGTGAGCCAGATCATCCCGCTGCAGGCGTACCGCCACCGCAACTGAAGTCATGCACGAGGGCGCGAGGCTCAAGGCAGCCATCGACGGGTTTCACCGCTCGGGCGCCTTCAGTGAAGACGACTACCAGGCCCTGCGCGGCGCGGTGGAGGGGGTCGGCCGTGTCGACCGCGTGCTTCTGGACGGCTTCGTCGGCCTCTTCTTCGAGCGCCACCTGCTGGACGACGTCCGCCGCGCCGAGCTGGCGGCGCTGCCCGAAGACGAGCTCTTGCGGGCCGTGCGCCATCGCTTCAAGCAGGTGGTGGCGGGTGAGCGCGACAGCCACCAGGCCTGGCACGCGCTCTCGGCCCACGTGCGAGATGCCCTGCGCGTCCTGGTGGGCCCGGCCCGCAACGGCTTTCCGCTGGCGATCGCCGGCCCCAACGGCTTCCTCTCGGTCGCCGTGGAAGAAGCCGTAGGCGCCCTGTGGGCAGAGCTGGGAAGGCGCCCCAGCGTGAGTGAGGCCACCGGTGAGCTCTTCACCCGGTACCTCCGCGGCGCCGTCAGCGAAGCGCGCACCACCAGCACGCGCGATCTCCCGGCCGTGCTGGTCACGCACCTCGACGCCCAGCGCCTCGCCCGCGGCATGCTGGAGCTGCTCACCGCCGACGAGAAATCGGTGCTGCGCGCGCAGCTCGACGGGGAGCCCGTCGAAAAATGGGCACAGGCGAACGGCGTGTCTCGGGCCACGGCCTACCGGCTGCTCGCGCGGGTGAAGGCGTTGTGCCGCGTCAGCTTCGACGACCGCACCAGCCGCACGCAGCTCGCCGTGCTGGACGTGCTCCGCGGGCAGCTGTGACCGCTGAGGCCTGAAGTCAGGCCGCGGACCAGCTCAGCATCGCGTGGAGGGGGACGAAGAGCTCTTCGCCCGGCTCGCCCAGCAGCACGTCGAAGGGGCCCACAGCCAGGAGGGGCTCCGTGAGGGTGATGCCGTTGCGGAGGTTGACGGTGATCTTCCGCCCGACGTGGTCGAGGAAGGTGCGCGGATCATTGACGGGCCGGCGCGCGGGCTGACGGGCCACCGGCGGAGGCTTCTGCGACAGCCTGGGATCGCGCACCACGTTGGGCAGGTGGGCGTCCCACGTGGCCTTGCGCGCCATCACGACGATGTTCAGCTTCTCCACCCGGCCGGCGCGCTCGAGGACGAAGGCCACCGGCTGCGCCTCGGTGATGACGTCCAGCGCGGTGCGCTCGCCCATGACGATCGCCAGCTCGGCTTTCTGCGCCTGCCAGCCCGACACCAGCTCGTCCACCGCCGCGCCTGACACCGTGGCGCGCGCCGCCTTGATCGCCTCACGCTTCTTCGCCCGGGCGCGGCGGGCGAGGAAGTCGGCCACCGGCAGGCCGCTCTGCACCACCCCGAAGGCGTCCGCGAGCTCGAGGCCCGGGTTGGCCTCCATCACGGTGAAGGCCTGGTCGAAGCGCTTCGCCTCCTCGGCGTGCAGCTTCTTCCAGATGCGGCACTTCATCTTCCCTTCCAGCTCGCCCTTGGCGATGCGGTTGGGCACGCGCTCCTTCT
>JBFMHF010000179.1:0-12908 GCA_040752975.1 Myxococcota bacterium
ACCCTGCGCCACCCTTCCTGCGGGCTCCTCAGAGCACCCTGCGCAGCTTTCTGCCGGGACCTCGGAGCACCCTGCGCCGCCCTTCCTGCGGGCTCCTCAGAGCACCCTGCGCCGCTTTCTGCCGGGTCCTCAGAGCACCCTGCGCTGGTCTTCCGGCGGGGTCCTCCGGCCTTCCTGCGGGCTCCTCAGAGCACCCTCCGCCACCTGCCGGGTCCTCAGAGCACCCTGCGCCGCCCTTCCTGCGGGCTCCTCAGAGCACCCTGCCCCGGAACTTCCCGTGGCCGCGCCTCGGAGAGTGCCGCCCGTCACCGCGCCGTCACGCACCGCGCACCGACACGTTGCAGCCGCGCCATGGCGCCGCCCTGTTGATCCGCCACAGTGCGTGGCGTGAAGCCGATGGAACAACTCCTTGCCTGGGACGAAGCGGTGCTGCTGCGCATCCGCCGCTGGCAGCGGCCGCTTCTCACGCGGGCCATGCGCATGGTGACGCACCTCGGTGACGCGCAGAGCCTCACCTTCGTCGGCTTGGTGTTGCTGGCCATCGGCCTCGATTCCACCCGGCACCTCGCGTGGCTGTTGACGCTGGCCGGCGGAGGCGCGGCGCTCGTCACGCAGGCCCTCAAGCGCGTACTGAAGCGACGGCGGCCCACCTCGGGCATCGCCGGCTTCGAGGCGCTGGTACAGAACCCAGACGCATTCTCCTTCCCCTCTGGGCACACCGCCGCGACGGTGGCGCTGGCCGTCGCCTGGGCCGGGCAGGGCTCCTGGCTGGGCGCGCTCGCCGCGGGCTTTGCGGGGCTGGTGGGCGTGTCGCGGGTGTACCTCGGCGCGCACTACCCGCTGGACGTCATGGCCGGGGCGGCGCTGGGGCTCGCCGTGGGTGGGGCGGCCCGCCTCATGGCCTGAGCCAGCTTCTCGGGCGCTGGCTGGCGAATGCGGGCCGCCAACGAGACCTCAACGCAATGCGGGCGGGCGCGCTGGCGTCCTCGTCTCCTTTGCGCCCATTGGCCCGGGAGAGGCTGCCCACCCCAACTCCTCGCGCGGCACCGGCCTGTCGACGGCGACGCCTTCGGGCTACACCACCCCGCATGAGCCGCGAAGTCATCGAACGCGTGGTGGACAACCCCGAGCGGGCGCTTCCCCGGGCAACGGACTGGTTCTCCGCCCAGGGCTACGAGGTGGCGTCCCGCTCGGCCGCGGAGGCGCACCTCGTGCACCGCGGGCGGCATGAGCGGCTGTCGATTCGCTCCAGCGCCGGGCGGCTGCGTTTTGAGTTCTCTCCCACCATCCCGGGAGGAGCGCTCGCCGCGCGCACGGACCTCGAGCGTCGCGTGGACGAAGCCACCGGCACTTCCGCAGCCGCGGGAGGAGGCGCGCCTCGTCGATGTACGGTCTGCGCCGCGGTGGCCCCCGAGGGCGCCAACGCCTGCCCCGTGTGTGGCGGCTCGCTGAGCTGACTACAGCTTGATGGAGACGCCCATCAGCGCGCGGAAGGAGAAGCCCACTCCGCCGCCACCGCCCACCGCGGTGATGCCGGGGCCGAACGCCATGCGGAACGTCAGCGCGACACTGTCGGTGAGCGCGTACTCCACGCCGGGATTCACGAAGAGCATCGGCATGAAGAAACCAACGCCTCCGCCGCCACCGAAGAAGATGCCAATCTGCGGTCGGAGCTCGACGCCGACGAGAATGGCCAGCGGCCGAATCGGGTGAATGCCCATCTGGAGCGCGACGGGGATGTGGATGAGCATGCCCGCGCCGTTGCTGAAGAAGAAGCCGATGCCCGGCTCAATCTGCAGGGCCATCGTGAACATGCCGCGGTCCAGCAGCCCGAAGCGCATCAGGAAGTGGAGGTTCATCTCCGGCAGGATTCCGAAGGTAATCTCCGTGCCGTAGTTGAAGGTGAAGCGCCCGCCGATGTCGAAGCCGCCGGCGCCGTGGTAGAAGCTGGCGTTCACTCCCGGCCAGCCGGCCTCGGCCGCGAAGACGTTGCCCGTCTTGAGCGTCCTGCCGGAGTAGACGCTCCACGCGCCCCCGCCCCCTCCTCCTGCATCCTCCAACGGCGGAGGAGGCGGAGGCGCATCGACCTGAGCGAGCGCGGTGGACGACGCGAGCAGCGAGGCTGCCAACAACGACGCGAGACGACGGTTCATACTCCCCCTCCCATTGGGAAAATGGCGGAGCGGACGATGACCCATTCGCCCGGCAGCGTCCATTTCATTCCGCTCGCGTCTGTCAGCCATCGACGCCTTCTCCCCTGCACCGGGTGCAGGCGAGGCGCCTTCCTGGCGCGAGAGTCGAGCCGCTGCACCGATGGACGAATGACGAGGGCGTGCCGACGCCGCCGTCGATGGAAGCGCGAAAGTGCTCCTCCCTCCGGCGTGGAGTAGCGTGACCGCCTCGACGCATGGGCAGTCAACACGACACCGTCCCGGCCCGGCCGATGGCCACCCCCACCGCGACGCTGGTGTGCCCCCACTGCGCCAAGGTGCTCGACGGCGAGCCCAACTTCTGCCCCGCCTGTGGCAGCGACCTCCGCGGCCTCGGGGGCAACTCCGACACCCTCGATGGGCCGATGAAAGACAAGCTCATCGACGGGCGCTACCGCCTGCTGGAGAAGCTGGGCGAGGGCGGCATGGGCAGCGTCTTCAAGGTGGAGCACGCCCGCATGGGCAAGCTGGCCGCCCTCAAGCTGCTCCGCCCCGACCACGCCCTGGACAAGGGCCTCAAGGCCCGCTTTCTCCAGGAGGCGCGCGTCGTCGCCCGCCTCTCACACCCCAACACCGTGCAGGTGTTCGACTCGGGCGAGCTCGAAGACGGCAGCCTCTTCATCACCATGGAGTACGTGCCCGGCAAGGACCTCGCCTGGCACCTCAAGGCCCACGGCCCCATGTCCGAAGACAAGGCGCTGGCCATCGGCATCCAGCTGCTCGCCTCGCTGCAGGAAGCCCACGAGGCCGGCATCATCCACCGCGACTTGAAGCCCGCCAACGTGATGCTGGTGCGGCGCCGCAAGTCGGGCGAGGACCAGGTGAAGCTGCTCGACTTCGGCATTGCCAAGCTGCAGGAGGCCGAAGGCCGCAAGTCCACCACCGGCGACTTCATCGGCACCCCCGCGTACATGTCGCCCGAGCAGATTCGAGGTGAGGCGCTGGACGCCCGCAGCGACCTCTATTCCCTCGGGGCGCTCCTCTTCGAGCTCGTCACCGGCCGGCAGTTGTACGTCGGGCCCAACCCCATCAGCGTCGTCACCCAGCACACCGGCTCTCCGGTGCCGCGCATCGGTGACGTGGCGCCCCAGTCCAACGTGACGCAGGCCTTCGAGGCGGTGGTGCGCAAGGCGCTGGCCAAGGACCCGGCCGACCGCTACCGCGACGCCGAGCAGATGCGCGCGGCGTTGGAGGCCCTGCGCCGGCAGATGGGCGGCCACACCAACAACTACACCCCCATGCCCACCGAGCTCGCCGACAAGATGCTGTCGCGCGAGGACTTCGACCGCTTCGAGCGCAACCTCCGTCTGCAGCGCACCGTGGCGCCCCTCCTGGCGCTGGGCGTCGTGGTGGCGCTGGCCGTGGGTGGCTGGCACCTCTACCGCCGGCAGCACGTCGAGGGCCCGCGCAGCGCGGAGGTCGAGCCCAACGAGCTGCCCGCGCAGGCCACGCCCTTCGCGCTGGGCGCCGACGTGAAGGGCGCCATCGGCTCGGCCGCCGCCAACGCGAATGACCGCGACCTCTTCCTCACGCAGGTGCCCGGTGGGCCCCTGCGCGTGACGCTGGAAGGCGTGCCCGACCTGAACCTCACCCTCGAGGTGCTGCAGGTGGAGAAGACGGACGACGGCGAGAAGCTCAAGCGCCGCGTCTTCCTCGACGACGTGGGGCCGGGCGGAGGCGAGCGCGTCGACGGCCTGGTCTCCACTCCCGGAGAGCTCTACCTGCGAGTGGAAGAGAAGCCCTTCGCCGCCGAGCCCAACCGGCCCAGCCGCGAGAAGGCGCTGGTGCCCTACACGCTGCGCGTGGAGGCGATGGCGCCCGGCGTGCTGGAGGCCGAGCCCAACGACACACCGCAGAGCGCGCAGCCGCTGCCGATGACGAAGGCGGTGGAGGCCTGGGCCGGCGCCCGCTTCGACGACGTCGACGAGCTGTCCGCGCTGCGCCCCGACGCGCCCCTGTCGGGCGTGGACTGGTTCCGCGTGGAGGCGCCCGCCTCCTCGTCCGAGGCGGTGGTGGTGGCGGTGGTGCCTCCCGAGCGCGGCGCGCTGCTGGTGACGGACGGCGTCGCCCTCGACGCGTGGGCAGCGAAGCGCGCGGGGCGCTCGCAGGCCGCCCCTGGCGTCATGGTGCAGGGCAGCCCCCTGGTCTTCGAGGTGAAGCCGGGCGCCGACGGCGTGCGGCGGCTGCGGGTGGTGGCCGCGGGCGACACGCTGTCCGGCGCCGTCTACCGGCTGGCGGTCGGCACCAGCGGGCCCAACGGGGTGGCGGGGATTCTCGACCTCGCGCGCGCGCTGACGGAGGAGAAGCGGGACACCTCGCGCAAGCAGTTGCTGTCCGCGGTGGCCCAGCGGCTGGCCGGCTCGCCCGACGTCGCGCGGCTGCTGGACGCCCCTCCCTGAAGCCCAAGTCACCTGGGTGCTATGGCCGGCTGGGTTGGCGATCTACGCTGACGCTTCCTGGCGGGGGATGCATGTCGGAACACCTGCTGCTCATCGGTGGCAGTGACGACGACGCGAGAGGCGCGCGGGACGCGCTCGCGCGGGCGTCGCGGGACGTGACGGTGCACCGCGCTGCCGGCCTCGAAGACGCGCGGGGGCGTCTCCCGTCGCTGCCGCCGCTGTGCTGCGTGTTGGTCAACCTCGATGCGACGTCGGCGCCGGCCCACGCGTGGGTGGCGCTGCTTCGGGAAGCCCGGCGCTCCGACACGCCGCTCGTGGCGCTGGCGGGCCTCGAGCAGGAAGCGGACGTCACCCGTTTTCTTGCCGAGGGGGCCGACGACTGGGTGTTCCGCCCGCAGCTCGCGGGCTTCCCGGCGGCGCTGGTACGGCTCGAGCGCGACAGGGCCCGCCGGGAAGCGCAGGCCGCGGGGGAGCGCCGCCTTCGGGAGTCCACCGCCGAGCTGGTGGCGCTGACGCGCAGTCCGCGCTTTCGGGGCGACGACCTGGAAGGAGCTCTGAAGGAAGTCACCGAGGCCGGCGTGCGCGGGCTGGCCGTGGCGCGCTGCAGCGTGTGGCTCCTCGACGACGCGCGCGCCTCCCTGGTGATGGCGGACGGCTTCGACGCGCGCACGAAGGCGCACCAGACGGGCCACAAGCTGGCCGTCGCAGAGCACCGCGGCTACTTCGACGCGCTGGCGAAGGACCGGTTGCTGGCGGTGGAGGACGCGCGTCACCACCCGTCCATGCGCGTGCTGCGGGCCTCGTACTTCGAGCCCGAAGGCATCACGTCCACCCTCGACGTGGTGGTGCGGCTGCGGGGCGACCTGGTGGGCGTGCTGTGCCTCGAGCACGCGGGGCCTCCGCGGCGGTGGCACGCGGGCGAGGAGGCCTTCGCCGGGGCGTTGGCTGACGTGGTGTCGCTGGCGCTGGAGGCGGCGCAGCGCAGCCGGGTGGAGTCGGCGCTGCTGCAGTCCGAGCGCCGCTTCCGCGACATCTTCCAGTTCAGCAACGACTGCATCATCCTCTACCGGGTGGCGTTGGACGGCAGCGTCTTCTGCGAGGACATCAACGCGGCCACGGAGGCCGTCACGGGGCTGCGGCGCGACGAGGTCATCGGTCGCCAGGCGCACGAGGTGCTGGCGCAGGGCTCGGCGGACAAGCTGAAGGAGCGCTACGCGCAGTGCATCCGTGCGCGGGCGCCCATCATCTACGAGCACAGCCTCGAGTTGCCCACGGGCGTCAAGTGGTTCAACACCGCCATCGTGCCCTTGCTGGACGAGCAGGGCCGGGTGCAGAGGCTGGCGGCGGTGGCGCGCGACGTCACCCAGCAGCGAGAAGCCGAGACGCTGCAGCGGCAGATGGAAGGGCGGCTGGCGGAGGCGCAGAAGTCGGAGGCGCTGGGCCGGGTGGCCTCGCACATCGCGCACGACTTCAACAACCTCCTCACGGTGGTGGCGGCGCACGCGCAGCGCCTCGCCGACGTACCCGGGCGGCCGGCGGAGGTGTCGCAGGCCATTCTGCAGGCCACCTCGCGTGGCCGGGAGCTGGCGCAGCAGTTGCTCACCTTCGGCCGGCGGGGCCCGGTCGAGCGTCGCTCATTGGACGTGGCGCCGCTGGTCCGCGAGACGTTGAAGTTGCTCGAACCGACGGCGCCGAAGGTGACCTTTCGCGCCGAGGTGCCGATGCGGCCGGTGAGGGTGCTGGGGGACTCGGGGCAGTTGCACCAGGTGTTGACGAACCTCGGCAGCAACGCGCTGCAGGCGATGGCGGGTGGGGGCACGTTGACGGTGCGCCTCGAGGTGGTGGACGTGGACTACGCGTTTGCGGCAGCGCACCCGCCGTTGCAGGCCGGCCGCTGGGCGCGTCTCTCGGTGGTGGACACCGGGCAGGGCATGGATGAAGCGACGAGGAAGCGCATCTTCGAGCCGTTCTTCACCAGGCGGGCGGACGGGCAGGGCACGGGGCTTGGCCTGGCGGTGGTGCAGTCCATCGTCTCGGGGCATGACGGTGCGGTGCTGGTGGAGAGCGCGCCGGGCCAGGGGAGCGCCTTCCACGTGTACCTCCCGCTGCTGGAGGAGGATGTCGACCGCCCCGGCGCGGGTCAGCACCTGATGCTGGTGGACGACCACCCTGGCATGGCGCGCGTGAGCGCGCGGTTGTTGGAGACGCTGGGCTACCGCACGTCCGTATTCGATGACCCACGCGACGCGCTCGAGGCGTTCAAGGCGACGCCGTCGGGGTACGACGCGGTGTTGACGGACCTGTCGATGCCGCAGATGAGCGGGGAGGAGTTTACGAAGTCGGTGCGCGCGGTGCGTCCGACGGTGCCCGTCATCGTCTCGTCGGGTCTGGTGGGGAGTCTCGACTCGGCAGAGCTTCAGCGGCTTGGCATCAACGCGGTGTTGGTGAAGCCGTGGCGGTTGGAGGAGGCGGTGGCGACGTTGCAGCGGGTGTTGCCCACGCCGTGATGGGCCTGCGGCGCGAACTCCCGCTTCCGCCACACCGTTGGCCCATCCACCTTCAGGCAAGCGCGGCGCGTGGAGTCACACCCAACGGTGGCCGTGGGGTGGGCTGCGGGCACTCACCCGGTTGCGAAGTCTGTCCAGTGCGCTGCGTCCCCGCCCGTGAGTGCGGCGCGACTGCGCCGTGGAGGAGAGGTGGGAGGAGGAGGCTTCAAGCCGGCAAGGGCTGTGGACGGAGGCAGAGCGGTGACTGCTGCCGGCGAGGCGGCCCCTTCTCTCCCAGCGGGAGAGAAGGCGGGGGATGAGAGGGAGAAAAGAAAGGCAATGAAGGCAGACGAGCACGGCAGATGAAGGGGACGCAGGCCGTCCGCCGGAGGACAAACCCACCCACGAGGCCGCCCGCCGACGAGGGCCCTCACCCCAACAAAAACTCCATCACATTCACGCCCTGGAGCTCGACCGGGTCGACGCTCCCCGTGATGAACCGCGCCTCCCCGGGCTGCCCCAAATCCAACACATAATTCGCGGGCCCGCCGGCCCCCTTCACCACCTGCACCTTCGGCCGGGCGAAGTTCGCCACGTCCTTCGGCGCCTCCACCACGTACCCCAATTCCCCGGAGTTGAGCCGCACCGCCGTCCCCACCGGAAACATCCCCACCACCGAGACGAACAGCCGCACCACCCGCGCGTCGAAGCGCGTGCCCGCCTGGCTCAAAATCAACCGCAGCGCCTCGTCGGGCAGCGTCACCCGGCGCGGCGGCGCAGGCCGGGTCAACCGGTCGAACACGCACGGCACGGCCACCAACTGCGCGAAGCCGACGTTCCCCGCGGTGGCGCGCTGGCCGTGCTCCCACGCCACGGCGATTCGCTCCAGCGCGTCTCCCCCCAGCGCGCCCTCGGCCAGCCGCAGAATCGTCTTCAGCGGCACGCGCTCGAGCTCCTCCAGTTCGTCCGGCGTCACCACCTCCGCCTTGGGCGGTGCGATTTCATCCAGCCCGATGTCGTGAAAGGCCGCCGACATGCACGCGTCGGCCAGCTTCGCGCGGGGCAGCTTGAGCCGCCGCGCCATCATCACCGCCATCGCCGTCACGGCCGCGAGGTGAAACCGCACCTGCCCGGTGAAGGCGTCCAGCCTCGTCAACCCCAGCAGCAGCGACTCGAAGCCCGCGCTGGCGTCGTGAATCTCGTGAATGGCCCGACGCACCTTCGCCAGCCGCACCTGCCGCTGCGCGCGCATCTGCTCGAGCTGCTGCCCAATCACCAACGCCAGGTTGGCATACGAGCGCACCACGTTCTGCCGCGCGTCCACCTTCGGCTTGAGCCGCTCGAGCTCCGCCTGGGGAATCGCCCGCACCGTCACGTGGGCGAACTTCTGCGCCAGCATCGCCGTCGGGTTGGGCGAGGCCGAGAACATCTGGTACGCGCCGACGAAGGCCCGGAGGTCCTCCATGGTGAGCGGCCCGGTGAAGGCAATCTCCTGAGCCCCGATGCGCGCCAACAGGCCCGTCAGCATGTGGCCCGCCTCATACGAGGTGAAGTCCAGCTTGATGATTTCGCGGTTGAGGAAGAAGTTGTCGTCGAGCATCTGCAGCACCAGCTGCGGCGACTCCTCCATTCCGCTCCGCACCGCCTCATGCAGCGCGTGCAGCGGCGCCTGCATCGCGGCGTTGTCCATGCGGTGCATGGTGGACGTCTTGAGGCACCGGGCCACCTTCGTCAGGAAGCCGCGCGCGAAGCGCATCGACACGTCGACGTCGTCTTCGCCCAGCTTGAGCAGCTCTTCGCTCATCTCGCCCCGCCTCCCGCCTTCTTGAGGAAGTCGAGCCGCTTCAGCGCCGCCTGAGCCGCCTTCTTCACCTCGCCGCCTCCCAGCAGCTTGCCGGCCGCCTCTTCCAGGAGGGGCCGCGCCTTCTCGTCGCCCGCGTGCGCCAGCGCGTTGATGCACGCCAGCTTGAGCTCCTCGTCCTTCGCCTGGGTGAGTTCACTGCGCAGCACCCCGCAGGCCTCGCTCCCGCCCAGAGTGCCCAGCGCGACGATGACCCGGCGGCGCTCCGCGTCGTCCACCTTCACCCGCCGCAAGAGGGTGCCCAGGGCCGGCGCGGCCGTCGGCTCCTTCGCCGCGATGAAGGGCGCGAACAGCGGCCCGCGGATGTCCGGGTCCGGCGAGGCCAACAGCGGCGCCAGCTCAGCCTTGTGGGCCAGCACCAGCTCCTTCGGCAGGTTGGACACGGCGGCGCGGCGCACCGCGGGCGACGGGTGGGCGAGGCCGACCTTCCGCACCGGCCACGACGCCTCGACGCCCAGCGCGTTGGCGATGTGCAAGAGCTCCAGCGCCGTCTCCTCGTCGGCCCAGCCCATCCTCTCCTTGAGCTCCTCCGCCGAGGGGGCGTGCGCGACGATGGCGTCGGACAGGGCGCGCCGGGCGGCCGGCTTCTCAGGCAAGGACAGCCACGACAGCAGCACCGACGACGCGCCGCCCGGGAGGAAGCGCAAGACAGCCAGCGCGTGCGGGGCCTGCGCCTCGTCGTCCAGCGCGGCCACCAGGGGCTCCAGCACCACCGGCGCCACCAGGCTGCCCATCAACTGCCCCAGCACCTCGAAGCGCGCCGCCATGTCGTTGACGTCGCCTTCGCGCGCCGCCACCACCCGCCGCGTCAGCACCTCGCGCATGCGGGCGAGGAGGCCCGCCTTCACCATCGCGCTCAACACCAGCGAGAAGGCGCGGCGCAGGTTGAGCAGCTCCTCGGGCGAGGCGCGGATGCCGGACTGGAAGAGGGCGTCGGTGGCGCGCTCAATCTGCTGCGCGGTGCGGGCGGCGAGGTCTTCCGCCAGCTTCGTCAGCTCGGCGGGGCTCAAGGACTCGACGCGCGCGCGCTCCGTGGCGTCGAAGCGGGCGAGGTCCTGGTCCGTCAGGTCCGGCATGCCCTGGGCGCGCAGTTGCTCGAGGTCGTTGCGGGTGATGCGGGACACGCGGCTGACGCTGCCGCTGTAGATGCCCGAGGTGCCGGCGATGGACGAGGTGCTGCCGCCGTACCCGCCACCGCCCGAAGACAGCGTGTCCACCACCACCTGCAGCTCGCTCTTCTGTTTCCCTTCGCTGGTGGCGCCTTCCGAGAAGGTCTCCACTGCCAGCACGTGCACCGTCTGGAGGTCCGCTTCCCAGAAGCGGGTGCAGAAGGTGTGGGTGTCGCCCAGCTTGCCGTCCAGCGTGGCACGCCAGATGGCGATGAGGGTCTCGAGGTCCGAGGCGGTGAGGCCCTTGCTGAAGACGAGCTGGTGCACGCCATCGAGGAAGAGGGCGTGGGTGAAGGAGTCGCCGAGGCTCTCGGCGGGGTTCATCACCCGGCCGAACAGCTTGAAGCCCAGGGGCGTGACGCCCAGCGACAGCTCGTCGAGGTCCAGCGGGCCGTTGAGGAGCGCCGTCAGCCGCTCGTGCAGCGTCGCGTAGTAGCCCACCAGCGTCTTGTGGCCGGGCGGGAAGGTGCGCGCCCCATCCAGCACGCGGCGGACGAGGGCCGCCACTTCTGTCGCAGCGTCCAGCTCGGCCTGCTGATCGGCCGTGAGCTCGACCTCTGCTCCCGCCGCCGCGCTCACGACTCACCCTTCCGTTCTGCCTGCACGAATCCTCCCCCGCTGAAGGAAGTGTACCAGACGTCGCCGGGTTTGCCCGGTGGTAGCTTCCACGCAGTGGGAGGTGTCGGTGAGGAAAGCCCTTCGCGTCGCGGGAGTGCTGCTGTTGTGGGCCGGCCTGGGCTGCTCGACGGTGTCGGGCACCGAGGCGAAGAAGCTGGTGCAGGGCGGAGCGCTGCTGTTGGACGTGCGCAGCCCGGAGGAGTTCGCCGCGGGGCACCTCGACGGGGCCGTCAACCTGCCCGTGGACACCCTGGAGGCGCGCCTCGAGGAGGTGGGCCCGAAGGAGCGCCCGGTGGTGGTGTATTGCCGCTCGGGCATGCGCAGCCGGAAGGCGCGGGCGCTGCTGTTGGAGAAGGGCTGGGTGAAGGTGGAGAACCTGGGCGGCATGTCCAACTGGCCGAAGGACTAGCCTCGCGGTTGCGCGGCGGCCGCGGTGGCGCAGGGTGCAAGGACCATGGGAAACGCGACACAGCGGCTGCTCAACCCTCCGTGGGGCCTGCCGGGGGAGCGCGACGCGCGCCTGCTGGGCTACCTGCGCGACGAGGACTGGGCCTCGGCGCAGACGCTCCTGCGCGACGTGCTCGACGGCGCTGCGCGGCCGAGTCCAGACACCTCCCTGGCAGCGGCGCCCGAGCCCAGGGCCTCGTGGTTGGCGCTGCTGGCGTATGTGCGCTTCCGGGACGCCACCGAGGTGATGGTGGACGAGTTGCCTGCGGCGTGCCGCGAGTGCCTGTCGCTGCTGGACCGGGCCGCGGCGCTGGGCGCGCCCATGGAAGGCGTCAGCCCCCTGCGCGAGGCCGTGGAGCGCGCGCTGGACGAGGTGTCGCGGGAAGAGGTGCGCCTGGCTGGGTCGCTGGGCGAGGGCGACGACGGCGCGGCCCTGTCGGACGAGGACCTCGAGGCCTGCGCCTTTCTCTTCTGGCGGTCGGCGCCTGCCCGCGCCGCGCGACTCTTCTCCCAGTTGGCGGCGCGGAGGGCCGGGCCGGCCGCGGTGGTGGCGCGGGCGCGCGAGGCGCTGTGCCTGGTGGAGGCAGGACGGCGGGAGGAAGCGCAGCCGCTGCTGGAGGCGTCCTTCGCGCACGACTGGACGCAGCCCGGGCTGGCGGCGGAGCGGTTGGTGCTGGAGAGCGTGGAGACGGCCCTCCTCCTCTCCGCGACGGGCGACGACTTCGAGGCCCTCTGGCGGCTGGCGGAGCAACGGGGGGCGGCCTTGCGCTTCCCCTTCCCGTCCGCGTGGCCCAACCAGGAGAAGCTGCTGGCCCGCTGCCTGTCCGTGGGGGCCACCGGCAAGGCGCGCGCCGTCGCCCAACGCATCGAGGACGGGCGCCACGAGTTGTCACGGGCGCTTGCCGAGACCATCAGCCAGGCTCGCCGGGCGCGCGCGTGAGGGTGGCGGCACTGAAAGCGACGAAACAAATCAGGTGCGCAGTGCGTTAACCCGGTCAGAATGAGGGGCCGGTGGGGGGCAGGGAGTCGGAAGTCGTGATTGTCCTCAGCCGCATCGACTCGCGCTTGATTCACGGGCAGGTGGTGGAGGCGTGGCTGCCCCACCTGGGCGTGCAGCGCGTCGTCATCGCTGACGACGCCACCGCGCAGGACTCGCTGGCCCAGGTGGCGTTTCGGCTGGCGGTGCCGCCCGACATCGAGGTGGTGACCACGACGGTGAAGGGCGTGGACTACCGCGGGCTGGCCACGGACAAGGTGCGCACGCTGGTGCTCTTCCGCGACGTGCAGGCGGCAGCGGCGGCGCGCGAGGCGGGCCTGCCCGACGGCGTGCTGAATGTCGGCAACCTGCACGCGGGGCCGGGCCGCGAGGAGTTGACCCGCTCCGTCTTCCTCGATGCCGTCGACCGCTCCGCGCTCGCCGGGTTGGCGAAGAGCGGCATGCGGGTGGTGGTGCAGGCCATTCCCCCGGACAAGCCCACTGTCCTGCCGGCGTGAGGTGGGGTGTCCTCCGGCGGACGGCCGTGGGGCCGGTTGTCACGGCGATGGGTTTGTTGTCCTCCGGCGGACGGCCTGCGTTGGGGTGGTTGTCCTCCGGCGGACGGCCTGCGTCCCCTTCATCTGCCGTGCTCGTCTGCCTGCATTGCCTTTCTTTTCTCCCTCTCATCCCCCGCCTTCTCTCCCGCTGGGAGAGAAGGGGCCGCCTCGCCGGCAGCAGTCAC
>JBFMHF010000180.1:0-12870 GCA_040752975.1 Myxococcota bacterium
GCGCCACCACCCCGGCAATCCGCCACAGCGAGCGGGCGGCGGGCTCCGTCACCGGGCGGCGAGCCAGAAAGCGCGCCCACGCCGCGAAGACGAGCGTCCACCCTGCCGCGAAGCCGAAGACGGTGAAGGCGCGGAGCGTCGAGGACATCCCGCCCCAGGCGTCGGCGACGAAGTACAGCGTCCCGGCGAGGATGAGGAAGGCGCCGAGGAACCAGCCGACACTCTCCCCGAGGAAGGGCCTCAAGGTGCGCTGCCAGACCGTGGGCCGCGGTGGACCGTGCACCGGGCCCTCAGGCGGTACGTCTTGCGTGACAGGTGGGACCGGCGCGACCCGGGGCTCGACCGCTTCAGGCACCGCAGCTGCTGTCGGCCGGGGTGCTTCAACCGGGTGCTTCAGCGACAAGGGGGCGGACGCGCTGGGCATCTCCGGGGCAGCGTCGACCTCCGCCTTCCTCGCTGGCTGCATGGGCGCCGGCTGGGTCGGCCGCGACTTCAGGGTGAGGAGGAGCGCCTCCTGCTGCTGGTAATGCTGGCGGAGGGCGTGTCGGCCCGCATCGCTGATCAGCTCCCCAGGCCATCGGTACGTTTCCCGAAGAACCCAGCGGACTTTGCCGAGCGCGTCGCGCCGCAGCTCCTCGGTGCGCTCGACGAGGCGATCTCCGCACCCGACACAGAAGTAGGTCGAGGTGGGCGAGAGAGCGAGGCAGGTCGGGCAGATCATGATTGACGCACAAAGCCAGCGCCATACCAGCCGCAACGCCGCGACTTCACGGACAGTCTTCTCCACATTGCGCGGGCTGCTGCGCAGGGAAATACTCGCGCCGCCCTGGTGAAAGACGGGTCGGCCTGCTCTTTGCTGGACGGTGAAGGTGATGGCAGAGGTGGCTCAACAGATCGCGCCGCGCCCGCGGGTGCTGCTGGCCGACGACGAGCGCGTCACCCGGCGCCTGCTCGAGTCGCACATCACCCGCTTCGGCTACGACGTGGTGAGCGTGGACGACGGGCTGAGCGCGTGGAACGTGCTCAAGACGGAGGACGCGCCAGCGCTGGTGGTAATCGACTGGAGCATGCCGGGCCTCGACGGCCCCGAGGTGTGCCGTCGGATCCGCGCGAACCCCTCCGAGGCGTACACCTACGTGTTGCTGGTGACGTCACGCGCGGCCAAGTCCGACGTGGTGGAAGGGCTGTCGGCCGGAGCCGACGACTTCGTGTCCAAGCCCATCGATCCAGAGGAACTGCGGGCGCGCCTGCGCACGGGGGAGCGCATCGTCCAGCTCGAGCGCACGCTGGCCAGCCGCCTGAAGGAGCTCGAGGCCACCATCGAGCACGTGCACGAGCTGCAGGGAATGTTGCCCATCTGCATCCACTGCAAGCGCATCCGCAACCAGGAGCAGATCTGGGAGAAGGTGGAGTCGTACTTCGAGAAGCGCGCCGGGGCGAAGTTCAGCCACGCGCTGTGCGCGGAGTGCCTCGAGGCGCACTACCCCGGAGAGTGACGATCAGCTCCGCCGCGCGGAAGCCCTGCGGGAACGCACCATCAGCGCGAGGAAGAGCGGTCCTCCCAACAGCGCGGTGATGACGCCCACCGGCGGCTCCGTCTGGAAGACGCGGAAGAGCACCCGGGCCGCGAGGTCGGCCAGCATGAGGAAGGCAGCGCCCAGCAGCGCGCTCGCCGGCAGCGCCAGGCGTTGATCCGCGCCGAAGACGAGGCGCGCGAGGTGCGGCACCAACAGGCCCACGAAGCCCACCAGCCCGGACAGCGACACCACCGCCGCCACGCCCAGCGAGGTGACGACGAGGAGCCACAGCCGCGTTCTGCGCGCGTCGAGGCCCAGGCTCTGCGCGTCCTCGTCGCCCAGCGTGAGGAGATTCAAGCGAGGCGCGAAGGCCACCAGGGCCGCGACGCAGGCCGCCACCACCACCGCCGTGGCGCCCAGGGTGCCCCACGTCTCGTGCCCCAGCGCGCCGGCCAGCCAGAAGAGGATCTCCCCCAGGCGATCGGGCGCCACCAGCGCCTTGATGAAGGTGATGGCCGCCAGCGCGAAGGCGTTGAAGATGACGCCGGCCAGCAGCGTGGTGTGCGGCGTCGAGCCCCCGGCCACGCGCCCCACCAGCAGCACCAGCAGGGTGGTGGACAGCGCACCGGCGAGCGCAAAGACGGACGTACCGGACAGGGAGAAGACGCCGACGGTGGACAGCCCGAGAGCGAGTGCGATGGTGGCGCCCAGCGCCGCGCCCCCCGAGACGCCGAGGACGAAGGGATCGGCCAGCGGGTTGCGCAGCACCGATTGCAGCGCCGCGCCCGACGAGGCGAGCGCCATGCCCACCAGCGCGGCCAGCACCACCCGCGGCAGGCGCAGCGAGAAGAAGATGGTCTCGTCGGGGCTCCCCGGCGTGCGGATCGCGGCCCACGAGAGCGGTTGTTCCCCGAAGGTGACGGCCAGCGCGAAGCACGCGAGCGCCACGGTCGCGCAGCCAACCGTCACCCCCACGAGCTTCGCCACGCTGAAGCGGCCGACCATCCCCCGTCACCAGTCCGTCTGCGTCACCACCGGCAGCTGCAGCGCGCGCTCGCGGTCGAGATCGAGGTTGCCGACGTGCAGCGAGATGGGCGACTGCACCCACTTGTAGATGCTCTGCGTGAAGAGGCGGACGAACTTCTTCACGTGCGCCTCCATCGCGGGCGCGGGCACCTCGGGGAAGAGGGACTTCATCGCCACCAGCACCTCGGCCGGGCCCAGCTTCTCTCCGGCGAAGAGGTGGAAGCACGCGTCGAGGATGGGGAAGGGCATCAGCTCGTCTTCGCCCACCTGGTTGTGCGCCAGCTCGGGGCCGGCGGGCCGCGCGGTGACGGCGGCGATGCCCTGGTAGCCGTACTTCTCCTTCAGGTAGTCGAGGAGGTACATCACCACCGTCTTCGGCAGGTTGGCGATGACGGCGAGCGCGCCCATCAGATCGCCGCCGATGGTGGTGTAGCCCACCGCCTTTTCCGACATGTTCCCCGTCTGCAGGAAGAGGCCGCCGGAGGTGTTGGCCCAGTTCCACATGCGCTGGGCGCGCAGCCGCGCCTGGATGTTCTGCAGGGTGACGGGGGTGAGCTCCTTGCCCGGGCCCAGCATGGCCTTGGTCGCCTCCACCTCGCGCTCGAAGGCCTCGTCGATGGAGACGACGGTGAACTTCACGCCCAGCTCCTTCGCGATCAGCTCCGCCGCGGCCCGCGTGCCTTCCGACGAGAAGCGGGTGGGCATGTAGAAGGTCTCGATGGGCACCTTCGCCCGCGCGGCGTAGCGGTGGGCGATGAGGAGCGTCAGCAGGGAGTCGCGCCCGCCGGAGAGCGCGATGCCGAGGCAGCGGAAGCCCTTCGTCTTCTCGTAGTAGTCGCCGATGCCCAGGGCGAGCGCGTCGAGGAGGTCCTCGCAGTACTGCTCCTTCGGCGTCCGGGCGGGCCCTGGGCCGGGCAGGAAGAAGCTGCGCTGCGGCGGCGCGGGAAAGGCCAGCCGGGAGCGATCGAGCTTCACGTCCACCTGGCGCACCGGCACCTTCGCCTCACGGGAAGCGAAGGCCTTTCGGTCGTCGCGCCAGGTGGTGTTCTCGGCGCGCAGGCGCAGGGTGCGATCGAGATCGACCACGCCGGCCGTCCACCCCTGCTGGAAGCGCTGCAGCTCGCACACCATGCGCCCGTTCTGGTTGAGGAAGCCCCCGCCGTCGAAGACGAGGCCGTCCTGGGCGCCCACCTGGTTGACGTAGGCCACGGTGCACTGGTGATCGCCCGCGCGAGTGGAGATGAGTTCCCGGCGGGTCCCGTCGACGCCCACGCGGAAGGGAGAGGCCGACACGTTGCAGATGAGCTCGGCGCCGGAGTACGCGCGGCGGCGCATCGGCCCGTCAGCGCTCCAGATGTCCTCGCACACCTCCACGCCCACCACGCCGAAGTCCAGCTGGAAGATCTGATCGCCCAGCGGCACGCCGCGGTGCACCTCATCCATGCCCGGGTAGCCGCGGCTGAAGGTGCGCCCTTCGTAGAAGATGTTGTAGGTGGGCAGCTTCTCCTTGGGCACGAGGCCATGCACCCTGCCCCCGGCCACCAGCGCGGCGCAGTTGTAGCGCAGCCCGTGGTGCGCCACCGACACGCCCAGCACGGACACCAAGGAGAGGTCCGCCGTCTGTTTTGCGAAGTCGAGCAGCTCGGCCCACTGGCGATCGACGAAGGCCTGCCACTGCACCAGGTCCTCCTGCGGGTAGCCGCCCACGAGCTGCTCGGGGAAGACGGCCACCGTCACGTCGGCCGCGGCCATCTCCTTCGCAAGCCCCACCGCGCGCGCGACGTTGGCGCCGAAGGCCCCCACCGTGGTGTTCACCGCCGCGAGTCCCACCTTCACCAGTCTCATCCGATCTCCTTGGGGTGAAAGTCTAACCGCGGCTCGAGGTCCTGGGCCGCGCGGGCGCAGTCGCCAGGAGCCGGCCCAGCTCATCTGCCCGGAAAGGTTTGGCGATGAAGTGGAAGTCGCTCTCGAGGTCCTGGGTGTGTTCGCCGCTGTAGCCGCTGGCGATGATGACGAAGAGATCGGGCCTGTCCACGCGCAGCCGGCGGGCCAACTGCACGCCCGAGAGGGCTCCGGGCATCACCACGTCAGTGAGCAGCACGTCCACCCAGTCTCGCTCCTTCGCCCACAGGGCCAGGGCCTCAGCGGCGTTCCCGGCCTCGCGCACCTCGCAGGCCAGGCCCTGCAGCACGCGACCCACCGCGCGACGGACGTCCTCGCTGTCTTCCACCAGCAGCACCCGGCGGCGCTCGTCCTTGAAGTGCGAGCCCAGCACCACCACGGCGGGCGCTTCCTCTGACGGCGGCGGCGCGGCCGGCAGCTTGATGCGGAAGGTGGCGCCTTCGCCCGGGGCGCTGTCCACCTCGATGAGGCCGCCGTGCTGGGTGACCAGGCCGTACACGGTGGCGAGCCCCAGGCCCGTGCCGCGCCCTCCCTGGCGGGTGGTGAAGAAGGGCTCGAAGATGTGCGGCAGCGCCTGGGGGTCGATGCCGTGGCCCGTGTCCTTGATGGACAACGTGACGGAGCGGCCGTTGTCGGTGAGCGCGGTGGAGATGGTGCACACCCCGCCCTCGGGCATCGCGTCGCGCGCGTTCACCACCAGGTTCATCACCGTCTGCTCGGCCGCACCCACGTCGACGTTCACCCACGTCGGATCCGCCGCGCGCACGTGCTCGAGCTTGATGTTCTCGGGCACCACGCGCTGCAGCAGCCGCATCAGCTCGGCCACCAGCGCGTCGAGCGACACCACGCGCTTCTCGAGGCGCTGGCGCCGGCTGAAGGCGAGGAGCTGGCGGGTGACGTCGGAGGCCACCTGGGTGCCCTGCTCCAGCTCGCGGAGCAGCTCCCGCGCCCCTTCGGAGAGGTCGGCCCGGCGCATCAACAGGCTCAGGTTCATCTGCTGCACGGCGAGCAGGTTGTTGAAGTCGTGCGCGACGCCGCCGGCGAGCTGGCCCACCGCCTCGAGCCGCTGCGCGCGCCGGAGCTCCTCCTCGAGCCGACGCCGCTCGGTGATGTCCTCCTTCACCGCGACGTAGTGCGTCGCCCGCCCGGCCGCGTCGGTGAGAGGCGCCACGACCATCGCCTCGTGGTACAGCTCGCCGCTCTTCTTCCGGTTGACGAGCTCTCCGCGCCAGGTGCGCCCCGCGGTGATGGTGGCCCACATGTGGGCGAACACGTCACCGGGCGTCTCCCCGCTTCTGAGCAGCCGGGGGTTCTTCCCCAGGACCTCGGCGGAGGAGTAGCCGGTCAGGTTGGTGAAGGCCGCGTTGACCCAGGTGATGGCGCCGGAGAGATCCGTCACCATGGTGGCCAGCGGGCTCTGCTCGATGATCTGCGAGAGGCGCAGCACCTCCTGCTCGCTCCGGGTGCGGGCGGAGATGTCTCGAAAGACGCCCAGCATCACCTGCTGCCCGTCGCCGAGGGTGAGGCGGGAGCCGGCGATCTCCACGGGGATCCGCGTGCCGTCGGGGCGCTCCACGACGTAGTTCGAGAGCGACACGTCGCCAGCGAGGGCCGAGGACGCGCGGCTCTCGAAGCGCTCCCGAGCGCGCGGCCGGTCCTCTTCCTGGAACAGCTCCGCGTGCTGCAGGCCCAACAGGCCGAGGCGATCGCGCCCGAGCAGCGCCTCGGCGCGGGGGTTGACGTCGACGATCCGCCCGTCGAGGCCGGCCACCACGATGGCGTCCAGCGTCCCGTCGAAGAGGGCCCGCTGGTAGGCCTGGGCGCTGCGCAGGGCGCGCTCGGCCTCCACGCGATCGGTGATGTCGTGGAGGATGGAGAAGAGGAGCGTGCGGCCTTCCAGCACCACGGGGCTGGAGTTGACCGCCATGTCGCGGATCCGCCCGTCGGCGAGGCGGTGGCGGAACTCGAAGTAGTCGGCGTCGCGGGCGCGGGCGCGGGCGAGCTCGACGGCGATCGCCTCGGGCGGCATGACGTTGATCTGCGAGATGCGCATCGAGAGCAGCACCTCGCGCGGGTAGCCGTAGAAGGCCACCGCGGCGGAGTTGGCGTCGACGATGCGCCCGTCGGTGGGGTCGAGAAGGAGCTTGATGCCCGAGTGCGCGTGGAAGAGCGCCTCGAGCAGCCCTTTGCCTTCGCTGGCGCCGCCCCCGGACATGCCGGGCCCGTCTTAGCAGCGAATGGCCGCCGCGCGCGCCCAGTCGACGACGGGCACGACGTGTTCAGCCAGGCGGTACTCCACGCTGGAGCGCAGGCCCACCACGTCCCCGCCCACCTCCACCGGCACCTCGCGGTCGAAGTCCATGCGGCAGTGGGTGAGGAGGAAGTCGTGGCTGTGGGGGAGCGGGTGGAAGCCGCGCCACAGCTTCGGCAGGTGCAGCGTCGCCTGCGCGGCGGTGGCGGCGTACACCCGCACGTGCATGCGGCCCGGGAGGTGGCGGGCCAGGTGGAGCCCCTTGAAGCCGAAGCCGAGATCGGTGGTGGTACCCGCGCCCGCCACGCCGTACGGCCCTTCGTACAGCACCGCGCCCGCCTCCCCGCCCGGCACGGGCTGCAGGCGCCCTTCCGCGTCCACGCGCATCGCGGGCGCGCCCAGGTTGACGAGGCGCACCTGGGGGCGATCTCTGCGCACCAGGTTCCTCGGGATGGTGCGGCCGAAGATGCTGGCCATGTAGCCGGTGAAGCCCTCGGCCAGCCACGCGAAGCGCTTTGGAAACGCGGCGCGCTGCAGCTTGTAGTCGTGCAAGAGCTCGGCGTCCCACCCGGTGCCGGCGAAGGGCGTCAAGCGGCCCTCGACCTCGACGAGCCAGTAGTCGCTGGTGGGCGGATGGGGCAGGCCCTGCTCCACCATGGAGGCGACCTGCTCCAGGGCGACGCGCGGCCTCGGCGCCTTCGTGGAGATGGCCCAGCCATTCCCGGTGCCGAGCGGCAACAGCCCGAAGGCGGGGAAGGCGACGTCTCGCGCACGCAGGGCGTCGAGGAGCGCGATGGCCGTGCCGTCCCCACCACCGGACAACACCAGCCTCGGCGGCGCGCTGCGGGCCGTCTCGTCGACGAAGCGGTGCAGCTCCTCGAGGGACGAGGTGGCCACCACGCGCGACCTGGGGAGCGTCTTCCGCGCGCGAGCGGCGAAGGCCTGCGAACCCTTGCGCGCGCTCAAGTTCACGACGACGGCGATGTCCATATGGACACAGAGAACACCGGGTACGTCACGGGACTGTCAGCGCAGCCGCGGCGTTCCGACGCAGACGCCACCAAGCGCGCGAAGTCAGGCCAGCTCCTCGCCCGGGCCCTGCCCGTCGGGAGAGTGCGTCAGCCGCAGCGCCTCGGCGTGCGTGTGGCTGCCTTCGGCGAAGAGCGTGTCTTCGCACTTGAGCAGCAGCTCCTGCAGGCCCAGGCGGCTCTTCGCGCTGATGGCCACGCCGCCGCGCGCACGCACCAGGGCGTCCACCTCGGCGGCGTCGAGCCGATCCGCCTTGTTCCACACCATGACGCGCGGGCGCTGCGAGAGCTCCAGCGTGCCGAGGATGCTCTCGACCGCCTCCACCTGCGCGTCGCGCGCCGGATCGGACGCGTCGATGACGTGCAGCAGCAGCGAAGCGTCCTCCAGCTCCTCCAGCGTGGCCCGGAAGGCGGCGACGAGGTCCTTCGGGAGGTCGCGAATGAAGCCCACCGTGTCGGTGATGATCACCTCGTGCTCGCGCGGGAAGCGCAGGCGGCGGCTCGTCGGATCCAGGGTGGCGAACAGCTTGTCTTCCGCCAGGACGTCCGACTTCGTGAGCGCGTTGAGGAGCGTGGACTTGCCGGCGTTGGTGTAGCCGACGATGGAGATGACAGGCAGCTCGCGGCGGCTGCGCTGGCGGCGGCGCACCCGGCGATCGGTGGAGAGCTGGCCGATCTTCTTCTCGAGGAAGGCGATGCGATCGCGCACGCGCCGGCGATCGAGCTCCAGCTTGGTCTCGCCGGGCCCGCGGCCTCCCACGCCGCCGCCGCCGGAGAGCCGGGACAGCGACGAATCGGCCTGCACCAGCCGCGGCATGAGGTACTTGAGCTGAGCGAGCTCGACCTGCAGCTTGCCTTCGCCGGACTGCGCGCGCTGCGCAAAGATGTCGAGGATCAGCTGGGTGCGATCGAGCACCTTCATGCTGGTGGCCTCGCCGATGTGGCGCGCCTGGCTGGGAGAGAGGTCCTGGTCGAAGATGAGGACCTCGGCGAGCTGCTGCATGGCGCGCAGGTTGAGCTCGTCCAGCTTGCCGCGGCCGATGAGGTACTTCGGATCGGCCGAGCGGCGCACCTGCAGCAGCGCGTCCACCACCTCCACCCCGGCGGTGCGGGCGAGCTCCTTCATCTCGAGCAACGACGCCTCGCTGTCGGCCCTCCGCCCGTCGAGGCACACGGCCACCAGCACCGCGCGCTCCTTCCCCGACACGCGCCGCACCTGCGACTGCTGGGCCAGCTCGTCTTCCAGGGCCTCCACCGTGGCGGCGAAGTCGGGCTGCTCGTGCACGTCGCGGATGGTCTCGGTGCGCCAGAGCTCGCCGCCCGCGTTCTCCGGTAAGAGGTGCGCCCAGTGCAGCACGCCGGGCAGGCCGTCTCCCTGCACGCCCACGGCGGCGACGAGATCGAGGCGCAAGAGCGCCAGGTCGGTCAGGTCGTCGCGGGTGAGCGGCTCGCTCTTGAGGTGGGTGTGCACGAGGCGCAGGCCACGCAGGCGCACCTGGCCGGCGCGGGCGCGGCCGATGTCGGGCAGCTCGAGCTGGTGGGCGTTGCCGACGATGACGTGCTCGACCTCTCCCTTCCGGCTGAGCAGTACGCCCACCTGCCGGTTCGTCTCGCGGGAGAACTCGGTGAGGTGGCGCGCCAGCTCCGGGCTGACGATCTCGTGGGTGGAGACGCGCCGCCGGAAGGTGTTGCGCAGGTGCTTGAGCTCGGACGGCTTGAGGCCGAGCGTGTTGCCGAAGGGCTCGTTCACGTCGACCGGCTCATAGCGCGGAGCGGCGCACGAAGTCGCGTGGACTCCGCCCCCGGACGGCTAGAGTGCGAGGTCCCATGCGCGCCTCGATTCCCGTCCTTGGAGTCGTCTGCCTGCTCGTCCTCGCCGCCTGCCCGGAGGAAGCACCGCCTCCCCCGCCCCCGCCGCCTCCACCGGTGAAGAAGGCGCCGCCCCCCGACGCGGGCGACGCCGCCGTGCCCGACGCAGGCGCGATGGACGGCGGGCCGGCTGACGGAGGCGCTTCCACGGACGGCGGCGCCAACGACGGAGGCACGGGCGCCAGCGACGGCGGCGACACGGATGGAGGCGGAGGCGGCGCCCTCGACGCCTTCGCAGACGTCACCACCAGGCCCGCCGGGGCGGACATCTTCCTCGACGACCAGCCCGTTGGCACCTCGCCCGCGAAGGTGTCCGTCGCCTCGGGCCTCAAGCAGGTGCTGAAGGTCTCGAAGCAGGGCTTCTTCCCCGAGACGAAGGAGCTGGAGCCGGCGTCCGGTGAGACGGTCACCGTCGCCTTCACCCTCAAGCCCGCCGTCGTCCTCCACGTCACGTCGGATCCGCCCGACGCCTCTGTCACGGTGAATGGCACGCTGGCCCTCGCGGCCACGCCCGGCGACGTGCTCGCCCCGCCGGGCAACATCGAGGTGGCGGTCTCGCTGCCGGCCCACGACACCTTCAGCAAGAAGCTCAAGGTGAAGAAGGGGGAGCAGAAGCTCGACGTGAAGCTGACGCCCTCGGTCAAGGTGATGATCACCTCGAAGCCGACCGGCGCCGAAGTCACCGTGGACGGCAAGCCCGCCGGCGTCACGCCCCTCGAGGTCTGGCTGTCGTCGAAGGGCAAGTACACCGTGGCCGTCACCAAGGAGGGTTGGTCGACGGTGAAGAAGGTGATCTCCAGGCCACGGCCCGACGACGACCCGGTGGACTTCGCCTTGACCGACCTCGAGTTGGCGAAGCTCGAAGCGGGCGTGGAGAAGGCGCTCAAGGCGTACGACGTCGCCTACGAGGCGCTCGAGCGCACGCAGGAGCGTGTGGCGGCGAACCCGGCCCTCTCGGGGCAGCTCGACCCGGCAGAGGCCGCCATGCAGAAGGCCACCGACGCGCTCGAGGAGGCGCAGCGGCTGCTGTCCGCGGCCAAGGCCAAGCGCGGGCTCAAGTAGCACAACTTCCCGACAGCACGTGGTTTCTCCGGGGCTTCGCCACCCGTTCAAAATTGGGCGAGGGCCTCTCCATTCACGCGGGCGAACGGGCGGCATGTCGCCGTCCCTCGCCCTGGAGAGCAGCTCATGCGTCACCTCGCCCTCGTCGTCCTCGTGTCGATCTTCGGAACGCTGTCCACCGGCTGCGCGGCCCTCACGCCGCGCCCCACCAGCTACACCGCCTTCGGCGAGGCGGATCCCGCGCGGGACAAGTCGGTGCTCGACGGCTTCGACAAGCTGAGTGAGGCGCCGCAGTCGTCACGCCCCGAGGTGAAGGTGCTGGTGGACACGCTGCCCGTCGGCGTGGACGTGAAGGACGGCACCATCACCGTGGAGAACGGCGCGCCGTACGAGCTGGTGGGCAAGTTCGCCATCGGCACGAAGGGCGGCTTCTTCCCCGACTACAAGGACGGCTGGCGCAAGGGCCTGTGCTACCCGCAGCAGCCCCTGATGGCGGTGACGCTGCTGATCTGGGCGGCGGTGCCCACCTATTGGCCGTGCTTCGCCTCGGGAACGATGAGCCGCGCCGACGCCATCGAGGCCGCGAAGACGCTCGCCTGGTCCGCCGGCGCCAACCTGGTGCTGCTCAGCTACGCCGGCCAGGGTGACGAGGTGGGAGGCAGCGTGGGCTTCCTCCTCAAGACGGATCTCTCCGCGTTCGACCCCAGGCAGGTCCGCCCGAAGGACGCAAAGGCCTCGCCTGCGGAGGCCCGGGTGACGCCCGCCCTCCCCGCGCCGCCGGAGAGCTGACGCCGTCCCCCGCCTCACGTGAGGGAGCGACCATGTCCACCGTCCGCACCTATGTCCCGTCGGGTCGCTTCTCCGGCCACGCGCTCGTTCGCACGACACTGGCCAGGCGGCAGCCTCCCGTGTGAAAAGCCGCGCATGCCCGAGGCGGCGACGCCTTCAGCGACGGCCAGGCCACCCTCCTTCGCGGCGGTGTACGAAGCGCACGCGTCGCTGGTGTGGCGCTCGCTGCGGCGGCTCGGCGTGCGCGAAGCCGACGTGCCCGACGTGGCCCAGGAGGTCTTCGTCGTCATCCACCGCCGGCTGGGCGACTTCACCGGCGGCGCGGCGCTGAAGACGTGGGTGTACGGCATCTGCCTCAAGGTGGCGTCCGACTACCGCAAGCGCGCCCACGTCCGGCGGGAGCGCCTGGTGGACGAGAGCCCCGAGCGCGCCAACAGCGGCGAGACGGCGGTGCGGGAGATCGCCCAGCGGCAGGCCCGCACGCTGCTGGACCGCATGCTGGATCAGCTCGATGAGGACAAGCGCACCGTCTTCGTCCTCTTCGAGCTCGAGCAGGTGTCGATGCATGAGGTCGCCGCGGCGGTGGGAGTGCCGCTGCAGACGGCCTACGCGCGGCTGTACGCTGCGCGAAAAATCATGGAGACATTGATCGCCCAGCACCGGAAGGAGGTGCTCGCGTGAGCGACACCCTTCGCCCGTGGCTGGAGGAAGGCGGCCCCGAGGGCTGGCGCGCCTTCGCGGAAAGCGCCGTTCTCGACGAGCCCTCCACGAAGCAGTTGATCGCCCTGCAGGGCGCCCTCGGCCCGCTCTTCGGGACACCGCCTGGAGGTGGCTCGGGCGGACC
The DNA here is from genome assembly GCA_040752975.1 of Myxococcota bacterium. GTDB lineage: Bacteria > Myxococcota > Myxococcia > Myxococcales > Myxococcaceae > JADLDB01. The sequence goes on from JBFMHF010000180.1 coordinate 12,289, forward strand.
AGGTGACGGCGGCGGACCAGGTGACGGCGGCGGACCAGGTGACGGCGGCGGACCGGGTGACGGCGGCGGACCGGGTGACGGCGGCGGACCAGGTGACGGCGGCGGACCGGGTGACGCCGGCCTGCCCGGTGACGGCGGCGCCTCCACCGGTGGCAGCTCGGTGGCGGGCAGCTCATCGGCAGGCGGTGCGAGCGCTGGCGCGGGCGGTGCGGGCGCTGGCGCGGGCGGTGGGGGCGCTGGCGCGGGCAGCGCGGGTGCGAGCGGCCTGGCCGGCGCGGGCGGTGCGGCGGGACTGGGAGGCGCAGCGGCGGCGGGCGCCACCAAGCTGGTCGTCGTCGCGGCGGTCTCCACGCTGGTGGCGGGCGCCATCGCATTCCAGGGCGGGCGCACGTATGAGCAACAGAAGCAGCAGGCGAAGCCTTCACCGGCCCCCCGCCTCGCGACACCGGCCTCCGTCCCCGCGCCGCGGCGAGCGTCCCGTCTTTCACCAGTCCGCGCTCGAACAGCCCACCCAGCCACGCGTCGAGCGCGCCCTCCTTCGCGGCCTCCACCTCCAGCAGCACGTAGTGGGACGCCTTCGCG
>JBFMHF010000181.1:0-12850 GCA_040752975.1 Myxococcota bacterium
ACCCCCCACAGGAGCGAGAGGCGCCGGCGGACCTCCTGGTTGGGGGAGAAGGCGATGATCGGCACCTGCGGCCGGTAGCGTGACAGGAGCCGCGCGGTGGTGCCGGTGAGCGTGAAGGCGACGATCAACGCCGCGCCCGCCTCCCGGGCCGCCCGGCAGGCCACCCCGCAGGTGACGTCCGGGAACTCGGCGGGCAGCCGCATCGCCTCTCCCGAGCCGAGGCGCGGGAAGGACTGGCGCATCGCCGACTCGGCCGCCTCGACGATGCGGCTCATCATCTCCACCGACTCGATCGGGTAGCGCCCCGACGCCGACTCGCCCGACAGCATCACCGCGTCGGTGTTGTCGAAGATGGCGTTGGCCACGTCGCTCGCCTCGGCGCGCGTCGGCCGCGGGTGCTCGATCATCGAGTTGAGCATCTGCGTGGCGACGATGACCGGCAGGCCGCGCGCGTTGGCCCGGCGGATGATGTCCTTCTGGATCGCCGGGACCTCCTCGGGAGGGATCTCCACGCCCAGATCACCACGCGCCACCATCACCCCGTCCGTCTGGTCGAGGATCGCGTCGAGGCGGGCGATCGCCTCGGGCTTCTCCAGCTTGGCGATGATCGGCACCACCCTGCCCGCCTCCTGCATCGCCTGGCGGCACAGCTCGATGTCCTGCGGCGTGCGCACGAAGGACAGGGCCACCATGTCGACGCCGGCCTTGAGCCCGAAGACCAGATCTTCCCTGTCCTTGGGCGTCAACGCCTCGGCGCGCAGGGCCACCCCGGGGAGGTTGATGCCCTTGTTGTTCTTCAGCGTCCCGCCGTGCACCACCTCGGCTCGCAAGAGCGACTTCTTGTCGGTGGCGGTGACCGCCAGCTCGAGCAGGCCGTCGTCGAGGAGGATCCGATCGCCCACGTTCACGTCCGCGGCCAGATGCGGGTAGGTGGTGGAGATCAGCTCCTGCGTGCCCAGCACCGACTCATCGGTGGTGATCGCGATCTCCCTGCCTTCCACCAGCTCGATCGCCCCCGTCTCGAGCTTCCCGGTGCGGATCTTCGGGCCCTGGAGATCGCCCAGAATGCCCACCGCCTTGCGCACCTTGAGCTGCGCCGCGCGAAGGCGGTCCACCGTGGCCTGGTGATCCGCGTGGCTGCCGTGGCTGAAGTTCAGCCGCGCCACGTCCATGCCCGCGTTGATCAACTTCTCCAGCATCTCCTGCGACGCCGAGGCGGGCCCCAGCGTGCAGACGATCTTCGCGCGTCTCATGAGGCGGGCCTTATACGGGGTGGCGTGCTGCTCTTCCAGAAACGCCTGTAACGGGGCCGGCCCGGGGTGGGCCCGCCTCCAAGACCCACGCAAAGCGCAGAACTTCCGGGCCTGTAGCCGCCCATTACGGGTTCAGGAGAGGTCCTGCGTGGGAGGGGCTGAAATGGCTCCACTCCGACGAGGCCCCATGCACACCCGTCTCTCCCTCGCCCTGCTGGCGCTGGCCGCGACGTCGGCCTGTCGCTCCGGCTCATCCTCACCGCTACCTGATGCGGGGCCGGTGCCGCCCGCGCCGACTCGTGTGACGGCAGTCGTCGAAGCGAGCGCGATCGCAGTCGACTGGACGGCTGACTCGACCGGCGCCACCGAAGTCCTCATTGCCCGCGCGACGGTCCCCACGGCGACGAGCAGGCCAGCGAGCACCGAGCTGCTCATCATCGCGGGCGTGCCGCCTTCCGCTTCGCGCTACCTCGACGTGGACGTGGAGTCCGGGCGCATCTACGTCTACGCCGTCGCCCTGCGCAGCGCGGCGGGGCGCAGCGACTTCACCATTCAGCCGGACGCCATCGCCCTGTCCGTCCCCGTCAGCCCGTGCGCGGGCGAACGGACCTCCACGGACTCGGACGGTGACGGACTGCCCGACGGGGCGGAGGCTTCGGGTTGGTCCGTCCTGGTGGACGAGAACGGCAGCGGTTCCCTCGTCACCCGACAGGTGAAGAGCAGCCCCTTCGCGGCCGACACGGACGGGGACGGGCTGTGCGACGCCGACGAGAGCAGCCTGCGCCTCGACCCACGACAGGCCGACACCGACGGCGACGGCCTCCCGGACTTCGATGAGATCAACCGCTGGGGCAGCTCGCCAACCAACGTCGACAGCGACGGCGATGCCCGGGGCAACCCCGCCTTCTACGACGGCACCGAGCTGTCCACCTTCCACACGTCGCCGACACTTGCCGACACCGACGGGGATGGGCGGAGCGACTTCGAGGAGATCAACCAGAACTCCACCAACGCGCTGGTGGCAGAACTCCCGCAGCCGGCGCTCAGCGTGCTGGGCCGCCTGCGGGTGGGCGTGGACGTGCAGTACCAGAACGGCACCACCCAGGCCGACGCGGTGACCCATTCCTTCGAGCAGGGCACCAGCACCACCCTCTCCCGCAGCATGGCCTCCTCCACCCAGCACACCGTCGAGGAAGGCTTCACCGTCAGCACGGAGGCCAGCGCGGGCTACCCCGCCAGCGCCAGCGTGCAGGTGACGGCGACGGCGTCGGCCACCGAGACGTACGTGCGTGAAACGTCGGCGAGCGTGTCCCGCAGCTCGGCCGTCGACGCGCAGTCGACCTACGAGGCCTTCACCAGCGCGGCCGTGTCCAACGACACCACCATCACGGGCGGCACGCTGGCGCTGGACTTCGAGGTGCGCAACGAAGGCACCCGCACCTTCCAGTTGAGCCGCGTGGTGGTGACGGCCCTGCGGCGCGACCGGAGCAACCCCGCCCGCTTCACCTCGGTGGCCACCCTGGCCTTCCCCACCTCGGCCGGCGACTTGACGCTGGCCGAAGGCCAGTCGGCCGGGCCCATCCGCGCGCAGGCGAGCATCTCGGCCTCGACGGCGCTCGATCTGCTTTCCAACCCGGACACCCTCTTCTTCAAGGCCGCCAGCTTCGAACTCACCGACAAGACAGGCAGCGCCTTCAGCTTCACCATCGGTGAAGAGACGAACAGCCGTACGGCGCTCCTCACCCTGGACTACGGCGGGCTGCGCCCGGTGGAGCGCTACCGGGTGGCCACCAACGTCGAGCGCACCGCGACCGGACGTCCGGCAGGCGTGCGCCTGGGCGACGTGTTGCGAGACGTGCTGGGCCTCGAAGCGGGCGTCGGCTTCGAGACGCAGGCGCGCCACGGCACGGGCCCCAGAGTGCTGACGCGCCTGCGGGACGTCGCCGCAAGGCCAGCGAGCAGCGGCGGCGCCGAGCGCTTCTGGGTCCTCTTCACCCCGCCCAACCCCGACGCGACCATCCCGCCCGTCAGCGAGCGCATCACCGCGCCCACCATCGACTTCGAAGACATCGTCCTGATGCCCAGGGACTCGGTGACGGTGGCTTTCGTGGCCGACGTCGACCGCGACGGACTGTACGAGCGGGAAGAGGCGCTGTACGGCACGTCGGACCTCGAGCCCGACTCGGACGGCGACGGGCTGACGGACTTCGAGGAAGTGCGCACCGGCTGGCCGGTCAGCGTGGACAACGCCCTCTACCGCACCCAGCCGCGCGTGTATTCGGCGCCCACCGCCGACAACGCGGACGGGGACGGCTTCTCCGACGAGGACGAGCGACGGCACGGCACCGATCCCAACCGGCGCGACACCGATGGCGATGGGCTGGCCGACGACGTGGATCCAGCGCCCGTCGAAGGGCCGAAGGGCAGTTGGGTGAAGCTCGTCGGGACCAGCGGCGATGATGCGGTGCTGCAGGTGTTGGCCGAAGGGGACACGGTGTATGCCCTGGGCACCTCGACCGGCGACGTCGACGGCGACTCCGTCGCGGGTGGACCGTTCCTCATCGCTCTCGACGCGATGAGCGGCGCGCAGCGCTGGGTGTTGCAATTCGAGGGCAGCACGAAGTTCTCCCGGAAGGTGGCGTGGGCCAACGGACGACTCACGTGGGTGGCGGACCTCCAACCCGGCCAGTTGCCCGGCGTCACCAGCGCGGCGATGTACAGCCTGCGCATCGACCCGGCGGGCGCCGTCACCACCAACAACCTCACCAACGGGCCGTACGCCAACGCCTTCCCGCCCGGCAACATCTCGTCGGGCAGTCTCCTCGAGAGCCTGTCGAACGGCACCACGAAGTGGTTCGTCGCTCCCTACATCCAATACAACGGGCAACCCGCCGCGCTCGAAATGACGCTGTCGGCCACGGGCGCCTATTCCACCGCCACCATCTCCGGGGGGGGAGGAACGAGCGGCAGCTACACGCTCCGGGCGTCGAGCAGCAACGGCGCGATGGCCGCCTGGACGTACGACTTCCTCAACTCCAGCTGCACCGGTGGGGGCTCGTTGGTGCGCATCGGAGGATCCGGCCTGACGCTCTGCCCGGCTCCCGCTCCACCCCGCCAACTGGCGCTGGACCGTCGGGGGGGCATCGCGCTGGGGCTTCAGGGCGCGGCGCAGGACACGGTGGAGTTGCGCCCCGTCGTCCCCAACGCACCAGTCGCCTGGAGCACCTCGTTCCCCTCCCTCTTCCCGGGCGGGGCTCGCGTCACCTCTCTCGAGGTGGACGACGTCAACCAGTACTACGTCGGGCTGCGAGGAGCGGCGCCCGGCGGCCCGGCGACGCTCGCCATCCTGGGTCCCTCGGGCAACCTGCTGACGGACTTTGCGCTGGGGACTTCCACCACCCGCATCACCAGCAGCCGACGCGACGCCGTGGGCAACCTCTTCCTGGGCGCCACCTCCGTGGGCTTCCCCAACACGGGGGCCAACCCTGGAGGTGAAGACGCCGTCATCGTCCGCAACCCGCAGCTCCTCTTCGGAAACTGAAGACGCCATGCGATCCTCCGCCCTCACCTCCGCCCTTGCCGCCGTTTTTCTCGCCGCCTGCAACGACGGCAACTCGCAGCAGGCCCCGACCCCGTCGTTGCCCGCGGCCCCGTCGATGGTGACGGCCACCCCGGGAGCAGGCTTCGTGCGCCTCGTCTGGCGTGACGAGAGCAGCGACGAGGACGGCTTCGTCATCGGCCGCGTGGCCCTGGCTGGCCCCACCACCTCCTTCACCGCCTCGGACCTGGTGGAAGTCTCCCGCGTCACCGCCGACCAGGTGGTGTTTCGCGACGTCCCTCCTCCAGCGCAGGCGTTCGGCTACGGCGTGGCCGCCTTCAACGCGGCGGGGCTGTCCGACTTCGCGCTGCTGCCTGCCGCCGTGGCGCCCTTCGGCGGCGCGGGCGCAGGCTGCCAGGTGGCCGTGCCGTCGGCCGAGGACTGGGACGGCGACGGCCTGCCCGCCGACGTCGAGGCCGCCGGGTGGTCGGTGCGCATCAACTTGAACGGAGCCATGGAGTTCTCCGAGGAACCGGTGGTGAGCGCAGCGACCCAGGGAGACGCAGATGGCGACGGGCTCTGCGACGGCGAGGAACGCGTCCTCCGCACCAACCCCAACCTCGATGACACCGACGGCGACGGACTGAGAGACGACGTGGAGGTGTCCGTCTACGGTAGTTCGCCCATCAACGTGGACTCGGACGGCGACTCCCAGGGAAACGCCGCATTCTTCGACGGCTCCGAGCTGTCTCGCTACGGCACCTCGCCCACCCTCGCCGACACCGACGGCGACGGGCGCAGCGACTTCGAGGAAATCAACCAGAACGCCACCAACGCGATGGTGGCCGAGCTTCCTCAGCCGCGCATCGAGCTGGTGGGGACGGTGGACGTCAGCGTCAACCTGCAGCTCACCACCGGGAGCATGACGACCAGCGCCGTGTCACGATCCCTGTCACGGGGGACGGAGACGTTCACCGGACGGACCAGCGGGGTGGCGAGCGCGACCAGCACCGAAGTGAGCGTCGAGGCCAGCGCTTCCGTCTCGGCCGGCTTCCCCGACGGCGTCTCTGCTTCTGCATCCGCCACCTACGGCCAGTCCGAGTCGCGCATGAGCGAGACGTCGACGTCATTCGAACAGTCGAGCGTGTCGAGCGCCCGCAGCGGCTACGAAGAAGCCACCACCCGCGAGGCCACCCGAAGCGAGGTCATCACCGACGGCAAGGTGGCCATGCAGCTGAACATCGTCAACGCCGGCACGCGCACCTTCGAGATCAAGGACCTGGTGGTGACGGCCTTGACGCGTGATCGCGACGACCCGTCCAGGACGGCGTCCATCGCCACGCTGGAGATGCCCCCGGCTGCCGCCAGCCTCACCCTCGGTGAAGGCCAGTCCGCGGGCCCGTTCCGCGTCGAAGCGACCGTGCCGGCAAACGTGGCACTCGACCTCATGGCCAACCCGTCGGGGCTCATCTTCAAACCGGCGGCCTTCCAACTCATCGACCGCACCGGCACCAACTTCGCCTTCACCGTCGGCGAGACGACGGCCAACCGCACGGCCCTGGTGGTGATCGACTACGGAGGCGAGCGTCCACTCGAGCAGTACCGCATCGCCACCAACGTCGCGCGCGTCGACGGCGGGCAGGTGGCGGGCCTCAAGCTGTCCGACGCCTTGCGTCTGGCCGGCCTGGCGCCAGGGGTGGACTTCGAGGCGCGCCCCAACCCGCGCGGGGTGAGAAAGCTGACGCGGGTACGGGACGTCGCCGCCCAGCCCCGCGGACAGGGGACGGGCAAGTTCTGGCTCCTCATCGCCGCCGACAATCCGGCCAGCCCCGTGCCGCCGACCCGGCGCCTGCTCGACTCCACCAGCGACTTCGAAGAACTGGTGTTGATGCCGCGCGATCGCGTCTACCTCGCGTACGTGGCCGACGAGGACGGAGACGGGCTCTTCTCGCGCGAGGAACGGCTCTACGGCACCCAGGACACCCTGACCGACTCCGACGGCGACGGGCTGTCCGACCTGGAGGAGATTCGCCAGGGGTGGAACGTCTTCTCCACGCTTCCCGTCTACTCCGGGCGCCCGCGCGTGTACTCCAGCCCCACCCGGGCCGACGCCGACGGCGACGGCCTGACCGACTCGCAGGAAAAGACGAAGGGCACCGATCCCAACCGCGCCGACACGGACGGGGACGGCCTGGAGGACGACACCGACGCAGATCCGCTGCTCGGGGTCAGCCGACCGCTCCTGGCGGGCTTCGGAACCCTGGGCTCGATGAACCCTCTCGATCTGGTGGTGCACGACGATGGCTCGATGGTGGTGCTGGGCCAGGGAGGCGTGGACGTGGACGGCGATGCGGTGCTCACCAACTCCTACAACCGGTCCCTCTTCATCGCCGGGTTCGACGCCCAGGGCCGCAAGCAGTGGGCCCACGAGCTGGAGCTGCTCGACCCGAACACGGCCATGACCACGCTGGTCAGGGGGCCGCAGGGGCGCGTGTACTTCTACGAGAATCTCTACGCTGGAGCCTTCCCCGGAGCACAGGGGGGCCGCCAGCTGGTGGAGCTGGACGCGCACGGACAGGTGCTGTCGGTGGTGCCGGTGGCTGGAGGAGGCGACTTCAAGCCGACGCTGATGCGTCGAATGCCGACGGGAGAATTCGTGGTGCTTGGCCCGCGCCCGTACGACTTCCAGCTGGGCGGCTTCCCCTTGCGCGTCCTCGTCTTCGACTCGACCGGGGCCACCGTCGCCACCCGTGACTGGGCGCCCCAGCACTGGAGCACCGGGCCGCAACCCAGCGCCTCATTCCTGGAGGTTTCGGCTGCAGGAATCATGCTCCTGCAGAGCAACTGCCAGTTGCTCGTATTCGACCGGCTGCTCACCTCACGCCCCACCCGCGATGTCTGCGTCGAGTTCCCCCTCATCGACCGCGTCGTCTTTCGCGACTCAGGCGATCTCTACGTTGCACACGGCCAGAAGACGGTGCACTTCGACGCTTCCGGCGTCGTCCAGTGGAGCAACAGCGCTCCGCAGTCCGGGTACCCCTACACCATGGCCGTCGACGGCGCGGGGCGGGTCTTCCGCACCATCGGATGGTCGGTGGGGAGTACCTCCATGGCCGGGCTGCACATCATCGACCCCCGTGGCATCGACGCAGGCCTGAGCACCTTCCCGAGCTTCGTCTACGTCGCCGCGAGCGCCACGGACGCCAACGGCAATGTGTACCAGCTGGGGCAGATGACGGACGGGCTGGGCGGGCGGCTCGTGCAAATGGGAGCGGCCGACCTGGTGCTCCTGCGCAACATGCACCTGCTCTTCCCCTGAAGCGGACTCCAGGCCCTCGACACGTGCACCACCAGGTGACACCTGCCCTGCGCAGCGAAGGCCGGCCGGGGGCCCGTTTCCCTTCTGCGTCACCCCTCCTCGGGGCTGCCGGGCCGGCCACCTCGACGAACGCACCACGGGCAGCTATGAGTGAACGGGGTGTCCGCTCCACTCTCCGCCCAGGACCTGGTGCCTCTGCTGTACGAGGAGCTGCGTGCGCTCGCGACGAAGGTGGCGCGGGGCAGCGCACTCGAGGTGTCTCCTACCAGCATGGTGCACGAGATCTTCCTCAAGCTGCGCCGGAGCGAGCCGCGGGAGATCGAGCACTTTCGCGCGCTGGCGGCGACGGCGCTGCGGCAGGTGCTCTCGGATCGCGCGCGGAGGAAAGGTGCCCTGCGGCGTGGAGGCGACTGGGAGCAGGTGCCCCTCTCGCTGGTGCTGGACGGCCAGCCCGGAGAGGCGACGGACATCGAGGCGCTGGATGCGGCGCTGACGAAGCTCGAGCGCCTCGACGAGCGGCAGGCGCGCATCGTCGAACTGCGCTACCTGGGCGGCCTCACCGTGCCCGAAGTGGCCCGCGAGCTGGGAGTGTCCACCAGCACGGTGGAGAAGGAGTGGCGTCGCGCCCGTGCGTGGCTCGGAGTCGAGTTGCGCCGTCGCGAATGACCCCCTCGCACCCTGGCTGCTCTCTGGCAGCGCCGGATCCTCCGCGCCCAGCGCTTGGCGAATGCCGTGCGCGGCGTGAACATGCGTGGGAGGCAGGTGACGGCCTGGCGGGCGGCGGGCGCAGGACAAGCCCCTTCATTCGTCGCGACAGCGGACATGACACCTGAGCGGCACCAGCGCCTGATGCAGTTGTTCGATGAGGCCTGCGAGCTCTCGCCGGAGGGTGCGCGCGCCTTCGTCGACCGCCTGCCGGCAGGGGATGATGACGTCCGTCAGCAGCTCTCACAGATGCTGGAAGTCGACCGTCGCTCGCAGGTCTTCTTTGATGAGACCAGGGGGGCAAAGGCCCTCCTGGCGCGCGATCTGCTCGAGAGCGCCATCGCGCGCAGCCCAGCCCCTGCCGATCCCGGGCCCGTCCCGCAGCGCATCGGCGAGTACGAAATCCTCGAGCGCCTCGGCTCCGGCGGCATGGGGACGGTGTACCGCGCGCGGCAGGCCCACCCCGACCGGGTGGTGGCGCTCAAGACGGTGCACCCCTGGCTCGTCTCGCCAGCGACGCTGGAACGTTTCCGCTTCGAAGCGCAGGCCCTCGCCAGCCTTCGCCACCCCTTCATTCCCCCGGTGTACGCCGTCGGACAGCACGAGGGCGTGGTGTGGCTGTCCATGGAGCTGGTGTCAGGCCCCACGCTGTCCCAGTGGGCGCGCGAGAAGCAGCCGCCTCCCTCCGTGCGCATCGAGCTCCTGGCGAAGGTGTGCGACGCCGTGCACCACGCCCACCTCCGCGGCTTCGTGCACCGCGATCTCAAGCCCGACAACCTCCGGGTGCTGGAGGATGGCACCCCCCGCGTTCTGGACTTCGGCATCGCCGCCGGCCTGGGTGACACCCGCGTCGAGGTGGCCGGGACGCCTGCCTACATGGCGCCCGAGCAGCTCATCCCCGGATCGACCGTCGACGTCCGCACGGACGTCTACGGACTCGGTGTCATCGCCTTCGAGCTGTTGACCGGACGGCTGCCCACTTCCCCGGCCGGCTCGCCGTGCGCGCCCACGAGAAACGAGCGCGGGCAGGCCCGGGCGGCGCCGCAGCCAGGGTTCGGACTCGCGACGCTCGAGGCGGCGAAGCGTCAGGCGGCGCCGTCGGTGGCCGCCGCCGACCCGAAGCTGCGCGGCGACCTCGAGCACATCGTCGCCAAGGCCCTCGCGGTGGACCCGACTCAGCGGTACGCCTCGGCCGCCGACCTCGCATCGGACCTGCGCCGGCACCTCGCCTGCGAGCCCGTCACCGCGCACCCCGGAGGGGCCTGGTACCGCTTGCGCCGCTTCGTCCAGCGCCGGCGGTGGGGCGTGGCGACGGCGGCGCTCATCTTCACCACGTTGCTGGTCGGCACGGTCGTCAGCCTGGTGCAGTACCAGAAAGCCGAGGCTGCCTTCGAACGCGCCGACGCAGAGGCCCGACGGGCCCGAGCCGCGCTCGACTTCGTCATCTCGGTGCTCAAGCAGGGCGACCCGGAGAAGGCCGGGCGGGACGTCACCGTGCGCCAGGCGGTCGAGCGCGCGGCCCGACTGCTGGACGACGGCGCGCTCGAACGCGAACAACCGCTGGTGGCGTCAGCGGTGCGGTCCAACCTGGCCGAGACGTTCATGGGGCTGGGCGACTGGCAGGCGGCGGACGCACAGGTGAAAGCGGCCCTGGCGATCTACGAACGGGCTGGCCTGGGCGATGATGAGCTGCTCGCACAGACGCTGCTCCTCGCAGCCCAGGTGCACCACGAAGCGGGTCGGGGCGAGGAGGCGATCGCTGCGGGCCTTCGAGCCATCGAGACGGAAAAGAGGTTGCACCCGGGCGAGCACCCTCACGTGTCCTACGCCCTGCATGTTCAAGCGGTGTCGCTGCGTGAAGCTGGACACCTCGAGGAGGCGCTCATCTTCCATGCGCAGGGCCTGGAGATGGAACGCGCGCTGGTGCGGCGAACCGGGCGCAGCGAGGATCTCGCTGACGCCCTCAACCAGCACGCGGTGACCCTGGCGTACCTCGGGCGCTACGACGAGGCGGAACCTCGCTACAGAGAGGCCCTCGAACTCGATCTCAAGCAGTTCGGAGCCCGCCACCCGGAGGTCGCCACCGACTACCACCACCTCGCCTGGCTGGAGAACGAGCGCGACAACCCCGCCGCTGCGAAAGCCTGGCTGGCCAAAGCCCTCGACATCCGCGCCGAGACGCTGGGGCTCGACCATGTCCGGGTGGGCGTGCAGCGGAACCTCGAGGCCTACGTCGAGCTCGCGCTGGGCAACGTCGCCGGCGCGGACGCCGCCGAGGATGAGTGCCTGCGGATCAGCGAGAGAGCGTATGGAAAGGCACACGCTCGCTACACCCGCGCGGAGCAGGCGCGTATTCGCATTCGAGTGGCCCAGGGGCGCTTCGACGAGGCCATCGAGCTGGGCCGACGCCTCTCGGCTTTTCACGCCCAGCGCTACGGTGCCACGCACTGGGTGACGGCGGCGACCGAGGCAGAGCTGGGGGGAGCGCTGGTGGCGAAGGGTGACCTGGCCGAGGGAGTGGCCGTCCTGGAGCGCGCAGTGGCGGTTCTGGTGAAATCCCTGGGCGAGTCGTCGAAGCTGGCGCGCGACGCCCGGCGGCAACTGGCGCAGGCCAGGCAGCACTGACGGGGCGACCGGCAGCCACGCCGCCCCGCGAACGCGAGCGCCTGCCACGCCTCGGATTGCCGGCGAGGGCTGTCCGCGCGCGCGGCGACGGGCCTGGCTCCAGCCGCACGGGCGAGCACCCCGGCAGGTGCGCGATCCGTTTGTCACCCACGCAGGAGCCGATGCAGGTGCTGCTTCTCCCAGGCCAGCGCCGCCTCGTAGCGGGGGAAGGCCCGCTCGCGATCGCGGAAGGCGCGCGGGTGGTGCACGTGCCGCCCGGTGTGGCGATCGCTGGGGAAGAGCTGGTGCAGCATCTCGTGGAAGACGATGTACTCCACGAAGTAGCGCGGCACGTCGGGCCGGTCGAGCGCCGGGTGCACGCGGATCTCCCGGGCCTTGTGATCGTACACCCCGAGGCGGATCGACTTACGCCGCCGCCGCCCGTTCTGCCGCCCCCAGCCGATGCGCGCGCGAATGCCGCCCTGGAAGTAGCGCTGGTTGAGCTCCTCGAAGAGCGCCTGGAGATCGAAGCACCGCCCCCGCGCCTCGAGCGGCGTGGGCCGTCGGGGCAGCGCACGGATCCGCTCCTGGCGGGCCGCGATGAAGTCGTCCAGCACCTGGCCCGCCGCGCGCACGCCCCGCCCCGCATAGTCCGCGATGGCGGTGACGACTGGATCCGGCGCGTCGAGGAACATGTGGTGCACCCGCACCTTGAGCAGCGGCGGCTGTCGGCGGAAGCTGACCATCGTCGAGCCGTTGTCGTGCACCGAGAGGTGCACCTTGAGCTCTGGCCCGAGGGCCTCGGCGATCCGGTGCCCCAGCACGCGCGCGCGGGACAGCACCTCCTGGCGCGACAACAGGCCCGGCTTCGGCTCGGAGGCCACCGGCGCCGGAGTCGGCTGGGCAGGCAACTCCTCGCGCACCGACGCCGGGCGGGGGGCACGGAAGAGGTCGAGCTGACGGGGCACGAGCTCCAGCTGCACGACCGAGGTTGTAGCCAAAGCTGATCGCCGAGTCGAAGCCTCGCGCACAAACGTCGACGCCCGGAGCCCCGCTTCGTGGACGGGACGCCGGGCGCCGGTCGACTTCAACGCGGTCGCGTTACCAGACGCGGCCGAAGATGTCGTACATGCCGCGCATCATCTCCATGGTGCGCGTCGCGTCACGCACCTTCTCTTCCCACTGCGCCGCGTCCAGCCCGTCCACCACCTGCGGCGGGACGGTGGGCGGGTTGCCCTTCGCCTGCGCCCACTTCTGCGCGTAGAGCGCCGCCTGCTTCACCATGTACGGCGCCGCCGGCGGAGCGGGATCGCCGATCTTCTGCATCGCGGCGTATACGTAGCCGCCGCCGAAGGGATCGTCGAAGCGCACCACCTCGAAGCCGTCGGCGGGGGTGAGGTTGTCACCCGCGCCCAGCCGGTACACGTTGTT
>JBFMHF010000182.1:0-12761 GCA_040752975.1 Myxococcota bacterium
CGCGCCCCCGCCACCGCCCACCGGCCCGCCATCCGTGCCGCCTCCGCTGCCGCCACCATTGCCACCGCCGATTCCCCCGCCCATCGCTCCGCCGCCGCCACCCGTGCTGCCGCCGCCCGCTCCGCCGCCGGTACCCCCGCCCGTGCCCGTTCCACCCCCGCCGGAGCCGCCTCCCATCGCTCCACCGGCGCCGCCGCCCGCCGCTCCGCCCCCGGAGCCGCCGTCCGTCGAGGACGAGCCACCGCAGGCGACGAGGAAGACACAGCACACCGCGGCTGCCGCGAAACGAAACCCTGGCTGGCGCATGACGTTCCCCTTTGCTCGGAGTGAGTCTTCCGAAGCTCTGGATTGTGCCAAGGGCTGCCGTGGAACGCACCGCTTGACGCCTCCGTCACCCCGAGGTGACGCGGCATCGTCAGGCCACTGTCGCGTGGTGTGGGCTGTCACCCTGTCAACGCCGACTGCGTAAGGCCTGCGGGGTGGCCCGTCACCCGTGGGTGACGCCCAATTCCCGAGTGACTTCGCGACGCTGAAGGCCGGTGCGAGGACGGCGGGCGAGGACGAGGAAGGACCCCTGCTGGCACCGGGCTTGATCCTCGAGGGAGCCATGACGCACCTCTCCCGAGTCCTCCCCCTGCTGGTGCTGGCCGCGGCGTGCGGCGTGGAGTCTCCGTCCGCCCCCGTCGAGGCGCCCTCGCGCGGCACTTCGGCGCTCGAAACCGCCTTCAGCGACGCGGCGCGCGCGTACCAGGTGCCCGTCAGCGTGCTGAAGGCCGTCGCGTGGACGGAGACACGCATCTCTCCCGCACCCGGCCTCGAGTCCGGCAGCGGCGGCAAGGGCCTCATGCAGCTCGCCCGCCGCGGCGACTGGGACACCCTGGGCGACGCGGCGCGCCTCACCGGCGTCACCGAAGGCCGCCTCACCGTCGACCCGGTCGCGAGCATCCACGGCGGGGCCGCGGTGCTGCGGAAGTTGTTCGACCAGCAGCGGCAGGGCGACACCTCCCTCGACCCGTACGAGCCGGGGGACTGGTACGGCGCCGTGTCGCTGTACCCGGGCTTCGAGTCGGCCACCGGCGCGGCGGACTACGCCGCCGACGTCTTCCTCGCGCTGGAAGCCGGCTTCACCTCTCCCCAGAAGGACGGTGACGTGCTGCAGGCCCCGCTGGCGACCCGGTGGCGGCGGCACGCCCCGGAGGTCACCTCGCGGCGAGACGCGGTGAAGGAGTACCCCGCCGCCGCACAGTGGGTCGCTTCTCCCAACTACACCTCGGGGCGCAGCACCTACGAGTTCGTCGTCATCCACACCGCGCAGGGCAGCTACTCCGGCACCATCTCCTGGTGCGCCAACCCCAACTCCAACGTGTCCGCGCACTACGTGGTGCGCTCTTCCGACGGCGCCATCACGCAGATGGTGGAGCACCGCAACACCGCGTGGCACGCCCAGTGTTACAACGCGCGCAGCATCGGCATCGAGCACGAGGGCTTCGTCGCGGATCCAGGCCGCTGGTACACCGACGCGATGTACCGGGAGTCGGCCAAGCTGACGAAGTGGATCGCCGACCGCCACGGCATCCCCAAGACGCGCAGCCGCATCATCGGACACTCGGAGGTCGCGCCGGGCTGCAACACCAGCCGCCACACCGACCCGGGCAGCGGGTGGAACTGGACGAAGTACATGAACCTCGTCACCGGCTCCGCGCCCACGCCCACCACCGGCGTCCTCATCGGCGTCATCTACACGGGCGGCAACTCGGCCAACCGCCTGCCCGGCGCGACGGTGACGGTGAACGGCCAGTCGGTGACGAGCGACGCCAACGGCGTGTACCAGTTCACCCTGCCCCCCGGCAGCTACACCGCGACGGCGACGAAGTCGGGCTATGGCTCGGCCAGCACCACCAAGACGGTGACCTCCGGCGCGCAGGTGTGGGGCTCGATGGAGCTGAACCCCACCCAGGCCACCGGCACGCTGCGCGGGACGGTCTTCGTCTACAACCCGGCCAACCCGTCCGACATGAGCCAGCGCATCGCGGGCGCCACGGTGACGGTGAATGGCCAGTCGCAGACGACGCCCGCCGACGGCAACTGGCTCTTCACCCTGCCTCCGGGCACGTACACGGTGTCGGTGTCGAAGGCGGGCTACCAGAACAACTCGGCCACGCGCACGGTGACGGCGGGGCAGACCATCTGGGGCTCGGTGGGAATGTCGCCCACGCAGACGGCGGACGTGCAGGCGCCGACGGTGGCCATCTCCTTCCCCGCCAACGACGCCACGCTGACGGTGGGCGCGGTCGAGCTCAAGGGCACGGCGTCGGATGACCGCGGCGCGGTGAACAACGTCCAGGTGTCGTTGAACGGCGGCGCGGCGGTGGACGTGCCCGTCTCCGGGGGCGCCTTCGCCATCGACATGCTGCTCCGGCCGGGCAGCAACACGGTGGTGGTGACGGCGAAGGACGCGGCGGGCAACACGGGCCGCGCTCAGGCAGTCGCCACCTTCAAGGCGGGCGTGCGTGGCGTCGTCTCTTCGGGTGAGCCGGCGGCGCCGGTGGCGGGCGCGGCGCTGTCGCTGCGGGAAGCGGGCTCCGGCGTCGAGGTGTCCACCGCCACCACCAACGAGAAGGGCGAGTACGAGCTCGGGGTGATGACGGTCGGCGCGGACTACCTCCTCGTGGTGAAAGCCGCGGGCTACCTGACGGCCAGTGAGACGGTGACGGTGCCGGAAGACCAGCAACTGGTGCACGACGTCACCCTGGTGCCCGGGACGGACGAGGTGGGCGAGCTGGTGGTGTCCTTCGTCGAGCCGATGGACGGCGCGACGGTGACCACCGACACGGTGACGGTGTACGGCACGGTGTCGGGCTTCGAGGTGGTGGCGGTGGCGGTGAATGGCGTCGCGGGCGAATTGCTGGGCAGCGGCGGCTTCTCGGCCACGGTGCCGGTGGTGGAGGGGGAAAACGTCATCGAGGCCGTCGCGTCGGGCGTGGGTGGCGAGCGCGTGTCGGCGCGCATCACCGTGACGCGGAAGCTGGTGGGCGCCGGGCCGGGCCCGTCGTCGAACAACGTTCCCCAGGAAGAGGGGGCGAAGGGCGGCTGCGTGGCGGCGCCGGCCTTCGAGCTGCTGGCGCTGTTGGGCGTGCTTCCGCTCTTGCGCCGTCGTCGGCGCTGAGAGTCGTCGAAGCAGCGGCGGCGGCGGCGCCCTTCGTCTTCGAGTCGTCGGACTTCTGACGGGCTGACAGTCAACCGGCGGCCACCGGCTGCAGCGCATGCACCAGCGCGCTGGCGAGGTGATGGGCCGCGGCCTCGTCCTCGGGGTAGTCGAGCTGCTGGTAGACGCGCGTCAGCCTCCCCACTTTGGAGAGCCCCAGCTCGGGCGCCCGAAGCAGCGCCGCGTGCGCGAGGAAGAAGAGGCCGTAGCCGCGCTTCACCGCGCCCACCTTCGCCGAATCGAGGTCGAGCTCCGTCCTGGCCACGGCGAAGTACGGCTCCACCAGGCGCACCGCCGCGGCGCCGTGCCGGGAGATGGCGTCGAAGAGGGCGCGCGTGTCGGACAGCCCGCAGGCCCGCAGCAACGTCACGAGGTAGTCGGGGAAGAAGGCCTCATGCGAGCGTGGCAGGCCCAGCGTCCCGGCGACGCCGGCGTCCAGCACCTCGACGCGCTCGTCGGCGACGACTTCTTCCAGCGCCAACGCGTCGAGCGGGAGGGGGCGCTCCGGGTGCGCCAGCGCGTCCTTCACCGTGGCGTGGTAGGCGGCGAGCTCACGCCGGATGGCGACGAATTCCTGGTCGGCGATTTCCAGCAGGCTGGCGACGCGCGAGAAGCGGCGACGGATGGCGTCGGGCACCGCGGCCGAGGCCTTGTAGCCGAGGTCGTGTTCCACCTGTGCCCAGGCGTGCTGGAGCGCGGTGCGCACCTGGATCTCGAAGCGGAAGCCCGGGGCGAGGCCCTCCACGTCAGGCAAGGCGCAGACGTAGTGCAGCGAGCGGTAGCCGAAGCGGCCGGCGTCGGAGAAGCGCAGCTTGTCGGTGGAGTGCCGAAAGTCCACCTGGAAGCGGGCCTCGATGAGGCGGGCCACGTCATCCACCACGTCTTCGAAGTACGTCGCCACGCGCAGGCCGATGAGATCCGTCACGTCCCACAGGGCGCGGTACGTCTTCTCGGGCCGGGCCAGCTTGCGGGCGAGGCTGTCGCGCGACTTCACCCGGCTGGCGACGAAGTGCACCGGAACGCCCGCTGCGCGCAGGTGGCCCTCGAGTTCGCGCTCGAGGCGCTGAGCCACCTGATTGAGAGCAGCGGAGTGGGCGTCGAAGACCCGGAGGAGCGACTCGTGGGGCATGCGGGCGCGGGACCTTACCGGCAACTGGCCGTCGGCCGCAGCCGGCGCCCCACCCCTGCGCATGAAGGCACACCCGGAGCTGCATCGTCGAAGGGCAGGTCGAGTGTCGGGCCATCGCATTTCCGGCCTGGAGCGCCCTGGTTCGATGTTGACATTGATTCGCAATTCCAACTACAACACACACCATGAGCTGCCCGGCGAAGAAGTCGACCTCGGAGGTGCTGGCCCACAGTCCGTGTGCGCAGGTATCCCGGTGTCCCGACGGACATCTGCACGTCAGCGTGGGTCCAGTGACGGTGCGCATGGAGAGTGGCGTCTTTCGCGCCCTGGCCCTCACCTTGAGAGACGCCGCGGCCCGGCTCGATGCCGAAGCGGTCGAGCACCGGCACTGAGGGACGGCCGTGAAGCCCAACAAAGCCGCCGCCCTCGCCGTCCTGCTGGGTCTGGCCGCCTGCGGCCCCGCGTCCTCCGGCCTCACCCTGCGCCAGGAGGACGGCTCCGACCAGCCCTTGCGCGGCCTCGACGCCCACTGGGGCGCGCGTTTCCTCGAGGGCGACGCCCTCTTCGACACGCCCTTCCGAGAGACGGACGGGCTGGGTCCCGTCTACATCCGCACCTCCTGCGGCGGCTGCCATGAGGCCGCCACCCGCGGACCGGGCTTCGTCGAGCGCATGGTGCAGGTGGACGCGGCGGGCGAGCCGGTACCGGGAATGCCGGCCCTCCCGTATGGCACCGTGGTGCGCCCCTTCGCCACCGGCGGAGCCCGGCCGCTCCTCGCGCCGGAGCGCGCCGACGTGCGGATGCACCAGCGCGCCGGCATTCCGGTGATGGGCCGGGGCTGGCTCGAGGCCATCGCCGAGCGCGAGCTGTTGCGCGTCGAGGCGGAGCAGGCCCGGCGCACCGACGGCGTCTCCGGCCGCGTCAACCGCGTCACCTGGAGCAGCCGCGCCAACCCCACTTCGCCGTTCCACGCCCACCAGCCGGGCGACGTCGTCATCGGCCGCTTTGGCCTCAAGGCCCGCCAGCCCACCCTGGACGACTTCACCGCCGACGCGCTGCAGGGCGACATGGGCGTCACCTCCGCGCTGCGCCCGAACGAGCTGCCCAACCCCGACGGGCGCACGGACGACGCGAAAGCCGGCGAGGACGTCGACGCGGCGCTGGTCAACGCCATCGCCGACTACGTCCGCCTCATCGCCATTCCCCCGAGGAAGGACACCGGGCCCCGCGGCCCGGCGCTGTTCGCGCGGGCCAACTGTGACGCCTGCCACGTCCCGTCCTTGAGGACGCGCGCCGACTACCCGATTCCGCAGTTGGCCGACGCGGACGCGCCCGTCTTCACCGACCTCCTGCTGCATGACATGGGGCCCTCGCTGGCAGACGGGCTGTCGGACGGCGAGGCCACCGGTCGCGAGTGGCGCACCGCCCCCCTCATCGGCCTGCGTTTCCTCAAGGCCTTCCTCCATGACGGCCGCGCCGCCACCCTCGACGAGGCGGTGCGCCAGCACGGCGCTGAGGGCAGCGAAGCAAAGGCGTCCGTCGACCTCTACCTCGCGCTGTCCGAAGACGACCGAACCGCGCTTGTCCACTACCTGTCGTCCCTCTGAAGACAACCTCATGCGCCTCCAACTCTCTGCCCTCGCCCTCCTCGTCCTCGCCGCCTGTGGCGCCCCGCCGCAGGAGACGGCGCTTCTGTCCACCAAGTCGTACGTGCAGGAGAACCTCACCGGGCTGCACCAGGCTTCCACCGCGCTGTGTGAGGCCGCGCCAACCGCCGCGTGGAATGGCGTCACCGACCGCGCCGCCATCGACACCATGAAGGCGCGCTGGAAGGAGGCCCGCGTCCACTACGAGCGCGTGGAGGGCGCCATCGCCGTCCTCTTCCCGGAGCTGGATGCGGCCACCGACGAGCGCTACGACGGTTTCCTCGAGTCGGAGGCCGACTTGAACCTCTTCGACGACCAGGTGGTGACGGGCGTACACGCCATCGAGCGCATCCTCTGGGCCGACGCCATCCCGGCCGAAGTCGTCACCTTCGAGCAAGGCCTGGGAAGCAAGTACGTGCCCGCCGCCTTCCCCGCCACCACACAGGAGGCGCAGGACTTCAAGACGAAGCTGTGCGCGCGGCTGGTGAAGGACACGAAGACGATGAGGGATGACTTCGCCCCGCTGGCGCTGGACACCCCGGCCGCTTTCCGCGGCGTCATCGGCTCGATGGAGGAGCAACTGGAGAAGACGTCCTTCGCCGCCACCGGAGAAGAAGAGTCCCGCTACGCCCAGCACACCCTGGCGGACATGCGGGCCAACCTCGAGGGCGCGGTGAACACCTACGAGGCCTTCGCGCCGTGGCTCCTCTCGCTGGGGAAGACGGACCTGGACAAGCGCATCCGCGCCGGCTTCGCGCGGGTGAAGGCCGGCTACGACGCGGTCCCGGGAGAGGCGCTGCCCCGGCCACCGTCCACCTGGAGTTCCCTGAGCCCCTCGGCCGCGGACAGGCTGACGCCCTTCGGCAAGCTGTACACGCTGGTGGAAGACGAGACCAACCCCGCCCGCGACGGATCGCTGGTGAAGGACCTCTCCGCGGCGGCCGACGCGTTGGGCATTCCCCAGCTGCCCGCGAACTGAAGCCCGTGCGTCGCTTCCTTCTCGCCCTCGCGCTCGTGCCCGTCACCGCCTGCGGCCCGGGTGAACCTCCTGGGAACAGCTCCATCGCCCTGGAGCGCGACTTCGCGGACTATCGCGCCTGGCCTTCGTACGTGCTGGAGCCCGGGCCGGACGGTGGCGACATCGACCCGGCGCACACCTCCAACCCGCGCACCGTGTACATCAACCACGTGCCCGACGCGGGCGTGGCTGCGTTCCCCGAGGGCACCCTCATCGTCAAGGAGTCACCCTTCAACCTCTTCGCCATGGGCAAGCGCGGCGGGGAGTACAACGCCGCCGGCGCGAAGGGCTGGGAGTGGTTCGAGTTGCTCCGCGACGAGTCTACCGGGCGCGTCACCATCAAGTGGCGCGGGCTGGGGCCTCCGGCCGGAGAGTCGTACGCCGAGGCCGGGCAAACCTGTAACGCCTGCCACGGCCTCTACGCCGTCAACGACTCGGTGATGTCTGCGCCGCTCCAGGTGGTGAGGCGCTGACATCTCGCGGCCTCGCGCGCGGTGCGGCACCGTCTCGTGGGCTCCACAGAGGTGGCGGCGTCTTCCCTGGCTTTGCCTTTCCCCGAGCCGAGGCAGCAAGCGAAGGCCGTCAGCGCCCGGGCACCTCGCCATCGTGAAACCCCACCCGCGTCACCGGCCCGGCCACCACGCCCTGTTTCCCTTGCACCGTGAAGCGCACGCGGCGAGCGGCGACGCGGTGGGCGTTGGCGGCTGGAGGGAATCGCAGCATCACCTCCACCTCCGGGCCGGGAGGGACGAGGAAATGGTTTGGACCGACTCCGTCCTTCTTCACCTCGGTGTACGGCCCCCCGGGCGTCGAAGGGTGAAACCACAGGCCGGTCAGCTTCACGGCGCGCGGCGGCTCACCGGCGAGGAGCAGCTCGACGGCGTCGACGGCGAAGTCCGCTCCGGCGTCGGCCGAGTTGGTGACGTGCAGCGAGACGGCCGAGAACTCGGAGCGCTCGAGGAAGGTGAAGCGGCGGGCCTCCACGGTGAGCGGCCCCACCTGCAGTTCCGCGGGCGCGTCGAGCGGCGGGACCTCGGCCTTCACCTCACCGCAGGTCGCGCGCACGGACAGCCGGGCGGGGTCGGCCTTCTGCTTGTCGAAGAGGTAGCCGTTCACCACATCGCGCCGCTGGCCACAGACGCGGACGTCGGGGTGGGCGAGGTCGACGCGCAGCGACACGGGCGGGCGACGCTTCGACTCGGCGGCCATCGCGTGCAGCACCTTCCACAGTGGGTCCTTCTTCTCGAAGAGCGCCTCACTGGAGAGGGACAGCACCAGGTCGTCGCGGTCGACTCGCAGCGCCACGAGGCCGGACGCCAACTCCTTCTGCAGGGCGGATTCGAGCCGCGCCTGGGCGTCTTCAGGAGGAGAAGCGGACAGCGCGAGGAGCAGCAGCGGCCACATGAGCGGAGCCTGAGCATCGTCGAAACCGCCCGGGCTGTCGCGCGCTGATGAGCACGCGCTCACGGGTCGTTCTTCCTCTTCGTTGGAGCCGTCGGAGACCATCATCGCGTTCAGGGAACGCGTCGAGGATCCCCACGGCGCGCCGGATGGCCTCCACCTGTCCAGTGGCCCACGCCTCGTCGAGACCCAGGTGGAAGCCGAAGATCCGCTCGAGATCCGCCAGCGCCCCGTCGGCGAAGACGATCATGTCAGCCTGCGAGCTTTCGGACGCCTCGCGGCCTTCCCGCGAGCGCGCGCGCTTCCTCTGCGTCGAGCTTCTCGCGGATGGCCTCGAGCATGAAGGCGTGCGCGCTGGTGTCCTTCGACACGACCAGCTTTGCAATTCGCTGCGCCACCGAAGGGCCCTGAGCCTCGCGCTCAACGGCCGCGTCCCTCCCCAGGCGCCGGAGCTCGAACGGCGCCTCAGGCTCGGGTTCGGCGCCTGGCAGCACTCCGCCCGCGCACCAGCGCTTCCACTCCGCGAGCGAGCCCGCCTTCGGCGCCCTCATCAGCCGGTCGAGTGCCTGCGCCGCGTCCCCTCCCGGCCAGATGCCGGTGTCTCCCATGTCCAGCCCCGGGTCGCTCAGGTGCCGGCACAACTGCGGGGCGAGCCGCACGTCCTGGGTGACGGGAATTCGCCTGAACAGATCCTGCAACGCGATGGCTCGCTCGAAGGTCATGGGGTTGGGCACCGGGGCCTCGAGCTGTTGGATGAGGTTCTGCCGATGCGGCTCGCTCCCGAGGCGGACCAGCGCGACCAGCGCCGCGTGGCGAATGCTGTCCCGGTGTTGGGGCACCTTGTGCTCGTACTCGGCGAGGCGCGCCAGCAGCGGCACGTCACGCTCGTCGCCCGTCGCCGCCAGCACTGCGCAGGCGTCGGGCGTAGCCCGGCTCACGCCCTGCTCCAGGCTGCGGATCGCAGCCAGCCGCAGCTCGGGGCGAAACGTGACGGGGGCCTTTCCGTCGAGGCGGCGCACCGCCCTCGCGAAGGTGAGCGCGTGGACGTCATCGCGGACGTTGGGAATCGCGCCGAGCAGGAGCGGGAAGGCCTGCTCCTCGTCGAACGCCACCATCGCCGTCATCGCCTCCCACGCCAGCTCGGAGTCGTTGAGGAAGCTGGCGAGCGCGGGCAGGACGGAGGGGCCGAGCGGCTTGAGCTCACGGGCGTGGGCGACCCCCGGGGCCTCCGTCATGACGGCGGGGCGCGGCTGGCGCAGCACCGCCTCGACGCGCGTCCGGACTTCGGCCTCGGAGCGCTTCGCCTTCGCGGGTTTCCCCGCGGCCGCCTGCGCTCCCGCGAGAGCCACCAGCACAAACCACCACGCTTTGTTCGCTCGCATCGTCTCGCCCCTGCGGGCACCGGGCATCGTCATGCCTGCCTCCCGTGAAGACGCAGCATGGCCCAGAAGTGCATTGCGCGCGTTAACCCAGGTGAAGAAGCGACGGGCCGGCATGGCCTTGCTGCACGACCGCAGGTCTTGCGAGCTTCACGAGCGCACCACCTTTTCGCGGAGGCTGGCGACGAGCTGGTCGAGCTGGTCGAAGCTCTCGTCCATCCCGTCGTACGACCCGGAGGCCATGCCCGCGTCGAGCGCCTCCCTGGAGGGATAGCGCTCGTGCAGGACGACCAGCGTCTTGCCATCCTTCTCCTCGAAGGTCACGGTGGTGACTTGCCCGGCATCCCCGCTCTCCTCGTTGGTCCAGGCGAGGCGCGACCACGGCGTCACCTCCAGGTAGGTCCCGAAGAACGCCATGGGCTCGGGGTCCGCCTTGAACACGAGGCGATACTTGCCTCCGACGCGGACATCCATTTCGCAGGAGAGCAGTGTCAGGCCCAGGGACTTCGGCACCCACCAGCGCTGGAACAGCTCGGGCGTGGTCCACGCCTCGAAGACGAGGCGCGCCGGCCCGTGGATGGTTCGCGTGACGACGAGCTCACGCTCGGATTTCCGCTCGACCGTCGTCCGCTTCTTCATCGACTTGCCCTCAGCCGCGCTTGTTTCGTCCATCGCTCTTCTCCTTGCGTTTGAGCTCCTCGACGACCCTGTCGAGCTCGTCGAAGCGTGCCTCCCAGAGCTGGCGGTACCCCTCGATCCACGCCGCCTCGTGGTCCAGCCGCCGCGGCCCCAGCCTGCAGGTCCGCACGCGCCCGACCTTCTCCGAGGTGACGAGCCGGGCCCGCTCCAGGACGCTGACGTGCTTCTTCATGCCCGTCAGGGTCATGTGGAACCGCTCGGCGAGCTCGCTGATGGAAGCGTTCTTGTGCGCCAGTTGCTCGAGGACACCGCGCCGGGTGGCGTCCGAGAGCGCGGCGAACGAGGCGTCGAGCTGGGCCGCGGAATGCTGAACCATCAGGTTCAGTATTGATCGCGGGACGGCGACCTGCAAGCGGCGGTAAACCGTCCGCGCCAGATCTGGTGTGACCATCCAAGGTGACCGATCTCGTAGACCCGCTGGCTCACGTGCTGGCGAAGAAGCCGACGCTGGTCCCCAATGCTCGAGGAGCTGCTCTGCGAGTCGGGCCACGTCTGCGTGTTCAACACGTTCGGCGGCATCCTCGCCTCTCCGGAGTGGGAAGCGCTGGTGGGCAAGCACTCCAGCGATCCACAGCCCGTCATCCTGGCCATCGCGCGGGCGCTGGGGTTCGGCCACTGGACCCTGGCGGAGTACGTCCCCAATCAGCGGCTGGTGCGGCCGCCGAAGCCGCGGCCCACCTCGCCCAGTGCGAAGACTGCCGGCGCCGCAAGGACCGCTATCGTCCATCGTCTTCGCCCAGACGCAGGCGGGCGGCAGCAAGGACGGCACGAAGCCCGACTCGCCGGCGGCCGCGCCTCCGCTGAACCGCGGCACGACGCTGGGGGCGCTACGTCATCCTCGAGCGGCTGGGCGTGGGCGGCATGGTCGAGGTCGCCGGTGATGGGCGGCCAGGGCCAGTGTTCGCGTGCATCGTGGCGAAGCGGGCTGGGTCCACAACTGACTGAGGCTCCTGCGCCGCTACGCCAGCGCCGGTCCACTCGAGAGCTACATTTTGGACAACCCTTGTCGCCCTTGTAGCACTCGATCTCGGGGAGCGGCCTCCGAGCGCGCTGCAAGTGCCTTCGGAGAGTGCCGAAAGTGCCTCGGAACGTGCTGCGGGTGCCTTCAGTGACTGCGCAGGCGGCACCCTCGGCAGGAGGGCGAACCCGGCTGCGGACTGGGGAACGAGTGGAACCAGACCGTTCCGGAGGACGGGTGGATCGCCTACCTTCCGGGCGTGGTCGGGGACTTCCAGCTCCGCTTCACGGGCACCGCGGACTTCCTGCGCGCCTGGGAGGCGTCTCTCAGCCGGGGCGAGGCCTTCGTGCCGACGCCCGAGTCCCTCGAGCTGGGCCAGGCCATACACGTGCGGGTGTCCGTCGACGGGCTGGGAGAGGCGGCGCTGGACGGCGAGGTGGTCAGCGTGGCGGTGGACGCCCAGGGCCGACCCGGAGTGCGGGTCGCCTTCACTTCGGTGAGCCAGGTGCAGTTGGCGGCGCTGGCCACGGGCGTGCCGGAGCTGGGAGAGCCCCTCCCCCCGCCAGCTTCGTCCAGCCGCGCGGAGGTGCAGACCCAGCCGGAGGGACGCCCGGCTGTGCCATCAGCACGGGGAGAGGCGCAGACGCAGCCTGAAGGGCGCGCGGCGGCGGCTGGGCCGGTGTCCCTGGTGATGTCGACGGTGGTGGTGCCTCCCGCTGTCGTGGCGGCTGCCGTCGCGGCCGCGGTGGAGGCGGCCCGGCGCGAGGAGGACGGAGCGGCTGTGGCGGCGCCGACTCCGCCGGAGGCCTCACCTCTGGGCGCCTCTTCCGAGATGAAGGCGCCGCCGCCCGGCTCGCCGCGGGCGCCGCCGTCATCCGACGGACTCCCGGCAGGGCCAGTCACCCTCCCCGCGGTGACAGTCGTGTCTTCACCCTCGTCCGCGATGCTGAAGGCGGTCGCGGCTCCGCCCACGCCTCCCGGAGTTCTTCCGGCCTCGCAGCGAGCGGCGGCTCCGGCGCCCAGTCCGTCCTCTCCCTCGTCCACGTCGCTGAAGGCCGTCCCGAGCCCGACGTCGTCGCCGTCGTCCGCCTCACTGAAGGCCGTGCCGCTGCCGCCGACACCTCCTGGCGTTCCTCCGGCCTCGCAGCGAGCGACGGCTCCGGCGCCCAGTCCGTCCTCTCCCTCCTCTGCGTCGCTGAAGGCCGTCTCGAGCCCGACGTCGCCGCCGTCGTCCGACTCACTGAAGGCCGTGCCGCTGCCACCGACACCTCCTGGCATTCCACCAGCCTCGCAGCGCGCGGCGGCGCCGACATTGTCTCCTGAGCC
>JBFMHF010000183.1:0-12682 GCA_040752975.1 Myxococcota bacterium
GGGAGGAGGAGTCGCCGGAGGCGCCGGCGGTGGAGGTACCGGTGGCGGAGGTACCGGTGGCGGAGTGGGTGGCGGAGTCGGTGGAGGCGCCGGCGGCGGGGCGCCCTTCGTGTGGACGAGACTCACCTTCAACCCCGTGCCTTCCCGCGTCGTCACCACCAACGACGTCCGTGGACTCACGCGGCGTCCCTCCGGGGAGTTGTGGGTCGCGCTGAGTGACGGCACGGTCTACCGGGCGATGCCGGGCAGCGACGTGTTGAACCTGGTGCCGGGCTTCCCGGTGCCCACCAGCAACACGGAGTTGCTGGACCTCGCTGCTGCCGAAAACGAGCTGCTGTTGCTGCGCGGCGCCACGGTGATGGCGTGCTCGGGCGCCTGCGGCAGCTTCAGCGACTTCACCACCGTGCTGACGTTGCCCTCCGGAGAGGACGGGTTCGACTTCTGCACGCAGGGGCCGCGGGCCTTCCTCACCGAGAATGGCCTCACCGGCGGCCTCTACGAGCTCGTCCGCGATGGCGGCGTGTCCTTCGTCCAGCGGACGGCCAACCTCGGCGTGGGGGATGTCACCGAGTGCACCATCTCCGAGTCGGGGGACGTCTTCGTCGCGGGGGACACGGCGGTGGCCGTGTACCGCACCACCGGCGGCATCTCCGTGGAGCCCATCGACCTCGGCGGTCAACCCTCGTCCTGGTGGCGCGCCATCGCCACCTCCGGCACGGGCGCGCAGCTCTCCGGCTTCCTGGTGGGGGGCGGCTCGGGCTACCGCTCCGCCACGCGCGCCGCGGGGACCTGGACCTCCCAGGCGCCCGACACCTCCGGCACGTTGCTCACCTCGGTCTTGATGCTGGCCGCCTCAGACGTGCTGGCGGGGGGCGTCACCAACGACGGCACCACCCGGCCCGGCATCCTCCGATGGAATGGGACGCAGTTGGTCGCGCTCTCTCCGCCGGCGCCCGTCTTCGAGGTGACGCGCGGCCTGGCCGTCAGCGCGAACGAGGTGTACTTCGGCGGCGGTGAGCGCACCGGCGGCGGGTACGTGGTGGTGCGCGGCACGCGCTGAGTCGGAAATGCCCACCCGCTGGGATTGCAGGTAGACAGGGCGCCGCCCCATGACTTCGGCCCCCCAGCGCCTGCCCCGCACCATCTTCTCCATCTTCCTGGCTTCCGGCTTCGCGTCCCTCATCTACCAGACGGTGTGGATTCGGAAGTTCAGCCTCATCCTCGGGGGCGCGGCGGCGTCGATGAGCGTGGTGGTGTCCACGTTCATGGCCGGGCTGGCCGTCGGCGCGGCGGTGCTGGGCCGTGTCGCCGACCGCTCGAAGCGCCCCCTGGTTCTCTACGCGGCCATCGAGGTGGCCATCGCCGCTGCGGGCCTGGTCCTCAACCACACCGACGGCGTGCGGGAGCGCATGGCGCAGGCCCTCATCGACACCCCGCAGCTCGAAGGGACGCTGCTGCTCCGCAGCGCCCTGGTGGTGATGTGGCTGGGCGTGCCGTGCTTTCTCATCGGCGGCACCCTGCCGGTGATGGTGCGCTTCGTGGTGCGCCAGTTGGACGTGCTGGGCCAGCAGGTGGGCCTGTTGTACTTCGTCAACACGCTGGGCGCGGCGGTGGGGACGCTCTTCACCGGCTTCCTCCTGGTGGAGCTGCTCGGCCTGTCCGGCACCACGCTGCTCGCCGCAACCATCAACGTCGCCGTGGCGGCCACGGCGCTGGGCCTGCACCGCGCGGCGAAGGGCATGCCTGAGGCGCCGCCGCCGAAGGAGGACGCGGCAGCACCGGTGAAGGTGCGCGCGCGGACCCTCCTCCTCCCCGCCGCGGCCTTCTTCGTCTCTGGCTTCTGCGCGCTGGTGCTGGAGATGGCGTGGACGCGGCTGTTGTTCGGCTACTTCCACGCCGGCGTGATGGTGGTGAGCGTCAACCTCTTCGTCGTCCTCCTCGGCTTCGCGCTGGGCGGCCGCGCCATCTCCCGCTTCGCCGACGGCGCGAAGAGCCCCGCGTCGCTGGCGGCCCTCCTCTTCGGCGGCACGGCGGTGGCGACGGTGCTGGGCCTGGCCAGCTACAGCCTGCTGAGCCGCTTCGACCCGTCCCGGCTGCAGACGAGCCGCCTGTCGGAGTTGCTGGCGATGTTGGGCCTGATGCTGCCAGCCACGCTCTTGATGGGCGCCAACTTCCCCGTGCTGGTGCGGGTGCTGGTGCACTCCCGCGAGAAGCTGGGCACGGAGCTGGGCGGCTTCTACGCGCTCAACACCCTGGGCACGGTGTTGGGCGGTCTTGCGACCCCCTTCTTCTTCATCCCCCGCATCGGCACCAGCAAGACCATCCTCCTCGCGGTGGCGCTGCTGGGCGTGGTCGCGTTGCTGCTGGCGGCCGGGGCGCGCGGGCAGGAGGGAAAGCGGCTGCGGCTGGGCGCGGTGGGGGCCGTCCTGGTCGCGGCGGTGCTGAGCCCCGTCTACTGGGACGTGTACCACGACGCGGTCACCCAGTCGGCGCAGGCGCGCTTCCCCCATTGGTCCATCGAGCGCGCGTACGTCGAGGGGCTCGACTCCACCGTCGTCCTCTACGAAGCGGACGAGCTGGGGCGGAAGACGCAGAATGACGACAACCGCTTCCGCATTCAGGTGAACGTCTCGCCCTTCGTCGCCTTCGACACCAACGAGACGAAGCTGATGGCGCACCTGCCGCTGTGGGCGGTGCCGGAGCCCAGGCGCGCCCTCGTCATCTGCTTCGGCATGGGCAACACCTTCCGCTCCGCCCTCGCCCACGGCATCGACGTCGACGTGGTGGACATCAACCCCGCGGTGCCCGGCCTCGCCGCCATCCACCAGAAGGACCCTGCGCGCACCTTCGGCAACCCGAAGGGCCACATCACCATCAACGACGGGAGGAACTTTCTGCTCCTCACCCGGGAGAAGTACGACATGGTCACCATCGACCCCGCGCCTCCCATCTGGGCGGTGGGGATGACCAACATCCAGTCACAGGAGTTTTTTCAGCTCATCTCCGACCGCCTCACCGACCAGGGGGTGGCCGAGGCGTGGATGCTGTCGGACCTCGAGGGTGACTTCGAGGCGACGCTCGCGGCCTTCCGCGCCGTCTTCCCGCACGTCGCCGTCTTCAAGGGCGTGAAGTACCACGCGTACCACGTGCTGGGCAGTCGCTCGCCGCTGCGCTTCAGCGCGGCCCGCCTCGACAGGCTCTTCAGCGATCCACAGTTGCTCGCCGACCTCGGCGAGACGGACATCCACTTCTTCACGCCGGAGCTGATCCACCGCATCTACGTCACCGACACGGAGGGCGTGGACCGCGTGGTGGCTGGGCACGAGCCGGTGACGGACGACTGGCCGATGCTGGAGTACCGCTTCCTCCGCGGCTTTTCCCTGGTGCCCTTCGAGTTCCCGCCCGAGGTGATGAAGCCGCTGACGCTCGTGCCGTGAGGGCGCCGGTGGGGCTACAGTGCCGCGCGTGCGCCACGTCGTCTTCCGCCTCGAGCGCGACCGCTACGCCCTGCCGCTGTCCGCGATTCGCGAGGTGGTGGAAGCGCCGGCGCACTACACCCGCGTGCCCCGTGCGCCCGCCTCGGTGAAGGGCGTGATGAACCTGCGCGGCCGCGTGGTGCCGGTGGTGGACTTGAAGGCGCTCCTGCAGGTGACCACGCCGTCGATTCAGCCGTTGGGGAAGGTGGTGCTGCTGGACCGCGGGCGGCGTGAGCTGGGGCTCCTCATCACCGACGTCGACGGCATCGAGTCCATCGAGAAGGTGGGAGGTGCGCGCAGCTCTCCGACGGTGCGCGGGCTGGCCCGCGTGGGCGCCCTGGCCATCACCGTGCTGGATGCGGACGGCCTCGACAGCGCGGTGGCCCGGGCCTTCACAACCCGCTAAGGTCCGCCTTCGGGACACCAACCATGACTAAGCGGGTGCTGGTCGTCGACGACAGCGTGTTCATGCGCGACATCATCAAGGACATCTTCGCCGCCGGAGGCTTCTCCGTCGTGGGCGAGGCCGGCAATGGTGTCGAAGCGGTCGAGAAGTACAAAGAGCTCAAACCCGACCTCGTCACCATGGACCTGGTGATGCCGTACCGCAACGGCATCGACGCCACGCGGGAAATCCTCCGCAACGACGGCAAGGCGCTGGTGGTGATGTGCAGCGCGCTGGGCCAGGAGACGATGGTGATGGAGGCCATCGAGGCCGGCGCGGTGGACTTCATCGTCAAGCCGCCGCGCGCCGAAGACGTGCTGGCGGTGGTGAAGAAGGTGTTGGGCGAGAACTGACGCGCCCCCGCCGTGGCCCTCCGCGTCCTCGCGCTGCTCCCCTGCTACGACGAAGCGCGCCGCCTGCCTGGCGTGCTGGCGCGGTTTCCCTGCCTGGCCGACGGCCCGCGCGCCCGCCTGCCCACGCCTGACGTCGACGAGCGAACGAGGCTGGGCGACGCCGCGCGTGCTCGGAGTGCGGACGGTGACTCGGCGCCGGACGAGGCCCGCCGTGGTGCGTGGGTCCCGGCGGGAGCGGCACTCTCTGGCGCGGCGCGAAAGGAGCGGGAGGAGGCGGGCCGCGGTGGATGTGTCCCAGCGGAAGCGTCACTCTCCGGTGTGGCGCGAAAGGAGCGGGAGGAGGCGGGCCACGGTGGATGTGTCCCGGCGGGAGCGGCACTCCCTGGGGCGGAGGAGCAGGATGAAGCTGGCCGCGTGAGGCGTCTCTCGGCGGGCGCCTCGGTCCCTTCCGCTCGGATGGCGCAGACTCACGCCGCCGAGGTGCTGGTGGTGGCCGACGGTTGCACCGACGCCTCGGCCGACGTCGCCCGTGCCCACGGCGCCGCGGTGCTGGAGCAGCCGCGTCGGGGCGTCGGCGCGGCGCTGCGCGCGGGCTTCGCGTATGCGTTGGAGCGGGGCTTCGACGTGGTGGTGGTGCTGGCCGCCAACGGGAAGGATGACCCGGCCGAGCTGCCGACGTTGGTGGAGCCCATCGCCGACGGGCTGGCGGACCTCGTGCAGGGCAGCCGCTACCTCACCCGCGGCGCAGACTTCGGCGGCATGCCTTCCTACCGCCGGCTGGCCACGCGCGCGCACCCCGTCCTCTTCTCCGCGCTGGCGGGCCGGTTCGTCACCGAGTCCACCAACGGCTTTCGCGCCGTGCACCGGCGGGTGCTGGAAGACGAGCGCCTCGGCCTCTCGAGTCCCCACCTCGACGGCTACGCGCTGGAGCCCACGCTGTACCTGCGCGCCGTGCGGCTGGGCTACCGCACGGTGGAGGTGCCGGTGACGAAGCGCTACCCCGCTCGCGGCGAGCCCTACACCAAGATGCCGCCCGTCACGGGGTGGTGGGGCCTGCTGCAGCCCCTCGTGCGCGCCGGCCTCTCGAGGAGGGCCTGACGTGGCGCCGCGCTTCATCCACCCGCAGGCGCTGTGCGAGTCCGACGATGTCGGAGAGGGCACGCGCGTCTGGGCCTTCGCGCACATCCTCCGAGGCGCCCGCGTGGGCCGCGACTGCAACGTGGGCGACCACGCGTACCTCGAGGCCGGCGCGGTGGTGGGCGACCGCGTCACGGTGAAGAACGGCGTCCTCCTCTGGGACAAGGTGACGGTGGAGGACGACGTCTTCCTCGGCCCGCACGTCGTCTTCACCAACGACTTGAATCCGCGCGCTGCCTACAAGAAGGACGCGAAGGACTTCCTGCCCACCCGCGTCCGCCGCGGCGCCACCGTGGGGGCCAACGCCACCATCGTCTGCGGCGTCACGCTGGGCGAGGCGTGCTTCGTCGGCGCGGGCTGCGTGGTGGTGGAAGACGTGCCCGCGCACGCGCTGGTGGTGGGCAACCCGGCCCGGCAGGTGGGCTGGGTGTGCGACTGCGGAGCGCGGCTCTCCGAGAGCCTGCGGTGCCCGTGTGGGAAGGCGTGGCGGGCAGCGCCCGGGGGGGGGCTGGAGGCGCTTTGATCAGCCCTGCCGCCCACATTTCCCCCGTGGCGCGCGTCATGAAAGACCGTAATCTCGCGTCATTGAGTCCGGCCTGTTGGGGCGTCGTCTAAAGGTAGGACATCAGACTTTGACTCTGAGTATCGTGGTTCGAATCCACGCGCCCCAGTTGAGAGTGACACGCACACGGGAGACGGCGCTACAATTCGCTTCATGCGCGGCGGGGGCCACGAGGCATGACGATGCGGGAGCTGGAGCTCGTAGTCGTTGGCGATGTGCAGGCGGCCTTCCTCCGCGAGCTCGAGTCCCCCATTCAGCAGGTGCTGGGTGTGCAGTCGTACCTGGGCAAGTCGCTGATGCCGACGCCCGGCTTCGCCTTCAACAAGGACAGGCACCAGTTCCACACCACCGCCATCATGCGGCGGCTGTTGACGCTGAAGGACACCGGCACGCCCCTCATCATGGGCGTGGCCGACGTCGACCTCTTCGTGCCCGACTCTCCCTTCGTCTACGGTGAGGCGGACCGTGAGTCGCACGTGGCCATCATGTCGCTGCACCGGCTGAAGGCCGACGGCGACGCGTGGAAGCGGCGCACCTTCGTGGAGGCGGTGCACCAGGCCGGGCACCTCATCGGCCTGTCGTATTGCGAGGACGCCCGCTGCGCGATGTTCCTCGCCACCACCATCACCGACGCCGAGCGCCGGCAGCTCCAGCTCTGCAACAACTGCCGCAACGAGCTGGTGAAGCTGCGCCGCGTCTGAGCCAGGTGAAATACCCTTGTTCCGCGGCCGGTTGTGGCGTTGAAGCCTGCCGTGGTGCAGTGCGTCTGACGCGTCGGCCGAAGCGTCACTTTTCGCGGGACTTCCTCACGATGAAGCGCGTCCTCCTGGTGCTGGTGTCGTTGACGGTGTTGTCGGGCTGCGAGCTGTTGGGCGGCGGTGGCGGAACGGGCGGCGGGGCAGGAGGTGGAAGCGGTGGGGGCGGCGGCTCCATCACCTTCTCCCAGGGCTTCACCTTCGTGCGGAAGGACGACCGCAACGTCTACGTGGCGGACGAGTCCGACTACTCGACGGTGGCGGTGCTGTCGCAGTCCGGCGACGTGCGCACGCCGTCCTTCTCGAAGAATGGCAGCCGCATCGTCTTCGTGCGCGGCACGGGGATGACGGCCGAAATCGCCACCGTCTCGGCCCAGGGCGGCGCCATCAGCACCGTGCTGGCGTCCACCGCGCAGGCCAGCAACTTCAAGACGCCCGTCTTCTCGCCCGACGGCGCGCGCATCGCCTTCTCGTACGACGACGCCATGTCCACCAGCATCGGCCTGGTGAATGCCGACGGCACGGGCTTCCAGAAGCTCATCGGCGGCTCGTCGCTGGCGTACGCCTCGCCGTCCTTCTCTCCCGACGGGGCCTTCGTGGTGGCGGCCGCGGGCAACGTGGGCCTCGCGCTGACGCAGGTGGAGCGCATCAACGTCGCCACCGGCATGCCCACCAGCATCACCAACACCCTGGGGAACGAGGCGCAGGGCATCGCCGGGCGGTTGGTGCTGTCTCCAGACGGCACGCGGGCGGCCTTCGACGGGCGCATCTCGACGGGCGTGACGCGGATTTTCGTGTTGGACCTCGCCACGCGCGCGGTGGTGAAGGTGAATGAGTACCCCGGAGACCCCAACGCCAACGACAGCTTCCCCTGCTGGATTTCGGCGGCGATGCTGGCCTTCTCGTCGGACTCGGGCGGCAACGACAGCGTGTACCAGAAGCGGGCGGACGGCTCGGGGGGCGTGACGCTGCTGGTGCCCAAGGCCATCGAGCCCTGGTACGGGTCCTCGCTGTGACGCACCCGAATGAAGCGGTGGCGCGGGCGTGGCTCGACGCCTTCAACCGGCACGACGTGGACGCGCTGGTGGCGCTGTACGCGGAAGACGCGACGCACACCTCGCCGAAGATTCGTGCGCTTCACCCCGACACCGGCGGGAAGCTGCGCGGGCGCGCGGCGCTGAAGGCCTGGTGGGAAGACGCCAACCGCCGGCTGCCGGGGCTGCGCTACGAGGCCACGGCCGTCACCGCCAACGACGAGCGCGTCTTCCTCGAGTACCTGCGGCACGCCCCCGACGGACCGCCCCTGCCCGTCGCCGAGGTCTTCGACGTGAAGGGTGGGCGCATCGTGGCGTCTCGCGTGTACCACGGGTGAGACGTGCACCCTCCCGCTCCGGCTCTGGCTCCAAAGGGCGTGCTGCTCCGCCTGGCCCTCTATTTCCGCCCGCACCTCTTCGCCGTCGTCTTCGGCGTGGGCTTCGCGTGGCTGGTGCGCGCGCTGGCCAGCATGGGCGGCTCCTGCCGGTTCCTCTGCTACCCGCCCGTCACCATCGGCATGGGTGTCCTCGGCGGGTTGTTGGGCGCGCAGTTGTACCGGAGCGAACACCCGCTGCCGCCCGTGCCCCGAGAGGGCGGAGGCTGACACGACGACGTCGGGGAGTCCCAGGCGCGCTCGCTGCTGGAGTCCGCGTCCAGGCGACCGCCCCGCGCGGGGACTGCGCGCGACTCACGTCACCGTCCGGCGACAGCGGTTGAAGCCGACTTCAGGCCGCCCTGACCGTCGAAGTCCGCCATCGGGGGCGACGCGACGCGCTGGAGTCCGCAGCGAGGGGCCACTCCACGCTTCTGCCTCGGTGGTTTCGCTTCGCACCAGCGCCGGCCACTCGCCGAAGTTTCACCCCGACAGCGGAGGGGAACTGCGCGGGCGTGCGAGGCGAGGCCACAGTCAACGACGCCCCGCCCTTCTCGTCCGCGCTTCCCGCGGGACTTCCCGTGGCCCCCGGGACAGACTTTCTTCATGCGGAAGCACGGCCATTGCTCCTGGTGCGGCGCGGAGTTTCCTGACACGCCCTTTCCCCGCACCTGCCAAAGCTGCAAGCGCACCACCTGGCTCAACCCGCTGCCGGTGGCGGTGCTGCTGCTGCCGGTGGACGATGGCTTTCTCCTCATTCGCCGCGCGGAGGCGACAGGGCACGGGAAGCTGGCGCTGCCTGGAGGCTTCATCGACCTCGGCGAGACGTGGCAGCGAGCGTGCGCCCGGGAGCTCTTCGAGGAGACGGGCATCACCATCTCCGCCGACGAGGTGACGTGCGCGGGCGTGCGCTCCTCGCCGGACGGGTTCCTCCTCGTTTTCGGCCGGGGCCCACGGCTGCGGGAAGTCGACTTGCCGGCCTTCGTGCCCAACGCGGAAATCTCCGAGCGTCTGGTGACGCGCGCCCCGGTGCCGTTGGCCTTCACCCTCCATGAAGAGATGCTGCGCCAGGCCTTTGCGCGCGCGTGAAGAAGTGCACGCAACCTTTGGCGCCCTCGCGGGTAGAGGTGGGGCCATGCGGCTCTTCTTCTCGGTGATGTGGGCGTTCGTCCTCGCGTGTGGGTCACCGGTGAGCGGGGTGGACGGTGGGGTGACGGACGGGGCAGTCGATGCGGGCGAAGCCGACGGGGGCATGGACGGCGGCATGGACGGAGGCGCGGGGGACGGAGGAGAGGACTGCAACGCCGGGTATGTCCCGGGCCCCGAGGTGGCGCTGACCGAGCGCGGCCCGGTGCGGGGCGAAGTGACGGACGGAGGGCGCGCCTTCCGTGGGCTTCCCTACGTGAAGCCGCCGGTGGGCGCTCGGCGTTGGCGCCCGCCCGAGCCGGACTTCACCTGCTGGAGCGGCGTGCGCGACGCCACCGCCTTCGGCGCCTGGTGCCCGCAGCTGGAGCAGGCGCAGGGCGTGCCCTTCGACGCCGGCGCGCCGGTGAAGGGCGACGAGGACTGTCTCACCCTCAATGTCTTCACCCCGTCCAGCGTGGCGCCCGACGCGGGCCTGCCCGTCCTCTTCTTCCTCCACGGAGGGGGCAACACGCTGGGGGCCGCGTCGGTGCAGGCAGCGCCCGGCGTCTTCCTCTACGACGGCGCCGCGTTGGCCCAGCGGGGCAACGTGGTGGTGGTGACGGCGCAGTACCGGCTGGGCGCGCTGGGCTTTCTGTCGATGCCGGCGCTGGACGCGGAGAGTGACGCGGGCGTGTCGGGCAACTACGGGTTGCTCGACCAGCAGGAGGCCCTGCGCTGGGTGCAGCGGAACATCCGCGCCTTTGGAGGCGACCCCACCCGGGTCCTGCTCTTCGGCGAGAGCGCCGGCGCGGTGGACACCTGCATGCACCTCGGCATGCCGGCCTCCCGAGGACTCTTCCACCGCGCGTTGGTGCAGAGCGGCTCCTGTACGTCGGCGGCGCCGGTGGACGCGCGGCGGATGGAGGCGGCGACGTGGCTGGCGGGCACGGGGTGCGCCCAGGCGACGGACCAGGCCGCTTGTCTGCGGGCGCTCACGCCGGAGCAGCTCATCCGCGCGTACCCGGTGGAGGTCGTCGTCGGGCAGCGGCGGGGCGTGGTGAGCTGGGGGCCGACGGCCGACGGTGTGGTGCTGCCCCAACGCCCGGTGGACGCCCTGCTGGCGGGGACAGGCCACCCGGTGCCGCTGGTGGTGGGTTCCAACCTCGACGAGACGGCGTTGTCCATGCCCCTCATCACCACCGAGGCGGAGTACCGCGCCGCCGTGGCGGCTGCGTTGGGGCCGGCCCTCGTCGACGAGGTGCTGCAGCGCTACCCGGTGGCCACCTACGGCACGCCGCGGCGCGCCCTGGTGCAGGTCACCACCGACGCCTTCTTCGGGTGCCAGGCGCGGCTGTCCGCGCGGGCGGCGGCGCGGGGCCAGCCTCAGGCGCCGGTGTACCGCTACCTCTTCGCGCGGGCGCCGGTGCCGGCGCGCGGGGCCTTTCACGGCATCGAACTGGCGTACGTCTTCCAGAAGGTGATGGAGCTTCAGGCGACTCCCCAGGCGGACGACCTGGCCGTCGAGGCCTCGGTGCTGTCGCTGTGGACTCGCTTCGCCGCCACGGGCGACCCGACGGGCGGGGCTGGCGCCTGGCCGCGCTACGACGCGAGTGAGACGCTGCTGCGCCTCGACGCGACCTCGACGACGGTGAGCGGCTGGCGCTCGAGCGAGTGCGACTTCTGGGACGGCGTCGTGGGCTTCAACGTGCCGCCGCCTCCGTGAGTGGAAACTGCGCTTCGCCGGCGCCCTGACTCGAGTGGTGCGAGGGACTCACCCGGGGCGGGAAAGCGCCCTTCGGCCCAACCCGGGTGACTGTCAGGCTAGAGTGCCCTCCGAGATGGGGGACGCTCCGCGCTACCACGCGGTCCGGAAAATCGCCGACGGCGGCTCGGCGGAGGTGTTTCTGGGCGAGCAGCAGGGCGCGGCCGGCTTCCGCCGTCCCGTCGTCCTCAAGCGCATCCGTCCCGCGCTGTACGCCGACGAGCAGTTCCGCGAGATGCTGGTGGAAGAGGCGCACCTCGCGATGAGCCTCCACCACCCCAACCTGGTGGAGGTGCTGGACCTCGGCGAGTCCAACGGCCGCTACTTCCTCGTGCTGGAGTTGGTGGACGGCTGGACGCTGGGCCAGGTGGCCAGGCGGGGGCGCGAGGCCGGCCTCCCCATGCCTCTGGAGCTCTGCGTCTACGTCGCCGCGGAGGTGTGCCGCGGGTTGGCGTATGCGCATCAGCGGACGCGTGGAGGCAAGCCGCTGGGCGTGGTGCATCGCGACATCTGCCCCA
This sequence comes from Myxococcota bacterium, assembly GCA_040752975.1. Taxonomy (GTDB): domain Bacteria; phylum Myxococcota; class Myxococcia; order Myxococcales; family Myxococcaceae; genus JADLDB01. Next base: position 11,542 of record JBFMHF010000183.1, read on the forward strand.
ACAACATCCTCGTCTCCATCAATGCCGACGTGAAGGTGGCGGACTTCGGCATCGCTCGCGCCAACAGCCGGCCCGACGACACCCGCCCGGGGATGATTCGCGGCAAGCCGATGTACATGTCGCCGGAGCAGACGCGCGCGGAGCCGCTGGACGCGCGCAGCGACCTCTTCTCCGTGGGCACCGTGCTGTACACGCTCCTCACCGGCCAGTTGCCGTTTCCGGGGCCGAGTGACCAGGAGTACCTCGCGCAGATCTCCAACACCGACGCGCCGTCACCGGACACGGTGAGGAAGGACCTCCCGAAGGAGCTCTGCCGCCTGGTGCAGAAGGCGATGGCGCGGAAGAAGGAGGAGCGCTTCGGCAGCGCGCAGGAGATGTTGTTCGCCCTCGAGCACGTGCAGCGCACGGCCCTGAAGCCCGCTGGGCGCTCGGAGCTGGAGGCGTGGCTGCGGACGCTGACGGCGAAGGACGGGCAGACGCCCATTCTGAAGCAGACGCTGCCGCCCGCTCCGCCTCCTGACGAGCCGGAGTGGATTTCGTTGTCCGCCGAGCAAGCGGTGGTGGAGGACCAGACGGCGACGCAACGGGCGCTGCCGCACTTCCCGACGCCGCGGAAGGCGAAGGCGAAGCAGGCGCCGCTGTGGCCGGTGGTGCTGGTCACCGCGCTGGTGGTGGGTGGCGCCGGGCTGTGGTGGACGAGGAGCCGGCCGCGGCCGCCTCCTCCCGTGCCTGTGTCTCCGCCCGTGGCTTCAACGACGCAGGCGCCTCCGGCGGCCCGGACGACTCCGCCTGTGGAGGAGTTCGCCGAGTACCCGGGAGCAAAGGCGGCAGAGACGAGCGTGGATGCGGGCGACACGGGTACGACGGGCAGCGGAGCTCCGGGGACCGTGACGGGGAGCGGAGTGACAGGAAGCGGCGCTCCGGGGAGCGCGACGGGGAGTGGAGCGGTGGGAAGCGGCCCTCCGGGCAGCGCAGCGGGAAGCGGAGTTCCGGGGAGCGCGACGGCGAGTGGAGCGGAGGGAAGCGCGACGGGGAGCGGAGCGGCGGGAAGTGGTGCTCCGGGGAGCGCGACGGGGAGTGGAGCGGCGGGAAGCGCGACGGGAAGCGGATCGGCGGGAAGTGGTGCTCCGGGGAGCGGGGC
>JBFMHF010000184.1:0-12359 GCA_040752975.1 Myxococcota bacterium
GCCGCCCACTCCGCCGCCGGTGCCGCCGCCCACTCCGCCGCCCACTCCACCGCCGACGCCGCCGCCCACTCCTCCGCCAGCGCCGCCGCCCATTCCGCCGCCAGCGCCGCCGCCCATTCCGCCGCCCATGGCGCCGCCGCCAGAGCCGCCGCCGCCGCCGCCCGTTCCTGCGCTACACAGGCCGAGGTTGCAGACCTGTCCCAGGGGACAGACCTGGCACATGTTGCCCAGTTGTCCGCAGGCCGCGTTGGACGGAGACTGGCACTTGCCGTTGATGTCGCAGCACCCCGTCGGACAGTTGGACGAGGAGCACTTTGGGGCACCGCCACACGACGGCGCGCTGGCGATCAACACTCCAGCAGCGAACCCGGCCACCAGCCACTTGAACTTGAACATGTTGAAGACTCCCCTGGCCCCGCCGGCCGCGGGGCATTTCGAGCCGCGCTTCGTACCCGAAAAGACGGGGGTGGTTCAACCGCCGCGCGGGACGGGGGCCTCGGTCAACCGGCTGAGGGCACGGCGGTTTTTCCCCGCTACAGTCCTCGCGCGTGAGTGACACGAGTGCGGTGGAGGCCGTCGGGCTGGTCAAGCGCTTTGGCGACGTGACGGCGGTGGACGGGCTGTCGATGCGGATTCCGCGCGGCGCCTTCTACGCCTTCCTCGGCCCCAACGGGGCGGGCAAGTCCACCACCATCAGCCTCCTCACCGGCATCTACTCGGCGGACGCGGGGACGATGCGGATCCTCGGCGTGGACGCCATCGCCCGCCCGCTGGACGTCAAGAGCCGCATCGGCGTGGTGCCCGAGGAGCTGTCTCTCTTCGAGCGGCTCACCGGCCGGCAGTACCTCACCTTCTGCGGGCGCATGCACGGCCTGTCGGGTGACGAGGCGCAGGCGCGCGGCGACGAGCTGCTGGCGCTCACCGAGCTGTCCAACAAGGGCGGAGCGCTGGTGGCGGAGTACTCCAAGGGCATGCGGCGGCGGCTGGCGATCGCGGCGGCGCTGCTGCACGGGCCTGAGCTCGTCTTCCTCGACGAGCCCTTCGAGGGCATCGACGTGCTGGCGGCGGGGGTCATCCGCGAGCTGCTCGCCGAGCTGTCGAGGCGGGGCGTGACGCTGCTGCTCACCACCCACGTGCTGGAGATCGCCGAGCGGCTCGCCTCGCACGCCGGCATCATCCGGGGAGGCAAGGTGGTGGCCGAGGGCCCAGTGGGCGAGCTCAAGGAGCGCAACGCCTGTCCATCGCTCGAGGCCGTCTTCGAGAAGTTGATCGGCGTGCCCGTCTCGCGGAACGCGACCCTGTCCTTCTACCGGGGGGCGGGCGCATGACGGTGCTGCGGCGCCCCGGCTTCTTCTCCCACCTGTGGCTGCTGTGGGGCCTGCGGCTGCGAATCGGCGCCAACCGCGGCTCGCCCTCGCGCTGGTGGCTGTCGGGCGTGGCCTTCGCACTCTCGAGCGCGCCGGCGCTGGTGCTGGCGGTGTCCTTCTTCGGGCTGATGCGCGTGCCCGCGGTGGCGAACTCCGAGCTCTGGCCGGACTTCATCGTGCGGCTGTTGTCCTTCGTCACCACCTGCGTGTGGGTGACGTGGCCGGTGATGTCGGCGGGCGTGGACGATCACAGCGAGCTGTCGCGCTACGCGGCGTTCCCCATCTCCAGCTTCCGGCTGATGATCGCCTCGACGGTGGCGAGCCTCTTCGAGCCGCGGGCGCTCGTCTTCTACGGCCCGCTGGTGGGGGCGGCGCTGGGCTACATGGTGGTCAGACCGCCGGCCTACCCCGCGCTGGTGGGTGCGTGCTTCGTCGTCTACGTGCTGTTCAACGCCGCGCTGTCCCGCGTGGGCCTGCACATCGTGCTCAACGTCCTGCGGCAGCAGCGCAGCGCAGAGCTGCTGGGCGGCGGCTTCGCGCTCACGCTCCTGGCTGCGTCCTTCATTCCTCCGGTGGACACCACCTGGCTCTTCAATCTGGGGAAGGCGGGGGTGGAGGCGGTCCCCGACACGCTGGTGGCCGACGCCGCGCTGGCGCTGGGGCGCTTCCCCACCGGCTTCTTCGCGCACGCGCTGACGATGGCGGCGGCGCACCGGCCGCTGCGCACCGCGTCCGATCTGTTCTGGCTGTCGATGATGCTGGGCTTCGCGCTGTGGGTGGCGTGGCGGCTGCTCAAGCGCTTCCACGAGGGCAGCGGGCGGACGGGGGGCTTCTCGGGGAGGACGCGGCTGGCCAACCCCTTCGCGCAGACGCGGTCGCTCTTCGGCACGCTGGTGGCGCGCGAGGCGGTTGATCTCTGGCACAACCCGCGGGCGCGGCTGCTCGCGTCGGTGCCGTTCGTGCTGGGCATCCTCCTCAAGCTGCTCTCGGGGCGAGCGCTCTTCGTCTTCTTTCTCGGTGACACGGCCGACGCGTGGTTCCTGAGCGGCCTGTCGGTCTACGGGGCCATCGTGCTGGGTTCGACGTTCTCGCAGAACGCCTTCGCCTACGACGGGCACGGCTTCTCGGCCTTCCTGTCGTCGCCGGTGGAGCTCGGGCTGGTGTTGAAGGCGAAGAACCTGGTGCACGCACTGGCGGGCGCGGCGCTGGCGCTCGGTGCGGGGACCTTCTACGTCCTGTACTTCGGCGCGGGAGGGCCGCTCGACGTGGCCTGCGCGGCGGCCAGCGTTGCGACGTTGATCCCCGTGGTGCTGACCGCGGGCAACTTCCTGTCGGTGTACTTCCCGGTGAAGTTCCACGCCAACCTGAAGCGGCGCGACAAGCTGCCCTTCATCGCGTCGATGCTGGGGGTGGCTGCAGCGGGCCTGGGCACGGCGCCGCTCGCGTGGGCGTTGCGCGCCCAGGGCAGAGCGGGTCCTTCCCTCGTGACGCTGGGCCTGGTGATGGGGGCGAGCGCGCTGGCCTGGCTCGTCTACTGGCGCACGCTGCCGCTGGCCGTCTCGCTCCTGGCGCGGCGGCGCGAGGCGGTGCTCCAGGCCGTCACCCGCGAGTAGAGGCCCGCGCCTCCCAACGCTTGGAGCGCAGGTGGAGTGACGGACGCTCGACGCGGCGCCGGTTCAGATATGTGTCTGCCGCATGGCTCCGTGGATCGCGTTCGCGGTGGTGTCCGTGCTGGGAGGCATCCCCACCACGCTGGAGGTGTCCGGAGGGCTCGAGTCCCGGCTGGACCCCGGCGTGCTGCGCTCGCGTCTCACCGAGGAGGGTTTCACGCTGACTTCGCCAGCGCAGGCGCGGCTGCTGCTGGTGGTGGGGCCGCACGCTCGGGGCGTGGAGCTCAAGGCCGTGACGGCCGCCGCGCGCCTGTCCCGGATCGTCGAGGCCCCCGACGAGGTGTGGGCCACCGAGCGCACCTTCGAGCTCGCCCAGCGCCTGTCCGCCCTCGCGCACGAAGCGGCCGCGGGCCTCCCTCTGGAAGAGTCGGCGCCAGGGGCCCTCGCCGCCGCCCCGTCGACAGAAGGTCCGCCGGAGAGGAAGCCCCCGGAAGGGCCGCCACCGTCGCCTGGGCCGGCGCTGGTGGACTCCTCGACGAAAGTCCGGGGCTTCGGCGTCGTCGCGCGGCCCGGCTTCATCCTCCGGAGCGGCGCCTTCGACTTCTCCGGCCAGGTCGTCGGAGTGCTTCGGATGGTCCGCCTCGAGCCGCTCTTCGCGCTGTCCATCGTGGTGGCGCCCGATCGCGGCGGGACCGCGCTGGAATTCCCCCTGCTGGGTGGTGTGCGCGTCCTCTTCGAGCCGTGGGACGGTTGGAAGCTGTCGCCCGAGGTGCTGCTGGGGATCCGCCTGCACGCCTTCCCTGGTGACGAGTCCCCGGTGCGGGTCGATCCCGCCCTCCAGCTGGGCTTCTCGGCACGGAGGAAGCTCCTCGAGCACCTGTCCCTCGGTGCGTTCGTGGCGGCCTTCCTGTCCACCGCCCGCACCCACGTGGCCGGGCTGCAGGTCCTGTGGGGTCGCGGCTCTCTGGGCCTGGTGGTGGGGCTGGACGTCGAATTCTGAAGCGGCCTAGGAAAGTCCGCCTTGCCTCGTGCGTGGTGGGGGAGATGGGACTCATGGCCGTCGCGGCCCAGCTGGAAGTCGAGGCGGAGGGAGCGTCCTTCGAGGACGTCTACCGCGCGCACCGCGAGCAGGTGCTGGGCTGGGCGATGCGGTACTGCGCTGGACGACGAGATCACGCAGAAGACGTGGCGCACGACGTCTTCCTCAAGCTGCACCAGCACTTCGAGCGGCTCGCGGCGCTCGAGGAGGTTGGGGCCTGGCTGTACCGGGTGACGGTGAACGAGGCGCTGAGCCGCCTGCGCCGCGAACGGTCCTTCGGCGCGAAGGTGAAGCGCCTCTTCTTCGGGGAAGAGGACAGCGGCCCCGCGGCGGATCACGACTTCGAGCGCCACGAGAGGACGCTGCTGGTGGAGCGGGCCTTGCGCGCGCTGCCGGACAAGGAGCGCGTGGTGGTGTGCCTGTGGGCGCTGGACGGGCTGGCCCAGAAAGACATCGCCCGGACGCTGTCGCTGTCCGAGGGCTACGTGTCCAAGCTGCTCGCGCGCGCGCAGGAGCGGCTCGCGGCCCGGGGCTGGGAGGTGACGCCATGACACGCGACTTCCGACAGGCCCTGCGCGACGCGGACGCGGCGTGGGCCGGGGAAGTGCCCGGGCCGCTCACGACGCGCCTCGACGCTCGCCTGCGCGACAGCTTGAAGCCCCGGCGACGGCTCCGCTGGTCCGACGTGGGGCTGGTGGCCGGCGGCGCGGTGGTGGGCGCGCTCCTGGTGGTGACGCTGTACCGCCCGGTGCCAGGCGCGGTCGTCGATGAGCCCGTGCGGCCCGGTGGCTTCGAGGTGAGTGCGACGGCGAAGGCCCCCGCGGTGACGGTGACCCGTGACGAGGTTCGCGTGGACGAGGAGCTCGAGCTCTACGACGCACCCCGGCAGCTCCGGGTGACGGCCTCGGCGGGCACGACGTTGAAGCGCGAAGCGAAGGGCGTGCGGCTGGTGAAGGGGCAGGGCGTCTTCCAGGTGGCGAAGCAGCCGGGACGGCCCGAGCCGGTGCGGGTGTTGGTGTCGGGAGGCGCCATCGAGGTCCGCGGCACGCGCTTCACCGTCACCCAGGAGCCCGACGGCCCAGGCCACGTCACGCTCGAGGAGGGCGCGATCGACTTCCGCTTCCCCTCGGGGCGCGTGAAGGCCGTGCTCCCCGGCGAGACGGTGCACTGGCCGGAAGAGCCCGAGGAGCTGGCGCCGCTGCCGGTGCTTCCGCTGCCTCCGCCCTCACCGCCGGTGGGCCCGAAGCCCGTGTCGTCGCGCTCCGCCGCCGCCGCCAACTGGACGGAGTTCGATCGCCGGCTGCGCTCGGAGGTGGTGCTCAAGCGGGTGATGGCGCTTCGCCAGCAGGCGCGCTGGCCGGAGTGCGTGGAGGAGCTGGAGCGCGCGCTGGAGCTCCCCGACGGCGCGTACGGCCCTGGCACGCGCGAGCGGCTGTCCTGGGAGCTGGGCTCGGTGTTGACCTGGCCGCTGCACGACGCGCCCGCCGCGTGCTGGCACTGGACCATTCACTTGAAGACGTACCCGCGTGGGCGCTACAGCCTCGAGGCCGCGCGCGCGAGGGAGGCGCTGGAGTGCGCTCGATGAAGGCCCTGCGCCTGATGGCCCTCGCGGCCTGGGCGCTGGGCTGCGCAGAGATCGTCGAGCACCCGGTGCGCGCGCACCTCGCCGTCAGTCGCACGGCCTGCAACGGTCGAGACTTCGCCGCGGGCGCGAGCGGCTGGCGCCTGCGCGTGCTGATGGGCGCGACGCTGCAGGCCGAGCAGGCGGGGCAGGTGGTGGATGGCTTTCCGGCGGAGGTGGAGATCCCCGACGGAGCTGACGTCACGGTGCGCCTCGAGGTCTTCGAAGGCACGCCCGGCATGAGCCGGCTGGTGGCCTGGGGCCAGTCGCGGACGGTGACGGCCGACGAGCCACGCGAGGAGCTCTTCCTCACGGTGCCCCTGGCGCCACCGGAGCAGTTCGTCGATCTCTGCGTGCGCCTCGCCCGCGCGCGCGGGGGCCACACGGCCACGAGGCTGGCCGACGGGAAGGTGGTGCTGGTGGGCGGCACCACCGGCGGGGCCAACCCCTCGACGCATGACTCGCTCGAGCTCCTCGATCCCTACGCGCGCACCGTCGAGACGAGCGGGTCGCTCACGTTGATCACGACCGTCGGCAGCATCGTGTTGGCGATCGAGGATCAGGCCGCGGTCCCCTACACACCTTCGCAGGTGCTGCTCTGGGGCGGGCGGAGCATGTCTCCTGGCGGCAAGGTGAGCACGAGCCTGGTCGCGGTGTGGGACGCGGAGGTCCAGAAGATGGGCGTCGTGCCCCCGAGCCCGGAGGCCTCGGTGGCGCGCTTCGGGCACACCTTGATCCGCGAAGGGAACGAGTTCTTCGCGCTGGGTGGCCTGACCGGCGCTCCGGCCAGTCCCCTGCCCGTCGCGGAGATCGAACTCGTCGACGAGGGCGGGCGGCGATCGGTCGCGGGCCTGTTGAGTCCTTCGCTGGCTTTTTCCGCAGTGAGCGGCTCTCGCCTCGGCGCCGTGGTGGCGGGAGGTGAGTCGCTGGCCACGGGCGAGGTGTCTTCCAGCGTGCAGGTGTTGCGGCTGGGGCGCACGGTCCAGTCGCGCTGGTCCGGGCTCCTTGCGACTCCACGCGCGCGCGCCACGGCCTTCCCGCTGGGCGACGGCGTGTTGATCGCCGGAGGCGTGGACGGGAATGGGCAGGCCATCGGCACGACGGAGTGGCTCCGCGACGGCTCGCCTCCGAGGCTCGTGCCCGGGCCGGCCATCCTCCCGCGCGAGACGCCCTGCGCCGCTCCCCTGGGGGACGGGCGGGTGTTGCTCCTCGGAGGAGTGGCCAACGGCCAGCTGTCCAACGCCGCCGAGCTGCTCTCCCCCGACGGCACCGCGACTCCAGTGGACTTCCCGGGCCCTCCGCGCCGCGCCCACACCTGCACCACGCTGGCGGACGGCAGCGTCCTCGTCACCGGGGGCCTCACCACCGGCGACGACGCGCTGGGCGACGTGTGGCGGTACCTCCCCGCGCCCCCGCCGTGACCAGAGGCGGCAGTACCCGCCAGCGCTGGCGCACTGCGTTATCGACGGTCGGAAGGTTGGGGAAACCGTGTGCTGCGGAGTTCGATAACTTTCAGCCAGCGGTCCATTCCCGACTTCCAGCCAGCGGTCCAACTCCTGAACATCGACCTGGAGGACTTGATGCGCGTCGACAACCGCCCCGCACAGCCGTCTGTCGCAGCATCCACCCGGACCTGGAAGACGCCTTCGGGCAACGTCTACACCGAGCCCGCCCCCAACGCGCCGCTGGCCCGGGGCCATGGGGGCGATCGCGTCAGCGATCTGCAACGCCGACTCAACGCGGCCGGCTTCAAACCACCTCTGGAGGTCGACGGCCTGCTGGGGCCGAAGACGGAGGCGGCGCTCCAGAAGCTGACGGGCTCGAAGACGTTCGACGCGGCCGCCGAGGCGACCCTCGCTCGCCTGCAAGAAGCAGCGCCGAAGAGCGACGGCTTCGAGGTCGGCACGAAGGCGCCCACGCTGCCCGAGGCACCCGCCGTCGAGGTGCCCAGCGCAGTCGGGCGGCCCCCGCCTTCAGGCTCCGTCGCCGAGAAGACGCTCGCGATCGCCCGCGGGGAGGTGGGAACGGTCGATCCGCGCAAGGTGGGCGCCGACGGCAGGTACGAGGGCTGGCAGAAGTTGCAGACCATCTTCGAGAAGACGACAGGCTGGCGGCCGAGCGACAAGGAGATCCAGGCCTCCAGCCAGCCGCAAAACAAGTCGTGGTGCGGGATCTTCGCCGCGCACGTCCTCCAGGAAGCCGGCGTCAACGTGAAGTGGGACCTGACGAAGGGAAAGATGACGGGGGACGTCGATCACGTCCTTCAGCCGGCGTTCAAGGACTGGCGTACGGCGAAGGCCGAGCGCCAGGCCTTCGAGTCCTCCATCAGGCCCGGTGACGTCATCACCCTGAGCGGGAAGCTGAACCACCACGCCATCGTGACGAGCGTGAACCCCGACGGCACCGTCAACACCATCGACGGCAACAAGCCGCACATCGGGGAGGGCAAGCACAAACTGTCGGACGTCACGTCCTACTACCGTCCGCGCGACAACAAGGCCCCCGAGCCCGTGCCGACGCCTGCTGGAGCCTCGAACGTGGAAGGCGGCCAGTCCTCCCCGTCGACCAACAAGAGCATCTCCACGCAGTTCCACGTCGCGACCCCCACTCCGCCGTCGGCCGAGGCGATGAAGGAGCCGGTCGATCTCAGCGGGGACAAGGCTGCGCGCATGAAGGCGCTGAGCACCTTCACGCAGCTCGACTCCAAGGTGAGCGAGGACTCCGATACCAACGCCTGCGCCGCCGCCAGCGTGGTGGCTGGGGCCGCCATCGAGGGCGGCAACGAGGGCATCAAGAAGTTGATTCAGGTCATCGAAGATCGCGGCAACAAGACGGTGGAGCGTCGCGCAGATGGCAGGGGGTGGAAGGAAGGCATGTACATCGAGGGGTGGGACAAGCTACCGGGCATCAAGGACCGTGCCGCCAGGGGAACGCTGACCAAGCAGGACCTCGCCGATCTCAAGACCATCGTGTACCGGCAGCTGCGTCAGGTGGAGAAGGACATCGGGGCCACGTCGACGAACTCCACCATCGACGTCGACGCCGTGCGCAACTACCTCAACACCGACGTGAAGTTCTTCGGGGTCGATCGGCCGCTCAAGGCCATGTTCGACAACATGAACGTGAAGCTCGTCGACATCGACGGCAACGGGACCGCCGACCACTTCGTCCTCATGTTCAACGACGGGACCGGGAAGGGCGAAAACGCCGTCTACGATCCCTGGCCGACCAGGTCCGGCAACCAGATCAATCGCAACCAGGCCGATCTCCTCTGGTACCACCACGCCGTGAAGAACGCGGTGCGTTGAGGAATCAGTCGCGTCCTCTTCAATTACCGTCCGTCATCGACACCGAAGCCGCTTGTCACCATCGCGTGCGTTCCGGCGGGGGTAGCATCGGCGCTGCCGGGGAGGACGGATGGAGCTCGAAGAACACATCGCGCGGTGGAAGGAAGAAGGCCTCATCACCGAGGAGGTGGCGGCGAAGCTGAAGGCGTCGAGTCGCGCCATCGCCATGCCCCAGCAGATGGGGTTGTTCACCATCGCCGGAGTGGCCAACGGCATCGCCCTCGTGCTCTTCGCCCTGCTGTACTCGGTGCCGCTCGCCACCCACGTGCTGCTCCTGTTGTGGATGCTGAGCCTCCTGCCGCTTCTGTACCTGGCGCGATCGCGCGTGCTGGCCGGCCTGGTGGGGCTGGTCTTCGTCTTGTGGCTGCCGCTCTTCTCGCTGCGGGAGGCGGGGGTGGCGATCTTCGCCGGCAGCTCGGTGATGCCGATCGTCTTCCTCATGGGAGGCACGGCGCTCTTCGGCCTGGGCGGCCTGCACTACGTCATCCCTGCGTTCGCGCCGGTGGCCCGCGGGCTGCGGATCGTCGCGCTGGTGACGGTGACGCTGGCGCTCTTCGTCCTGGGGCTGTCCTTCTGGTCGTCGCGCAGCGGCGGGCCGATGGTGCCGCTCTCCGGCGGCAGCCTGTGGACGTCGGTGGTGGGGCTGGGCGTGTTCGCGGCGGTGATGGCAATCGCCGGGATGGTGGCGCGGCGCCGCGCGCCGATGATCACCGCGGGCGAGGGCCCGGTGTCGCTGGGGCTCATCGGCGTCGGGCTCGCCTACTTTCTGGTGCCGCTGCCCGGGTGGATCTTCGTGGTGGGCTTCAACGTGCTGACGGTGGCGATGCTGGGTGTGCTGCTCCTCACCGGCTGGAAGCGGGCGGACCTGCGGGCCATCGACATCGCCAACATCGGGCTCCTGGCCGTCTTCATCACTCGGTGGATCGATCTCGGGCTGGGGAACATGTCCTTCGGCGCGTTCCTCGGCGCAGGCCTCACCGGCTTTCTGCTCTTCGGGGGCGCGCTGGTGTGGAAGCGCCACAGCGTGGTGGAAGCGGCCCGCGCGAAGCGGATGGGGCAGCCGGTCCCGGAGCCGACGCAGGCCTGAGCGTGACGCTGGCATGAGCCGCCGGCCGGTGGGCCCCCGCGTTGCGAGGAGCCTCTGGTGTGGGGATCAGCGGGGTCTCACGGCGACGACCTGCAACACCGCGCTCTTCCCCTCGTGGAGAGCGCCTTCGTGCACCTCGCGCTCCTTCTCTTCGAGGCGCTCGAGAGTGAGGCCCGAGAGCTCCGCCCGCACGTCCTCGGGCTCGCACAAGAGCTCGACGGACTTCGGACCGCCGGTGCCGAACGCGAGCTGGCGCGGCGTGTACGCCTCGAGGATGTAGCGGCCCCCGGGCGCCAGCGCCTTCACCACGTCGCGGTGGATGCGCCGCCGCAGCGAGTTTGGTGTGTGGCACCAGATGGAGACGATCGCGCCCCACCTCGCCTCTCCGAAGGAGAAGTCCTCGAGGTCGGCGACGACGGTGTTCAGCTTCACGCCGCGCCCGCTCGCCAGCTTCTGCGCCTTCGCCATGCCCACGGGCGAGGCGTCCATCGCGGTCACGTCCAGCCCCCGCTGCGCCAGGAAGACGGCGTTGCGCCCTTCGCCCTCGCCGATGCACAGCACAGGCCCTCTCAGACTGCCCGCCACCTCGCGAAGGAAGTCATTCGGCTCGGTGCCATACGTCCACCCGGGGGCTCGGAAGCGCTCGTCCCAGAAGGTTCGCGTGTCACTCATGTCGGCCACCATACTGCTGGAGCAGGATGTGAGGCGGGTCGATGCGCGTCTTCTTCTCGGATCCATACGAGGTCCCGCTGCCCGAAGGGCACCGCTTCCCGATGGGGAAGTACCGGCTCCTGCGCGAGCGTTTGCTCTCGCGCGGCGTGCTGCGCGCGGACGAACTCCAGGTGGCTCAGCCCATCGAGCGCGCACTCCTGGAGCGGGCGCACTCCGTCGAGTACCTCGACGCGTGCTTCTCGGGCACGTGGAGCGAAGGGGAGGCCCGGCGGGTCGGCTTCCCCTGGAGCCCGGCGCTCCTCAAGCGCTCCCTGGCCTCGGCGGGTGGGACGGTGGCGGCGGCGCGGCACGCGCTCTCCGAGGGCTTCGCTGCCAACCTGGCGGGCGGCACGCACCACGCGGCCCGGGACTTCGGATCGGGCTATTGCGTGTTCAACGATCTCGCGGTGGCGACGCTGGCGCTGCTGTCCGAGGGCGCGGTGGAGCGCGTGCTCATCGTCGATCTCGACGTGCACCAGGGCGATGGGACCGCGTCGATCCTCGCCGGGGAACCGCGCGCCTTCACCTTCTCGATGCACGGCGAGAAGAACTTCCCGTTTCGGAAGACGCGCTCGAGCCGGGATGTGGGCTTGCGCGATGGCTGCGGCGACGAGGAGTACCTCGCGCTGCTCGACGAGCACCTGCCTGAGGTCGTGGAGGCGGTTGATCCGCAGCTGATCCTCTACCAGGCGGGCGTCGATCCTCTCGCGGAGGACACGCTCGGGCGCCTGTCGCTCTCGCACGCGGGGTTGAGGGCGCGCGATCGCCGGGTCTTCGAGCTGGCCTGGAGCCGCGCCATTCCGCTCGCGCTCACCCTGGGCGGGGGCTACGCGAAGCCGATCGACGCCACGCTGGAGGCGCACGTCGGGACGTATGAGGAGGCGAAGGCCGTCTTCGAGGTCCCGCGCCGTCGTCCGTCCGGGTAGGCTCGCGGTTCCCCGCGGGCCGGGCTGAAGGGAGAGGGCGTGACGTCCTTGTTCGTTGGGCTGTGGCTGGCGGCGGCCGCCGGCTCCGACGCGCTCGCGACGCGCGTGTCGGTCGAGCGCGAGGGGGGGCAGGCTCCCTGTGCCGAAGACGCGGCGCTGCGGGTTGCTCCGGTTCAGCGTGCGTTGGCTGCGGAGGACGCTTCCCCGGCTGCGCCATGTGCCGGGACCGTCGAGCTCGCGCTGGCGCCCGCGGTTCCACACGCGGAGGCGGCCTGGGCGCTCCCACCGGCTTCCGTGGCGCTTGGTGCGACGGCCGAACCGGCGTTAGCGGCCACCACCGCGTCAGCGCCCGCGCCTGTCACGCCGGAGATTGCCTTGCCCGCGAATTCGGACGCGGCGCCTCCGTCGGGCGCGCCCACGCCGGCGGTCCTCGCGCCCGCGACTTCGGACGCGGTGCACCTCTCGTCAGACGTCCTCGTCCCCGCTGCTTCGGACGCGGCGCTTCGCGAGGCGGCGCACCTCTCGTCGGATGTCCTCGTCTCCGCGGCTTCGGGCGCGGCGCTTCCCGAGGCGCCGCACCTCTCGTCGGATGTCCTCGTCTCCGCGGCTTCGGGCGCGGCGCTTCCCGAGGCGCCGCACCTCTCGTCGGAT
>JBFMHF010000185.1:0-12310 GCA_040752975.1 Myxococcota bacterium
GACGGGAGGCGGCGGCGGCGCGGGCGGAGGCGGAAGCGCTTCGGGCGGAGGAGGAGGCGCGACAGGCGGTGGAGGAGGGATGACGGGAAATGGAGGAGGGCTTGGATCGGGCGGCGGAGGGAGCGGGACCGGCGGCGGGGCCGGCGGCGGCCTCGGGATGGGCGGCGGCGGTGGAGCGATGGACGCAGGGTGCGGCTCGGGCCAGCGCGATTGCGACGGCGGCGGCTGCGTGCCAGCGACCGGCTGCTGCGACCTCAATGAGTGCGGCACGACGGGTGACGCTTGCACCACGACGGGCTGCGCGTGCGGCGGAGGTCCTTCCTGCACCGGCGGGAAGGTGTGCCTGGCCGGAGGGTGCAGCTGCCCCACGGGCACGAAGGACTGCATGGGCGCCTGCATTCCGCTGGCGAGCTGCTGCCTCAACGGTGACTGCACCGGCCAGACGAACACCTGCACTTCGGGCACGTGCACCTGCGCCGGCCAGCCCGCGTGCACCAACGGCTACTCCTGTGGCGGCAGCGGCTGCTTCTGCGGCTCGGGCCGGAAGGAGTGTGGACAGAACTGCATTCCCAACTCCAACTGCTGCACCAACGGCGACTGCAGCGGCGGCCGGGTCTGCTCGGGCGGCTCCTGCAGCTGCCCGAGCGGGCAGACCTGGTGCGGTGGCACGTGTCAGACGATTGGCGGCCCGCGGGGGATCGGCCAGTCCTGTGCCTGCACCGAGCAGTGCGCCACGGCCAACAACCTGTCCTGCTGCGGCGGCGTGTGCCGGCGGAACAGCGGCGGCAGCTGCGCGGGCGATGCGTCGGGCAACTCCTGCTGCAGCGGCTCGTGCCAGTTGCCCTCGCCGATGCACGGCGGCAACGGGACGTGCATCTGAGCGACGACGGGCTTCGCGAGCTCCTCGAGGCCACCGAGGCAGAGGCCGCGCGGCTGGAAGCGGAGGTCGACCGCCGGCGGCGCGATCATCGACGAGTATGCGCAGCGGGTGAGGAGGCTGAATCAAGACGTCGCCGCGCTCCAGCGCCGGGTCGACGACGCAGGCGCTGCGTCCGCCGAGTTCGCGCGCCAGGCCCTGCAGACGAGGGCGCGGCACGAGCTGGAGACGGTCTCGAGGTCGGCGCCCACCTCGCCCTTCCCCAGGCTGACTCCGCACGTGGGGAGCATCGTCGCTGCCGGTCTGGCTGCGCTCTCGGTCACGTTGAGCCTGCCGCTGTGCTGGCTCAGCGTGCCGGCCGCCTTCGCCGCCTGGGTCCTCGGGAGGCAACGTCGGGATGACAGCTGATCGGGAACGACGGGCGCGGCTCGAGGCAGCGCAGCAGCGGGTCGCGCGGGCCAGGGCGGCGCTGGAAGGGGCTCCGGACGTCGAGGCAGATCTCGCGCCGCTGCGCGCGGAGGTGGCGCGCCTGTTGGTGGAGCTGCGGGCGTTGGGGCCGAGGGCCGATTCGCAGCTCGCCTCCGTCGACGCGGGCCGGGCGGCGCTGAGGCGCGCCAAGGCCGAGCGCTGGGGTGGAGTGGGCCTGCGCGCGGCGCTCGTCTTCGGCAGCCTCGGCGCAGCGGCCGTCGGCGCGGTGCTGGGCGGGCTGGCGCTCTACCTCTTCGCCGTCCTGGGCTGGCCCGGCCTCCCCGTCGGAGCGTCCGTCTGTGGAGCCGGGGGGCTCGTCTTTCTCGGCTGGCGGCTGGGGCGGGCGTCGTGATCAGACTCCGCGCACGCACCGCCACTCCGCCATCTTCCGCAGCCACGCCACCAGCGCGTCGACGCGCTCGCGCAGCGTCAGGACGTACTCGTTCATCTCCTTCACGTTGACGTCGCAAGCGGGCGGAACGGCGCGGCACGACGTCTCCCACGTCTCTCGTGTGAGGCGCGGGTGGTAGCAGACGTCGAGGAAGCGCTGACACGGCGCGAACGCGGTGACGCGGCGGTTGAGCTCCGCTTCTCCCTTCTCGAGGTCGCCCTGTGCCGCGCGCACCGTGGCGAGGGCCGTGCGGCATTCGGGCACGTCGTCCCGCCAGTCGGCCTCGAGCACCTCGGGCAGGGGGAAAGGCCGCTGGGGAGAGAGGACCGAGAGCGCGCCGCCCGTCGTCTCCTTCGGCGGGGAGCGCAGGTGTTTTGGCACCGTCGACAGGTCGTCCGTGAAGCACACCGTCCCGTCGGCGTCCGTGTAGGTGTAGATGGACTTCGGGGGCTCAGCCGACAACAGGACCGCGGCGAGGATCCAGAGCGTCATGGCGCGCGCGTGACGGAACGCGCGTCAGGAAATTCACTTACGTCCACGCCACCAGCCGGTACTTCGCCTTCCCCATGCCGAGGACGGGCCAGAAGATGAAGCCCAAGAAGAAGAGGCCGAAGCCGAAGAGGGCCGACTTGCCGAAGTGCCGGGCGATGCGCAGCGAGTGGGCCAGCGCGGCGAAGACGTTCAACACCGGGACGAAGTACAGCAGCACCGTCCACATCGGCGCCCCGGCCACGCGCGCCAGCACGATCACGTTGTAGATGGGGATCAACGCCGCCCAGCCCGGCTGCCGCGCCTTCTCGAAGGTGAGCCACATGCCCACCAGCGTGAAGCCGACCGCCATGAAGAAGAGCGTCGGGTGCTGCAGCAGCCACTCGATGGGAAGGAAGCGCATTGGAAAGGACGACCCGCCAGACGCGCGCCAGGTGAAGACCGTTCCCTGATGGGGCTCAAGTGGCCGATTTCTCGACTTGCGCGAGGGCCTGGGCCGCCAGCTCCAACTCGAGCTCGCTGAACACCTGGAAGCCCGCGGCGCGCAGGGCCTCCGTCGCCACGCCCTGGCCAGGCAGCTTGAGGCCGGTGAAGCCCGGGTCGCCGACGAGGGATGAGCCGCACGACGGGCTGCCCTCCTTCAGCACCGCCAGCGCCACGTCGTGCGCTCGGGCCAGCTCCAACGCGCGCGAGGCGCCAGAAGTGAAGTGGGACGTGACATCGCGCCCCTTCACGTCCGTCACGCGCCCATCCGGCTGGCGCGCAGAGGCTGGCCTCGGCACTGGCAGTCCACCCGCCACCTCCGGACACACCGGGACGATCCGGTCCTCGGCGATCCAGCGCTCCAGCACCGGGTGGACGACGCGCTTGTCCTGGCCGTCGTAGCGGACGCGCTCGCCCAACAGGCACGCGCTCACCAGCACCTTCTTCATGCGCGGGTGGCCTCCTCGACGACGGCCCACAGCGACTGGCCTTCGAGCGCGACGCCCGTGGGGCTGCCCCTGGCGATCACCAGGGCGATGGCCGAGGCGAGCTCCTCGAGTCGAATGGGCTGGTACTTCGTGAGGCCGAAGAATTTCGTCAGCGCGCGGGCGCCGGGCATGCGCTGGCCTTCGCGATCTTCGAAGGCGGACGGCCGGAAGATGGTGAAGGGGATTTGCGACTCGCGCACCAGCGCCTCGGCCCGCGCTTTGGCCTTCAGGTACGCCCCCACCGGCCGGCCCGCGCCCACCGACGAGAGGAGCACGAAGTGGGAGACACCGGCCTGCTTCGCCGCGTCCACCAGTTGCCGCGTGGTGCCGACGTCGCTCGTCTCGTACGTGTCGCCGGACGCGAAGCGCTTCTTCATGGTGCCGATCAACTGGACGACGGTCGTGCAGCCGCGGAGCGCCTCCACCAACCGCGCATCGCCGAGGTCCAGGGCCACCTTCCCCGGGTGCGTCAGCTTCCCGGCGCTCGCTGGGCGGACGTGGGGCCGCACCTGCAGGCCGCGCTTCTCGGCCAGCGGCACCAGCACCTGGCCCACCGCCCCCGTGGCGCCGGCGACGAAGACGACTCTCTCGTTGGTGCTCACACGTGGCTCCCGGGGTGGGTGTGCCCGAAGCCGGGGCGGCACGCAATCCGACCGGATCGCTCGTCCACTCGGGCCTCGCCGCACTGGAGGCGGGTGGCCTGAGTTGACGTGCCCCGGATACGTGTCTCCTCACCCGCGCGAGCTCTCCGTCGTGCTGTCCCGGCGCATCGGCGTCCGACGACGGGGCCCGCTTCTGGCGGCCTTGTCCGCGCGCGAAAGGGCACTATGGTGGCCGCGCATGGGACCGACCCTGCGCGTTCTCGCTGTCGCCGCGTACCTCGTCGCTGGGACGGCGTTCGCCCAGAGCTCTGGCGGCGCCGCCGCGGACCTCAAGGGGCCCGGCGGCCTCACCGACGGCTCGCCCCACCGCCGCCAACGGATGATCACCGTCTCGGTCGGCTTTCCGTACCTCTATTACGGCTGGGGTGGAGTGGGCTTCCCCTTCGGTGCGGGCGTCAGCTACTTCCAGCCGCTCCTCCACGACGGCTTCGTCCCCAACCTGAATGACTCCTTCAACCTCGAGGTGGGCGCGAACCTCGCCTTCGCCTACGGCGGCGGCTTCAGCAGCTGGCTCGCCATTCCCCTCACCGTCAACTGGGCGCTGCACTTCACGCCTGAGTTCGCCGGGTACTTGAAGCTGGGCGCGGGCTTCAACTTCACCTTCGGGTACTGGTCCAGCCGAGGTGTCTTCAGCGCCTTCCCCGTGGGGGGCCTCGGCATTCTGGTGAAGCTCAACCAGACGCTGACCCTGCGCGTGGAGGCCGGTTACCCGTGGCTGTCGGTCGGCCTGGGCTTCGCCTTCTGACTGAGCATCTTTGCGTGGTGCGGGCGGGCTTTCGAGCCGCTATACGCGCCCCACGTTTCATGGCCACGTTTCTGGTTGGAATGAAGGTGAGGTACCTCCCGCAGCCCGAGTGGGGCGTGGGGCACCTCCTCGCGCTGGAAGACAACGACACGCGCGCGCTGGTGCTCTTCCCGGTGCGCGAGGCCGAAGGGCCAACGCTGGTGAGCGCCCGCGGAGGTGCGCTGGTGCACGCCACGCTGGCGCCTGGCGACGCGGTGAAGACGGTGAAGGGCAAGACGGGCAGGGTGACGGGCGAGGAAGAAGGCGCCCGGGGCCTCAAGCGCTACGTCGTCGCCCTCGACGAGGGAGGAGAGACCGAGCTGCCCGAGACGGAGCTGCGCGCGCTGCCCCCGAAGCCGGATCTCCTGGCGATGCTGAAGGAAGGCCGCGCCGCCGACGCGAAGAACTTCCTGCTCCGCCGCACCACGCTGCAGCTCGACGACGAGCGCCGCAACGACGCGCTGGGGGCGCTGTTGGCCTCCCGGGTGATGGTCAAGCCGCACCAGGTGGGCGTGGTGCAGCGCGTGTTGTCCTCGCGCCGCCCGCGCTTCGTGCTGGCCGACGAGGTGGGCCTCGGGAAGACCATCGAGGCGGGCATGATCTTCTCCGCGCTGCGCCTGTCGGGCCTCGCGCGCCGCGTGCTGGTGGTGGCGCCCAGCCACCTCACCGTGCAGTGGCTGGTGGAGCTCTTCCACAAGTTCAACCAGCTCTTCACGCTGATGGACGCGGAGCGCTACGAGAAGTCGCTCGACGAGCAGCCCACTGTCTCGCCCTGGGCCCGCTTCGATCACGTGATCACCAGCCTGGAGTTCCTCCAGCGCAGCGAGCAGCACCGCAAGGAGGCCGGCGATCCCCGCGCCCACTGGGACGTGGTGATCATCGACGAGGCGCATCACCTGAAGGGCGAGAAGGCCTACGAGGCCGCGCAGGCGCTGGCGAAGAACTCCTGGGGCCTGCTCCTGCTCACCGCGACGCCGATGCAGCTCGACCCGGCGGAGTACCAGGCGCTGTTGTCCCTCATCGATCCGCTCACCGCTCCTTCCGCGAAGGAGTTCGAGGCGCGGCTGGCGCGGCAGGAAGAGCTGTCGCAGGCGATCCGCGCGCTCTTCTCGGGCAAGAAGGCGAAGGGCGCGGTGAAGGAGCTCGCGAAGCGCTTCCCCGACGACGAGGCGCTGCAGGAGATCGACGACCCCGACGAGATGCTGGTGCACCTCGCGGAGACGTACTCGCTGTCGGATCGGCTGATCCGCAACCGGCGCGCGGTGGTGGGCGGCTTCTCGCAGCGTGCGCTGCACGTGCACCCGGTGGAGCTCTCGAAGGAAGAGCTCGACGCGCGGGAAGCGGCGCTGGCCCAGCTGGCGAAGGACGGCACGGTGCGTGGCGCGGCGCTCTCGGGGCTGGTGCGGCGCCTCGAGTCCTCGTCCGCGGCCTTCCTCGCGGCCTTGAGGAGCAACAAGGCGCTGGCGGGGATGAAGCTGACGCTGCCCGACAAGGACTCCAAGTTCGCCGCCTTCGTGAAGCTGCTCAAGGCCCTGTGGGCGAAGGAGAAGGGCGCCAAGGTGCTCGTCTTCACCGAGGCCCGCGACACCCTGGAGATGCTGCAGGCGAAGCTGCGCCACGAGTCGATCGACGCGCTGGCGTACCACGGCGAGCTCGAGCTGGCCGAACGCGATCGCCAGGTGGCCCGCTTCCGCGACCCGGAAGGGCCGAAGGTGCTCTTGTCCACCGAGGTGGGCGGCGAGGGCCGCAACTTCCAGTTCTCTCACCACCTGGTGAACTACGACCTGCCCTGGTCGCCGGCGACGATGGAGCAGCGGATCGGCCGGCTCGACCGCATCGGCCAGACGCAGACCGTCGACGTCCATGTCTTCGAGGCGAAGGGCACCTTCAGCGCCGACGTGCTGGTCATGCTGCGCGACGCGGTGGGCGTCTTCGGCGAGACGGTGGGCGGCCTCGACGCGGTGCTGGAAGAGGTGGAGCCGAGGCTGACCGAGCTGGCGCTGGCTGAGCCGAAGGCCCGCGGCGCGTACCTGAAGGAGCTGGCCGCGAAGGTGAAGGGCGCCCGCGAGCAGGTGAAGCGCGCGTACGATCCGCTCCTCGACCTGCGCAGCTTCGACAAGGCCGAGGTCCAGGCGCTGGTGGAGCGCGCCAACGAGCGCATCGGCCACGAGGGCGACGAGGACGACACGCTGGACGACGGGCTGTGGGGCATCGCCCGCGACCTCGACGAGCGGCTGGAAGAGTGCATCACCGAGCTCGCCGACCGCATCGGCATCAAGGTGGACACCGATCAGGAAGTCGACGCCTTCCAGTGCGCCTTCCACTTCGGCCACGCCCTCAACGTGGAGGCGCTTCCCGGCTACGACATCTCCCAGGAGCGCACGGTGCTGGGCACCTTCTGGCGCGACACCGCCGTCGAGCAGGAGGAGATCGAGTACTTCGCCACCGGCCACCCGCTGGTGGAGGCGCTGTTCGGCTTCGTGAAGGACGGGCCGTACGGGCGGAACGGCGCGCGCTTCCTCGAGGTGAAGAAGCCGCTGAAGGCGCGCGGGCTGGAGGTCCTCTTCCACGTGACGCCGCCCGAGGCCGCCGACACGTCCCCCGGCGCGAAGGTGCCGTCGCGTCAACTGTCCCGCTTCCTCGATACGACGCTGGTGCACGTGGCGGTGGTGCTGGGCCCCGACGGGAAGCCGAAGGAGGACCCGTCGCTGCTCGAGCTCCTCAAGGAAGTGGACGGCCGGTCGCTCAAGGGCACCGAGGTGGCGGCGGCCTACCCGGAGCTGCCGCACTTCGTCGACCCCGCCATGCAGGTGGCCACCGCCGCCGCGAAGAAGAAGCTCGACACGATCAAGGCCCACGCCAGGCAGGCGATCGAGGACGAGCGCGATCTCTCCCTCATCCGCATCAAGCTGTCGCTGGAACACCAGGGCGTGCCCGAGGCGAAGCTGGAACAGGTGCTGGCCGAGGAGCTGGGCCACTACGACAAGCTGCTCGGCGCGCTCTCTGGGACGACGGTGCAGCTCGACTCCGCCTGCGCCTTCATCATCAACCGGTAGCGCCTCGGGCCTGCGCGCGCGAGAGAGTCCATGCGCCTCTGGCCCACCCTGAAGTAGATGGGCCCGGTGATGATCCCGCACGTGGCCTTCCTCGCGCTGGTGGCGGCTGCTGCTCCGAAGGCCGCCCCGCTGAAGACGATCGCCGAGACCTCCGGCTTCCAGCGCACCGGCCGCTACGACGAGGTGCAGACGCTCTGCGCCGCGTTCCCCGCGCGCTTCCCGGGCAAGGTGACGTGTGCGCCCTTTGGCGCCACGCCGATGGGGCGCCCGATGTTGCACCTGGTGGCCTCGGACGACGGCGTGCTGACGCCCGAGGCTGCGAAGACGAAGGGCCGGCCGGTGCTCTTCCTCCAGGGCGGCATCCACTCCGGGGAGATCGACGGGAAGGACGCGGGCTTCATGCTCCTGCGCGATCTCCTCGAGGGGAAGGTGGGCGAGGGCGCGCTGGGGAAGGTGACGGTCGTCTTCGTGCCGGTGCTGAACGTCGACGGCCATGAGCGCTTCGGGAAGAACCACCGGCCGAACCAACGTGGGCCCGCGGAGATGGGCTGGCGCGTGACGAGCCAGAACCTCAACCTGAACCGCGACTTCATGAAGGCCGAGGCCCCTGAGACGCAGGCGGTGGAGCGGTTGCTCCACGCGTGGGATCCGATCGTCTTCGCCGATCTCCACGTCACCGACGGCGCGAAGTTCCAGCACGACGTCTCCGTCAGCTTGGAGCCCTGGGCCACCGGTCCTCTGGGGTTGCGGGTGGCGGGCAAGGCGCTGCGGGCCGAGCTCTTCGCGGACCTGGAGAGCAAGGGCCACCTGCCGGTCGGCTTCTACCCGGCCTTCAACGCCGACGACGATCCAGCCAGCGGCTTCTCGTATGGCTGGCCGCCGCCGCGCTTCGCCAACGCCTACTGGGCCGCGAACAACCGCTACGGCGTGCTGGTGGAGACGCACAGCTGGAAGGACTTCGGCGCGCGGGTGAAGGCGACGTACGACGTCTGCCTGGGCCTCGTGCAGCAGGCCGCGCGCAACGGGGCGGCGTGGCTCCAGAGCGCGGCGGACGCCGACGCCGCGGGGGCGAAGCTGGCCGGCCAGGACGTGCCGCTCCTCTACGAGCCGACGAAGCAGCCGAAGAGCCTCGACTTCCTCGGCTACGAGTACGTGCGCGAGCCGTCGGAGGTGTCCGGCAAGCCGTGGGTCCGCTACGACGAGAAGAAGCCCGCGGTGTGGAAGGTGCCCTTCTTCGACGAGCTTGTCCCGTCGCTGACGCTGCGCGCCCCCAGAGGCGGGTACCTCGTGCCGCCGCCGCACGCCTCGTGGGTGGCGGACAAACTCAAGGTCCACGGGCTCGACTTCACCGTGCTGGCCAGAGAGCAACCCGCGGCAAAGGTGCAGACCTTCCGCGCGACGCCGCGCTTCCGGGGGGCGCCCTACGAGGGACGGCAGACGGTGCAGCTCGACGGCCAGTGGAAGGACGACACGCAGCCGCTCCCCGCGGGCACCCTCTTCGTCCCCGCCGCCCAGCCGCGCCTCTTCCTCGCCATGCACCTCCTCGAGCCGACGGCCCCGGACAGCCTCGCCGCGTGGGGCTTCTTCAACGCCCACTTCGAGCAGAAGGAGTACCTCGAGGACTACCTCGCCGAGGCCTTCGCGCGGGAGCTGCTCAAGGACCCGAAGGTGAAGGCCGAGTTCGACGCGCGCCTGAAGGACGAGGCCTTCGCGAAGGATCCCGAAGCGCGCTTGCGCTTCTTCTACGAGCGGCACCCGTCCTTCGACACCCGGCTCAACCTCGTGCCGGTGTACCGCACCGACGCGTCGCCCACCCGGTGACGGGCGTCACCTGTTTCCCGCGTGCGGAGCACGGCGACCAGGAGGCGTCGAAGCGCTGCCGCTCCTCACCGCCGACGGCGTCATGGAGGACATGGACCCGATCGAGGCGAGCCGGTGCGTCACTTCGCGCGCCGTACCGGCTGGGACAGCCACGACTCGTAGCGCGCCTCCACCTCGCGCACCCACGGCTCGTCGTCGGAGTCCCTGGGCGGAGGCGACAGCGGCTCCATCACCCGCACCGTCACCCGCGCGCTGGGGGAAAACCACGGCCCGTCCTCGAAGACGAGCGCGCCCGTGCCCTCGAGCACCACCGGCACCAGCGGCACCTGCGCGCGCTGCGCCAGGCGGAAGGCGCCCCGCTTGAACGGCAGCCGCTCCGGCCCCGACGCGTAGGTGCCCTCGGGGAAGATCAACACTCGCTCGCCCGCCTCCAGCAGCGCCTCGCACGTCGTCAGCAGCTCCGCGTGAGAGCCCTGCTTGCCGCGTTCGAGGGAGACGTACTTGAGCCGCCGCATCATGAAGCCCACCAGCGGCACCTGGAACAGCGACGCCTTGGACACGAACTTGAAGGTGGTGCCCAGCCCCATCAGCGCGAGGATGTCGGCCATCGACTGGTGGTTGGCCACCAGCACGCACGGGCCCGGGGGGATGTTGCCACGCCCCTCCACGCGCACCCGCCAGCCCGGCCAGAAGCGCAGGTACAGGTGGCACCAGGCGCACACGAAGCGGTGCAGCACGTGGCGCTGAGGATCGAAGGGCGCCGTCACCGCCAGGAGCGCCAGCGCCAGCACGTACCCCACCGGCAGGGTGACGAGCACCGAGCCCCAGAGGAAGGCTGTCGACAGGTAACGCACGGCGCGGGGAGGGCGCGCGCTCAGCCGAACCGCGACGAGAGGTAGAACTGGTAGTAGGCCTCGAGCCCGCCATCGACGTTGATGACCGCGCCGTTGACGTACTTCGAGTCGGGCAGGCACACCCACTCCAGCGCCGCGGCGATCTCGTCGGCGGGGGCGATGTGGCCGACCGGCACCATCTCGCTCATCTTCTTCTCCAGCTTCGCCCAGTTCTCCGCGCCCACGTAGAAGCGCGAGGAGTCGGTGTCGATGTAGCCGGGGTTCACCGCGTTGACGCGA
The DNA here is from genome assembly GCA_040752975.1 of Myxococcota bacterium. Taxonomy (GTDB): domain Bacteria; phylum Myxococcota; class Myxococcia; order Myxococcales; family Myxococcaceae; genus JADLDB01. The sequence goes on from JBFMHF010000185.1 coordinate 10,653, forward strand.
ATGCCGTCCGACGCGAGCTCGCACGCCAGGTACTTCACCAGGATCTCCATCGCGCCCTTCATCGCGCCCAGCAGCCCATGGAAGGGCAGCGGGATGCGGCTGTCCATGCCTGACACCATCACGATGCGGCCGTTGCGGCCCTTCATCAGCGGCGCCGAGCGCTGGGCGGCAAGCAGGAAGCTCTTCACCGTGACGTTGAACGTCTTGTCCATCTGGTGGAGCTTCAGGTCCATCAGCGGGGCGAACTTGGTCGACGCGGCGTTCGCCACGAAGACGTCGAGGTGGCCGAAGTCGGACTGGATGCGATCGAACACCGCGTTCAAAGACTCCGGCTCGAGCTGATCGGCCGTGTGCGTCACGCAGCGCTGGCCCAGGGCCTTCACCTCGGCCTCCAGCGTCTTCGCCGCGTCGGCGTCACGGCGGTACGTGGAGACGATGTCGAAGCCCTGCTTCGCCAGCCTCAGCGAGAGCGCCCGGCCAACTCCTCGACTGCCTCCGGTGATCAACGCGACGGGAGTGCTCATGGGGCGCTCCAGTTAGCACGGGGAGGCGGCGAATTCGCGTCGATCCGCCGCTGTGGGAGACTGGACGCCCACGATGAGCGGCCCTGACTGGCAGAAGCTGTTCGACGCGGCGGAGGCGGCCCGGCGGCGGGCCCACGCCCCGTACTCGAAGTTCCACGTCGGCGCGGCGATCCTCTGTGACGACGGCTCCATCGTGTCCGGCTGCAACGTGGAGAACGCCAGCTACGGGCTGACGGTGTGCGCCGAGCGGAACGCGGTCGGCGCGATGGTGTTGAACGCACGCAAGCCGAAGGCCGTGGCCATCGTCGTGGACTCGAAGGAGCCGACGCCGCCGTGCGGCATGTGCCGGCAGGTGCTGGCCGAGTTCGGAGACTCCGGCCTCGAGGTGCGCTCGCGTACGCCAGCGGGGAAGGAGGCCCGCTGGACGCTGAGCGAGCTGCTCCCCCACGCCTTCACGAAGTCCTTCTTCTGACGCGCCTTACGGCACGTCGAAGAAGTCGACCTGACCGGTCTCCAGCGCGTACTCGGCGCCCACCACCATCAGGCGCCCCGAGGCGTGCCGCTCCTCGAGGATCCGGCTGGCGTGGCGGAGGTGGTTGGCGGACGCGCGCACGTTCGCCCGCGTCGCCGCCCGCACCAGCGCCTCTCCTTCCAGCTCCTCGGCCAGCGGCCGGACCGCGGGGGCGATTCGATCGACGATGTCCTTCACGTTCGCGGAAGGCGCAGCGGCCCCGCGCGTCACCGCGTCCACCGTGGCCTTCACCGCTCCGCAGCGCGTGTGCCCCATCACCACCACCAGCTCGGTGCCGAAGGTGGCGGCGGCGAACTCCACGCTGCCCACCAGCGACGGCGCGACGATGTTGCCCGCGACGCGCACGACGAAGAGCTCGCCCAGGCCGCAGTCGAAGAGCAGCTCGGACGGCGCGCGCGAGTCCGAGCACGACAGCACGATGGCGAAGGGCGCCTGGCCTTCGACCAGCTCGGAGCGGCGGGCCTGGCTGGCCAGCGCCTCGACGCTCCGGACGTTCTTCACGAAGCGCTCGTTGCCGGCCTGGAGGCGGGCCAGTGCTTCGCGGGCGGAGACGGGGTGGCGGACGGTCATGACTCGAGGCTCCTTGCAGGGGTGGGGGGGAC
>JBFMHF010000186.1:0-12282 GCA_040752975.1 Myxococcota bacterium
CTGCGCCGCCTGTCCCGCCCGCTGCGCCGCCTGTCCCGCCCGCTGCGCCGCCTGTCCCGCCACTCTCCGCCGGGCCGCTCGGCCCACTCTCCCCGCCACCCGCCGCGCCACCTCCCGGCCAGCCCAGCGTCGCGCCCACCTTCGCGAGCACCCTCGCCTCGAAGCCGGATGGCGGCTGCGGCGGCGTCGCCGCGTCCAGCAGCGCCCGCACCTCGTCCGGCAGCGGAGGCAACTCGTCGCTCATCGCGCGCCTCCCTTCCGCGTCTCCTCGAGATGGAAACGCTGCAGCGCCCGCGCCACCTCTTCGCGCGCCAGCTTCAGCCGTGAGTACGTCGTGGGCGCCGGCGCCTCCATCACCTCCGAGACTTCATTCACCGACAGCCCCTCGAGTTCGTGCAGCACGAAGGCGACGCGCCGCTCCTCGGGGAGAGTGCCCAACGCCTGCTGCAGAATCCGCTGCGCCTGCCGCCGCGCCACCGCGTCGTCCGGGCCGGGCCGGCTGTCCTCCAGCGCCTCGGACACGTCCTCCGAAGGGCGCACCTTCTTCCGCGCGTCGGAGAAGACTCGAAACGCGATGCCCAGAAGCCACGGGCGCGCAGGCCGCGACGCGTCGAAGGACGAAAGCCGCCGCGCGGCCGTCACGAAGACGTCGTGGGCGAGGTCCTCCATCTCGCTCTCCCGTGCACCCAGGCGCCAGAGGAAGGCGTACACCGCCTTGAGCTCGGCCCGGTACAGCGCGTCCAGGCTCGGGGGCGCGGCGCTCATGCTCCCTTCCTGTCTTGGCACGAGCCCCCGAAAGTCATGACGAAAAATTCACTTCGACGAAGAGGCCGCCCGACAACGCCACCGGCCACGTCACCCACAGCGTGGAACTGCCCGAAACGATGGACGTCCGCGTGAGGATGACGGCGCCCTCCAGCCACGGCACGAGGGCCACCCGCCGGTGCAGCCGCACCTCGCCCGACACCCGCGCGCCCGCCTGCGCCATCACCGTCGTCTGACGGCGGACGTCGGCCGCGGTGGACTCCACCTGGAAGGCGCCCACCGTCACCACCCCGCAACCGGAAAACCACCCGGCGCGCAGACACGGCACCACCGTGCCCAGCGCGGAGAAAGTGGAGGCGTACCCGCCGCTGAAGGACACCCCCGTGGGCAACAGCACCCGGCCCTCCACCGCGAGGCTGAAGCGTGGCCAGGCCACCACCCCGCCCAGCACGAGGCCTCCCGTGAATCCCGGCACGCCGCCGGCCGTACCCAGCACGCCCAGCCTCCCGCGCAGTTCGACTGGCGTGGAGGGCGGTGGTGGCGACGGCGCGAGGGCCGGCGTCGTCACCGGAGGCGGCGGCTCCTCCTTCTTCAGCGGAGCTGGCGGCGGCTCGGGCGGAGGCGGCTTCTTCGTGAGCCACAAGGGCTCGATGGCGAGGGTGATGGCGAGCTCCACCGCCGAGGCCAGCTCCAGGCAGTCTCCCGTGGGCGAGTCCAGCTTGCGGCGCCCGGTGGTGCCGTCGGCGCGCTCGACTTCCACCTGGGCCTCCAGCGCGGCGCCAGGGCCGCGGTCGATGCGCGCACGCACCTTCGTCGCGGCCGCGTCGTCGAAAGGGTCTCTCCCCAGCCGCGCGGACACGGCGGAGCGCACCCATTGCTCGTCAGGACAGCCCTGGAGGCCCGGCCGCACCTCGTACGAGAGGCGGGCCGTGGGCGCCGCGCCCAGCGCCAGCAGCACCGCGAGGAGAGGCGGACCTCCAACCATGCGCCGCCACGTACCAGAGTCGCGCGCGAGAAATTCTTCATAAAAACGCGAGGCCCCCACCAAGACGGAGACGGACACGCTGTTTTCCGAAGGAGTGATGCTGATGACTGCGGCAATGCGAGTGGTGCTGGTGGCGCTTTCGGTGGGGCTGATGGCGTGCGACGTCAAGGTGGACGTCGGCGACGGCGGCACGGGCGGAGGCGGTGGCGGTGGTGGCGGAGGAGGAAGCGGAGGAGGGGGCGGCGGCACCGCGCAGCTCATCGGCTGCTCCACCGCGTCCCCGTGCCCCTCGGGTCAGTTCTGCTTCAACGGCCTGTGCGCCCTCGGCTGCACCAGCAACGCCAACTGCGCGGCCGACCAGTACTGCGACACCGAGTTCGACCGCCTCTGCCACAACAAGACGGTGCAGACGTGCAGCGGGGGCAGCGGCTGCCTCTCCACGCAGGAGTGTGTGTCCGGCTTCTGCAGCACCCCGCCGCCGGCCACCCAGTGCGACCCGGACCAGGTCATGAGCGGCAACGACGGCTGCGACAGCAAGTCCGTGTGCATCGACAGCCAGGACACGTCGGCTCAGGACCCGAAGTGCCACACCTTTCCCCCGTGCGCGCAGGACAAGACGTGCCCCACTGGCACCCAGGGCGCGGTGTGCAACGACGGCCTCATCCCGAACAAGGCGAACATCTGTCTCGTGGGCCTGTGCCGCACCGCCGCCAACTGCCCCGCCAACTGGGCCTGCGTGAAGTTCACCGCCACCGACGTGCTGGGCATCTGCAGCAACAAGGGCACTGGCGCACCGTGCACCGCGCCGGCCGAGTGCCTGTCGGGCAACTGCAACATCACCTTCCCCGGTGTGCCCGGCTTCTGCCTCTAACCACTCCAGTCCTCCCCCACCCCCAACCCAGGAGTCGAAACCATGCGCCGCATCGCCGTCGCCGCAGTCTTCGTGTGCTCGCTGTCCGCCCTCGCGCAGTCCATCAACATCGACTTGAACGGCGTCCACGCCGGAGTGCAGGTGCAGGGCGTGGCCGACGAGTCCCCGCCTCCCTCGCCCACGGTGGTGGTGCAGGCGCCGCCGCCGCGCGTGGTGGGAGGCGACGCCTTCCGGGTGGACTACTCCGTGGGCAGCAGCGCGCGCCTCGTCGTCGCCGCGCCCGAGGGCCTCGCCGCCCAGGTGTGGAGCGACGCCGCGCTGGAAGGGCAATTCGTGGTGCCCTTCGCCTTCGAGGGCCGCGCAGGGCAGTACTACCGCGTCATCGTCTACGGCGCGGACGGCGCTCCCGTCTTCGACCGAAAGGTGGAGTTGCGGGCGTGGAAGCAGGCGACGGTGTCCTTCGTGCGAGTCGCTCCGGCGACGGTGGTGATGGCGCCTCCTCCGACGCTGGTGGTGCAGCCGAGCGCGCCGGTGGCGATGGGCATGTCGCCTGCCGACTTCCAGGCGCTGCGCGCCGCGGTGGAGGCGGAGGACTTCTCGTCGGACAAGCTGGCCGTCATCCAGTCGGCGGTGGACGGCGGCGCCAGCTTCAGCTGCGCGCAGGTGGGGCAGTTGGTGGACCTCCTCGACATGTCGTCGGACAAGGTGCAGGTGGTGGCCCTCACGCGCGTTCGACTCGTCGACCCTGGCAACGGCTTCTCGCTGTTGCAGCGCTTCACCTTCAGCTCGGACAAGGAGAAGGTGCGCAAGCTGCTGGGCGGCTGAGGCGCCTGCGCAGGACGAAAATCGCCGGCCCCGGGCGGCTTTCGCTACACTGCGCCGCCCATGAGCGCCGACTCGCCCAAGGCAGCGCCCGAGGCCGAGCTGACCGACGCGCTGGTACCCGGCCTCATCCACGAGCTGCGCCACCCCCTGACGGGCATGAAGGCCGGGCTGCAGTTGCTCGCGCGGGCTCTCGGCCCCACCGCGACGCGCGGCGAGGAGTGGGCGTTGGTGTCCGCGCAGCTCGCGCGCCTGGAGGAGCTCTTCGACAGCTATGAGGAGTTCCTCCGCCCCGAGCAGAGCGCGCAGGGGCCCTTCCTGCTGGCCGGGGTGGTGGACCACGCGGTCGAGCTCTTGCGCCATCGCACGAGGCCCCTGGGCGACGCCTTCAGTTGCCAGTTGCCCTCGTCTCCCGTCGTCACCGTCAACGGCACGCCGCGCGCCGTCACCCACGCCCTCACCAACCTGCTGCTGAATGCCCTCGACGCGGTGGAAGAGGCCGGCGGCCGGAAGCGGGTCGAGGTGCGCCTCGTCCTGCCGAAGGGGACGGACACGGTCGAGCTCCGCGTCAGCGACGAAGGCACGGGCATCAAGCCCGAGGTGGCGGCGCGGCTCTTCACCGAGCGCCTCACCACCAAGGCGCCGGGCAAGGGCTCCGGGCTGGGACTGTCCGTGGCCAGGCGCATGTTGGCCGCCTGCGGAGGAAGCGTGGCGTTGGTGCCCCCGGCGGATCCACAGCGCGCGCCCTGGGCCGCCACGGAGTTCTGCATCACCCTGCGCAAGGCGACGAATGGGCCGCTGCGCTCCTCGCCGACGCCGGTGCCCGCGCCGGGCCCCTCCTCGGCGCTCGCCGACGAGCCGATGGACGTGCTGGTGGTGGACGACGAGCCGGTCATCACCTCTCTCCTGCAGTCGGTGCTGGGCCGGCTGGGGCATCGCGTCACCACCGTCAACTCCAGCGCCCGCGCTCTCGAGTTGATGACGGCGGGGAAGTTCGACCTCCTCATCACCGACAAGAACATGCCGGGCCTGTCCGGCGTGGACCTGGCGAAGGCGGCGCGCGAGCGCCAGCCCGGCCTCCTGGTGATGTTGATTACCGCCTTCGCGTCGAAGGAGTCCGCCAGCGAGCTGCGGAAGCTGGGCATCGACGACTACATCAAGAAGCCCTTCGAGCTCGACGACCTCGTCACCCGGGTCCGCGACCTCCAGGTGCGGAGCAAGGCCCTGCGGGCCGCGGCCGCGGCGCCTGCTGCCGTGGACGCGTCGGTGCGGCTGGCCGCCGTCGGCGTGGAGCCGAAGATGTTGGAGCGGTTGAGCGCCGCCATGGCCCGCCTCGAAGGCGTCGCCGTCGCGGCGCCGGACTTCGCCGCCGCCCTGGCCCTCGTCCCACCCGTGGACCTCGTCGTGGTGGGGGCGCAGCACCTCACGCGGGAAGCGAAGCTGGCGGTGTGGAAGGTGCGGGTCGAGCGCCCCGGCTTCGGGGTGGTGCTGTTGTCGGATGGAGGCCTGGAGGACGAGTTGGTGGGCATCTCCGTGGGCACGCGATTCCTCCTCGGCACCAGCCTCGAGCTCGCAGAGGTGGAGGCGGTGCTGCGGGCCGCGCTCGGACGGTAATCGGCCGCAGCGAAGGCCGCGAGAGGGCTGAGCGCCAGCCGGATTTCTTCACTCGCGGCTGGGGCGGTGGGTCAGGCTCTCCCTGATGACTCGCACGACGGACACGCTCACTCGCCCTTCTTCAGTCCGCTCGGTGTGGGGCCTGGTGGCGGCTGGGCTCTGGGGCCTGATGGCGGCGCCGTTGCTGCTGGCTGCGGCGGCGCTGCCGGTGTCCGCGCTCCCGGGCCTCCTGTTGGCCGGGATGGCGTGGCTCAGTCTTCGCCTGGGCAATGGACTGGCGGGGCGGGCCGAGCACGTGTTGCTGGCACTCGGGACGCTGGGGGCGCTGGTGCTCGCGGGCGGAATGGCGTCCCTCGACCGGGGAACGGACTGGATGGAGGGCGCCTCGATTCTGCTGCGCATCCTGGGCGCGGCGATGCTCGTGCCCACGGTGACGACCGTCGTGCTCCTCGTCCGGGGCGTCATGAAGAAATGAGGACGGCAGACCCTCACCCGGCGAGGCGCCGCACCACCGTGCGGGCGAGGCCAGCCACGCGCTCCAGCCTCCGCGGCGCCAGCGCTCCTTCCCCGCGGTAGTCCCGCAGCGTCTGGGCCGCGCCGAAGGTGAGGCGCAGCGTCTGGCGAAAGCCGGCCAACGCCTGTCCCCGGGTGAGCGAGTCCTCGACGAAGAAGTCGACGCGCGGACGCTCCAGGAGCGCGTAGCCGCCTACGTCTTCGAGCTCCAGGGGCGTCCGCACCAGCGCGTCGACGGCCAACTGCCGCGCGTGCGCGTCTGACGAGGGCACCTGCCTCCTCACCAACACCGGCAGCCCGGGCCACAGCGCCTGCGCGCGCTCCGTGGTGAGGGCTTCGAACAACTTCCCCACCGCCCGCGCCGCCAGGTCCGGCAACCGGACGCGGCCCACCGTCTTCGCCAGGTGCGCGCCCACCTCGCTCGCCCGGCAGCCGCGCGCCCGGTCCCACGACGTGCGCAACACGAGGCGATTCCCCGTCTTCAATAGCACCTGTCCCGTGCCGCGCTCCACCTGGCCCAGCCGCGAGGGGAAGCCGTACAACTCCCGGCCCAGCAGCACCGCAAAGGCGCTGTCCTGGCAGACCTCCGGGCAGAAGAGGCCGGGCACCAGGTCCGGCCCCACGCACGGCAGGAAGGACGCCACCTCCCGGTAGCCGAAGCGTCGGCCCTCGTCGGCCCTCGAGTGGACGTCTTCGAAGGTGTCCACCGTCAGCAGCCAGGTGTCCTCGAGGCCTGCCAGAGGCACGCAGCCCGGCGGGAGGAGCGCCGAGAGCCGCCTCGCGTCGTCGCGCATCACGAAGACGAGCAACTCGGCGCGGCCGGTGTACGGCCCGGGGAGGAGGCGCGCGCCTGGCGCCTCGCAGAAGTCATCCATCGTCGCCGCGTCCCGCTCCTGCCAGGCCTGCGCGTGCCGCGACTCTCTCGCCAGCGCGTCCACCACCGCGCGCGAGAAGGACAGGCGGCTCGCCAGCAGCGCCCGGAAGCCGTCACCGGACAGTCGGATGATTTCGGCCGGGCGGGACACCTCCATCGTCCCGTCCGCATGTCGTCCGTCGAGGACGCCCAGTAAGCCCAGCATGCGCGGCGCCTCGAGGAGGTCCACCGGGCGGCCCTTCCTCGAGACGGCCAGCGCCCCGTCGAGGAGAAAGAAGACGTCGTCTGCGCGCTCGCCCTCGCGCGTCAGCACCGCGCCACGCGGCAGCCGCAGGTGGCGCGCGTCGCGGAGGACTTCGTCTTTCGTCACCGCGTCCAGCGACTGGAAGAAGGGGACGGCGCGCAGGCGGGCGTGGAGGTCGGTCATGCGTTGGCTCCGTCGGTGAAACGTCGCTTGAGGGCCGCGGTCACCTCGCGCGGGGCGAGGGCGAGGGCGCGGGCGGAGATGCGCGAGAAGGCGGACACCGCGCTGCGGGCCGGTGGGGTGACGCCCGCGAAGATGGAGGTGGTGACGTCAAGCGCCTCGGGCGCGGCCAGCGTGACGTCCTCGAAGGCGCGGCGCAGCGGGGCGTGGCGCAGGAAGGGGAGGGCGGCGCTGCGCACCATCAGGTCCAGGGCGGTGGGTGTGCGCGAGAAGAAGGGGCGCCAGTCCTCGAAGTCGAAGCGGCCGTCCTCGAGGCGTTCGACGAGGTAGCGCGCGGCGATGTCTCCGTACGCGACGCCCTGGGCGATGCCTTCCCCGAGGAGCGGGTCGACGCCCGCCGCCTCTCCCACCAGCAGCACGCGCGGGGCGGACATGGGGCGGTGCAATTCGAGGCCGCGCACCGAGTAGCGCTTGAAGCGCGACGCGTCGGCGGGCAGGCCGCGGGCTTCGAGGTGACGGGTGAGACGCCCCGCGACGTCGACGCGCGGGTGGACGTCCCAGTCGACGTCGTACACGCCTCGGGACATCATCAGGCGTCCATTCACCAGGGTGGGGAAGTCCCAGCCGTAGCCGACCAGGTCCTGCGCGCGAAAGTCGAAGGAGAGGAGCGCCGCGTCGTCGGCGTGGGTGACGTCGGTGTCGACTTCGACGGCCTGGGCGTGCAGCGCGCCGCGGGGGAAGCCGAGCGAGCGCCGCACGACGCTGCCCACTCCGTCCGCACCGATGAGGACGGCCGCGCGCCGGACACCAGCAGTCGTCTCCACCGTCACGCCCTGTGCGTCGCGGGAGACGTGGGTGACGCGGACGCCTTCCGTGACGGGGACGCCGCGCGCGCGTGCGACGCGCACCAACTCGGCGTCGAAGTCGAGGCGGCGCACCACGCGGCCGATGGGGCCCACGCGGCGCTGCACTGCGCCAGCGCTGAAGTCGAGGCGCAAGCCCTCCACCGTCACGCCCGGCACGTCGACGCGCACGCCGATGGAGGCCAGCAGCTTGTCGGCCCTCGCCCCGACGGCGCCCGCGCAGGGCTTGTCGCGGGGGAAGATGGCGCGGTCGACGACTTCCAGGCGTCCAGCCAGCCACGGCGCGCGCGCGAGGAGGAAGAGGGCGGTGGAGATGCCCGCCGGCCCCGCGCCGACGATGAGGACGTCTCGCGTCACGGGGGCTCCTTACTCCTGTTTTCAGGGTCTCACGAACGTCAACGGGTAGCGCACCCGCACCGGAGCGCCCGGCGCCCGCACCTCGACGCGCTCCATGGCCGACACCACGCAGCCGCGCAGTTCCTTCGAGAAGACGCCTTCGCGCACCGTGCTGCTCGCTGCCACCACGGTCCCCTTCGCGCCGAGCGTGAAGTCCACCACCAGGACTCCCCCGGTGTCCGGCCGGTCGCGGGTCAGCGCCTGCCCGTGGCAGCGTTCGATGCGCTCGAGGACGGCCTCGACTGCGGCCTCGAACTCGGCGGGCGAAACCCTGCCGGGAGGCGCCAGCCTGGCAGGGGCCGTCCTCGCCTGCACACGGGGGCCGAGCGCGTCGAGTGGTTGGCGCGTCCACCAGGACTTCAACGTGGCGCCGCCATCGGCGGGCTGCACCAGCAGGCCCGCACGGGACGGCCGCCCTGCATCCACGGGCGCCTGGGTGATGAACGTTGAGAGGCACGCGAGGAGGGCAAGCGCCACAGTGACGCCAGCCAACCGGCAGGCCCACCGGAAGTCAACGCACCGCCCGTTGGTTGGGCACGAGGGCGGTGTTTCAGGTGGCCAGGCGCGAAGCTCCGCAAGCGCGCCGCCAGCGGCTCGCCGACACCCGCGCGTGCGAGACGGCGGCGCCCGGGTGGCGCGTGGCTCGACCCAGACGGGGAACGCTGCGCGGGCCGCGGGTGTCCACGACTGGCGACGCATGACGTCTGGGCTTCTCCTTCTCCTCGCTGCCTGGCCGGCTGACGGCGAGTCGCTGCGCGCGCTGGAGGTCGTGGCGGCCACTCCCACGAAGAAGGTGCGCGTCTTCGTCGACGCGGGCCATGGTGCGCCGGGCAACACGGGCAACACCGGGTGCTACGGGCAGGCCGAGCAGGACCACGCGCTCGCTGTCTCGCAGCACCTCGCCTTCGTCCTCTCGGCCCTGGGGCCCTTCGAGGTGATGCTGTCCCGCGACGGGCCGGGGACGAAGTACCCCGCGCGCCTCGCCGCGGCGAAGGCCTTCCGCGCCGACGTCATCATCAGCCTGCACAGCGACGCGCGTGGCACGGTGCGCCCGTGGTGGCCCTACAACGATGAACGGATGTACTGGTGGAACGCCGACGCGCCGGGCTTCGCCGTGCTGTGGAATGACGAGGGCGCGCAGGCCACCGTCGACGGGCGCGCCAGGCTGGGGCGGGCCGTGGGGCAGCGCCTGCGGGACGCGGGCTTCCTCGCCTACGACGGGTATGACTACGGCGGGCTGTACCGGCAGGACGAGGTGGAGAGCTCCGCGTGGATTGACATTCGCCCGCTGAAGAAGCGCGTGTACTTCCTGCGTGGCTCGACGATTCCCACCGTCATCATCGAGACACACCACGCCCTCGACCCCCAGGAAGTGGCGCGGTGGAGCGAAGGCAAGACGGTGGATGCCTTCTCCCTCGCCATCGCCGCGGCTTTGCTGGACTTCAGCGGCGCCGGACAGCCCGCGACTGCCAGGCCCACGGCGGCACCGTGAGGCCCCGAGAGGGCGTGTCGCTCCCCGCGAGGGGGATGGCCTGGCGACACGCGCGGCGGCCTCCACGCCAGGAGAGGCACACGCCTGGCGGACTCCGACGGCGCGGAGGGTTGTTTGCGGCGCGGCCCACCGGACTGCCCGCGGCGCCGTGGTTACTGTTGGACGACGACGCCGCGCAGCGCGGGCCCGTCGCTGTCTTCCACCACCAGGTACGGCTGGTCGGTGACGATGGCGGTGGGCACCGCGGAGCCCGCCGCGCCCATGCCACCGCTGGTGAGGTTCAGCACGAGAATCTCCTCGAAGCCGCCGTCCGCCGTGGTGAAGCGCAGCGCGGCGCGCGTGGCCGCGATGTCCCAACCGCCCTCGTAGCGGACGAAGGTGACTCCGGGCATGTACATCGCGCCGCCGTCCGGGTTGGAGAAGATGAACTGCGCGCCCGCGTTGACGCCTCCCACGGTGCCGCCGTCGGGGCGCGTCACCGGCGTGAGGATGACGGTGTTGAGGTGCTCGCCCGGCCGGAGAATCTGCCCGCGAATTTCGCCGCCGGTATTCCGGGAGGTGTGGATGTTCACATAGGTCCGCCCATCGGCCAGGTCCTGCGCCTGCGCCGGGGTGAGGTCGGCGTTGCCCGAGATGGGGCTGGCCAACGAGCCGGAGAAGCCCACCATCACACCGCCGGTGCGGCCGCCGATGGCGGTGTGGATGTGGCCGCCGCTCAGCACTCCCATGGGGATGTCGTGCGTCACCATCCACGCCACGTTGTAGCCGCCGTCCGCCAACTGCGTCACCGTGAAGGTGCCCGTGCCGCTGGTGCCCTGCGTGTTGGGCGGGACTTCCTGCGCGTTGGTGAGGTTCGCCACGTAGCTGCCCGCGATGGTGCTGCCACCACCTCCACCACCCGTGCCGCCGCCCGTGCCGCCGCCCGTACCGCCACCCGTGCCGCCACCCGTGCCGCCACCCGTGCCGCCACCCGTGCCGCCACCCGTGCCTGCGTCGCTGCCACCGCCGCCGGTGCCGCCACCCGTGCCTGCGTCGCTGCCACCGCCGCCGGTGCCACCGCCCGTACCTGCGTCGCTGCTGCCGCCGCCGGTGCCGCCGCCCGTACCGCCGCCTGTACCGCCGCCGGTACCACCTCCCGTACCGCCGCCGGTGCCGGCGTCTCCCGAGGGTGAGCCCGGCACGCACGCGCCGTCGACGCAGGTGAGAATCTCGTCGGGCTTGGCCTTGGCCGCGCAGTCGTACTTGTCGACGCACTCAGGGGCGCAGGCAGGAGTGAAGAGGAAGAGCGCCGCGCCGAAGCTGACGGCCAGCGCGACTTGCACAGCGCGAAGCGGAGTGAAGCGGATCATGTCATTCCTCCCGGGAGCCGGCCTCGAGGGCCAGGCAGAGACGTCCCGGCGGACCATGGCGCAGGGAGTGTCGCTCGTCGAGGATTCTCCTCGCAGTCACAACCAGGACGGCGTTTCCCGCCGCAGCGCTGCCAGCACCGCCTCCGCGGCGCGCACGCCGTGCCAGTTGGCCTCTTCGAAGAGGGCGAGGCCGCCGAGGTCCGAGTGGGCAAAGTGCAGCGAGCCACCCAACGGTTGCTGGGCGGCGCGGCGGGCCTCACTCCACACGAAGCCGGGCACGGGGCGAATCATCGCGTGGCCCCACCGCATCACCTCGAGGCGGGTGGCGGCCTCCGTGAGACCGAAGTGCGCGGGGCCGAGGTCAGCCTGAATCAGCGCCCGCCAGTCGTCGAAGGAGGTGTCCAGCAGGCGGCGGCGCTCTTCCGCCACGTCCGCTCCAGCCAGCGGGTAGTACCAGGTCCACACCGTCGGGCCCGAGGCGTCGGCGCGCAGGCGCTGGTGCGTGGCCACCACGTAGCCCAGGCTCTTGCTGTCATAGAGGACGTTGTCCCACGCCTGCGGGAAGCCGCGGCTGCCGGGCCTGCGGGACAGCGTCAGGTTGGCCACCACCCACGGGCTGTAGGTGAAGGCGTCGAGGAAGGCTGGGCGCTGCGTGCGCCAGGGCGCCACCAGCCGCGCGGCGACGAAGCGGGGTGCGGCCAGCACCACCTGCCGGGCGTGGTAGCGGCGAGGCGCGCGGGACTTCGCGTCGAAGGCGTGCACGTCCCAGCCGCCCTCGAGGGGCTCCAGCGAGTGCACCAACACGTCGGGCACGAGGCGCTCACGGCCCACGGCGTCGGCGAGGTGGTGGATGAGGTGGCCGTTTCCCTCGGGCCAGGAGAGGAAGCCCTCGTGCTTCTCTCCGCCCGTCTGGCGGGCGCAGAAGTACCAGAGGCCGGCCCAGGCGCTGACGGAAGCGGCCGAGGCGCCGTAGTCGTCGCGGCAGGCGTAGTCGACGAGCCAGAGGAGGCGCGGGCTGGTGAAGCGCTCCTGCGCCATCCACTCGGCCATGGAGAGGCGGTCCAGTTGGGTCCACTCCGCGTCGTCGCTGCCCAGCTCCAGAGGCACGGCGAAGGCGCGGCGGCCCTTCGCGTCGCGCGCGGAGGACAGGGCGGCCATCCTCTCCTCGAAGCGGCGCAGCTGGGCGAGGTCTTCCTCCGAGGCTCCGGCGCGCAGGTAGAGGCCCTCGTACCATTGGCCGCGGTAGAAGAGCCGCTCTTCCGGCTCGTGGATGAGGGCGGCTTCGTCGAAGGTGGGCGCGCCGGCCTCGTCGAC
>JBFMHF010000187.1:0-12280 GCA_040752975.1 Myxococcota bacterium
TGGCCTTCGTGGCGCGGCTGTCCGATGCCTGGCTGGGCAGCGCGGGCGCGGCGCTGCTGGTGCTGGGGTACTCCACGGCGTCGCGGCTGGCGCGGGCGGACAACGCCGTGAAGCCGGGCTGACGCGCCGGAGTCTCCTGCACGTCGGCGCCCCAGCGCTCTTCGGCCGACAGGCCCGTGGTGGCGCGGGCGGACAACGCCGTGAAGCCGGGCTGAGGCGCCGGAGTCTTCTGCACGTCGGCGCCCCAGCGCGCTTCGGCCGACAGGCCGGTGGTGGGCGCGGGCCAGGTGGTGGCGCGGGACCTCGAGCTCGACGCTTCCGATGCGCAGCACGGAGGCCGCTCGCGGCCGGACGCGCGCTGCCATGGGACCAGCTCGACCAGCTTCCGAGTCGTCGCGCGCACGCGCACCGTGCCCCGCCGCCCGAGGTTCACCCGCTACGCGTTGAGCGAGCGCCCATCGACGCCGTGTGCGCTTGCCCATGCGGCGAGGCCACCTCGTGATGAGCGCGCTGCCGCCAGGCACCGCCGCGCGTCCTGCTCGTTGAAGTTCTCCGGCCTGCCATGCGTGCGCGACCTCCCGAATCCTCAGAGGGTGCGCGACCCGATGGCCTCCGTCATCCGGTGTCGCTGATGGGTCACGGCGCGGGTGACTGCCGGCGTGGACAGCGCAGTCTCATCACGGCGTCGTCACCGAGGCGCTCCACAACGCGGCGCCCCGACTCCCGCGCGCGGCGTGACCTGCAGGGAGGCTGCTGTCTGAAGGCGCCAGCGGCCCCACCGTCGAGTTGCGCGGAGGGGCGTCACGGGCCCGAGGGCCGCCGGGCGATGAGCTGGATTTCGCGGCGAAAGCGCGTCACGCGACACACCCACACCCAGGCGACGAGGAAGGCGAAGCGGGCCGCTTCCCACGGCCAGCGCAGGCCCTGCGCCAGTCGCCGGCGGAAGATGTCCTTTCCCGCCCGCACCGGCTCGAGCCCCGCGCGCGTCGCGGCGTCGGCCAGGTTGTCCTCGAAGTAATAGACGTGGTGCTGCCAGCCGCGGCGATCCGGCCGGAAGGAGCGCCCGCGCTTCGGCATCACCACCAGCTTGTAATACGCGGCGTCGGGCACGATGAGGAAGGCCACGCCGCCGGGCCTCAAGACGCGCCGGAGCTCAGCCAGCCCCTCCAGCGGGTGCTCGATGTGCTCGAGCGTGTGCTTGCAGGTGACGATGTCGAAGCTGGCGTCGGGGAAGGGCAGCTTCTCCAGGGGCCCCTCCTCCGCCTCGTAGCCGCGCTCCCGGCAGAGCGAGACGGCGAAGCTGGAGATGTCGACGCCCGTGGGCTGGAGGCCTAAGCGTCGGGCGGCCTCCAGCACGTACCCGGCGGAACACCCCACGTCGAGGAGGTCCTTCGCGTGCGGCGCGAACTCGAGGCACACCAGCACCTGCCGCATGCACTTCTTCACCCGGTGCTCCCAGCGAGAGAGGTACTTCGCCCGGTTGTGCCGGAAGTAGTCCTCTTCGTAGGGCCCGCCGAGGCCCGGCGTCTGCTCCGACTTGTAGATGACGCCGCACGCCGTGCAGCGCACGAAGACGAGCTGAGGGAAGTCCACGACGAGAGAGCTCCCCTCCGCGCCGCACACGGGACAGGAACGGAAGAACGGGGCTCGCGCCACGACGGAGCGCTCCGCCTCGGCTGGGGTGGTGGGCTCTTTCGCGTCCGACATGGCCTTCAGCGAGCGGAGGTGGGAAGGTGGCGAAGGCCCTGCCGAACGCGCTCGAGCCCCGCGACCTCGAGCGAGTGGTTGCTCAGTTTGCCCATTCTGGGCGTACTTATCGTCGGAAAACGCACCATAAGTACGCCCAGAATCCCCTGCGGCGCGGAAAGCGCACCGGCCGGGGGCGCCCCTGCGTCACGCGGACTGTTGGAGGAAGACGCGCGCCTCGTCGGCCGCGAACCGGGCGACGTCCTGCCCCTGCTTCGTGGCCTGGCTCAAGTCCACCATCCGGTGCGGGGGCCGCGGGTGAGACCAGCGGTCCATCTCGATGTTGAAGAAGAAAGCCAACGTCGGGCTCCCCACCGCCACCGCGAGGTGCATCGGCCCCGTGTTGTTGCACACCGTCAGCTTCGCCTCGCGCATCAGCGACGCGAGCTCATCCAACGTCGTCGGTGGCGCCCGCACCGCCTTCGGGCACGCCGCGCACACCGCGTCCACCAGCGCCTCCTCTCCCGGTCCCCACGTCACCAACGGCGTCACGCCTGCGTCGGCCAGCGCCTGCGCCACGCGCGCGAACAGGTCCGGAGGCAACCGCCGCTCTCCCAGCCGGCCCCCTGGATTCACCACCGCGTACGGCGCCTTCACCCCGTCGACGGAAAAGGGCGGCGTGGGACGAAACGACATCGTCAGCGGGCCCGGCGACGGCACCAGCGGGGAGACGAGGTGCGCGCGCTGCTCCACCTCGTTGCGCGTCCCCGGCAGGGGCGCCACCGGCACGTCCGCCAGCCACCCCGCCGGAAAGTGCGCCGGCCCCAGCACCACCGAGGGCCCGCCGACGAGGCGCGCGACGATGGCCGACGTCACCGACTCCGTGTCCCAGTTGCCGCAGTCCACCACGGCGTCGAAGCGCTCGGCCCGCAGCCTGCGCACGCAAGCGAAGGTCTTCGTGAAGGCCCATTGCCTCGCCACCTTTGGGTGCCCGTCCAGCACGCGCACCATCTTCGGGTGCACCAGCAGGTGCACCTCGTAGCCGGCGCCAGCGAGCCGCTCGATGACGGGCGTGGTGAGAAGCACCTCTCCGACACGGTGGTCGATGCGCACCAGCAGCACCCGCTTCACCTGCGAGAGCCGCGCGCGCGCTCGCGTCCTCCTTCCCGGGCGCAGGCACAGCAGCGCCACCAGCACCGCCAGGGCATTCTTCGCCAGCCACTCGAGCCGCTTCAGCACGCGCGGCGGACACTACCCGGCAAGGGTGGAAGCTCAACTGCGGCGAGGAGTCGATCAGCGACGGCGGGGGCGCTTGCTGCGTACCGGCACGGGGGCGGGCGACGGCTTCGTCAGCTGTCCCCAGACGAGCGTCCCGAGGACGATGGCGCCAACCAACCCAGGAAGCACGCTGGAGAGATCAGCCACGACGACTCCTTCACGACGAAGCTAACCACGGCTCGCCGCTTTCACGAAAGCACCTGCCCGACGCACCGGGGACACACCCGGTTCCCTCCGGGTGCGCAATTGTGCGCGCGCCGTCTGGGCGACGCCCCGCGGTGACGCCGACGTACGACTCGTTGACGGGGGCCGACGCTGTTGCGACGCTGCCTCGCACTTGTTTGGGCGGGCGCCTGGCCCGTCGGGGAGACACGGCATGACTCGCGTCGCGGCATGGGGGCCCACCAGCAGCCGGCGGACGGCGCCGGAGAACACCGCCGCCCGCTTCGAACTCAAGGGCTCGCTGGCGACGAAGATGCCGGAGGCGTCGGACGTCGTCGCCCTGCCCGGCGGCCGCTTCCTCGTCGTGGGCGACCGCAAGGACTCGGCCGTGCTGGTGGAAGCCGACGGCAAGCGCTCCAGCCTCAAGCTGCCCGGCCTCCCCAATGGCAACAGCCAGCTCGAAGGCGTGGCCTACGACCCGGTGCGCCATCACCTCTTCGTCGTCCGCGAAGAGAAGCGCGAGCTCCTCCGCTACGAGTGGAACCCTGACAAGAGCAAGCCGCCCGTGCTGGAGAAGGCCTTCAAGCTGGACAGGGAAGGGCCCACCAACAAGGGCGTCGAAGGCCTCGCCTTCATCTCCGGCGACGTCTCCCCCACCGGCACGCCCAGGCTGCTGGTGGCCAAGGAAGGCAAGCCGCGCGAACTGGCGCTCCACGACGACGGCGGCGGCGGCAAGCCCCTGCCCATCAAGCTGGAGAAAGAGGTGTACGCGGTGTGCCGGGACTTCTCCGCGGTGGCCGTCGACCCGAAGACGGGCCACCTCTTCGTGTCCAGCGACGAGTCCGCGGCGGTGGCGCAGATTCGCCTCATGCGCGACGGTGACAAGGTGGTGGGCAAGCTGGTGCAGTCCTTCCCCCTGCGCGACGACAAGGGCAAGACGCTGGACCGCGTCGAGGGCCTCACCTTCAACGCGAAGGGCGACCTCTTCGTCCTCACCGAGAACGACGGCAAGCTGCACCACCTGGGGCGCACCGGCCAATAGCCTGCAGCGTCGCCTCGGAGTGACGGTCGCCCACGAAGTGACTGTTGCCGTTTGACTGCAAAATCAGTCGTGGCCTAGGACGCGCGCACCATGCGCCGTCACTCCGCCGTCCTGCTGACGCTGTCGCTCGCGCTGGCCGCCGCCTGCGGCCCTGCCATTCCCACGCGGGTCCGGGAAGCCGTCATCACCGTGGTGTACGACCCGGCCACCGGCAACCTGCCCACGCCGAACGACCTCGCGCTGGACGCGGACGGGAAGGTGGCCATTTCGCCCAACCCGGTGCTGTCGGACGCGGAGAACGCGCTGAAGGCCACCTTCAACGGGAGGAAGGGCTTCTCCAGCGCGTCGTCGGTGCGCGTGCAGTTCTCCAAAGCCATCTCCGGGGCGTCCGTGTCGCCCACCAGCGTGCTGGCCTTCGACCTCGGGCCAGGAGGCCGGGGTCCGGTGACGGCGGCCTCCGTGTCGCGCACCTTCGCGGACTGCGACGCCTCGGTGACGATGGCCGCGCCGGCCGGCTTCGAGAAGGGCCACACGTACCTCTTCGCG
This sequence comes from Myxococcota bacterium, assembly GCA_040752975.1. Classification (GTDB taxonomy): domain Bacteria; phylum Myxococcota; class Myxococcia; order Myxococcales; family Myxococcaceae; genus JADLDB01. The sequence goes on from JBFMHF010000187.1 coordinate 4,715, forward strand.
GTGCGCGGCGGGGCGTCGGGCGTGCGCGGCCCCAACGACGAGGAGGTGGTGGCGGCCCCGGCCTTCTACTTCCTCCGCGCCGGGAAGGACTTGCGGCAGCACCCCGACGCCTTGCCGGGCGAGACGAAGGCCGCCAAGCGCGAGGCGGCCGAGCGCCTCGAGGCCGTGCGGCAGAAGCTCGAGCCACACTTCGCGGTGCTGGAAGCGCAGGGCGTCCCGCGTGCCCAGGTGGCCGCGCTGTGGACCTTCACCGTCCACGAGGACGCCGAGGCGCTGCAGGACCCGGGCTCGAAGCGCATCCCCATGCCGAATGACCTGCTCAAGGACTCCGCCACCGGCCTCGTCTCGCTGCCGGCGGACCCGGCCGACTCTCCCGCGCAGGTGGAGCTCAAGCACGCCTTCAACCAGCTGGACGGCTTCTCCACCACCGCCGCGCTGTCCGTGTCCTTCACCGCGCCCGTCGACCGCAGCACGGTGACGGCGCAGACGGTGCGCCTGGCCACGGCGGCCGGCGACGAGGTGCGCGAGTTGGACCGCACGCTGTCCGCGGACGGGAAGAAGCTGGTGCTGCAGCCGACGAAGCCTCTGCTTCCCGCCACGTCCTACGTGGTGGTGCTGGCCGGCGTGAAGGACGTGCAGGGCGCGCCCGCCGCTCCGACGCCGCTCTCGTCGGTGCTGTCGCTGGGCCTGGCCCTCACCGACGCCGAGGGACACTCGACGGTGTCCAGCTTCTGCGACGACACCGCCACGCGCCTCGAGCCCTTGCGCGCGCGCATCTCCGGCGTGGTGGACGCGCTGGGGCTCCCGCGCACGGAGGTGTCCGCGGCGTGGACCTTCACCACCCAGGACATCCTGAAGCGCGCCCAGGAGCTGTGGCGGGCGCCGTACGAGGCCAACGTCCCGCTGGACCTCGTCGTCACCGAAAGGAACACGCCGGCGGTGCTGATTCCGTACAACACCGTCTCGGGCACGCTGCTCACGTACGACCGGCTCGACCCGACGACGCACGCCTTCCGCGAGAATGGCACCGGCACGGCGCGGCCCATCCACTTCACCCTCACCGTCCCCCGCAGCGCCAACCCGGGCAGCACGGTGAAGGTGGTGGTGTTCGGCCACGGCCTGTACACCGAGCGCCGCCTCGTCTTCCTCCTGGCGGACAAGCTGGCGCGCGCCAACTACGCGATGCTGGCCATCGACTTCCCGTACCACGGCGAGCGCACCATCTGCCGCACCAACGCCGAGTGCAGCGCGGGCGCCCAGTGCGCCGCCGACGGCCAGTGCCTCAAGAATGGGCAGGTGGTGGACTTCGCGCGCACCCCCGCGGTGCCCGGCATTCCCGGCGACGGCTTCCCCACCGCCACCGGCCAGGCCTTCATCGACGTGGAACACCTGCCGGCGACGCGCGACCACTTCCGGCAGGCCGTCATCGACGTCTCGGCGGTGACGCGGCTCCTCAAGCTGGCCGACTGGAGGCCGGTGACGCAGGGCGTGGCGCTGGACGGCGCCGACATCCGCTATGCCGGCATCAGCCTCGGCGGCATCATGGGCGGGCTGGTGTCGGGCATCGACCCGTCCTTCCGCGCCATGTTGCTCAACGTGGGCGGCGCGGGCCTCGTCGACTTGATGCGGGAGTCGGCCACCTTCAAGCCCACCCTCACCGCGGGCCTGGCGGAGAAGGGCATCGTCGAGGGCACGCCGGAGTTCGACGCCTTCGTCAACGCGGCGAAGTGGCTGCTGGACGAAATCGACCCCATCAACACCGCGCCGTACGCGCTCAAGCGCCCGCTGCACTACCTGGACCCGATGACGGGGCAGATGGCGCTGGCGCCGGCGAAGGCGCTGCGGCTGCAGATGGCCACGGGCGACACGGTGGTGCCCAACACGTCCACCCGGCGGCTGCTGGAGGCCACGGGCGTCGACCCGCAGCGCGACTTCCGGGAGTTCCTCGGCACCCACGGCTTCCTCGCCGACCCGGTGGAAATCAACTGCTACGTCGGCCAGGACGACCTCGTCACCTTCATGGAGAACCACTGATGCGCCGCGCACTCTTCTTCGTCGGGGTGTTGTCCTCAGCGGCGTGGGCCGGCGGCTTCGCCGTGTCGGACCAGGACGCCAGCGCGTCGGGTCGCAGCAGCACGGGCATCGGCGTGGCTGGCACCGCGTCGTCGATTCACTTCAACCCCGCAGGGCTGGGAGAGGTGAAGGGCCTGGCGATGACGGGCGGCGTGACGATGCTGATGCCCACCGCGAGCGCGACGGACCCGTCGTCGGGCCAGTCCACCAGCACGCTGTCGGGGGTGAAGGTGCCTCCGCACGTGTACGCCGCGTGGGGCACCGGGCGCTTCAGCGTGGGCGCCGGCTTCAACGCGCCCTTCGGCGGAGGCCTCTCGTGGCCGGCGGACTGGGCAGGCAACACGGAGCTGACGCAGATGCAGTTGCAGGTGCTGGCCGGCCACTTCGGCGGCGCGTGGCGCATCAACGACATGTGGAGCGTGGGACTCAACCTCTCGCTCTACGGCACCAGCGTCGTGCTGGAGAAGAAGGTGGACTTCGTGGACACCATGGGGACGGCGCTGCTGGGCGGCTCGGGCCTGGGCTTCGGCGGGCAGGCGGGCGTCACCTTCACGCCGACGGACCGCGTGCGGCTGGGCCTCATGGGACGCATTCCTTCGGCGGTGTCGCTGTCGGGGCGCGCGTCGTTTTCCGACGTGCCGTCGTCCTTCGGGGCGACGCTGCCGGACCAGGCCATCACTTCGAAGCTGACGCTGCCGGGGAAGGTGGCGCTGGGCGGCGACTTCAAGCTGCCCTGGTTCCGCCTCTTCGCCGACGTCGAGTACACCTTCTGGTCGTCCTTTCAGTCCTTCGTGGTGGACTTCGAGGACCCCAACACCCCGGACGTGACGCAGCCCCGGAACTGGAGCAATGCGCCCACCTTCCGCCTCGGGGGGGAGCGCGAGTTCGGCAAGGTGGTGGTGCGCCTGGGCGCGCTGGTGGACCTCGCCGCGTCGCCAGCGGACACGCTGTCGCCGTCGCTGCCCGACTCCACGCGCGTGGGCGGCAGCGCGGGCGTGGGCTACGACTTCGGGCCGGTGCGGGCGGACCTCGCGTACCAGTTCATCGCCTTCCTCCCGCGCGCCGCCACGGGGGACGCGTACCCGGCCTCGTACAACGCCTCGGCGCACGTGTTCGCCCTGTCGGTGACGGCGAATCCGTTCCGCTGAAGTGAGGGTTCATGCGCGTTGGTGCTCATGGCGCCGTGCGGGGCGTCGTCTCGCCACGCTGGCGAGGAAGAGGCCCACCATGCTCACGCCCGCGCGGAGTGGCCCAGAGGGGATGCAGTGAGGGTGGATTTGGGGGCAGAGCTCGACTGGCCAGCCCCTCGATCTCGAGGCGGCGGTTCCGCATGATGGGGCCGAAAACACATTCTGGTCGTAGTTTGTGTTGTGGGGACAACACAAATCACAACCAGAATGGCGCTGGCGCCTCGGGCGCCGGGGTTTCTCGCCATCAGGGCGCCGTGTCGCACCGCGGCAGCCGTCATCGGGAGACAGGACGTGACAGGATCTGCGAGTCGAACGAGCCGCACTCTTGAGTGAAGTGAGGGACTGTGTGTGGGGCCGAGGGGCTGTTGGCAACGAGCAGGGCGGTCGCCGACTGTCATCCCCACCGCTCTTCCAGGCCCCAGCCGCCGGGCCCCCCGGGCGACGAAGCGAGCTGCACCGTCGCACGTCAGCGCGTGTAGCCCATGAGTCGGTACACCCACCGCCCCAACACCTCTCGCAGCACCTTCGACGAGTCGGCGAGGTACTCCGCGCGCGGGAAGACGTGCCCGTCCCGCGAGGGTTCGCGCATCCGGTAGTCCACCTTGAGCGTGTCGAAGTCCACGCCGGCCGCGCGGAAGCACCCGGCTGCGCGAGGCATGTGAAACGCGCTCGTCACCACCAGCACGCGCCCCAGCCCGCGTGACGTCACGAGCGCTTTCGTGAAGGTGGCGTTCTCCCGCGTGTTGCGCGCCTGGTCTTCGACGACGAGTCGCTCCTTCGCGATGCCCCAGGCCTCCAGCTGCCGGGCCAGGTACTCCGCTTCGGTGGGCAGCGACGGCGTGCCGAGGCTTCCGCCGCTCAGAATGGCCACCTTCGCCTTCCCGGACGCGAGCAATTCGTACGTCCTCGTCAGCCGGTCGACGTTGTCATTCCAGGCCACCGCCTCAGGCGTGCTGCCGAAGGGAGAGACGGCGCCGCCCAGCAACACCACCGCGTCATACGTCGCTTCTGCCCGGAACGTGTCCGGCTCGCCCGCCTCCAACGCGCGCCACAGCCGGTTGGACACCGCGGGCAGGGAGAAGACGACGAGCACCGCGAGGCCGGTGTGCGCCAGCACGAGGCCCAGTCGCCGCCGCGCGCCTCGCACCAACAGGGCCACGCCTGCCAGCACCAGCGCGAAGGCCCACCACCAGGGGTCGACCAGCAGGTCCAGCGTCTTGGAGAGAAAGAAGAACATGCGCGCCGCGCCTTTACCCCGGAGCCGGGCCGAGTGGGGGCACGCCCGGCCTCGCGTCGAGGCAAGGCGGCCTGCGTCGAGACGACCTCCCCCAGGGCGGCCGCGAGGGCGAAGCGGCGCGCGGCCGTTGAATGCGGGCCGAGACTTGACCAAGGTCACGATCCTTATGATGCGAGTCCTCGTCCTGGTTTCCCTGCTGGCAGTGGCGGTGAGTGGTTGTGGCGGCTGCACTGGCGTCGTCGATGACACCGATGGCGGCGTTGGCGGAGGTGCGGGCGGTGGCACGGGCGGCGGTGGAGATGATGGCGGCATCGGCGGCGGTGCAGGCGGCGGGATGGGTGGCGGCACAGGCGGCGGCACTGGCGGCGGTGGTGGCGGCGGTGGTGGAGACGATGGCGGCGTCGGCGGCGGTGCAGGTGGCGGCACCGGCGGCGGTACCGGCGGTGGTGGAGACGATGCGGGGACGGGCGGAGGCACCGGCGGCGGCGTCTCGGACGGAGGGCTGTACGGCTACGACGCGCGCCCGCCCAACCCGACGTGCGTGGCGCCCAATCCTCCGCCCAACCTCTCGGGCGTGACGACGCAGCGGGCCTTCCCCAACCTCACCTTCAACCAACCCCTGGGTCTCTTCCAGGCGCCGGGCGACACCGCGCGCATCTTCATCCAGGAGCGGCCGGGCCGCATTCGCGTCTTCCCCAACATGTCGGGCGCGATGCCGGCCAGCGTCACCACCTTCCTCGACATCACCGCGCGGGTGAACACCTCCGGCGAAGGCGGCTTCCTCGGCATGGCCTTCCACCCGCTGTGGGCGACGACGAAGAAGGAGGTGTACGTCTCGTACACAGAGACGGGCCCGTCCGGCAGCATCCCCCTGCGCAGCGTCATCGCCCGCTACAAGTCGCTGGACAACGGCATGACGCTGGACGCGACGAATGAGGAGCGCCTGCTGGTCCTCGACCAGCCGTACTCCAACCACAACGGCGGCCACATCGCCTTCGGGCCCGACGGTTTCCTGTACATCGGCTTCGGCGACGGCGGCTCCGGAGGCGACCCGCTCAACACCGGCCAGCGGCTCAACACCAACCTGGGGAAGATGTTGCGCATCGACGTCGACGTGCCCTTCGCCCAGCGCTACGGCATTCCTGCCAGCAACCCCTACGCCGCGGACAACACGCCCTGCAACCGCACCTCGTCCTTGTGGGACGCGCCGATGGGCACCCGCTGCGCGGAAATCTACGCGCTGGGCTTCCGCAACCCCTGGCGCTGGAGCTTCGACACGGCGTCCGGCGAGCTGTGGCTGGCTGACGTCGGCCAGAATGCCTGGGAGGAAGTCGACCGCGTGGTGCTGGGCGGCAACTATGGCTGGCGCTACCGCGAGGGGGCGCACTGCTACAACCCGTCCACCAACTGCCCCACGGCCGGCCTCATCGACCCGGTGGTGGAGTACGACCACGGGCAGGGCGTCTCCATCACCGGCGGCTACGTCTACCGCGGCGCCGCCATCCCTTCGCTGGTGGGGAAGTTCGTCTACGGCGACTACCAGACGGGGCGCATCTGGGCCGTCACCTTCAACACCACCACGGGCCAGTACGAAGGCACGCTGCTGCAGGACACCAACATCTCCATCGGCAGCTTCGGGCAGACGGCGGACGGCGAGGTGTACGTGCTGAACCTCGCCAACGGGCAGGTCTTCCAGTTGGTGCCGATGGGCATGCCTCCGCCCAACACCTTCCCGCAGGTGCTGTCGATGACGGGCTGCTTCAACGCGATGGACCCCAGGCAGCCGCTGCCCGGGTTGATTCCCTACGACCTGAACGCCGCCCTGTGGAGCGACGGCGCCGCGAAGGACCGGTACTTCGCCATCCCCGACGGCACGACCATCACCGTGAATGCCGACGGAGACTTCGACTTCCCCAACGGCACGGTGACGGTGAAGACCTTCTGGCTGGGCGGCAAGCGCATCGAGACGCGGCTCTTGATGCGGCACATGGACGGCACCTGGGCGGGTTACTCCTACGAGTGGAACGACCAGGAGACCGAGGCCACCCTGCTTCCCGGCGCGAAGAGCCGCGTGGTGGGCACGCAGACGTGGAACTACCCCAGCCGCGCGCAGTGCATGGCGTGCCACACCGCCGCCGCGGGCCGCACGCTGGGGCCCGAGCTGGCGCAGCTCAACCGCACCATCACCTACCCGACGGGGCGCACGCGCAACCAGCTCACCACGTTGGAGGGCCTGGGCTTCCTCTCTGCCGCGCTGCCGGCCACGCTGCCCCGCCTGGAGCAGCCCTTCGGCACGGGCCCGCTGGAGGACCGCGCGCGCGCCTACCTCCACGCCAACTGCTCAGGGTGCCACCGCATGGGCGCAGGGCAGGGGCCCGCCGACTTCCGCTGGCAGCTCACCTTCATGCAGACCAACACCTGCAACGTCATGCCGCAGAACGGCAACCTCGGCGTCAGCGGCGCGCGCCTCATCGTGCCGGGCAGCCCGCCGACGTCGCTGGTCAGCCTGCGCATGCACGCGCTCGACGCCTCGCGCATGCCCATCATCGGGACCTCGGTGGTGGACACCCAGGGGACGGCCCTCATCGACCAGTGGATTACGTCGCTGACGATGTGCCCCTGAGTACGCTTCCGCCTCTGACATGGTGCGACGAGGCTGAGCCGTGAAGCGGCGCTGAGGACGCCGCAGGCCCGGAACCTGCGTGGGGGCCCAGCGGGTTGGGCCCGACATGCCTGATTCAGCCCACCCACACGAAACTCCTTGCACACCATGGACGCGCCCCGGTTCACTTCGTCCATGAGCTTTCGGTTCGGACTCCTGGTGGTGGCCGTGGCCGGCCTCTCCGCCTGTGGCCAACAGCCCTCGAAGGACTGCTCCCCCAGCAACTGTTCGGGGTGTTGTGACACCGCGGGGGAATGCCAGCTCCCGTCAGTGGAACACTGCGGCGGGAATGGCGGCCTCTGCATTGCGTGCATCGGCTCGCAGACGTGCACCTTCGGGGTGTGCATCTCGACGGGAACGGGAGGTGGCGCCACCGGTGGTGGCGGCGGCGCGGTGGGAGGAGG
>JBFMHF010000188.1:0-11885 GCA_040752975.1 Myxococcota bacterium
CCCATGTCGCCCCGCCGCCCGATTGGCGCGATCGCTTCTCCGTCCCCGACTGGCTCGCTGACGTCCTCGTCCGCGTCACGGGCGAAGAAGCCCCCCAGCTCGCCGCAGCCCTCAACCTCCCCGGCCCCGTCTGCCTTCGCGTCAACCGCCGCAAGACGTCCCGCCACGAGCTCGCCGCTGCGCTCCTCGCCCACGGCGTCGAATCCACCCCCGGCCTCTACGCCCCCGACTGCCTCGTCCTCACCACCCCACGCCCCAACGTCTACGCCCTCTCCGCCGCCCTCCCGGGCCACTTCGAAGTCCAGGACGAGGGCAGCCAGCTCCTCGCTCACCTCCTCGGCGCCTCCGAGGGCGCTCACGTGCTCGACCTCTGCGCCGGCGCCGGCGGCAAGTCCCTGCACCTCGCGTCCCTCGTCGGCCCCACCGGCAAGGTCCACGCCACCGACATCGACCTCGCCCGCCTCGAGCGCCTCCGCCACCGCGCCTCGAAGGCTGGCGTCACCATCACCATCCACGGCGCCTCGCCCCCCGACGAACTCCGCGTCCCCTTCGTCCTCGTCGACGCCCCCTGCTCGGAACTCGGCGCCCTCCGCCGCGGGCCCGACCTGCGCTGGAGACTCGACCCCCGCGACTTCCACCGCTTCCCCTCCCTCCAGACGGACCTGCTCCGCCGTGGCCTCCACCACCTCGCCCCCGGCGGCCGCCTCGTCTACGCCACCTGCACGCTCCGCCCCGAAGAGAACGAAGCCGTCGTCGACGCCGTCCTCTCAGCCGACGTCCGCCTCGTCCGTCCCGACATCCCGAACGAGCTCCTCGACGCGCGCGGCTTCCTCCGCCTCTTCCCCCACCGCCACGGCACCGACGGCTTCTTCGCTGCACTCCTCGCCAAGTCCTGAGGCCGACTCGTCTCACCGCCGAGCCACCTGCCCATCGGGCCGTCGTCTCTCAGTCGCCCCCGGGCGGGCGCTTCTTCACCGCGGGTCGCCCGCTGGCCGAGGGAGGACGGCTCACTCCCGGGCGGTCGGCTGCGGGCGCCTGCGAGCCACCCCCATCGACCGGGTGCGCGTTCAGTCGCCCCCGGGCGGGCGCTTCTTCACCGCCGGTCGCCCGCTGGACGAGGGAGGCCGGCTGACTCCGGGGCGGCCCGGACTCGACGCGGGCCGCGCCACGGCCTTCGCTCCGCTGCCCGTCGGAGGCCGGCTCACCGCCTTCGCTCCCGGCCTGGAGGGCACGCGTTTCGGCGGATCCGCCAGCGTGTCTCCTCCCTCGTCGTCGTCCGGCGCCGCGTACTTCGACGGCGCCTGCTTCAGCCCCTCGCGAAACTGGCCCAACTCCTTCACCTCGGCCTCGGACTTCTTCAAGTCGTCTTCATGCTCGCGCTCCCGCACCGCCCGCGCGCTGAAGCGCCCGTACGCCCAGATGAGGATGATGAGGACGCCCCCGGGAATCGACCACAGCACCGCGCGCCTGGGTCCTCCCAGCAGTTGCTCCGGCCCCCAGCCGCGATCGCGCACGCCCACCACCAGCCAGGGATCCTTCTCCCGCTCCCGCCGCTGCGCCGTCGCCGACACCAGCTCCGCGTGCCGCTCGAGATCCTTCGGAATCTTGAACTTCCGCTCCTCGAAGCGGAAGCGCAGCCGCTCGGTGTGCTTCGCCAGCTCGATCTCGTCCGGCATCAACCGCGCAGCGTCCAGCACCTCCTTCATCGCCTCCGTCAGCTGCGCCTCGCTGCACTTGCGCCCGTCGTCCACTCCCAGCAGGTACAGCGCGCGCGCGTAGTGTTCGGCCGCCTGGTACTGCGGGCTGTCCCAGTACTGGAACTTCACGAAGGCCAGCACCCCCAGCGCATACACCCCCAGCACGATGAAGAGGCCCCACGGGACGGGGAAGCGCGGCTTCTTCGCGGCCTGGGACGGGGAGGGTGTCTTCGACGGCGCGGGTGGCACGGCTGCTTGGAAGTCTAGTCCCTCCAGCGCGGTTGTTTCGCTAGAAGCGTGCCCGTGACCTTCGCCCCTCTGCGCGCCCTGCGCCCGAATGACGCCGTCGCCGTCGTCGCCCCCTCGGGGCCCTTCGACCGCCCGTCCTTCGAGAAGGGGCTCGCCGTCCTGTCCACCCGCTACCGCCCCGTCTTCACGCCGCGCATCTTCGAGACGCACCGCTACCTCGCAGGCAAAGACGAGGCCCGCGCCCTCGAGCTCCAGCAGGCCCTCGACGACGAACACCTCGCCGCCGTCTTCATGGCCCGCGGCGGCTACGGCGCGATGCGGCTTCTTCCCGCCATCCGACTCGGCCGCCCCAAGCCCCTCGTCGGCTTCTCCGACACCACCGCCCTGCACCTCGCCGCGCAGGCGAAGGGCTGGCGCTCCCTCCACGCCCCCGTATTGACCCAGCTGGGCAAGCAACCCACCGACGTCGCCGCCCGCGTCTTCGACCTCCTCGAGGGGCGCCCCGTCCCGCCGCTCGCCGGCTCCCGCACCGTCGTCCCCGGCGTCGCCGAAGGGCCCCTCCTCGGCGGCAACCTCTCGGTGCTGACGCGCCTGCTGGCCACGCCCTACCTCCCGTCGCTGCGCGGGGCGATCCTCCTCGTCGAGGACGTGGGCGAGCGGCCGTACCGCCTCGATCGCATGTGGACCCACCTCGAACTCGCGGGCGCCCTGGACGGCGTGGCCGGCGTCGTCTTCGGCGACTTCACCGGCTGCGAAGAGAAGGACGCACCCTACACCCCGGGTGAGGTGATGGACGAACTCGCCCAGCGCCTCGGCGTCCCCTGCGCCGCCGGCTTCCCCATCGGACACGGCGATCTCAACTTCCCCGTGCCGCTCGGCGCCCGCGTCCGCCTCGACGCCGATCGCCAGACGCTGTCCTTCCCCGAGGGCCTCGCCGCGTGAAACGGCTCGACGAGCTGCTGGCCTCCGGCGTCAGCGATCGCGTCTTCCCCCTGGCCCGCGCCGAGGTCTTCTACGAAGGCCGCCGCGTCTTCTCCGGCGGCAACGCCCGGGAAGACACCGTCTTCGACATCGCCTCCGTCACCAAGGTGATGTGCACGACGGCCCTGTGCCTCGAGCTCAACCTCTTCGGCCCGCTTCGGCGCTGGCTGCCGTCCGCCGCCGTCGACGTCGACACGCTCGATCTCCTCTTCCACCGCAGCGGGCTGCCGCCCTTCCTTCAGTACTTCGAGCAGGAGATGAAGGCGCACCCGGAACTCTTCGACGCCGACTGCCCGGTGCGCATCCGCGAAGCTGTCCGCTTCTCCGTCCTCTCCCGTGTCCTCGAGACCCGCCCCGAGGCCAGGCCCGGAGAGAAGGCCATCTACAGCGACATCGGCTTCATCCTCCTCGGCGCCGCCCTGGAAGCCGCCAGCGGGCGCAGCCTCGACGAGCTCTTCGCCGAGCGCATCGCCGAGCCGCTGGGCCTGTCCGCGCACTTTCGCCGCCTCTCGCGCGCCTTGCCGCTGCCCGACTCGCTGGCCGACACCGGCGCCACCCGCCCCCGCGAGCACGCCCCCGGCCAGGAGGGCACCTGGGACGTCCCCCTGCGCCCCGGCCGCCGTGGAGAGGTGGATGACGACAACGCCTGGTGCCTCGAAGGCGTCTCCGGCCACGCCGGGCTGTTCGCCACCGCGCACGACGTCGCCACCTTCGGCCAGGCCGTCCTCGCCGGAGACTTCATTCCCCCCGTGCCCTGGCACCGCGACGCCACCACCCCCGGCAGCACCCGTGCCTGCGGCTTCGACACGCCCGGCGACGACGCGCCTTCCTGCGGCCCCCGCTTCGGCAAGAAGGGCCCCCGCGGCGCCATCGGCCACCTCGGCTTCACCGGCACCAGCCTGTGGATCGACTTCGATCGCCAGCTGGTGGTCGCGCTGCTCACCAACCGCGTCGCGCTCGGCCGCGCCAACCTGAAGATCCGCGACTTCCGCCCCCGCTTTCACGAGGCCGTCCTCGACGCCTTGAGCCTCGCCTGAAGCAAGGAGAAGCCTCCCCCGATGTCCGACGAAAACGGCAACACCCTCGACACCATCGATCCGAAGACGCCCAGGCGCATCCACCTCGTCGGCGTCGCCGGCACCGGCATGGGCAGCTTCGCCGGCATGCTGAAGGCCGCCGGCTACGACGTCACCGGCAGCGACGAGAACGTCTACCCGCCGATGAGTGACATGCTGCGGGCCTGGGGCATCCAGGCGCTGACGCCGTACGCGCCGGCCAACCTCGACGTGGCCAGGCCCGATCTCGCCATCATCGGCAACGTCATCCGCCGGGTGAACCCCGAGGCCACCGCCGTGCGCGAGCGCCGCATTCCGCAGATGAGCTTCCCCGCCGCCCTGGGCGCCCTCTTCCTCGCCCAGCGGCACTCCGTCGTGGTGGCGGGCACCCACGGGAAGACGACGACGTCCGCGCTGATGGGGCACGTGCTGGCCGACGCGGGGAGAGATCCCTCCTTCCTCGTGGGCGGCGTGGCGCTCAACGCCGGCGGCAACTACCGCCTGGGGAAGGGCGCGCACTTCGTCGTCGAGGGCGACGAGTACGACACCGCCTACTTCGACAAGGGCCCCAAGTTCCTCCACTACCGGCCCCAGACGCTGATCCTCACCAGCGTGGAGTTCGATCACGCCGACATCTACCGGGATCTGCCCCACTACGAGTCCAGCTTCGAGAAGGTGGTGGCCCTGGTGCCCGCGGCCGGCACCATCGTCGTGAGCGCCCGCTGGCCCAACGCGGTGAAGCTGGCCCGGGCCGGGAAGGCGCGCGTCATCACGTACTCGTCCGACGACGAGGTGAACGCGGACGTCAGGCCCGCACACCTTCGCCTGGGGCCCGAAGGCGCGCGCTTCGGCGTGACGATGCACGGAGAGCCGAAGGGCGAGGTGTTGCTCCCCATGGCCGGTGCACACAACGTCGAAAACGCCCTGGGAGTCTTCGCCGCCGCGAAGACGCTGGGCCTGTCCAACGAGGAGATCGCACAGGCCTTTCGCACCTTCCGTGGAGTCAAGCGCCGCCAGGAGGAGCGAGGAGAGCCGGGCGGGGTGCTCGTCATCGACGACTTCGCCCACCACCCGACCGCCGTGAAGGAGACCATCGCCGCGGTGGCCAGTCGCTACCCCGGGCGCCGCCTCTGGGCCGTCTTCGAGCCGCGCTCCAACACCAGCCGCCGCAACATCCACCAGCACGAGTACGCCCAGAGCTTCACCGGCGCCGCGCGGGCCTCCATCAAGGTGCCGGAGAAGCACGACAAGATCCCTTCCGGGGAGGAGCTGGACGTGCCGAGGTTGGCGCGGGAGCTGTCGGCGCAGGGCCTGCCCGCGTTCGCCGCCGGGAGCGTCCCGGAGCTGCTCGACGAGGTGGTGCGTGACGCCCGCGCGGGAGATGTCCTCCTCGTCATGTCCAACGGCGCCTTCGGCGGCTTCATCGAGCAGGTGCTGGCACGACTGGCTTCGCGGTAGAACCGGCCCGTGCGATTCGACGGTTCTTCCCCTCTCCCTGGCCCTCTCCCCCGATGGGGGAGAGGGAAAGTCGGCTTCGCCGCGCTGGCCATGTTGGTTTTCTCCGGCTGCATCACGCCCGGTCCGAACCTCACCGGAGGGGAACGGGGCGCCGCGGGGAGGGAGCAGCCGCTCGACTTCACCCTCCCGCGCCTCGACGGGACGGCGTACTCGCTCAAGTCCGACCGCGGCAGCGTGGTGCTGCTCGACGTGTGGGCCACCTGGTGCGATCCCTGCCGCGACGCGCTGCCGCTCTACCAGGACCTGCTCAAGGAGTACGGCGCCCGCGGCCTCAAGGTGTACGCGATCAGCGTCGACACCGACACGAAGATGATCCCCCCCTTCCTCGCCGAGACGAAGGTGGACCTGCCCGTGCTGCTCGATCCCGCCGCCGCCTTCGCCGAGGCGACGCTGAAAGTGAAGGTGATGCCCACCGCCTTCCTCATCGACCGCAAGGGCGTGCTGCGCGTCACCCACGAGGGCTTCGATGAGGGCCTGCTCGCCACCTGGGTGAAGGACATCGAAGGCCTCCTGGCCGAGCCGGCGCCGTGAGCGAGCTGCTCGACGCCGCCGTCCACATCGCGCGCCGCGCCGGGAAGGTGCTGGTCGACAAGCTGAATGAGGCCCGCACCGTCGACTTCAAGGGCGAAGGGCGCGTCAACCTCGTCACCGACGCGGACACCGCCAGCGAGGCGCTCATCCTCTCCGAGCTGCGCGCCCGCTTCCCCGATCACGCCGTGCTGGCCGAGGAGTCCGGCGAGTCGGGGCACGGCACGCACGTCTGGTTCGTCGACCCGCTCGACGGCACCACCAACTACGCGCACGGTGTGCCGCACTTCTGCGTCACCCTGGCGGTGGAAGGGCCGACGGACGGCGGCGTCGGGCTGCTCGCGGGCGTCGTCTTCGATCCACTCCGCGACGAGTGCTTCACCGCCGAGAGAGGGCAGGGCGCCTTCTTGAACGGCCGCAGGCTCGAGGTCAGCGCCGTCTCCAGCCTGGGCCGCGCGCTCCTCTGCACCGGCTTCCCGTACGATCTCCACCAGGCCCCCGAGGGGCCGCTGGGCCTCTTCGCCCGCATCGCCCAACGCGCCCAGGGCATGCGCCGCATGGGCAGCGCCGCGCTCGATCTCGCCTTCGTCGCCGCCGGCCGCTTCGACGGCTTCTTCGAGTTCGGCTTGAAGCCCTGGGACACCGCCGCGGGCGCGCTGCTCATTCAGGAGGCGGGCGGGGTGATGCGGCGGATCGATGGCGCCCCGTACGATCCCCGGTGGGGCGACGTGCTGGCCGCGGGGCCGGCGCTGCTGGGGCCGCTGAGCGCCGAGTGCGGGGCGTTTCTCCACAGCTTCGGGTGGAAGCCGCGCCGGTACGATGAGCGCTGAAGGCGAGGGGCCCCGCTACAGGAAGCTCTCGGGGACGAAGATGATGTCGCCCGGCTGCAACGGGAAGTTCTTGTCCCGGCCGATGACGATGTCCTCCACCTTCACCGGCACCTTCACTTCCTGCCCTTCCACCACTCGCGTCACGTTCACCGCGTTCTTCGACGCCGTCTTGGTGAAGCCGCCGGCCTGCGACACCGCGTGGATGATCGTCATCCCTTCCTCGAAGGAGTAGGCGCCGGGCTTCTGCACCTCGCCGAAGACGAAGACCTTCTTGGAGTTGAACTCCTTCACCAGCACCGAGACCTGCGGCCGGCGCAGGAAGTCCTTCTTGAGGCAGGCGGTGATGGCGTCAGCCGCCTCACCCGCCGTCATCCCGCCCACCATCACCTTGCCGCACAGCGGGAAGTTGAGGTGCCCGTCGGGAGACACCCGGTACACGCCGGAGAGATCGACTTCCTGGTAGACGCGGACCTCGAGCAGATCGTTCGCCGCCAGGGTGTTGGCGTTGACACCGGCGTCCGGCGCAGCCAGTTGATCCGGTCGCAGCTGCGTGCCCGTCGTCTTCGGGCCGACGCAGGCTCCGAGCGAGAGCAAGGCTGCCACCACCAGCGAGCTGACTGCTGCCGCACGCATCAGTAGTGGAAGTTCAGGTTCAACGTCGCCTCGTGCCGCACGTAGTTGACGCTCTGGGCGGCGGTGGTCGAGTCGCGCAGGCTGAGGCGGTAGGTGGCGGTGGTGTCGAACCAGGACGCCACGATGAAGGTGGGGCCCACCCCGACGCTCAGGATCAAGTCGTTCCGTTGCGTGGGCTGGAAGTACCAGAAGTAGTCGGCCGCCACCTCGGCGTTCAGCTGCAGCCTCCCGCCGAGCAGCCCCAGCCGCCCCTGCAGGTACCCGCGATCGTCGATGAAGCTGCCCAGAGACGACACCGGCTGAATGGTGCGCACGTACCCCAGCGCCAGGCGGCTGGCCTCGCTGGGCAGGTAGGCGAACTCCGCGTGCCCGATGGGGGTGTGCGGCCCGGAGGTCATCGTGGTCGGATCCGCGGCCAGGTTGCCGCCGTAGCCCGCCAGCAGGGTGAGTGAGATCCGCGGCGAGATGAGGCCGATGAGACCCGTCTGCACGCGGAGCACCATGCCAGGCAGGTTGTTCGACCCAGACGTGAAGTACAGGCGGTAGTCGAAGTTGGCGTCCAGCACGAGGGCCGTCTTGGGGAGGAACTTCCAACGGCCCCCCAGCCCGAAGGTGAGGTTGCCGTAGTTCATCTGGCCCACCAGCGTTGGATCGCACGTCGGGTCGCCAGCCATGCAGCCGGTGATGGTGCCGGTGAGCAGCGGGTCGAAGAACTCCACGCCGAAGGCCACGCTGGGGGTCACCTCGAGGGCGCGCCCTCCGGGATGGATGGGCAGCGCCAGGCGCGCGTTGTTGTACAGCGAGATCACGCCGACGCCCGCGGCGGGGTTCTGCGTGCGATCGCTCCGGGTGAGGCGGTCGCTGACCTGCACCTCGACGGCGCCCGTCTTGTTGAAGTGCGCGTCGAGCCCCACGTTGGCCTGGAAGCGCGAGAGCTGCGTCGACGACGGCGACAGCAAGCCCGTGTACCAGAGGTACTCGGCCGCACCGTCGAAGCTGACCAGCGTGGAGTCGGTGGTGAGGTCGAACTTCAGGCCCGGGCGGACGTGGAAGATGATCTCCGGTGAAGGCTGGGCCACGCCCCCCACGATGTTGAAGAAGCCCACCACCGAGTCGAAGCGGCCGTCGAGCGCCAGGAAGGGGTGGAGCCGGCCTTCGCCAATCTTGAAGCCGGGCGCGGTGGGCACTTCGGCGGCGGACGGCACCGCGAAGAGGACGAGCAGCGCCAGGAGGCCTCGGATGCAGCGCGTCAGCGCGCCCCCGGAGCGATCCCCACCGTCGCTTGTTCCCCTCTCCCGATTCATCGCGTTGTCGCGGGCCTTAGCACACGGGACTCTCCGGCCAAGTCCCTAATGGTTTACATGGTGGGACTGGCCGGCGGCGGCCGCGAATCGATGGGGGGGAACGAGGCGGGGATGATCGTCAAATCTCCCGCGGGCAGGTACTCGGGTGTCTCCACTTCCACCACCTGGTTCTCGTCGGTGCGGAAGGCGAGCTGGCCGATGCACTCCTCCGCCTCGGCGCGCAGCTGATCGACCTTCCCGCGCGCGATGGACACCTTGGTGAACTCGTGCTCGGCGGTGGCCGTCTCCCGCTTGGCCACGGCTTCCTGGAGCTGCACGTCGCTCGTCTCGGAGATGCGCAGCAGGCCCTTGATCTGCGTGAGCTTCTCGTTGACGCAGTTCAGCTTCACCACGTCCTTCGAGTTGCGCGCCTCTTCCAGCTTGGTCAGCACGTCCTTCAAGGCCGCGCGCATCTTCGTCACCGACTCGGCGCTCACCCGCACCTTCTCCGGATCGGGCACCTTCGACGCGTCCACCGCTTCGGGGGGCGTGGGCGCCTGGGCGATCGCCATCGTGGCCACCACCAGGGCCGGGACGAGCAGCTGTCGAGGCGACACGGGACACCCCCAAAGAGAGCTAAGCCGCGAGAATCTATGGACAGTTGGCATGTAAGTCAATGAGTGCGCTGCCAGCGTCAACCCCTTGGTTCCCCCCGGGGTTTTCCCGATTCAGGATCGGGCGGCCAGGCGGGTGTTCGCCTCGCGGAGGCGGGCGGACAGCATGCGGGCGATGTTGATGATGACGAAGGTGAAGCCGTCGCGGTGCTGCTTGCGGAAGGCGGTGAGGTTCTCCGCGGTGAGGTGCAGCAGCTCGCAGTCCGTCTTCGCGCGCACGGTGGCGCTCCGGTACTCCTTGTCGATGAGGCTCATCTCGCCGAAGAACTCGCGGGGCCCCAGCACCGCCAGCCCGTGCGGCGCTCCGGACGCGTCGCGGCGGAGGATCTCCACCTCGCCGGTGGCGATGACGTAGATGCTGTCGCCCAGCTCGCCTTCCTCGAAGATGGTCTCCCCGGCCTTGAAGTGCCGCGGGCGGGACAGCTCGGCCACGTACTCCAGCTCCTGGTTGGACAGCATCTCGAAGAGCGGCGAACCCGACAGCAGCGCGATCTTGTCCATGGCGTTCTTGAGTCCTCTCGACAGTCGTCAGGGCGGGGCCCGCCGCGGCTCACCTTTGCGGCCGTGCAGGAAGTAGTTCTCGAAGCGTTGATCGCCCTCGTCGGGGCTGCTCGCGTGGGCGCGGGCGGGCTCGAGGAAGGCCACGCCCCGGCGGTTTTCCACCGAGTAGATGGCCAGCGGGCGGACCTCGACGTTGTAGTGCTCGGTGTCCTCCACCAGGGCCACGGCGTAGGCATGGCGCGAGTCCTGCGGGTGACGGAAGAAGAGGAAGTCGGTGCCGGCCAGGGCCCCAAAGCGCTCCACCGCTGCGTTCCGGGCTGCCTCCAGCTTCGCCTTCGCCGCCTCCACCGCCGCCGCCGCCGCCTCGCTGTCGGTGCGCATCGCCTGGGCGCGCTTCTTCCGCTCCTCGGCCAACGCGAAGAGGGCCTCCGCCTCCCGGCGCACCTTGCGGGCCTGGAGCTGCTGCTCCGAGCGAAGCAGCGACACCTCGGCGCTCTTCGCCCACAGCCGCTCCACCTCGTCCCAGAGGCGGTTTTTCCGGGCCGTCTCCTTCTCGTACTCGTCGGCCGTCGCCTGGCGCTGGCGCTCCAGGGTGAGGATCTGCGCGGCGCTCTGCTTCGTCTCCTTCGCGTGCTCGAGCTGCGTCTCCAGCGCGCCGAGCCGGTACCAGAGCTCCGACACGCGGTAGCGTTGCTCCTCGAAGGCGGCCACCCCGGGGAAGCTGCGGTTCTCCAGCGTCTCGGCCTCGGCCAACAGGTGCGCGGCTTGATCCTCCGCCTCGCCGGCGCGGTACAGCGTGTCGATGGCGTGCTTCTGGGACAGCTCGGCGCGGAACTCCATCGACGTCAGCTGGGACAGCACCTCTTCGCGCCGCGCCTCCGCGTCGGCCAGCGCCACCCGGGCCGCGACGAGGCTGTCCCACCACGACTTGAAGTCATGGGAGGCGACCAGCTCGCGCAGCTCCTCCAGGCGTCGGGCATGCATGGCGCGCCGGGCATTGTCGCACGGCCCGCGCGTTTCAGCCGAAAACCTGACCGGGGAAGCGGCTCAGGAGGCCGGGGCGAAGACGAAGGGGTAGGCGACGGGCACGTCGTCGTCCGGCTTGAAGGGGAAGCGCCAGCCGCGGATGACGGTGCGGATGCAGGACGCCACCGCGTCGTTGCCCAGGGTGTTCTCTTCGATCTCGATCTCCGAGGTGCTGCCCTGGGTGGTGATGGTGAAGCGGACCACCACGCGGCCCTTCAGCGACGGGTTCCGCTTCAGCTCGCGCTCGTAGCAGGCCTGGATGGCCGACTTGCGGGCGCGGACGAAGCCCGCCAGCTTCTCGCGATCGACGGCCTTGGACTCCACCTCGGGGGCCTGCATCTGCACGCCGCCGCGCACGGCCGCCGCCGCCTTCTCGCCCAGGTTGACGTTGCCGCCGCCGGACGTGCCCAGCGAGCCGATGTCCGCCGCGGAGCCCGCCGTGCCGCCCTTGGGGCCGCCCGCCGCCAGCGCCTCGGAGGTGGCCACGCCCACGCCGCTCGCGCCCGACAACGCGTTGGCCACGTCGCCGACGCCGGAAGAGCCGCCCAGCACGTCTTCGAAGGCCCCGCCGCCGCCCGACGCGGAGCCGATCACCTTGAGGAGGCCCGAGCGCGCCACCTTCTGCTCCAGCGCGGCCTTCTTCGCCGCGTTGCTGGTGGCGGGCTTGTCGGCCTCCTTGTCGGCCTTGGGCTCGTCCTTCTTTTCTTCCTTCTTCGGGCCCTCGGCCACCTCCGTCTTGGGAGGCGGCTTCACCTCGACGGGCATCATCGCCTTGACGAAGCGATCGGGCAGCTCGTCCAGCGAGAGCTCGCGCTCCTCGGGCATCGGCTGACAGGCGATGAAGGTCGCGCCTGAGAAGTGCACCGTCAGCGAGACGGCCAGCACGATGAAGAAGAACTGGTCGATCTGC
>JBFMHF010000189.1:0-11724 GCA_040752975.1 Myxococcota bacterium
GACGGTGGCGGGGGTGGGGGCGGGGGCGGCACCGGTGGCGGCGAGGGCTTTGGCGGTGGCGCGGGCGGCGGCTCCGTGGGCGGGGGAGCGGGAGGCGGCGGCGGGCCGGTCTGCACGCCCAGCCAGGTGACGATCTGCACGTCCTCGTGCGGCAGCGCGGGCGAGCAGATGTGCGTGAGCGGCAACTGGGGCCCGTGCGTGCCTCCGCCGGAGCGGTGCAACAACGGCGTCGACGACGACTGTGACGGCCGCGTGGACGGGCGAGACGACGACTGCCCGCCGACCATCGTCACCTGTGAGTCCCAGGAGGGGAATGGGTGCAACGGCGATCTCGGGTACGGAGATCACTGCTCCGCGGCGGACAACACCGGCGGCTGCAGCGCGGCGCGCTTCTGGGCGTGGTGCAACCGGCGCAACCCGGCGTACCCGGACATCTGGGACAACTGGATCATCAACTGGGTGGACTCGCGCTGCGATGGGCAGGTGTTCGACGACGGGCAGAACTACACGAAGTACTACTGCACGAGCTCGGACAACTACCGCTACGAGTGCACGACGCCGCTGGTGCTGCAGTTCGTGGCGGGCGCTCCCGTGACGTTGACGCGCGGGCTGGCGAGCTACGCCTTCACGCCAGGTGACGCCGTGCACAGCGACTGGCCGCAGGCGGCGACGCCCTGGCTGGTGCGCGATCTCGACGGCGACGGACGGATCTCCGACGGGCGGGAGCTGTTTGGCTCGAACACGCGGCTCTCGTCTGGGCGCAACGCGGCGCACGGCTTCGAGGCGCTCTCGGAGCTGGACGAAAACCACGACGGAGTGGTGGACGCCAAGGACCCGGGCTTCACCTCGCTGCGGCTGTGGGCGGACGCGAACGGAGATCGCCGGACGGACCCGGGGGAGGTGGTAACGCTGGCGTCGCGGGGTGTGACGAGCCTGTCGGTGAGGTTCTCCACCGGGGCGAAGTGCGACGCGCGCGGCAACTGCGAGCGCGAGCGCGCGAGCTTCACGTTTGCCGATGCTGCCGGGCAGGAGCGTCGCGGCGAGGTGATCGACGTGTACCTCGCGACGCGGCCAGCTGCGGTCTGTCGCGTGGACTGAAAGCACTGCCATGGAGGCGGCGCGAGACCGGGCGCGGCCCACACATCAGAAGCCACCCGTCGCGGCAAGTGTCCCGGCAGACCCTTGGGACCCATCGCCCTGGTCTCCCACCGGGGAAGTCTCAGCGAGGAGAGCGATCCAAAGCGCTGTCTCCGTCCGCGGCTGTGGAGGAACGGAAGTCACCCGCAGCGGCGAGCGCTCCCTACCGCAGCCGTTCACCAGCGAGCGCGCGGTAGATCCCCCGTTCGCCGAAGGTCGGGACGCGTCGTGGGCGTTCCGCCCAGAAGTTGATCGCGATCGCCAGCCGCAGCGCTCTCTCCCGCGGCAGGCGGGCGCCCGGAATGTGGTTCCGCGCGTCGAGCACGCCGTGGGTCAGCCGCCCGTCGAAGTACGCGAGGCGGTTGGGGCGTGGCTCGACGAGATCGAAGTCATGGTGATCGGGCGCGAGGGCTGGGTTGGCGGGGTTGGGCGGCTCGTCCGTGACGGCGAGGAGCCCGCCGCGGCAGCGGTTCAGGTATAGCACCGTGGAGAGCAGGGGGTTCACCTCGACGCCCTCGTCCTCGAAGCGGGCGTTGTCGCGATCGCGGTGGAAGTCGACCTGCACGTTGGAGGTGCGCATGCGTGACAGCCACCACTCCACGCCGCGCACGCCCTTCACCCGTGCGCGGGGCAGCCGCTGCCTCACCACGAGCGCCGCCACTTCCACCAGGTTCGAAGCAGGCGCGGCGAAGTCGTACCAGCAGGTGAGCTGGTAGCCGCCTCGCAGCCGCTCCTCACCCACGCGCCGGACGGCCCGGAGGAGCGCCGATAAGGCGGGCGCGGGGAGCACCCCGTCAATCACCCCCACCAGCGGCTTCACCGCGGCAGCAGCAGGGCTTCCGCGGTGGGCTTGCCTTCGCTCATCGCGGGGTTGCCGAGCTCCATCAGCGCTGCGACGGTGGGCGCGACGTCGATGGCCAGCGGCACGGTGGCGTACTGCCCCGGCTTCACCCCGCGGCCGAAGAGGTAGAGCGGAACCTCGGCGTCGTAGCTCCAGGGCGTGCCGTGGGAGGTGCCTTTGGGCTCGCTCTCCAGCACGTGGAAGGGCTTCATCACCATCAGCACGTCACCGCTGCGCTCGGGGTGAAAGCCATTGCGCAGGGCGCGCAGCACGCCGTTGCCGTTGGCGGTGAACAGATCATCGCGGGCGATGGCGGTGTACAGGGCCGGTTGCTTCGCCAACCACGCGGCGGCCGCGCGCCGGGCCTTCTCCCCGTCCACCTTCTTCGCCTCGAGGGCCTTCGCGTCGAGGTACACGTCCACCTCCTCGATCGCGGCCACGGCGTTGGTCACCCCGAAGCGCTTCTCGAGCTCCTCGTTGAGGCCCTTGATGAAGGCGGCGGGCGGCTCGCGGCCGGCGTCCAGGCCCTGCGCGGCCCACTCCTCCGGGATGTTCGCGCCGCCGTGATCCGCGGTCAGCACCACCACGAGGTTGGCCTTCCCGCCCGCGGCGCGCTCGGCGTAGGTGAGGATCTCCCCCAGGGCCTTGTCCAGACGCAGCAGGTGATCCTGCATCTCCCACGAGGTGGGGCCGTACAGGTGGTAGGTGCGATCGAGCGAAGAGAGGCTCAGCGAGAGGAGATCGGGCACCTCGTCCTTGCCCAGTTGCTCCCCGTCGATGGCCGCCTTCACGAACGGCACCAACACCTCGTACATCATCGGGGAGGAGGCGAGGGCGCTGTAGGATTGGGGCCCGGGCGCGGGCGCGCCGCCGTTGAGCGGGTGAGGGAAGGTGACGCCCATCCCGTACCAGTCCGACTCGAACGGGCGCTCGTCCTCGCCCACGTAGTCCTTCGCGGGCCCGAGCAGCTCCCACTTCTTGCCGTGCACGGCGTCGGGCAGCTTCTTGTCGTTGAAGGCCTTCACCCAGGTGGGGAACTCCTTCTTGTACCAGGTGCCGGTGACGAAGCGGCCGACCTGCTCGTGGAACCACCAGGCGTCCCCCAGCCGGCCGGCCATGGCGATCGCCGCGCGCGGCTTGCCGGAGATGGCCACCGACTTCCCCTTGAGCGCGGTGGACGCGCGGAGTCGATCGGACAGCGTGTCAGCGAGCAGGTTGAGGGGCGAGACGTCGTCCGGACCCAGAGGCGCCTCGAGCACCGGATGGGAGGGATCGACGAAGACGGACTCCAGCTTGCCGGTGGCCCGGTTGAAGAGCCTGTTGCCGACGATGCCGTGCCGATTCGGCCAGGCGCCGGTGGCCAGGGTCGCGTGGCCGACGCCGGTGACGCACTCGGCCAGCTCGTACCGGGAGACGGGGAAGACGGCGCCCTCGTTGTTCAGCCGGGCGAGGCCGGCCCTGAAGCGCGCGCGGTTGCGCTGCACCACGTCGGTGCCCAGCGAGTCGACGCTGATCATCACGGTGAGGCGCGGCGGTCTGGCGGCGGCGGAGAGCGACAGGGCGAGGCAGGCGAAGAGGGCCAGGCGCGTCATGGGGCGGGAATGTCTCACGACTTCTGGCCGGCGCCGAACGAGTTTCTCCACCTGCCCGGCGCGCTCAGTGCGCTACCGTGCACCTCGACGATGAGCACGATCTCCCGCGAGCCGGTCCGCGTCGACGCGAAGCTCCGCGTCATCTACGGCGACACCGATCAGATGGGCGTCGTCTACTACGCCAACTACCTGCGCTACTTCGAGTTCAGCCGCAGCGAGTACTTCCGCGCGCGCGGCGGGAATTATGTCGAGCTCGAGCGCACCGGCTTCGGGCTGCCGGTGGTCGAGGCCCACTGCGAGTACAGGGCGCCTGCCCGCTACGACGATCTGCTGATCATCCGCGTGCACGTGGAAGAGCTCAGGCGCGCGTCGATCCGCTTCGAGTACGAGGTCCTTCGCGAAGGTGGCCCGTTGCTGGCCACAGGCTACACGCGCCACGCCTGCATCGGCCGCGACGGGAAGCCCACCGGCCTGCCGGCCGACGTGGTGGCGCTGCTGCGCTGAAAGGGAGCCATGGATCGCAACCTCGCCCTCGAAGTCGTCCGCGTCACCGAGATGGCCGCGATCGCCGCCGCCCGCACCATGGGGCGCGGAGACGTGAAGGAGTCGGATCAAGCCGCCGTCGACGCGATGCGGAAGGTCTTCGACACGTTGAACATCGACGGCACGGTGGTGATCGGCGAGGGTGAGCGCGACGAGGCGCCCATGCTGTACATCGGCGAGAAGGTGGGGCGGGGCACCACCAGCGCGGCGCCGGTCGATCTCGCTCTCGATCCGCTCGAGGGCACCAACCTGTGCGCCTTCGGCAGGCCCGGCGCGATCGCGGTGGTGGCGGCGGCGGCGCGGGGGCACCTGCTCAACGCCCCCGACACGTACATGGACAAGATCGCCGTGGGCCCGGCCGCGCGGGGCGCCATCGATCTCTCCCGTTCGGCCACCTGGAACCTGGAGGAGATCGCCCGCGCGATGAAGCGGTCCGTCTCGGAGCTCACGGTGGTGATCACCGAGCGCGAGCGGCACGCGGAGCTGATCAAGGAGGTGCGGGCCACCCGCGCGCGCGTGCGGCTCATCGATGACGGCGACGTGGCCGCGGCGGTGTCCACCTGCTTCGAGGCGAGCGGGGTGGACGTGCTGATGGGGACGGGCGGCGCGCCGGAAGGGGTCATCAGCGCGGCCGGGGTGCGCTGCGTCGACGGGGACTTCCAGGGGCGGCTGCGCTTCCGCAACGCCGCGGAGGAGGCGCGGGCCAGGGCGATGGGCATCACCGATCCCACGAAGATCTACACCGCCGAAGAGCTGGCGAAGGGCGAGGTGATGTTCGCAGCCACCGGCGTCACCTCCAGCGACTTCCTGAAGGGCGTGCGCTTCTTCGCGCGGGGCTGCGAGACGCACTCCATCGTCATGCGCTCGCGCACCGGCACCGTGCGCTTCATCACCGCCACCCATCACTTCGACAAGAAGCCGATGTGACGTAGGCTGCCGCCGCCGCTCCCCCTTCTTGAAGGAGACACCCCGATGCCCGGCGCCCAGCGCTCCATCGTCATCAACGCCCCGGTCGAGAAGTGCTTTGACGTCATCATCGACTACGAGCGCTACTCCGAGTTCCTCCCCGAGGTGAAGAAGACGCGCGCGGTCAACCGCCGCGGCAACGAGTGCGACGTGCAGTACGAGGCCGAGGTGGTGAAGCTGATCAAGTACACCGTCCACCTGAAGGAAGAGCGCCCCAACCGGGTCACCTGGACCTACATCGACGGTGACTTCATGAAGGACAACAAGGGCGGCTGGTTGCTCGAGGACCTCGGGGAAGGGAAGACCAAGGCCACGTACACCATCGAGATCGTTCTGGGACCCCTGGTGCCCAAGACGATCGTCAACGCGCTGGTGGAGACGCAGCTCCCGAAGCTGTTGGAGAACTTCAAGAAGCGCATCGAGTCGCGTGCCTGAGTGGATCCAGCCGCGATCCCGTGCGTTTAGGCAGGTGGCCGGGTGGAGTTGTGAAGCGAAAGACCCCGGTTAGAATGGGGCCGTCCCATGCTCGACGCCTATGTCATCGAGGAGATCAAGCGCCGCGAGGCGGAGCGCCAGAAGCAGGATCGCGCCCGCCCAGTGCTCGAGATCCCCGTGCGCTCGCCCGACGACGAAGACGACGACGATCGCAAGAGCGAGCGCGACGACGACTCCCGCCCCGGGGGCGTGGTGCAGATCGAGCTCTGAGCGCCCCACCTCATGGGCCTGCGCGAACTGCTCTCGAGGGGCCGCCGCCGCCCGTTGAGGCTGTACTACGACGAGGCCTACCGGCTGCCCGTCACCGGGGGCGTGGACGCCCACCAGGAGCTCCGCCGCGCCGACGACGCCGCCCATTACCTGGTGCACGCGAAGGCGGTGCGCCCGGAGGACGTGATCACCCCGCAGCCCGTCTCCTACGAGGCCCTCGCGCGCGCCCACACCGCCGCCTACCTCGAGTCGCTGCATGAGGCCGAGACGCTGGCCCAGATCTTCGCTGCCGAGCCGTCCGAGCTCTTCGTCGACGAGGTGCTGAGGAGCCTCCGGATCGCCTGTGGG
Source organism: Myxococcota bacterium (assembly GCA_040752975.1). Lineage (GTDB taxonomy): Bacteria > Myxococcota > Myxococcia > Myxococcales > Myxococcaceae > JADLDB01. The sequence goes on from JBFMHF010000189.1 coordinate 6,133, forward strand.
GGCACCCTCGCGGCCGCGCGGCACGTCCTCGAGCACGGCGGGGCGGCGTTGAACCTGATGGGTGGCTTCCACCACGCGGCGCCTTCGCGCGGCGCCGGCTTCTGCGCGCTCAACGACGTGGCGGTGGCGCTGGCCCAGCTGCGGCACGACGGCTTCGGCGGCAAGGCGGCGGTGATCGACCTCGACTTCCACCCGCCAGACGGGACCGCCGAGTGCCTGGGAAAGGATCCCACCGTATGGCTGGGCAGCATCTCCGGCGCGGACTGGGGCCCGCTGCCCGGCGTCGACGAGGTGGAGCTCCCCGAGGGGACGGACGACGCGACCTACCTGGCCGCGCTCGACGCGCTCCTCTCGCGGATCCCCGAGGTCCGCCTGGCCTTCGTGCTGGCCGGCGGGGACGTGCTCAACGGCGATCGCCTCGGTCGCTTCCGGCTGACACTCCCGGGAGTGCGGCGGCGCGATCTCCAGGTGGCGCTGCGCCTGGGCAGCGTGCCTCAGGTGTGGCTGCCCGCCGGGGGCTATTCGTCGAACGCGTGGAAGGTGCTGGCCGGCAGCGGGCTGGTGCTGGCCTTCCACAGCGAGGAGCCGATCCCCGTCGACTACGATCCGCTCGCCGCCCGCATGACGGGCATCGCGCGCTCGCTCAAGCCCGAGAGCCTGGGCAGCGATCTCACCCTGTCCGACGCCGATCTCGCAGAGGCGCTCGGCATGGCCCGCGGCGGCCCGAGGAAGTTCATGCAGTTCTACACGGCCGAGGGGATCGAGTACGCGCTGGAGCGCTACCGGATCCTCCCGGTGCTGCGGCGGCTGGGCTTCGACCAGCTGCACGTCGTCATCGACACGGTGGGGCCGTACGATCGCGCGCGGCTGGTGGGGCGTGACAAGGCCAACGGCCAGCCGGCCACGCTCGTCGATCTCGAAGTCGAACGAAAGCAACTGGCCGACGGCGTGTACCTCTTCGTGAATTGGCTGACCCTGCGCAACCCGCGCGCGCACTTCAGCGCCCTGCGGCCGCAGCTGCCGGGGCAGGAGGTGCCGGGGCTGGGGCTGGCGCGGGAGTTCTCCAACCTCCTCGGGCTGATGGCGCAGCGGTTGATGCTCGACGGCGTGGCCTTCCGCCCGTCCTGGTACCACATGGCGTGGGCCGCGCGGCACAACGCGCGCTTCGTGGCGCCCGAGCGCCAGGGGCGCTTCGAGGCATTGATGCGCGATCTCGCGTCCATGAACCTGCTCGACGCGACGCGCGCGGTGGCTGAAGGCCGGGTGCTGCTCAACGGCCAGCCGTACACGTGGGAGCCCGACGAGATGGTCTCCCGCACCCACCCCCACGAGGACGAGGCGGATCGCGCGGCCATCGTCGCCGAGCGCGATCGTTGCCGCTTCACCGTGTTGCCCGCGGGCGCACGTGCGACGCAGGGCAAGGCGGGGTAGGACACCTGACGAGGAGGAATCGAATGGGCGTCCCGATGCGCGTGGAGATCCGAGGACTGGACTGCACCCTCACCCATGAACCTTCCGGATCCCAGATCCGCACCACCCCGCCGAGGGACAACGGAGGGGACGGCTCCACCTTCTCCCCCACCGATCTGCTGGGCGCCTCGCTCGCGGCCTGCGCGCTGTCCACGATGGCGTTGGTGGCGGCGCGGGAAGGCCTCACCTGGGGCGACGCCAGCGCACGGGTAGAGAAGGAGATGGTGGGCCCGCCGCGCCGGGTCGGCCAGCTCTCGCTGGTGATCACCATGCCGAAGCAGACGCGCGTGGAAGAGCGCGCCCGCCTCGAGGAGATCGCCCGCGGCTGTCCGGTCGCGCGCAGCCTGCACCCCGACGTCGCGGCGCCGATGCGCTTCGAGTACCCCTGAAGGCCCGTCAGGTCCCGGTGCGGGGGCTGGCCGAGGCCCCGAGATCCGTCGGCACCAGGCGCAGCTGCGCCGCGGTGAAGCTCTTCGCGTCCACCTCGCGCTCCAGGTACGTGTAGCCGGCGAGGCCAGCCTCGTACACGCGCAGGATCTGCCGCGACTCGTCGAGGGTGATCCGCCCGGCGCGCAGGGCCGCCTCGGTGAGGCTGCGCATGCGGCTCACCAGGTCGTCCTTGTTGTAGGCGACGTAGTTGAGCACCTCGGTGACGGTGTCTCCTTCCACCACGCGGTCGATCAGGTAGCCGCCGCCCGGCGCGAGCGACACCTGCAGGGCGTGCGTGTCGCCGAAGAGGTTGTGGAGATCGCCGAGGATCTCCTGGTAGGCGCCGACCAGGAAGATCCCGAGGTAGTACTCCTCGTCGGTGAGCGCGTGCAGCTCGAGATCGTCCTTCACCTCGCGGCGATCGATGAACTTCTCGATCTTCCCGTCGCTGTCGCAGGTGATGTCGGCCAGCACGGCGCGGCGGGTGGGGCGCTCGGTCAGCCGGTGAATGGGCATCACCGGGAAGAGCTGATCGATGGCCCAGGAGTCGGGCAGCGACTGGAAGACGGAGAAGTTGCAGAAGTACGTGTCGGACAGGTGGTGCTCGAGCAGCTCCAGCTCTTCCGGGAGCTCGCCGCTCTCGTTGGCGATCTTCAGGAGCTTCTTGCAGATGGCCCAGAAGAGGTTCTCGGCCAGCACGCGCTGCTCGAGGTTCAGGTGCCCCAGGGAGAAGAGCGTCAGCACCTCGTCCTTGTAGGCGCCGGCGTCGTGGAAGGTCTCCAGCAGGTTCTTGTTGGTGACGTCGCGCCAGGCCGCGTGGAGGTTCTTCACCACCTGCGGGGCGTCGTCCTTGAGCCGCTCGGGGATGGCCGGGACGTCGAAGTCGCTGTTGCCCAGCACCTCCGTCACCAGCATGGCGTGGTGGGCCACCACCGCGCGGCCCGACTCCGACACCAGCATCGGGTGGGGCACGCCGGCGGCGTCGCACGCCTCCATCACCGCGAACACCACGTCGTTGGCGTACTCCTCGGTGGTGTAGTTCATCGACGACGCGAAGTTCGTCTGGCTGCCGTCGTAGTCGACGCCCAGGCCGCCGCCGACGTCCAGGTAGTGCAGGGGCGCGCCCAGCCGGTGCACCTCGACGAAGAAGCGGCCGACTTCGCGCAGCGCGTTCTTCACGTTCCGGATGTTGGAGATCTGGCTGCCGAGGTGGAAGTGCAACAGCTCGAAGCAGTCGAGCAGGCCGGCTTCCTTCATGAAGGCCACCGCGTCGAGCAGCTCGCCGGACGACAGGCCGAACTTCGAGCGGTCGCCGCCCGAGGCCTCCCACTTGCCTGCACCGCGCGTGGACAGCCGCACCCGCATGCCCAGCCCCGGGCGGATGCCGGTGCGGCGCGACACCTCGGCGATCAACGGCAGCTCGGTGGGCTTCTCCACCACCATCATCACCTTGCGGCCCAGCTTGGAGGCGTACAGCGCCGTCTCCACGTACTCCTCGTCCTTGTAGCCGTTGCAGACGATGAGGGCGTCGGGATCCTCGAGGTGCGCCATCACCGCGAGCAGCTCGGGCTTGCTGCCCGCCTCCAGCCCGTACTTGTAGGGCCGGCCGGCGTCGACGATCTGCTCCACCACGAAGCGGTGCTGGTTCACCTTGATCGGGTACACGCCCCGGTACGTGCCCTTGTAGTTGTGCTCGGCGATGGCCTTCTTGAAGGCCTCGTTCAGGTGCACCACGCGGTGGCGAAGGATGTCGGTGAAGCGGATGAGCAGCGGCAGGCTGATGCCGCGGCGGCGCACCTCGTCCACCAGCTCCTTCAAGTCGAAGGACGGCGAGTTGGGGCCGCCCGGGTGCACCGTGACGTTCCCCTTCTCGTTGATGCCGAAGTAGCCGGCGCCCCAGTGGCGAATGGCGTACAGCTCGTGGGCGTCGGCGATGGTCCAGCGGGGCGTCGAGGTGGCCATAGGGTGAGCGCGGACTATAGGGAAACGCCGCGTAGATCCACAGTCGGCTCACGCCCGATGTGGGTGTCGCGACCCTGCTCACTCCGCCTGGGCGCTCAGCCGCTCGAGGCGGCGCATCGCCTTCGGATCGTTGATCAGCTCCACCACGCCGTTGAGCTTGAGCAGCGGCTTGATGTCGCCCGTCTCCAGCGCGTGCTTGAGCGCGTCTTCGCTCACCACCTGCTTGAAGCGGGGGTCGGCCATGAGCGCCGCGTAGTCCTGGTTCCCCTTGAGCTTCGCGGTGGCCTTTGGATCGCCCGACAGCTTCGCCACGGTGATCAGATCGTGCACGCCGGAGAACTGGAGGAGCTCCACCACGTTGAGCCGGTTGGCCCAGCGCACCAGCAGCGAGTCCTTCGGGGCGAAGGAGAAGCGCCGGCCGGCCACCACCAGGTTGTTCTCGAGGAAGAGCGCGGCGCAGATGCCGATCCAGATCATCGCGGTGGCCTTGAAGCCGCCGAGCGCGCCGCCCAGCGCGCGATCGAGCCCCCGGCGCTGGCCCTCCTTGCCCGCGAGCAGCCCGCGCAGGAAGGCCGTCAACACCAACCGCACCACCAGCCACACCAGGAAGAAGACGATCAGCGTCGCCACCACCGTCCCCACCGTCAGCGACGCCTTGAGCTGCTGCGCCACGGGCTCGGCGAAGAAGCGCCCGCCCGGGCCCGCCGCCGCGAACGCTGCCACCGCCGCCACCGCCGCCGCCACCTGGCGCGAGAAGCCGGTGAAGAGGCCCCACACCGCGAAGGCGGCGATCAAGACGAGCGCCACCAGATCGAACGTGGTCATTTGATCTTGAAGGAGTCGCCGGAAGCGCGCCGCTGCTCGTCCAGCTTCTTCTGCACCTCGACCAGCTTCTCCTTGAAGCGCGTGGCGCCGGGCTCGTAGGTGAGGCCCATCTTCAGGTTGCGCTCTGCGGAGCCCCAGTTCTGCCGCTCGATGTCCTGCAGCGCCGACTTGAAGAAGGGCCGCGCCTTGGGGACGGTGCCGTATTCCTCCTCGACGGCCTTCTTCGCTTCGGCCTTCTGCTCGGCCTCGGAGGCCTCGGTGAAGCGCAGCTTGTTCGCGCGATCCGGCCCGTTGATGTCCGTGAGGTACTTGGCGCGCTTGGTGTCGTCGCGCAGGACGTAATAGGCCTCGGTGATCCGCTTGTAGATGCTGTTGATGTTCTGCTTCGCCACCTCGTCGGCGAGGTGGAAGACGCGGTCGGGGTGGTAGGTGCGGCTGTCCCGGTAGAAGGCCTTCTTGATGTCGCCCTTGGTGGCGGAGGGCGGAAGCCCCAGCACCTGGAAGTAGTCCTGCGAGTCCATCGCCTCGACGAACCGGGCGAGCCCCTGGGTCTGCTCCGGCGTGAGGGCCTCCACGTGGCCCGTGCGCGGGATGGGGCTGGGGACGTCGGGCAGCGGCCCCGCGCTGAGGAAGGGCGGGGGAGGTGGGGCGATCGCGCCCGCGGGGGCCGTCGCCGGCGGGGCTGGTCGCCCAGCTCCCGGGAACGCAGGTGAAGGCGCGCTGGCGCGAGGCGTGGCGGCCTGTGTGCCCGATGCTGAGGAGACGGGCGGGACGAGGCCGGCCGCGGTCGAACCCTGCGCGGGCGTCGGCGGAGGAGCGCCGGCGGACTCGGATGGCCCCACCCCCATCGCAATGGCTGGGCGCGCCGCGGCGCCTGGCGATCCAGCCGGCGCCGGGACAGCCGGC
>JBFMHF010000190.1:0-11400 GCA_040752975.1 Myxococcota bacterium
CTCCCGTTCCCCCCTCCCCCTCGCCCGGCGCTGCGGCGCCCACGCAGGCCACCGCGACGTCGGCAGGCGCGTACCTGGGCGCGAAGGCCGCCGGAGGGTTGATGCCGGCCCGTTCGCTGGAGGAGGCGAAGGCCGACCCTCGCTTCCGGGAGGGTGCGCTCGTTGAGGACGCGCGGGTGAAGGTCGTCTCCGTCGCGGACAAGTTCCCGTACTACGGCATCGCGAACAACGGGTGCAGCTCCGGTCGCAGCTTCGTGATGGCCGAGCTCCTGGCTCCTTTCGACGGCCTCTCGGCGGGAATTCCCGTCGTGCTGCGCATCGATGATCCAACGCTCGGTCCCGCACGCGCCGGTGTCTCGCTGGCTTTCTCAGGCTTGCGCAGGGCTGGCAAGGCACCCGACGGCACCTTCGTCTACTGCGGGCGCGGCACGGCCTTCCCCGTTCGCCGCTGAGCAAAGTCCCGCCTCCACGGGTACATCAAGGTCATCGGGAAGCCGACGGCGGCGTGGCGGCGAGCCTCGCGACGGCGTCCCGCACCGCCCGGGCACTCTCATGCGCTGGCGCTCCGGCCCTGTTCGTTGGGGAGGGCTTCGCGCTCCCTCTCCTGTCCGAAGGACGCTGGCGCGCCGCGAAGGGATTCCGTAGAACTTCCGTCGTGTTCAACATCGGCTCCGGCGAGCTTGCGCTCATCGCTATCGTGGCGCTGCTGATCCTCGGGCCGAAGCGGCTCCCGGAGCTGGCCCGCGGCATCGGCAAGTTCATGCGGGAGTTCCGGCGCCAGACCGACGAGGTCCGCGGTGTCGTCGAGCGTGAGTTCTACAAGATGGACCAGGAGCTCCCTCACGCCGATGCGCATCGGCCAGCGCCGGCCCCCGACACGCTGCCCGCATCTGCAGTGGCGCAGTCCGAGCCAGCCCATGCCGTCCCGCCCGCCGAGGCTGCCCCCGCTGACCAGCAGCTCGCAACGCAGGGTGCCCCTGGTCCCGAGCCTGAGACGCTCCCTCCGCCGGCCGAGCAGGTCACCTCGCAGGTGATGCGAGGCCTCCCCGCGGACGAGCTTCCGCCTGCGACTCGTGCCGTGCCCGGCGAGAAGAGTTGACCGGCTGCCATGACCGAAGCTCAGGATCCCGACGACGTGAAGATGAGCCTCATGGAGCACCTCGGGGAGCTCCGCACCAGGCTCCTGCGCTTCACCGTCACCGTGCTGGTCCTCGGGCTCGCTTCCCTTGTCTTCGCGCGCGAGCTCTACGGGTTGTTGATGCGGCCCGTTCTCCAGGCGCTCCCGCCGGAGGCTTCCTCGCTCGTCTACACCTCGGCGATCGAGGAGATCAACGTGCTGATGAAGATCGGCCTCTACGCCGGGGTCTTCCTCAGCACTCCGGTGCTCCTGTGGCAGGTGTGGGGCTTCGTGTCGCCCGGGCTGTACGAGCACGAACGGAAGATGGCCGGTCCCTTCATCTTCTTCGGGACCCTCGCGTTTCTCGCCGGTGCGCTGTTCTGCTACCTCGTGCTGTTGCCGCAGATGTTCAAGTTCCTCCTGCAGAAGGAGGACGCTTCGGCGATCCAGCAGCGCCTGGACACCTCACGCCTGAGGGAGGAGGACGCGCTGCGCTACCTCCGGCTCGGCCAGGTAGAGTTCGCGGGCGCCCAGGCGCGCGTGGCCATCGGCGACCTGGAAGCAGCGGGGGAGGGCCAGACCACCGAGTCGCGCTTGACGCTGTCGGTCGTGTCCAAATCGAACGTCGACGCGCAGCTGCGCCTTGCTGGCCTGGGCCGCCTCATCGACGCGGTTCGGTACGGCCTCCCTGCTGACGAGGCCCAACGGCTGCTGCCGGTCATGGAACTCCGGGTAGCCGCCGTGAAGGCCTACGGCGCCGGGGACTTCGCCACCGTCGTCTCGAGGTGTGACGAGGCGGCGAAGCAGCTTGGCGAAGTGCTGCCGGACCATCCGGGAGACGTGGAGGCGCTCTGGCACCTGGAGCGGCTTCTGAGCGTCGGCCAGGCGCGGGCCGAGTCCATCAACTGGACCCGGCCGATGTTGTCGATGAGTGAGCAGCTCACCCTCGTCCTCATCCTCGAGCTGGCGTTCGGTGTCATCTTCGAGCTGCCTTTGGTGATGATGGTGCTGGGGATGGTGGGGCTGGTGAGCTCGAAGTTCCTCTTCAGGTACCAACGGCACGCCTTCGTGGTCTGCCTCATCGTGGCGGCGATCATCACTCCCACTGGGGACGCGGTGAATCTCGCACTCATGGCTGGCCCGATGCTGCTTTGCTACGAGCTCGGCGTGTTGCTCGTTTGGCTCGTGGAGAGGCGTCGGAAAGGGCAGGAGAAAGACGGCGGAGCGCTGACCCCGACCTGAACCGGTGGGATTTCAGACACTCCGACGATGGGACCTCAGAGCATCCGACGGGGAGCATCCGACGGTCCTCAGAGCACCCGACGGGGTCGTCAGAGCATCCGACGGGGTCCTCAGAGCATCCGACGGGGTCCTCAGAGCAGCCGACGAGGTCCTCAGAGGCATCCGACGGGGTCCTGAGCATCCGACGAGGTCCTCAGAGCATCCGACGGGGTCCTGAGCATCCGACGGGGTCCTGAGCATCCGACGGGGTCCTCAGAGCACCCTACGGGGGTTCTGAGCATCCGACGGGGTCCTCAGAGCACCCTACGGGGGTTCTCAGAGCACCCTACGGGGTCCTCCGTGCAACCGGGGGGATCCTCCGAGCAGACAGAGTTCCTGAGCACGAGCGAGGCGTAATTTCAGGGGCTTCACTCCTGCGTCTGGGTTCCGCAATCGCCATTCACCCACTCCGTATGTTGGGTCAGCAGCGAGCGAGACGGCCAGCCGAAGCGGCACTGCCGTCTCGCCACCGAATCGAAGGGAACACCTCTGCGGAGCGTGCGGCCATGGGGGCCGCCTCACGCCACGGGTGCGCCCGAAGAAGGAGCGTTTGTCATGTTCACCGCCACTCGCCGTAACCCCGGTCTCGCCTCCCTCTTCGCCGTCGCGCTGGTCATCGCCACCTACCTGGCGGGGGTCGGCTTTGTGTGGAAGACATACGTCGACGCAGGCGAACTCCCCGCGCCAGCAGTCGAGCAGTGCCGCATCGTGTGCGCCCCGGCGTCAGCGGGTGCCGACACGAATGGCTGACCCGAGAAAGCCACACCCTTCGGGAAATAGGCCGGCGCCGGGGACGTTATCTCCGACGCAGCAGGCTCTGGGCGGCGGCGACAGGAAACTCCCAGGACTTCCAGGACCCCTTGAGCGGAGAATGGTTCTCCGCCCCTGGAAACGAATTGCGCCGGTCGGCGCCGCCCAGAGTCGCTGTCTTTCCTTTCCGAAGCGCCCGCGTCCTGCGTCGCGAACTCCTCACGGCTCCTTCGCCGCAGGACCCAGGCCCGCCTTCCTTCTCGCCTCGAGCAGCTTCGCCACGTCGCTCGGCGGCAGCGGAGGCACCGGCCCCAGCGCCCGCGCCGCGCTCAGGATCTTCGCGTAGTGCTCGACCAGCTCCATCCGCAGAAGCGCCTGCTCGAGGTCCGCGCCCAGCGTCAGGGCGCCGTTGCCCTGGAGCAGCATCGCGTCGAACTGGCTCGCGGCCGCCTCCACCAGCGTCACCGCGTCGCTCGTCCGCGGCATCGCGCGCGGCAGCGTGGGGATTCGCTCTCCCAGCGACACGACGAGCTCCGGCATCGCGATCGGCGCCAGCTCCTGCCCCACCAACCCCCAGGCAGTGGCGAACGGCGGGTGTGCGTGCAGCACCACGTCCACCTCGGGCCGCGCGCGGAAGGCCGCGAGGTGCAGCTCGAGCTCGGAGAAGGGCTTGCGCCTCCCCTCCAGCACCTTCCCGTCGAGGTCGACCACCAGCAACAGGTCTTCGTCGACGTCCAGCTTGGACACCGCGGTGGGAGTGATGAGCAGCCGATCTCCGGTGAGGCGCACCGAGATGTTCCCGTCGTGGTTGGCCACCCAGCCCATCTGGTGGAGCCTGCGCGACGTCGCGGCGAGCTCCGACTTCACCTTCGGGAGCGGCGGCACCGGCATGGCCGTCAGCGGCTCCCGACGTCGAGGCGATCGACGACGCCCATCACCAGAGAACGAATGGGGGCCTGCTTGTCGCCCAGCACCTGCCGAGCCCCGTTGCCCTCATTCATCACCAACACCACGTCGCCCTTCCCGGCGGACGAGCTGTTGTCGACCGCGAGGAAGCTCTTCCCCAGGGGTGCCAGCTTCTCGTCCAGCGGCTGCACCACGAGGATCTTCCGCCCGTGGAAGGCGGGGTGCTTCTCGGTGGCCACCACCGTGCCCAACACGCGGCAGAGGTTCACGTGTCCACCTCGTCGACGATGCCCACGATGGCGCTGTCCACCGGGACGAACCAGGGGTCGCACGCCAGCGCCGCCTCTCGGCTGCCCTCGAGGAACACCAGCGTGCCCGGGCTGGCCGACGCGCGATCGACCGCCACCTCCACCGGCCCCGCCTTCTGCCGCTGGTGATCGAGCGGCTGCACCAGGAGGAATCGGGCGCCCTCCAGCCCGCTCACCCGCTTGGTACACACCACGGTGCCGATCACCTGTCCCAGGTACATGCGGGGCGGAGAATCGACGAGGCGCGGGCGCGATGCAACGTCAACCGTGGATCACGGCGACATCGCCACGCCCACCTTGAACGGCAGCTCCACCTGGGTCTCCCCGTCCGACGAAGGGAAGACGATGCGCCGGGACGCGCTCATCATGCACTGCGCCCAGTCGCTGCCCTCGTGCTTCTTCGGCTCGATCGACGCGCTCTTCACCGCCCCCGACGCGCCCACGTTCAGCACCACGGTGATGTTGCCGACCGCGAGGTTGGGGTTGCGGTGCAGCGCGGTGTCGATGCACAACTGGAAGGCCTTCGACTTGTCAGCCACCACCTTGGAGACGGCCTCTGGCGACAGGCCTGAGCTGTTCACCGCGGAGCTGGGGTTCTCCTGGTCGCTCTTGCGCACCTTGGGGCCCACCGTCTTCTTGTCGTCGTCCTGGTAAAAGGCGGCGAGCGAGGGGTCTTGCGGTTTGGGTTGGGGAGGCGGCTCGTCGGGCGTCGTGGCGCCCGGCTGGGGCTTCGGCTTCGCGGCAGCGGCGGCCAGCGCCTCCTTCTCCTTCCTCAAGCGCTCGGCCTCGGCTTTCTTCCGCTTGGCGTCACCGGTGAGGAGGTCCTTGAGGCCCGACATGCCACCCGGCGAGAAGAAGGGCTCCTGGGTGACGGTGCCGTCCTCATTGGTGCGCGTCACCGTGGGCAGCTCGACGATGTGGAAGCTCTGCAAGAGGAAGACGAGCCCCACGGGCACGCCGATGAAGGCGACCACGAAGAGGGCGATCTTCCACGGCGGGTTTCGCTTGTTGACGCCCGCCTGCGCGATGAAGAAGCGGGTCGCCTCGCCGATGGGCGGCGCCTGCACGTCGTCTCCCTGGGAGAGCTGCGCGAAGGGGTCGACCTGTCCGCTGGTGGGTTGATCCGTGGCGCCGGAGGTGGCGTGCTCCTGCGAGGGCGCCGGCGTCTCTCCCGTGCCGCCGAGATCGCCGAAGAGATCATTGAGGGGCTCGGACTGGCTCTGCGGCCGCGCCTTGGGCTGAGGCCTGGGCTCAGGCTGGGGCGCGGGCTCGGGCTGGGGGGACGGCCGCGCGCGCACGCCCGACGTCGTGCTGGTGCGCGGACGAGGCGTGGCCACCTCGGGCGACGGCACCTCGTTGGCGGTTGCGACGTCGCGCTGCACGGCGGGCGTCGTGCCGGTGCGGCGCGCCTCGGGCGAAGGCTGGGTGGGGCCGGTGGCCGTGGCGCCGACAGAGACTCCTGCGAAGACGGGGCTCACCTCGGGCACGTCGCTGGCGCGCTTCCAGTCGGCCATGCCCGGCTTCCACAGGTACGTCCGGAGCGTCACTTCGCCCGCCTTCACCTTCGCGGACAAGGCGCGGAGATCGAAGGGCCCGACCTGGGCGCCCTGCACCATCGCGTACCAGGTGGCCGAGGTGTCCATCGCCGGCATCGCGCGCGTCTGCTCGTCGGCCCACGGGCTGCCGGCGGGGCCGGCGGGGGCAGGCGGGGTCGCGGCGTGGCTGCGGGAGGGGCGGGAGACGGCGGCGGTGGCCGACGCGGGCCCGGCGGAGGCCCCTGCGGCAGTGGCGACGGCAACGGTGATGAGGCTCTGGCACTGCTTGCAGCGGATCTTGACCGACGCCTTCCCGGCGACCTTGTCGTCGGAGATCACGTACTTCTTGCCGCAGTTGTTGCAGGTGACGTTCATCTGCGAGAGCCCGGCCCGTTCGTCAGCCTAACCTCTGGACCGTTGACTTGGAAACGTCGCGACACTACGAAGCCGCGCCTTCCTGAGCCAACGAAGCGCTCGCACCGCCCGCACAGGGGAACGCCATGCCCGCGAAAGACCTCGGCACCAAACACGTCTGCTTCAAGTGCAGCACCAAGTTCTACGACTTGAAGAAGCCCGATCCGATCTGCCCGAAGTGTGGCGCCGATCAGCGCGAGGCGACCGCGTCGCGGCCAACGGAGCGGAAGAGCCGCCTGTCTGCCGTGCCGAAGATCATCGCGCCCGTCGAGCCCGCCGAGCTGCCTGCTGATGAAGAAGAGGCGGAGGAGATCGAAGAAGACGCTGAGGAGCTCGCGGACGAAGAAGAAGTCTGACGCCTCCGCCTCTCAGTGCGTCGGCTGCGCTCCGGAAGCTGCGCCGTGTTCCAGCGCGCGGATCGCCTGGCGCACCTTGTCCCACGTCTTCCGACTCATCCGCTGAACGCCGAGCGGACGCTTCCCCTGACCGACCGGGCGGGCGGGAGCCGACGGCTTCTGACTGGTGTGGCGTGACTGACTCATGGAGCGCCTCCCCTGGCCACCCATGTGAGCAACCTCCTTGCCACCGCGTGGCTCAGCTTCAACGCACCACCATTTCCGGAGATTTCCTCCGCTCGCCAGTGTCCACGGAGCGGGTGGACCGCGACACGCGTGTCGGGGCTGACTCATGATGGACGTAGATCCCCCCGCTCCTTTCCGGTACAAGCCGCGCGACTCAAGGAACCGGAGGAAGGTTTGCGGGACAAACTGCTGGCTCTCGCGGCGCTGCAGAAGGTCGATCTGGACATCGCAGCGCTTCAGAAGAACGCGGAGGCATACCCGCGGGAGATCGCCGAGCTGGAAAAGCAGCTGGCCCAGGCCAAGGCGGCGGTCGACGCCGAGCGCACGAAGCTGGACGAAATCGAGAAGCAGAAGCTCAACCTCGAGCACACGATCTCCGACGACAAGGACAAGGTGCGGAAGTGGGAAGCGCGGCTCACCGAGCAGCGCAGCACACGCGAGTACTCGGCCCTGGCGCGGGAGATCGACATCGCCAAGAAGGGCCAGCAGACGATGTCCGAGGAGATCGTCGAGCTCGGCAAGCAGGCCACCATTCAGCGCGAGGCCGTCAAGCAGAAGGACGCCGAATTCCAGGCGAAGACGAAGGACCTGGTGGAGAAGATCGCGCAGCTCAAGGGCAAGCTGAAGGACGTGGAGGCGCAGATCGCCGGCATCGACGGTACGCGCGCCGAGGCGGCGAAGCAGGTCGAAGCGTCGCTGCTCAAGCGCTACGACACGATTCGCAAGAAGCGCCTGCCCGCGGTGGTGCCGGCGGTGGCTCCGGGGACGTGCACCGGCTGCCGCATGAACATCCGCCCGCAGCTGTACAACCAGCTGGTGGCGTCGCGGGGCCTGGACGTGTGCCCGTCGTGCTCGCGCATGGTGTACGCGGCGGAGGCGTTGGAAGCGACCACTCCGAAGTGACTTGAATGAGCGGCAAGTCGCCCAAAGCCCTCACCGGAAAGAAGCTCCAGCTCGCGGTGTTGCGCTTCATCGCACGCGAAGAGCCGCTCCTGGCCACGCTGGGCGCCTTCCCGCAGCTCGATCGCGCGCGCCTCAAGCGGATCATCGAGCGCGCCGCGACGATGGTGGAGGGGGGCGGCGAGCAGGCGCCGGTGACGCAGGTGCCGGCACTCTCCCGGGTGCGCGTCTACTCGGACGGCGCGGCGCGAGGGAACCCGGGGCCGTCGGGCGCGGGCGCGGTGCTGGTAGAGCCGTCGGGGCAGGTGGTCGATCGCCTCGGCAAGTTCCTCGGCCACCAGACGAACAACTACGCCGAGTACATGGGGCTGCTCCTGGGGCTGCGCCGGGCGAAGGAGCTGGGCGTGGCGGAGGTGGAGGTGTTCGCCGACTCCGAGCTGATGCTGCGGCAGCTCGGCGGGCGCTACCAGGTGAAGAGCCCCAGCCTGCGGCCGCTGTACCAGGAGGCGCTGCGGCTCTTGAACGACTTCGAGCGCGTGAAGTTCGTGCACGTGCCGCGCGAGATGAACCGCGCGGCCGACGAGATGTCGAACCGCGCCATCGACGAGCGGATGTGAGGCGACAGGGAGCAGGGTGCGCTCCCTTCCTCGGCGCTCGCCGAGGACCGCGAGCAGGCCCGCGGCGATCCACCGGATGACGGTCATGACCCTGGCCACGTCCCGTCCTCGTACTCCTTCAGCTTTCGGACAGCGTCGCCGTGCCGACGCTGGGCTTCGCGCACCAGGACGCCGGGAATTTCTGCAGCCGCCTTCGCGCGGGCGCCCTCGGGCGCTGAAGTGCCGCTGACGCCGCCACCCGACTGCGCGCTCGCGGGGGAAGGCGCGTCTTCAGCGAGGGCCGCTCGCGCGGAAGAGCCCCGTCCGTCGAGCAGTGGGAGGGGCGGGGAGTTCGTCGAGCGGCGCGCCCGCGTGGAGAAGCGCGAGTCGCGAACACCTGCGGCCTTTCCATTCGTCGCACCGTGACGGTGGGCGCGTCGCGACGCTGCGATGAGGACCGAGCCGATGCATGAGGGCCCTTGCGTGACGAGGAGACCCAAGGCCTCGGCGAAGCCGCGCTCCGACAGAGCAGCCGCCAGCGACCAGCAGTGAACGGTCGATGGATGGCGGTGGAACCGACGCAGGCCCCGACGACACGGGGGCGTCACACGACGGCCTCCTCATCGAGGCAGTGCCCCAGGCCCATGAACGGCCGGTGGGGCGGAGGGGCTCTCGGAGTGCGTGCCGATGGCCGAGAGCTCTCGCGGGAGCGATCGCCGCGCAAGCTCGTCAGCCCAGTCAGACCGGCCTCGACGCTTTGGCGAGCCAACTGCAGCCGGAGTCGGTGTTGGCCGATCAGCGCGAGGGAGCGGCCGCGGGAGGAGCGGTGGCGCCGGGAGGGGCTTCGCGGAGCAGCTCGAGCGTCGCGGCGTGGAGAGCGCGCACTCCAGTGGCGAGCGTGCGATCGCGATCCGGCGCGAAGAAGGGAGAGTGGAGCGCTGGCAGGGGCTCGCCGGAGGCCTTCGCCTTCTCGAAGCGCGCGGGCTCGACGGTGCCGAGCCAGATCATGACGGAGGGGAAGCCGCCGCGTGCGCCGTACTCGCTGAAGTCCTCGGCGCCCATCACGCGCTCGACGGTCGCGAGCCGAGACGGGCCGAGCGCCGAGGCGAGGGCGTGGGAGAGGCGTTCGGCCAGCAGTGGATCGTTGAAGACGGCGGAAGGGCCCGGCGTGACGGTGACGGTGGGGGGCCTGGGCGCGCGGGCCGCGTCGGCCTCTGCGCGGGCGAAGCGCTCGACGCCGGCGCGGAGGGCTTCACGTGTCTTCGGGGTGTAGCTGCGGAGGGTGAGCTGGAGGGTCGCCTGGTCGGGGATGATGTTGGGGCGGGTGCCGGCGTGGAAGGAGCCGACGGTGACGACGGCGGGATCGAAGGGGCTCTGCTCGCGGGCGACGAGGGCCTGCACGCCGACGACGAAGCGGGAGGCGAGGAGGATGGGATCGACGGCGGTGTGCGGGTAGGCGCCGTGGCCGCCCTTGCCGAAGAAGGTGACGTCGACGGAGTCCACGTTGGCGAGCGCGTAGCCGGGCAGCACGCCCACCTGTCCGGAGGGGAGTTCGGCGTGGACGTGGAGGGCGACGGCGGCGTCAGGGTGGGGGATGCGCTCGAGCAGCTTGTCGGCAAGGAGGGCTTTGGCGCCTTCGCCGGTCTCCTCGGCGGGCTGGGCGACGAAGACGACGGTGCCCTTCCACTCGGCCCTGCTGCGGGCGAGGAGGGTGAGGGCTCCCAGCCAGCTGGTCATGTGCACGTCGTGCCCGCAGGCGTGCATGACGGAGACGGGGCGGCCGGTGGCGTCCTTCGTGGTCACCTTCGAGGCGTACGGGAGGCCGGTCTTCTCTTCGAGGGGGAGGGCGTCGAGGTCGGTGCGGACGAGGACGGTGCGGCCCGGCCCGTTCTGGAGGACGGCGACGAGGCCGTGGCCGCCGAGGTGCTCGATGACCGGAACGCCGAGGGCCTTGACCCTGGTGGCGAGCGTGGCGGCCGTCTTCGCTTCCTGGCCGGCCAGCTCGGGGGCCTGGTGGAGCTGCAGGTAGAGCGGCGTCAGTTCCTTCGCGACCGCATCCGGGGTGGGGGAGGCGGAGAGGGAGGTCAGGAGGAGAGCGGCCGGGAGCATGGAGCGGCACTGTACCGGAGCCGAAGGGGCCTCAGAGCACCCTGCAGGGGCTGTGGATGCGCTGGAATTTCCGGGGCCTGAGCGCGCAGAGCGGGAGCCTCAGAGCACCCCACGGAGGTCAGGTGCGGGGGCGCGCGGCGTGTGGTACCTGCGAAGGTGCTGGAGCAGCCCGGGCGAACGCCGGCCACTGCAGGACGGGGTGGCGGGAGGAAAGTCCGGGCACCGGAGGGCAGGGTGCTGGCTAACGGCCAGTCGGCGTGAGCTGCAGGACAGTGCCACAGAGAACAGACCGCCCGTCGAAAGGCGGGTAAGGGTGAAACGGTGCGGTAAGAGCGCACCGCGCTCCTGGTGACAGGAGCGGCACGGCAAACCCCACCCGGTGCAAGAGCCAATAAGGGAGCGCCTCTCCGCAAGGAGGGGCATGGATGGCCCGTCCACGACTCCCGGGTCGCTCGCTGGAGGGTGTCGGCAACGGCACTCCTGGATGAATGTTCGCCCCTTGGGGAAACCCGAGGACAGAACCCGGCTTACAGGGCTGCTCCGGCATTTCTTCGCGTCGTGCGGGTCCTCCGTGCGGGGTCCTCAGAGCACCCTGCAGGGCCGGGAGGGTCCTCAGAGCACCTCTCTCTCGAATCTCGAGAAAGCGCCTGCCCATCACAGTGACCGGTTCCAGGACAGGCCCCGGTGCTCCACCGCGGACCAAGCCATTTACATTCTCCCTCGAAGGGATTGCTGCGCAGCGGCGGTGGCTCGCGTGTTGCCTACGCGGACACAGGCCATGCGAACGACGACTCTCTTGTCAGCGGTGCTGCTCCTCACGGCGGCGGGGTGCCAGTGCGGGGGCAACACGCTGATCCGCAGCTACGAGGGAGAGGATCCGGCGAATCGGGACGCAGGCGCCGG
>JBFMHF010000191.1:0-11230 GCA_040752975.1 Myxococcota bacterium
CCTCCCTCGGAGCCGCCCCCGCCCACGAAGCCGCCGCCCAGCGAGGCCCCGCCGCCCGCGAAGGTGGAGCCGGAGAAGGCCAGGCCCGAGCCCGAGCCCGTCAAGCCAGCGAAGAAGGCAGGCAGGAAGGGCCCGATGTTCCTCGCCTTCGAGGTGGGCGTCTCGCTGCTGTCGCGCAAGCTTGACTACGTGCAGGCCGCGACGCCCAACCTGCGGCGGTACGAGCTGCCCTTCCCTTTCCCGCAGATCGACGCGCGCGTGGAGTTCTACCCCCTGGCGCTGGTGCGCAACGACGCGCTGTCACCGCTGGGGGTGGACTTCTCCCTGGGGCTGGCCCCGTACCTCAAGTCCCGGCGGCAGAGCAGCGCCGAGTCGTACCCGACGTCGACGACGCGGATCACCGGCGGCGTGCGCTACCGGTGGATGCCGTTCGAGAAGTACGCGGCGGCCTTCATTCCGATGCTGGGCGTCAACGTGCGCAGCTTCACGGTGGGCGCGGCGGCGGACGGCACCACGCTGGACGGTCTGCCCAACGTCAGCTTCGTGGGCCTGCGGGCGGGGCTGGGGGTCGAGCTGCCGATCCTCCCCGACTTCCTGATCTTCTTCGGCCGCTTCTGCGTGCTGCCCACCTTCTCGTCGGGGCAGCTGATCAGCGCCGCGTACTTCCCCAGCGGCTCCACCTTCGGCCTGGAGTTCAACGGCGGCGTGGCGCTCAAGGTGGTGTCGTTCTTCCAGGTGCGGGTGGCCTTCGAGTTCGAGCAGTACTCGTCCACCTTCACCACCCAGCCGACGGACACGTACGTGGCCGCGGGATCGATCGACCGCTACCTCGGCGTCAGCGCCGCAGCGCGCTTCGAGTTCTGATCAACCGACGACGCGGTTCCGGCCGGAGCGCTTGGCCTGGTACAGCTTCTGGTCGGCCACCTTGATGAACTGCAGCGGCTCGGTCATGTCGCCGGTGAGATCCGCCACGCCGACCGAGATCGTCACCTTGATGTCCTTCCCCTCGAAGGCGAAGTGGTGGTCTTCGACCAGCTTGCGCAGCTTCTCGGCCAGCTTGCGGGTGTTGTCGCCGCCGGCCTCGGGGATGACGTAGGCGAACTCCTCGCCGCCGTAGCGCGCGAAGCACTCTTCCTTGCGCACGCGGCTCTTGATGATGGCCGCCAGCTCCCGCAGCACGTAGTCGCCGGCGAGGTGCCCGTTGCTGTCGTTGATCGACTTGAAGTGATCGATGTCGAACATCATCAAGCACAGCGCGCGGTTGTAGCGGTGGGCGCGGCCCATCTCCTTCTCGATGAACTCGAGGAAGTAGCGCTTGTTGGAGATCTGCGTGAGTCCGTCGCAGATGGTCAGGTTGTAGATCTCGTCGTGGTACAGCGACTCGATGTCCCCGCCCGAGAGGAACTTGAAGATCGCCCCGCCCACCTTCACCAGATCGCCGGTCCGCAGCGGTTGGAGATCGCGGATCTCCTCGTCGTTCAAGTACGTGCCGTTGGTGCTGCCGAGATCCTGCACGAAGTACTTGCCGTCCTTCAGGCGTACGCAGGCGTGCCGGCGCGACACGTTGTCGAGATCGATGATGATGAAGTTCTTGTCGTCGCGGCCGAGGGTGAACTCGTCGTCGCCGGTGAGCACGTACTTCTTGCCCAGGTCGGGGCCGTAGATCACCACCAGGCAGCTCTCGGTGTTGACCTCGATCCGGTCCTTGAGCTTCGAGATCTTGGTGACTCGCGTCTCCTGCCCCGACATGCAGATCGCTTCGTAGCACACCACCCAGGTCCCGACGCGGTTGATCGCGGCTGTAGGACGGTGTGAGCCTTTCGCGCGACGCAGCCTGCCGGAGCCAGCGTGCTACCCTGCCGCGCACGATGCGAGCCGCAGTCGTCGTCGGAGTCGTTGCGGTGGTGGGCGTCCTCGGGTGTGCGAAGAAGATCCTCAAGCCCCCCACCGAGGCCTTCGTCGAGCTGGCCGGCAAGCGGGCGTCGTACCGCCAATGGGCGCGCGCTGAGGATCTCTGCCGGCAGGATCCAGCCGTCTTCAAGGGTGACCTCGACTCGATGAACGCCCTCCTCGCCGCCTTCCTCGAGCGCACCTCCGCAGGGCTGCAGGGATCGTGGGGCCAGGAGCAGATCGGCATCCTCGAAGACGGGCAGGTGCTGCTGCCCCCCGCGCTGTCGCTGGAAGCAGCTTCCATCGAGGCCGCGGTCCAGGCGGGCTGCGGGTTCGAAGGCCTGGCCCAGGCGAAGGAGCTCAACGCGCTGGCACAGAAGCGGCTCGACCAGGCGCCGGACCTGCTCAAGGTGGCGAAGGCGAAGGTGGCGCTCGCGCAGTGGAAGGAGACGCACCCGGCGCAGGAGGCCCGGGCGCGCGAGGCGCAGTGCACCAACGGCAGCAAGGCTCCGGTGCTCTTCCATGCATGCGAGGACGAGGCGAGCAGGCTGGAGTGGCAGTTCTGCGACGGCGCGAAGGTGGTGGCATCGCCGGGGAACGTGCCGGCGTTTCAGGCGCCCCCGCCGCCCGCCGTGGATCCGAAGGCGAAGAAGGCGAAGAAGCCGCCGAAGCTGCCCGCGCCAGAGCTGTACCTCGAGGCGGCGTCGAAGTACCCGTCTGCCGACGTGGCGCGCGCGCCGAAGATCCCGAAGATCGTCCCCACGAAGAAGGACGACGGGGCGCCCGAGCCCGACGGCTTCTGACGGCGTCAGGCTGCCCTGGCGATGTGGCCGGCGGCCCAGCGCGCGATGCCGAAGATCGTCTCCTGCGGGTTGACGCCCAGCGACGTCGGCAGCACCGAGCCGTCCACGACGAACAGGTTGTCCATGCCGTGGAACTGGAGGTGCGGATCCACCACCGACTTCGCGGCGTCCTTCCCCATCGGGCAGCCGCCCATCTGATGCGCGGTGACGATCTTGTGCTTGAGCGGGCCGTACTCGGCGGCCTCGAGCTTCGAGAGCTCGGCCTCCGAGTCGAGCACCACCGGGTCCATGTGCAGCGACATCACCCGCTTCGCGCCGGCGGCGAACTGCAGCTTCGCCATCTCCAGCGTCGCCACCCGGAATGCCTCCACCTGCGCGTCGATGAACTTGTACGAGAGCGTGTAGCGCGAGTAGGCGCCGTCCTTGAGCGCCACCGTGGCGCCCTCCTCTTCTGGCAGCAGCCCATCGACGGTGATGGCGATCATCACCTGCAGCTTCGGCAGGTCCTCGATCACCTCCTGCAGCCGCGCGCCCGTTCCGGTCGACACCGTCGACGCCAACATCGGGTGGACCGGCGGCACCTCGAGGAAGAAGCCCACCTTCCCCGGCCCGCGCTCGATGAAGTGATGCGAGTACACGGCCTGCGGCGCTCCGGAGAACGCGGCGATCTCCCGATCGAACTGGGCCATCATCACCACCACCGGGTGGATCCACGTGCGGCGCCCCACCCGCCCGTCGGCGTCGAGGCCGGAGCGCAAGAGGAGCCCCGGCGTGTTGATCGCCCCCCCGCTGCAGACGAGCAGCTTCGGCTTGACCGTCAGCGCCACACCCGTCGGCCGGTTCTTCACCGGATCGAGGATCTCGGCCCGCACCGACGACACCTTCCGGCCGCTCCATTCGATCGTGCGCGCCGATGCGTTCGCGTAGAGGGTGAGGCCCTTCTCCACCGCGTCGGGCAGCACCGTCACCAGCATCGACTGCTTGGCGTCCACCGGGCAGCCCATGCCGCAGTAGCCCAGGTTGAGGCAGTTGTTCACGTTGCGCCGGATCAGCCCGCGCTCGTAGCCCAGCTTGCCCAGCCCGTCCCAC
Organism: Myxococcota bacterium; assembly: GCA_040752975.1. Taxonomy (GTDB): domain Bacteria; phylum Myxococcota; class Myxococcia; order Myxococcales; family Myxococcaceae; genus JADLDB01. The sequence continues at coordinate 3,783 of JBFMHF010000191.1, forward strand.
AGCGCCCGGTTGTTCGCGTTCATCGCCGACTCGGGCCACTCGGCGATGTGCAGCCGCTTCTCCACCGCGTCCCAGTGCGGCGCCAGCACCTCGGTGGACAGCGTGTCCACCCCGTGCACGTCGCGCCAGATCTTCAAGATGCGCTCCGGCGTGCGGAAGCTGGAGCACCAGTTCACCGTGGTGCTGCCGCCCACGCTGCGGCCCTGGAGCATCGACACCGAGAGATCGTCCGTCGTGCGGTTCCCGAGCTCCTGGTACAGGTTGGGGAAGGCGCGCGCCTCGGTCATGTCGAACTCGCGGCGCGTGTGGTAGCCGCCCTCTTCCAGCATCACCACGCGCTTGCCGGCCTTCACCAGCTCGTGCGCCACCCACGCGCCCCCCGAGCCGGAGCCCACCACGCAGACGTCGCACTCGAGCGTGGTGTCGGCCGTCACCTCATCGCCGGTGAAGATGCGGCCGCTCACGGCGTGCCTCCGTCCACCGGGGCCGGCGCCGCTTCCTGCTCGAGCATCACGCCGTTCCCCAGCGGCCTCGGCTCGCCGCCACCCTTCCACACGGGCGCAGCGGGATCGTGGATGCCGGGTGGAGGGCCGGGGTACTTCGTCGCCGGCCAGGTCAGCGCGTTGCCGTAGTACGCGCTCATCACGATGGTGCGCAGCGCCAGGTAGCCGGTGCGCCGGAGCGACAGGCGGCTCGTCATCCACTCGTCGAGTACCTGCTGCTGCTCGAGGGCGCTCATCCGAGTGAAGGGCGTGGTGCGCAACCCGAAGAGGAAGTTCCCCAGCGCGTTCTCGAAGAGCATCAGCAACTGGTTGAGCTCCACGCGCGAGGAGTCATCCACCAGCGTGAGGATGGTGTCGACCGCCCGCGCCGTGTCGAGCGCCTTCGCCGAGGGGAAGCCCGGCCGCTCCGGGATGAAGCGATCGACCAGCGCCAGCACCACCGCGTAGCGCCGCGCGTCCAGCACCTTGAGGCCCGTGGGGAGCGCCACCTCGGCGCTGCCCTTCAGCGCGAGCCACGCGCCACCACCCACGGCGAGCAGCAGGCCTCCGAAGAGGCCCTTCTTCAAGAAGCCGCGGCGGCTGTCTCGGCCACCCGGAGGAGGGAGGTACATCTTCATGGGCGAGGTGAACCCTAGCGCGGGCCGTCAAGAACGACAGGCCGAAGGTGACGAAGTGGTGACGTGCCCGCCACGTGAAGTCGCTCGACGCCACCACAGGCGGGCGTACAGTCGGGGCATGTCCGGGCACACGCTGGCCATGATTCTTGCGGGAGGCGCCGGCACCCGCCTCGAGCCGCTGACGAAGGAACGCGCGAAGCCGGCTGTCCCCTTCGGCGGCCGGTACCGCATCATCGACTTCTGCCTGTCGAACTTCGCCAACTCCGGCGTCTACAAGATGAAGGTGCTGACGCAGTACAAGTCCGACTCGCTCAACAACCACCTGAGCCGCACCTGGCGCATGACGGCCTTCCTCGGCCACTACTGCGAGACGGTGCCCGCACAGATGCGCACCGGCGGCGACTGGTACAAGGGTTCGGCCGACGCGATCTACCAGAACCTCAACCTCATCACCGACGAGAACCCCAACCACGTCTTCGTCTTCGGCGCCGATCACATCTACATGATGGACGTGCGGCAGATGCTGGACTTCCACGTCACGCGCCGCGCCGACTGCACGGTGGCGGTGCTGCCCGTGCCCATCGAGGAGGGCAGCCAGTTCGGGATCCTCGAGGTAGCCGCCGACGGCGAGGTGAAGAGCTTCCTCGAGAAGCCGAAGAACCCGCCGCCCATGCCAGGCGATCCGACGAAGTGCCTGGCGTCGATGGGCAACTACATCTTCTCCACCGAGACCTTGATCCGCGAGGTGACGGAGGACGCGAAGAACGAAGGCAGCGCGCACGACTTCGGCAAGTCGATCCTCTCGACGCTCAACCAGCGCGCGAAGGTGTACGCCTACGACTTCATGCTCAACGACATCCCCGGGCAGGGGCACCGCGAGCGGGGCTATTGGCGCGACGTGGGGACGCTGGACGCCTACTTCCAGGCGAACATGGACTTGATCCAGGTGGAGCCGATTTTCAACCTGTACAACACCCAGTGGCCCATCTTCACCGGCCGCACCTCCAACCCGCCCGCGAAGTTCGTCTTCGCCGACGAGACCAACAAGCGCGTGGGCCGCGCGACGGACTCGCTCGTGTCGGAAGGCTGCATCATCTCTGGAGGCTGGGTGAACCGCTCGGTGCTGTCGCCGCGAGTGCGGATCAACAGCTGGGCCGAGGTGCAGGACTGCGTGGTGATGGAGAACGTGGAGATCGGCCGGCACGCGGTGGTGCGGCGGGCGATCATCGACAAGAACGTGGTGATCCCCGCCAACGCGAAGATCGGCGTCGACCCGGTGGAGGACAAGAAGCGCTTCCACGTGACGGAGAGCGGCATCGTGGTGATCCCCAAGGGCGCGCGGGTGGCCTGAAGCGAGCGGCTCGTGGCCTTGGTAACATGCCCGTCGTGTTGATGCCTGACGACGTCAGCCAGGAACAGCTTGAGCGACAAGGAGCGCTCTGGCGGGCGTTGGGGCCGGAGAAGCAGGCGCTCGTCGCGGGACAACAGGGGGTCGCCGGACGGCGCGCCGCGGAGTTGGCCGTTCGTGCACGACATCGCGGGGCGTCGGAGGAACTCATCGCGTGGCTCGTCCGGTCCCTCTTCGTCGGGGAGACCGCCGCGCTCCGGCTTTATGGGCCGCGCCCCGAACGATGACGTTCACGGACGGCTACGACATCGCATGGCTGGTCGCGCAGGCCTTCGAGCGGGTCGGCGTCGACTACTTCTTCGGTGGGGCGCTGGCGTCCTCTCTGCAGGGCCCGCCGCGCTTCACCCACGACATCGACTTCGTCGCGCGCCTCCGGGTGGACCAGGTTGCACCCCTGGTCGCCGCCCTGGGGCCCGACTTCGACGTCGACGACGTCGCCCTGACCGAGAGCATTCGCCAGCAGCGCTCATGGAACATCTTCCACACGCCCACGGCGACGCGCATCGCTCTGTTCCCGGTGGGGCCCGGGGAGTTCGACGCCGAAGAACTCTTCCGGCGGAAGCAACGAGAAATCAGCGGCGGACGGCGCCTGTTCGTGAAGATCCCCGAGGACACGGTGCTCCGGAAGCTCGATTGGTTCCGGCGGGGTGGTGAGGCGAACGCCCAACAGTTCCGCGACGCGGTGGGCGTGCTTCAGTTCCAGGGACCGGTCATCGACCAGCGGTACCTCGACACCTGGGCTCCGCGGCTGGGATTGACCGAGTTGCTGCAGCGAGCCCGGGCGGCCGCTGGCATCGGCTGACTCACCCGGCGCCCCCCCTAGTTCACCGTGTCCACCGCCTCGGTGAAAAAGCCACAGCGGCTGGGCAGGGGCTTGTCCGGCGCCTCCCGCGGGACGCGATCCCACGGCGCGTCGGTGTGGGCGTAGTCGAACCACACCAGCGCGTCGACGTCGGGGTGCCCCGTGCCAGCGTTCCACCTCAGCGTCTTCGCCGCGGCCGAGGCCTCGAGCTCCGCGGCCCGGGCCTTCGCCTCGTCGAAGTACCGTCGCCGCTCGGCGCGGATCTGCGCGATCGACATCGGCTGCTCGTGATCGCCGGCCGCGAAGGACTGGGCCGCCTCCACCAGCGCGTCCACCGTGAGCTCGATGGGCTTCACGTCGCTCATCGGCCGCTCGACGTGACGCCACACGCCGTCCAGCCAGCCCAGCCGGTACTCGGAGAGGAAGGCGTGCCCGTGATCCGCGACGAACTCGATCGCCGACAGCAGGAACTCGATGTCCTCGTCCGCCGAGTAATACGGCAGCGTCACCCGCACCCAGCCCGGCTTCACGCCGCCCAGCCCGCGCGCGATCTGCCGGCGGTACTTCTCGCTCTTCTCGCGATCGATGCCCAGCAGCCGGTGGCCGTAGGGGCCCGCGCAGCTGCACCCCGCCCGGTTCTGGATGCCGAAGAGGTGATCGAGCAGCGCCGACACGAAGTCGTGGTGGAGCCGCTTGACGTTGAAGCTGATGATCGGCAGGCGCGCGAGGTGGGTGGGCCCGAGGATCTCGATCTTCGGGTGCCGCTGCAGCCGCTTGAGCGCGCGCTCCGCGAGGTGGAGATCGTGCTCGAGGATGCGGGTGGGGCCGATCATCTCCTTCACCAGGAAGCCGATCCCCGCGCGGATGTCCCCGAGGATCGCCGGCGTGCCGCCCTCTTCCCGCTCGTCCAGGCGCCCCACGTAGTCCACCGAGACCGGATCGAACGACGCCACGTAGTCCACCGTGCCGCCGCCCGGCCGCTCCGGCGAGCGCGTCTTGAAGAAGTCCCGCGAGGCCACCAGCAGGCCCGAGCCCTCGGGCCCCCCGATGAACTTGTGGGTGGAGAGGAACAGCGCGTCGATGCGCTCCGCCGCGTCGGCAGGGTGCATGTCGATGGGCATGTACGGGCCGCCGGCCGCGAAGTCGAAGCACGCATAGGCCCCGTGGCGGTGCAGCACCTTCGCCACCGCCCTCACGTCCGTCAGCACCCCCGTCACGTTCGACGCCGCGCTGAAGCTGCCCAGCTTGAAGGGGCGCGCGGCGAAGTGCGCCAGCTTGCGCTCGAGATCGGCGAGATCCACCGCCCCGTCCGGCGTCAGCCCCACCTCGATCACCTCGGCGATCGACTCGAGCCACGGCAGCTCGTTGGAGTGGTGCTCGTACGGGCCCACCAGCACGACCGGCCGGCGCTCACGGGGGATCGCCTGTGACAGGGCGTACTCGCGCTCGAGGGGCTCGCTGATCCGCCAGCCGAGCAGGCCCACCAGCTTGTTCACCGCCGCGGTGGCGCCCGAGCCGACGAAGAGCACCTCGTCGTTGGGGCCCGCGTTGACCGCCCGGCGGATCACCCGGCGCGCCTCTTCCCGCAGCTCCGTCATCACCCGCCCGGTGGAGGAGATCGCCGTGTGCGAGTTCGCGTAAAAGGGCCGCACCCGGCGCAGCCAGGCCTCGACGAAGTGCAGGTAGCGCCCGGTGGCGGTGAGATCCGCGTACGTCACCAGCCGCCGCCCGTACGGCGTGTCCAGCCACGCGCGCCGCCCCACCTCGTTCTGCCGGATGAAGGCCGCCACTTCCTCGAAGGTCTGCATGGCGCGCCCCTAGCACAGCCCTCACGCGCGCTTCGACTCTCTGGCGGAAAGCGCCTATGACGCGGCGCGAAACGCTGCAGCCGATCTGATGCGAACGCGGGCCCTCACCTTCTTGCCGTGGACCCTCGGCCTGTGGGCAGTGGGCGTGCAGGTGCACGAGCTGGTGGCGACGGCCGGGGCGTGGGGCACGGCCCTCCTGTGCCTGACGCTGGCGTGGCCCATGGGCCGGGACGCGCTTCGCCCGTGGGCGCTGCTATTGGGCTTCGTGGGCGCTGCGGCCATCGTGCCTCTGCTCGCAGGCCATCTCCCCAGCGCGACCGGAGTGGCCCGCCTCGCTGACTGGTTGCTGGTCCCCGCGGCGGCCTGCGCCGTCTCCCGGCTGAACGGCAAGTCGCTGGGGCAGATCGGCGTCGCGGCAGGCGTGACGTTGGTGATCTCCGTGACGCTGGCCGCGCTGCAACACTTCGGCGCGTGGCCCGGCCCCGACGCTTTCGCCGGCCTTTCGTGGACGAAGCTGGGCTTTCACCGCGTGTACGAGACAGTGCCGGGGCGGGACGATCGCTTCATGGCCGGAGGGCTGCTCCTCCACCGCCTCAAGTTCGCCAACGTGACGGCTGCGGCCTGCGTCGCGGGTGCCACCGCCGTGGCCTGGCGCGTGCCGAGGTGGCGCTTCTTCGCGGCGGCAACGGCGGTGGGGCTCGTCGGCGTCGGCTGGTTCCCGCATGCGCGCGCGGCGACGGCGGCGACGGTGGGCGCGGTGGCCGTCACGTGGGTCTGCGCCGCGAGGGATCGCCGGCGCGCTGTGCTCGGGTCCATCGCGCTGTTGATCGCCTCGCTGCTGCTGGTGCTCGCCGTGCCCTCGCTGAGGCTGCGCTTCTCCGCGTCGCTCTCCGCCGAGGGCAGCGGCGAACGCGCGGCCATCACCGCGGCCGGCGTCGAGGCCATTCGCCAGCATCCGCTCACCGGCGTCGGGCTCGATCGCTTCCGCCCGGGCCTCTTCACGCCCCCCGAGGCGCCGGCCCACGCCAGGGAACACCCGGGCAAGGCGCACAACCAGTTCGTCACGCTGGCCGCGGAAGCCGGCGTCCCCGCGGTCCTCTTGCTGCTGGCGTCCCTCATCCTCCTCGCGCGCAGGGGCCTGTCCGCCCTCCCCGAAGGGGCCCTGGGCGTCGGCGCCGTGGGCCTCTTCTTCCTGCTCGCGCTGCTTCACGATCCCCTCTTCCACCCCGAGTCGTCACTCGCGCTCATGCTCCTCCTGGGCGCCGGCTTCGGGGCCGCCAGGCGAGACGCCCCCGTCCTGGGCGAGCGACGCTGAGCGCGCAGTCAGCTTTTGGTTTCGCCGGCTTGCGCGTGGCCTCTGGCCTGCTCCCTCGCGGGGCTCACCCTCACCCCAGGAGCCATCCCATGAGCACCTTCCGAGTTCGCCGTCTGCGCGCCACCGGCCGAGGAGAGATCGCCTCCGGCCCCCACCAGGTTGTCGATCCCAGGTATGAGGCCCTCAGCTACGCCTCGCGGATCGCTGGCGCGGTCTACGAAGTCGCATCGACGGACCTGGAACTCGCGCTCGTCGAGATCAAGGCGCTGCTCAACAAGCGTGAGTTGCGCTCCACCGACCTGATCTTCGTGGACGGCGTCTGGAAACCGCTCATCGAGCACTTCGACGTCAGCGACGAAGCCGAGGGCGCGCGTCGCTATGAAGACCGCGTGCGCCTCGCGAAGCACGTCGGCCTGGCACTGGCCGCCGTGGCGATCTTCGGTGCCTTCTCAGCCTACCTCTGGTTGTCCGGCTCCTGATTGGAGGCTGGTGCTTCCAGGCCGCAGCGGTACAGTTTCGCGGCGTGGAATCCTCCTCAATCCATCTCCGGCGCCTCATGCCCGCAGCGGCGGCGCTCGCCCTCGGGGTGAGCTTCAGCGGCTGCGCCACCATCACCGCCAGCCGCACCGAGCCGTACATGATCTACTCCACGCCCCCGGGGGCGACGGTGGCGGTCAACGGCGTCCCCATCGGCACGACGCCGGTGACGGTGATGGTGGAGAAGACGCGCGCCCCGCAGATCTCCCTCTCCTTCCCCGGCTACGCGCCGCAGTCCTGCTGGCCGCGCCTCTCGCCCGCCACGGGCTACATCGTCGCCGATCTGCTGCTGTGCCTCTTCGTTCCGCCGCTGCTCGGCTGCATCTCGTTCATCGACGCGGCGGGCGCGTGGAACGAGCTCGAGGTGAACCACTGCAGCATCTACTTCGCGCCGCAGCAGGGCGTGCCCTACGACACGGCGCCCTTGCCGCCCGGTTACCCGACGCAGCCGCCTCCCC
>JBFMHF010000192.1:0-11203 GCA_040752975.1 Myxococcota bacterium
CCCCCGGCGGGGGGCGAAGGCGGGGGAAGGGGGGGAAATAATGAGCCGGCCGCAGGCCAAAGAAGCAATCGCCAGCAGGCCCGCGCCCGCAGGGCGCACCACCCTCAACTCCCAGCCGCGCCGCAGGCGCAATACCCTCAACTCACAGCCCGCGCCGCAGGCGCAGTCACCTCAACGGCGCGCCTGCACCGTGGCGGTGACGTACGCCGGTGACTTCGCCAGCTTCGCGTCGAACAACGCGTCCGCCGCCTCCACCAGGTGCTCCGCGTACATCACATTCTTCTTCAGGCGCGCCGGCATCGCGTCAGTCCCCAGCGCCGCCCCCAACACCGCCCCCGTCACCCCCGCCGCGACGTCCACCTCGCCCCCACACCCCAACACCAGGGACAGCGCCCCGCGGAAGTCGCCCGGGCACTTCAGCACCGCGTACAGCGCCGTCAGCAACACCGGCGTCACGTGCGACGGCAACCCCGCCTCGAAGTCGTACTGCGACGCAGGCACCCCCACCCGCCGCAACGCCGCCAGCGCGCGCTCCGTGTCCCACGAGAAGGCCCGAGGCAAATAGAAGAGCTCGTCCGCCAACGCCGGGGAATGCGGCGCCGCCGCCTGTGACACCTGGTCGCACCACGCCTGCATCGAGAGTGGCTCTCCCGCCAGGCCCAACTGAATCGCCCGCCCCACCGCCGCCACCGCCGCCGCGCACAACGGCTCCTTGTGCGTCACCACCGTCAGCACCTGCGCGTCGTGCGCCAGCCGCGGCGGACTCTCCTCGCTGAAGAGGCCCACCACCACCCCGCGCGAGAGACTCGACGCGTCGCACACTCCCAGCGGCGCACCGGCGCTCATCCACGGCGTGCCCCCCAGCAGCGCCTCGGCCGCCTGCGTCGCCGCCAGCGGCGGCTGGAGGATGGTGCCTTCCTGCCACAGCCACATCAGGTGCTGCGCCGCCGCCCGCCCGTCCACCCTCTGTTCGCGCGCCACCGCGTCGGCCACCGCCAACATCATCTGCGTGTCGTCGCTGAACTGCCCCTTGGGGAAGCCTCCGCGCGGCCGGCTGGCGAAGTCCTCGCCCAGCGCGTGCTGGTGGCGCAACGCCGGCGGAGGCAGCCCGCGCAACGGAAAGCCCAGCGCATCGCCGATGGCAAAGCCGAGCACGGCTGCTCGAAACCTGTCCTGGAGCTCGACGAGGCGCAGCGGCATGGAGGCGGCGGACGGAGGATAGGCCCTCCGCTCACTCCGAGGCCACCCGCTTGTGGTGCGTCGCCCGCTCGTCACGAAGAGTCCCCGCCTCCCGCCTACGTCTCATGACTCGCGCCGCGCACGCAACGGCGACCTCGCGTCACTTGTGGTACGGCTCGCGCCGCAGAATGGTGAAGGCCCGGTAGACCTGCTCCAACAACACCAGCCGCGCCAAGCGGTGCGGCAGCGTCATCGCCGAGAGGCTCAACACCAACCCCGCCTTCGCCCGCACCTCGTCCGACAGCCCCTCGTCGCCCCCGATGGCGAACGCCACGTCACGCCCGCTGTCCTGCTGCCGGCCCAGCCACGCCGCGAAGTCCACGCTGGACATGGACCTCCCCCGTTCGTCCATCGCCACCAGCACGTCGCGCGGCGACAGCTTCGCGAGAATCGCCTCCCCTTCCTCCGCCTTCGCCTTGACCCCCGAGGCCTTCGACTCGTGCAACTCCACGAGCTGCACCTTCGCGACGTGGGCCAGCCGCTTCGCGTACTCCTCCACTCCGGGCGCGAAGAGGCCCGAGCGGTCCTTGCCGACAGACAGGAAGGTGAGCTTCATCGCGCCCGGTCAGCGCGCCTCAGTGCAGGGCCACTCGCGGGGCGTCGCTCCACAGGCCCTCGAGGTCGTACAGGCCGCGCTTGTCCTCGGTGAAAAAGTGCGCCACCACGTCGTCGTAGTTGACCAGCACCCAGTCCGGCGAGGCCTCGACGCTGGTGGGCCGGTGCCCACGCGGCTTCAGCGTCTCCTTGAGCCCTTCGGAGATGGCGCTCAGCTGCCGGTCCGACTCGCCGGTGGCCAGCACGATGTAGTCGTAGCCCACCGAGGAGCCCCGCGCGCGCGTGTCGATGATGAGCACGTCCAACGCCTTCTTCTCGAGCGCCACCTGGGCGATGTCCCGCGCCAGCGCCAGGGCCCCCGGGTTCTCCTTGAGCTTCGCCGCCGGCTTCTTCGCCCCACGCGCCGGGCGCTTCACCTTCGCGCTCGGCCGCTTCGTCCGCCGCAACGGCCGCCCCTTCAACGTGCTGCCACCCTTCGAGGGCTTCCGGGCCGCCGTCTTCTTCGTCTTGGCCGACGCCTTCCGCGCGGGCTTCTTCTTCTTCGCTGCCATGGGGGGCGCCTTCTATCCAAGTGGTGCGCGGCTGCACCAGTGGAGTGCGCGCGCGCGGGCCTCGACGGAGAGGCCACCCGCCAACTGACGACTTCGCCTGAGGTTTTTTCGTGGCATGGAAGGTGATCACTCCCCGGGCATGAAGCTCGCCGCCCTGGTCACCGCCCTCGTCCTCCTCCCCTCGCTCGCCTGGGCCAGCCAGCCGAAGCAGCTCGCCATGCCGGTGGGCACCACCACCACCGTGGCGATGGGCGCGCCGGTGTCGAAGGTGACGGTGGTGAATCCCTCCCTCCTCGAGGTGAAGAAGCAGGGCCGGAAGGTCATCTTCGTGGGCCTCGAGTCGGGCCGCACCGAGGTGGTGGTGAAGACAGCTGATGGAGAGCAACGCTTCAGCGTCTACGTGGCGAAGGACCGGTACGCGCTGCCCTACTGACCAAAGTCAGCGCTTCCGCTAAGCGGCCCCGCTAAAGGGACCGCTTCGATGACCAAACTCCTCCCCAGCACCTCGCCCTTCTTCCAGCGAGGCCAGGCGTACTCCGGGCCTCCGCTCCTCACCGCCGACTCGCCGGCGACGAAGCGCTACCACAAGCCCACCAACTACCTCGACAAGCCCGACGCCATCGTCATCGGCTCCGGCATCGGCGGCCTCTCGGTCGCGTCGTTGTTGGCCCAGCGCCGCGGCATGAAGGTGCTGGTGCTGGAGGCCTCTCCGGTGCCCGGCGGCTGCACGCACTGCCTGGAGGTGGATGGCTTCGAGTTCAACACCGGCATCGACTCGGTGGGAGACATGGACCCGCGCGTCGGCCGCGGCCTCAACCGCGACACGGTGGACCTGGTGACGAAGGGCACCTTCCAGTGGGCGCGCATGCCGGACATGCACGAAATCGTCACCTTCGGCGACGAGCGCTACGAGTGGTTCTCCAGCCCGGAGAAGAACATCGAGTGGGTCGAGCGCCTCTTCCCCGGCGCGGGCAACGTGCGCCGCTACTACGAGCTCGAGTCGAAGGTGGAGCGCGGCTCGACGGGCTGGGGCGTCAGCAAGGTGATGCCGGCCTGGCTGCCCGAGGTGGTGCGCGAGCAGCTCTTCCGCCTCCTGGGCGGCGGCTGGCGCGAGTACATGGGGAAGTCGGCGTGGGACGTCTTCACGAAGGAGTGCGGCTTCTCCGACAAGCTGGCCGCCGTCTTCTCGTACATGTACGGCAACCACGGGAAGACGCCGAAGCAGGTGCCCTTCGGCGTGCACGCCATCACCATGTACCACTACCGCCACGGCGCCTATTACCCCGTGGGCGGCCCGGCGCAGGTCTCCGAGTGCGTGGTGCCCATCATCCAGGAGGCGGGCGGCCAGGTGGCGGTGCGCTCGGGCGTAGAGAAGATTCTCGTCGAGAGCGGGAAGGTGGCGGGGGTGAAGCTGGAGAGTGGCGAGGTCATCCGCTGCCCCATCGTCGTCAGCGACGCGTCCGTCTACACCACGGCGTACGAGCTCCTGGACCGCGAGGTGGCCGAGAAGTGCGACTTCTACCCGGTGCTGGGCGAGGTGAAGCCCAGCCCGGCCCACATGCACCTGATGCTGGGCTTCGACGAGGTGCTGGACCTGCCCGAGTACATCATCTGGGCGATGCCCGACTCGAAGGACGTGCCGAAGTACGACATCGATGGCGCCGACGTGCTGTACAAGTCGCAGCTGCGCTTCGACGCGGCCGGCGCGTACATCCTCTCGCCGTCGCAGCGGGACCCGGTGTACCAGCAGCGCTACCCGGGCAAGTCCACCCTCATCGCGCTGGCCGAGGCGCCCGCGGAGTGGGTGACGCGCGCGCGCAACGACAAGGCCTTCTGGGCGGAGCTCGAAGGCAAGGCCCTCGAGGGGCTGATGCGCATCGTCGAGCGCCACGTGCCGGCCATTCGCGGGAAGACTCCGAAGGTGAAGACGCTGCGGCTGCCGGCCGGCTGCAACCCCCGCGCGTGGGGCGGCTGCAGCTACGGCATCGAGGGCAGCGGCCCCCGCTTCGTCCAGCACACGCACCGGCTGCGGCACAAGACGAACATCCCCGGGCTGTACCTCACGGGGCAGGACGCGATGGCCCCGGGTTTCGCGGGCTCCATCCTCTCGGGGCGCGTCGCGTACACCGCCATCACCGGCGACATCCTCTTCATGCTGTGAGGCCGTGGGTGGCCCTGACGCCGTCGGGCGGCGCCGTCGGGCGACGAGGCGTCGCACGAGGCTTCCGAGGTGGGCGACTTCACCGGCACTCTTCTTCAGTCGTGACGCCGCGTGGGCGCCTCTCCTGGCCCTGACGCCGTCTCCACGAGACGTCCGAGGTGGGCGACCTCACCGGCGACATCTTTTTCATGCCGTGACGCCGTGTGGGGGGGGAGCCTCTCCTGGCGCCGACACCGACGGGCCGCGGCGCCCCGGCGACGAGGTCGCCTCACGAGGGCCTCTGCGAGGGCGACTTCACTTCACGCGGCGCCCTCGGGCGGGCGGGCGGCCAGCAACTCGCGCACCCTCGCCACCAGCGCCTCGGAGGTGAAGGGCTTGGACAGCACCGGCACGGCGCCCTCGGCGATGCCGCGCCGCAGCAACTCTTCTTCCACGTAGCCGGAGCACACCAGCACCGGCGCGGAGGGAAAGAGCTTCTTGAAGCCGTCGAGGAGGACGTGGGTGGCGGTGCCGGGCATGACGCCATCGGTGAGGAGCAGGTGAATGGGCTCCGAGAAGCGGCGCGCCAGCGTGAGCGCCTCGTCGACGTCGCCCGCCTCCAGCACCTCGAGGCCCGCCTCGCGCAAGGCCCGCGCCATGGCCACCCGCACCGCCGGGTCGTCTTCCGCCAACAGCACCCGGGCGCGCGGCATGTCGGAGGGCGGCGCGGCGGCGAGGACCGGCGCCTCCAACTCCACCGGCGCCAGCGGAAAGGCCACGGTGATGCGCGTGCCCCGGCCGGGCGCCGAGTCCACCTTCACCCAGCCGTTGGCCTGCGTCACCACGCCGAAGACGGAAGCCAGGCCCAGCCCCGTGCCGCGGCCGCGCTCCTTCGTGCTGAAGAAGGGCTCGAAGGCGCGCGCGCGGGTGGCCTCGTCCATGCCCACCCCGGTGTCGGCCACGGTGAGGGCGGCCCAGGAGGCGTCACGGCTGGGCGCTTCGGCGGGCGCCTCGTGCGGGGCCAGCACCGTCGTCGACAACGTCAGCGCGCCGCCGCTGGGCATCGCGTCGCGTGCGTTGGCGGCGAGGTTGAACAGCACCTGGCCCAGCTGGCCCTCGTCTACCAGCGCCCGCGCGACGCCGGCGGTGGAGGGCCGGTGCTCGAGGCTGACGTCGTCGGGCAGGAGCCGCCGCAGCGACTTGAGCGCGCTCGCCACGACCGCGTCGAGGTCGACGGCGGTCGGCCGCACCACCTCGCGGCGGGCGAAGGACAACAGCTGGCGCGTCAACTGGGCGGCCTGGGCCGACGCCTGCCGGATGGCGTCGATGCCTTCCTTCCGCTGGGCGTCCGTCTTCGCGTTGGGGAGGAGGTCGGCCCACGCCATGATGACGACGAGGAGGTTGTTGAAGTCGTGGGCCACGCCGCCCGCGAGGCGGCCGATGGCCTCGAGGCGCTGGGCCTGGTTGGCGCGCTCCTCGGCGGCGCGGCGTTGGGCGTCGGCCTGGACGCGCTGCTCGTGCTCCAGCCGCACGCGCCGGGCGGCCTCCTCGCTGGCCCGCCATGCCGCCTCCAGTTGGTCGATGAGGCCGGTGACGGCCACCAGCAGCATGCCGAAGTTCATCGTGAAGAAGATGGCGATGCGCAGCCAGTTGGAGAAGCGGTGCGGGTCGGTCGCGTCGAGGCGGACGTGCGACAGGCCGTTGCTCGCCGCGAGGGCGCCCATTACCAGCAGCACCAGCACGCCGCCGGCAAGCACTCCGAGGCCCACCTTCCGGCCGAAGACGGCGGCGCCGACGATGACGGCCGAGCCCATCGCCAACGACGGCCCAGCTGACAGACCGAAGGACGCGCTGGCCGCGGCGCCCGTCACCAGCATCAGCGCCACCAGCGCCGTGGCCTGCACCCTGCCCGAGGCGAAGCGCCGCAGCAGCAGAAAGCCCAACCAGGAAGCCAGGGTGACGAGGAGCGCCGAGTCCAGCGGAGCGGGCCACCGCGAGACGACCCACACCGCGCCGATGGCGGGGATGCCGATGGAGATGCCCGTCAGGTACACCTGCCCGACGCGCTCTCGCCAGGCGCGGAGTTGGTCGATGCTCGCTGTCGGGACCTTCACGATGGTCACGTAACGGGCCCGGAATCCGGCGTCAGTCCAGCGCGATGGAGCCGGCGTGGTAGGAGTGGGTGCTGCCCTTCAGGTCGTCCTTCGACAGCTCGCGAAAGCGCGTGCCATCGAAGGTGATGGCGTCGGGCACGCCGCCGAAGAGGCCGCGGTGGAAGGCCTCCGTCTGGCTGGAGTTCTCCGCGTCCCACGACCTGCCGGCCCGTCCCAGCAGCTCGGTGAGGGCCGCGTCGGAGAACAGGTACGCCTTGCCGTCGATGGTGGCGCGGGCGCTGGACAAGCTGGTGTGTTTCCCGTCCTGCACCACGGTGGCCGTCAGCTCGGCCCGCACGCTCCTCCCATCGACGGTGGCGGTGAAGCGCAGCCGGAGCGGCCCGGGCTTGAAGTCGGCGGGGATGGCGATGGCCGACAGCTCTCGGACTGGCGGGGAATTCGAGGCGATGCGGGCCGACATGGGGCCTCTGGGACGGCGCGGAAGGCGCCACGTTGGCAGCAACCTGCCCCCCACCACAAGCGCTTCTCGCCAGGAAACGCCCGCCACGCGGTTGAAATCAGTCGCGAAAGCCCGCGCGCCGGCGGATCATCGGCCGCGGACGACTGGCGCCAGAAGAAACCACAAGGCCCGAAGGTCCCAGCAAACGCACTGTCCCATCAGTCGTGAATGACGGTAGGGTTCGCCCTGCGTCGAGCTTCTCCAGCGGTCCACGGTTGTCCCACCTCACCCACCGAGGAACCATGACCAAGATTCAGAACACTGGCACGCAGACGATCAAGACGGGCCTCAAGGGCATCGCCGGCAAGCTGCCGGACGCCAGCGCCGCGGCCGCGCTCCACAAGCTCGCCTCGCAGAACAAGGGGAAGGGCAGCATCTCGGGCGAGGAGATGGCGCAGGCCATCCTCAACGCGACGAAGGACCCGGACAACCAGGCCGCGGGCAAAGAGTTCGACGCCATCAAGAAGTTCGTGAAGACGCACGGCGAGATGCTCTCGCCCGAGGCGAAGAAGGTGTTCGAGGTCTACTCGCGTGAGGCCACCAAGGCGCGCGCGGCGGGGAATACCGGCATCGACTTCCGCAACTACAACTCGATGCAGCGCGAGATGCTGGCGGCGGCCAGGCCCAACTACAAGGACGTCAGCACCGGGCAGGCGCTCAAGGAGCTCGCGGCCAACAACAAGAAGGACGGCTCCATCTCGGGCAAGGAGATGATGGAGGCCATCCTCAAGGGGACGAAGGACCTCGACGGGCACGCCACCACGAAGGAGCGCGCGGACATCGAGAAGTTCGTGAAGGAGAACGCCAACCTCCTCTCGCCCGAGGCGAAGAAGGTGGCGCAGACGTACCTGAACGCGACGGCGGGCAAGAAGAGCATCACCCAGGCCGAGTACAACCGCACCGCGCGCGACATGATGCGCGCCGCGACGCCCAACTACAAAGACCTGTCCGCCGGCCAGCAGCTCAACACCCTCGCCGCCAACAACAAGGAACCGGGCTCCATCTCCGGCAAGGAGATGATGGAGGCCATCATCAAGGGCACGAAGGACCTCGACGGCAAGGCGGCCACGTCCGAGTACAAGGACATCGCCAAGTTCGTGCGGGAGAATGAGCAGCTGCTCTCGCCCGAGGCGAAGGCGGTGTTCGCCACGTACGAGAAGACGGTGAAGTCGGCGAAGAACGGGCACATCGGCCTGCGCGACTTCATGAAGATGCAGGGCGAGATGGCGAAGGTGGCCTCGCCGAAGCACGCCGACAAGTCGATGGGCGCTTCGCTCGACGCGCTCGTGGCGGGCAACAAGACGCCGGGCAGCATCTCAGGCCAGGAGTTGGCCAACGCGCTCATCAACGGCGCGCGGGACTACGACGGCCAGGCGGCGGGCGCCGAGTTCCGCGACGCGGCCAAGTTCATGCGCGAGAACGGACACCTCCTCTCTCCCGAGGCCAGGGCCGTCTTCAGCGTGTACCAGAAGTACGCGGCGGCGGCGCAGGCGAAGGGCCAGGCGGGCATCGACCCCCTCAGCTTCGCGCGCATGGGCTTCGAGATGCAGCGGGCGGGCGCGCCGCGGTATGGCGACCAGAGCGCTGCGCAGGCGCTCAACTCGCTCGCGGCGGGCAACAAGACGCCGGGCTCCATCAGCGGCAAGGAGATGGAGACGGCGATTCTCAACGCGACGAAGGACCTCGACGGCCAGGCGGCCGGGCGGGAGTACGCGGACGTCGCGAAGTTCGTGCGGGAGAACGGGCACCTCCTCTCGCCGCAGGCGAAGGCGACGTTCGCCATCTACGAGAAGTACGCGAAGGCGGCGCAGGCGAAGGGGCAGTCGGGCATTCCGCTGGGTGAGTTCCACAAGATGCAGCTGGAGATGTCCAACCTGAACCGGCCGCACTTCCCGGTGCTGACGCCGGGGTCGTTGGTGGGCTCGCTGCCGCCGGCGCCCAGTGGCCAGCAGATTGGCGCGGCGCTGCAGGACGCCATCGACCAGATTCGGGACACCTTCGGGCAGTTCGGCAGCATCACGCCGAGCGCGCCGCAGTTCCCCGGCGTGGAGGAGGCGTTGGCGGACCTCGGCAGCCAGCTGGCCGAGACCTTGTTCAACGCGCTCGGGGAGGCGTTGGTGAACTCGCTCAACGACGCCTTCACCGCGCTGTCGGGTGAGCCGCGCACCGAGAAGGACCCGCTGAACCTCGCGGACGCGCTGGCGGACTTCAAGAAGCAGATCCACGACCTCTTCAACCCGGACAAGCCGGGGGAGACGACGGGGCCGAGGATGACGACGCAGGCGGTGGGCGAAGAGGGAGGCGTGGGCGCGCCTCCGCGCTACATCGGAGTCCCCCCGAACGAGATGGGCGTGCCCTTCAACCCGACGCCTGACGCGGGTGCGACGGCGGCGGTCAACGAGCTGCTCAAGGGCAACACGAAGCCCGGGAGCATCAGCGGCCGGGAGATGACGGAGGCCATCATCAAGGGCACGGCGGACCTGGACAACCAGGCGGCGGGCTCGGAGTACGCGGCGTTCAAGAAGATGGTGACCGAGCACCCGGAGCTCCTGTCGCCGGAGGCGAAGAAGGCCTTCGCGGTGTACGAGCAGCAGGTGCGCGCGTCGTGGAGCCGTGGGCAGACGGGCATCCCGATGGGCGACTACATGCGGATGCAGAACGAGATGCGGGCCATCGCGGGCCCCGTCTACCAGGACGTGGGGGCGGGCCAGCAGCTTGCGGCGCTGGCGGCGAAGAATGGGAAGCCGGGCTCCATCAGCGGCAAGGAGATGGTGGACGCCATCATCCAGGGGACGGTGGACCACGACGGGCAGGCGGCGGGCAAGGAGTACGCGGACATCATGAAGTTCGTGACGGAGAACGAGCAGCTCTTGTCGCCGGAGGCGAAGGCGGCTTTCGCGACGTACGAGAAGCACGTCCTGGCGGCGCAGGCGCGGGGGCAGACGGGCATCGACCTGCGCGACTACGCGCGGATGCAGGTGGAGTTGAACCGGGGTGGCCAGCCGCGCTTCCTGGACGCGAGCGCGGCGCAGACGTTGAACGCGTTGGCGGCGGGCAACAAGCAGCCGGGGAGCATCTCGGGCAACGAGATGACGGAGGCCATCATCAAGGCGACGCGGGACTTCGACAACCAGGCGGCGGGCAAGGAGTACGCGGACATCAAGAAGTTCGTGACGGAGAACGAGCAGCTGTTGTCGCCGGAGGCGAAGCGGGCGTTCGCGGTGTACGAGAAGTACGCGAAGGCGGCGCAGGCGAAGGGGGAGACGGGCATCAACCTCTTCGACTCGATGCGGATGAACGCGGAGATGAGGCAGGTGGGTTCGCCGCAGTACCTGGACGCGTCGGCGGCGAGGCAGCTCAACGCGCTGGCGGCGGGCAACAAGGAGCCGGGGTCGATTTCGGGGAAGGAGATGGCGAACGCCATCTTCAACGGCATCAAGGACCTGGACGGCAAGGCAGCGACGGCGGAGTTCCGGGACATCAGCAAGTTCGTGAGGGAGAACGAGCAGCTGCTCTCGCCTGAGGCCAAGCGGGTGTTCGCGGAGTACGAGAAGGCGGTGAAGAAGGACGGGCACCTCTCGTTGGGGGACCTCTTCAAGTTGCGCAACGACATGAACCGGGTGGCGCAGCCCAGCTTCCAGGACTCGAGCGCGGCGGCGGCCATCAAGGACCTGGCGGTGAAGAACCGGGCGCCGGGCTCGATTTCGGCGAACGAGATGCGGGACGCGATTCTGCGGGGCACGCGGGACCCTGACGCGCAGGCGGCGGGGAAGGAGTTCGCCGACTTCGCGAAGTTCGTGAAGGAGAACGGGCAGCTCTTGTCGCCGGGGGCGAAGAAGGTGTTCGCGGAGTACGAGAAGGCGGCGAAGGCGGCGCAGGCGAAGGGTGAGACGGGGATGAGTGAGGCCGAGTACAACAAGATGGCGAGGCAGATGTTGTTGATGACGCTGTTCAATCGGTGATGGTGGGCCTGCGGCGCGGGCTGTGAGGTGAGGGAAGTGCGCCTGCGGCGCGGGCTGTGAGGTGGGGGTATTGCGCCTGCGGCGCGGCCCTGGTTGAGGACAGTGCGCCCTGCGGGCGCGGGCCTGCTGGCGATTTTCTTCTT
>JBFMHF010000193.1:0-11191 GCA_040752975.1 Myxococcota bacterium
CCGCCCTGCCCACCGGCCTCGCCGAGGTGAAGGACCCGGAGGACAACCCCACCACGCCCGAGAAGGCGGACCTCGGCCACAAGCTCTTCTTCGACAAGCGGCTCTCGAAGGACGGCAGCATGTCCTGCGAGGGCTGTCACCACATCGACAAGGCGTACACCTCGGGGACCCAGACGGACGCCAAGGTGGGCGGCGCGATGAACTCGCGCAACGCGCCCACCATGCTGAACCTCGGCTACCACTCGTCCTTCTATTGGGACGGCCGCAAGCCCACCCTGGAGGCCGTGTCACAGGCCGCGTGGACGGGGCAGTTGGGGGCAGACCCGAAGGCGGTGGCCGACGCGCTCAACCAGGTGCCCGTCTACAAGGCGCTCTTCCAGCGCGCCTTCCAGGAAGACGCGACGGCGGACAACGTACCGAAGGCGCTCGCCGCGTGGCTGCGAGTCCTCAAGAGCGGCAGCTCGGCCTGGGACAAGGCGCAAGCCGGTGACAAGGCCGCGCTGTCGAAGGACGCGCAGGCCGGCGAGAAGCTCTTCACGAAGCTGGGCTGTGCGCAGTGCCACCCGCCGCCCCTCTTCTCCGACTTCGACTTCCACAACGCGGGCCTCGGGGACGACCCGGGCCGGAAGGACGCGACGAAGGACGAGGCCGACGTGGGCCGCTTCAAGACGCCCAGCCTGCGCAACGTCGCGCTGACGGCGCCCTACTTCCACGACGGCAAGACGGCCACGCTGGACGAGGCCATCGCGCTGATGGCGAAGGGCGGCAACAAGAACCCGCACCTCGACAAGAAGTTCAAGGCGCAGAAGCTGTCGAAGAAGGACGCCGCGGCCCTCAAGGCCTTCCTCGAGGCCCTCACCGGAGAGTCCACCTACACCACCCCGCCGGAGCTGCCGTGACGAAAGGCCGCTTCATCGTCTGCGCCCTCGCCGCGCTGTCCCTCACCGCCTGCCCCAAGTCCATGCCCGGTGAACCGCAGACCGTCGTCTTCGTTGCCCGCCGAATCCACACGATGAACCCGGCGCAGCCGGTGGCCCAGGCGTTGGTGATGAAGGGCGGCACCATCCTCTACGTGGGCTCGCGAGACGACGCCATCGACGTGGGCGGCGGAGGCGCCGCGGTGGAGGAATTCCCCGACTCCATCATCGTCCCGGGCCTGGTGGACGCGCATGGCCACCTCGCGTCGCTGGGGCGCTCTCTGGCGCTGGCCAACCTGTCCACCGCGAAGTCCGAGGCCGACGCGATCGCCCGGGTGAAGCGCGCCGGCGAGAGCACCCTGCAGGGCGAGTGGGTGCTGGGTCGCGGGTGGGATCAGAACGACTGGGCGGGTCGACAGTGGCCGTCGCGCACCACGCTCGACTCCGCCTTCCCCGGCCAGCCTGTCTACCTGACACGCATCGACGGGCACGCCGCATGGGTGAGCTCGAAGGCGCTCCAGCTCGCGGGCATCACCAGGGCCACGCAGGATCCACCCGGCGGCCGCATTCTCCGCGACGAGAAGGGGGAGCCGACCGGCATCCTCATCGACAACGCGATGGACGTGGTGGCGGCGAAGGTGCCGGCGCCGACGCGCGAAGCCGAGCAGAAGCGCCTCAAGCTGGCGCTGGAGACGTGCGCCCGCCTCGGCCTCACCGCCGTGCACGACGCGGGCATGGACTTGTCCACCTTCCGCCTGCTGCAGCAGTGGGACATGAACGGCGTGCTGCCGCTGCGCGTGTACGCGATGGCCGACGGCCAGGGCGCGCAGGCCGACGAGTTCCTCGGGCTGGGCCCCTTCAAGGGACAGCGGTTGGAGCTGCGCGCGGTGAAGCTGCTCTTCGACGGGGCGCTGGGCAGCCGGGGCGCGGCCCTGCACCAGCCCTACTCGGACGAGCCAGCCCAGAGCGGCCTGCTGTTGCTCGAGCCCGACGCGCTGGCAGCGAAGGCGAAGGCGTTCTCGGAGCGCGGCTTCCAGGTGGCGGTGCACGCCATCGGCGATCGCGCCAACACCCTCACCATCGACGCGCTGGCGGCGCTCGAGAAGGCGAAGCCGGGCGGGCGGCACCGCGTCGAGCACGCGCAGGTGTTGACCGCGGAGGACGTCAAGCGCCTGGGGACGAGCGGGCTCATCGCCAGCTTCCAGCCGACGCACGCGACGAGCGACATGCCGTGGGCCGAGGCGCGCCTGGGGCCGGAGCGGGTGAAGCTGGCCTACGCGTGGAAGTCGGTGCTGGAGGCAGGCGGGAAGGTGGCCTTCGGCTCGGACTTTCCGGTGGAGGATCCAAATCCGCTGTGGGGGCTGTACGCGGCCCGCACCCGGCAGGATGCGTCCGGCAAGCCGCCGGGCGGGTGGCTCCCGGAACAGAAGCTGTCGGGCGAGGAGGCGCTGGCCGGCTTCACCACGGGCGCGGCGTACGCGTCCTTCTCGGAAGGCCGGCGCGGCATGCTGAAGACGGGCTTCGACGCGGACTTCGTGGTGCTGCCGTTGGACCCGGTGGCCGATCCACCCGAAGGGCTGCTCTCGGCGAAGGTGCAGGTGACGGTGGTGGACGGGGTGGACGTGTACCGCGCCCAGCCGTAGGGAGCCGACTTAGCCCTCGTCCGGCAAGCGGGGGACTTCCTTCCCTGGGGAAGCCGTGGGCACGCCGCGCCGCTTGATGTCCCGCACCAGGAAGGTGGCGACCGCCGCCACCACCCCCACGTCGTCCAGCCACCCGAAGAGGGGCACCACGTCGGGCACCGCGTCCATCGGCAGCACCACGTAGGCCAGGGCCAGAAGCCCCAGCAGCTTCCGCCATCGCGGCACCTGAGGGTTGGCCAGGTAGTGGCGCACCTGCGTGAGCTTCATGTCCTCTCCAACGCGCGGAAGACGGTTCGATTTCGCCCTTGCCCTACGCCCGGCGACACGCTCCTTTCCCCCACCCATGGCGCCGCCCACCCTCACTGCCGGACTCTCCCTCGGCC
The DNA here is from genome assembly GCA_040752975.1 of Myxococcota bacterium. Lineage (GTDB taxonomy): Bacteria > Myxococcota > Myxococcia > Myxococcales > Myxococcaceae > JADLDB01. The sequence goes on from JBFMHF010000193.1 coordinate 2,944, forward strand.
CGGAGTGGCGCGTCGAGGCCTTCACCCCCGGAGCGCGCCTCGTGCTGAAGAAGGACACCACCGGCGACCGCACCCGCGCGCGCAGCTCCGCCGTCGTCGCCGTGGGCTCCCTCGCCGCCGCCGCCGCGCTCGCCAGCGCCACGCCGCCGGGCATGGGCCTCGTCACCTGGCCCGTCGCTTTCTTCCTCTTCGTCGTCGCCCTGCTGGCCGTGCCGGCCGCGCTGCGCAGCTTCCGGCGCGCACGCCTCGGCGTCACCCTCGAGGCCAGCCCCGATGGCGTCGTCGGCTGGCCCGTGCCCACCGGCCTCCTGCACGACCTGCGCGCGATGCCCCGCCGCTGCGCCGCGGCGGAAGTGCGTGAGGTGAAAGTGCACACCGCCGACCACCCGCCCCTCACGCTGTCCATCCTGGAGATCCACCTCGCCAACGGCACGCGCCTCGCCGGCCCGGAGGTGGCCACCCCCGAAGGCGCTTCCCCGCCCCTGGACGCGGTGGCCGAAGCGCTGAGGACCCTCCTGAAGCCCCGGTGAGCGCTCCGAATCAGCCGGCCAGCGCCTCACCGGGCGACTTCGCCGCCTGCCAAGTGAATCTGCGAGCTGGCATCAGCGCGGGGCTGCCCCCGGTGCTGGGGGCGACAGGTTGCGGCGCTTGCGCTTCGGGGCAGGCGGTGTACGACACGCGCCGGTCCGATGGCTGAATCCCCGTCGGCCCAGGGCGTCTCTGACGCCGGCTTTTCGAAGACGGCATCCATCCTCACGCAAGGGAGTCACTCCAAATGAAGCAGGCACTTCTGGTCGGCGCTGTCCTCCTGTCCAGCACGGCGTTCGCCGCCGACAAGTTCGAGCTCAAGGGCGACGCGGCCAAGGGCGAGGCCACCTACAAGACGATGTGTGTGTCGTGCCACGGCGAGAAGGGTGACGGCAACGGCCCCGCCGGCGCGGCCCTCAACCCGAAGCCCACCAACTTCACCGATCCGGCCAACGCCGAGCGGCTCACCGACGAGTACGCCTACAAGATCATCAAGGACGGCGGCGCGGCGATGGGCAAGTCGCCGCTGATGGTGGCGTGGAGCGGCTCGCTCAAGGACGACCAGCTCCGCGACGTGGCCGCCTACGTGCTCAAGTTCAAGCCGGCGAAGGCCGCCGAGCCCGCCAAGAAGGACACCAAGAAGAAGAAGTGACGCGCCGTCACACCTTCCCGGCCTGGGCCATCGCCTCGAGCTGCTCGGGCTCCGGGAAGCCGTGTACGCGGTAGCGCTGCGGCAGGTCGCCGCTCTCCTCCATCAGCGCACCCACCGTCTGGAGCGCCACCTCGAAGGTGGTGCTCCACACCTTCCCACCGGCGGCGCTGCCGTCGGGACCCGGGCGCACGAAGTCGATGCGATCGGTCCTCGGCAGGAGTGCGTCGACCCCCTCGGTCCAGGCGCAGGCGGTGAAGATCTCGCCGGAGGGCCCGCGGAAGGCGCGCAGCGTGCCCACGTACAGCTCGTGGCCGTTGGCCTCCAGGAGTGACTCGAGCACCTCTTTCTGGCGCGCATAGGCGCTGGCCAGCGTCTGCAGCGCGAGCAGCTTCAGCTTGCCGAAGACGGGGTGGGCCTTGTCGGGCATCCACGGCGCCCACGCGCCCGCCTCCAGCCGGAAGGCCACCGCGCTGTGGGCCCGGGGCTCGAGCAGCGCCTCTTCCGCCCACGCCGCCGCCTGCTGCAGGCCTTCCACGTCCTCGTCCCCGGTGACGAAGAGGATGTCGTGCGTCGGCGCCAGCGCCACGGGCCGCCCCTTCACCGCGAGGCGCTCGAAGAGCTCCGTCACCACCATGCGCGAGGCGTCCAGCCCGTCGTGGTACGGCGAGACGAAGAGGCCTGGCGCCGGTGAGTCGAAGGGCCGGGAGCTGCGCTCCTGCAGGTTGGCCTTCGCTTGCACGTAGGCCGCCTCGAAGGGCACACCCCAGGCCTCGAGACGATCGGGGCCGATCTCCATCACGCTGGTGGGTAGCTCGTAGGCGAGGTGCACGGCCAGCTCGTCGTTGAGCACCTTGTGCGGCAGCATCACCTCGTCGATGGCCGTCTCGTCAGCGCCCAGCTCCAGCTCGGCCTGGCGGCGCACCGCGGAGAACCAGGCGCGATCTCTCAGCCGCGGGAGGATGCCCTTCAGCACCCGCTTCGGCTCAGGCACGCCGCCCACCGAGATGGCCGACCAGAAGCGCCGCGCCAGCACGCGATCGCGCTCGCCCGGAGGCGCCTGTTCCATCTCCTTGCGCGCGTGGCCCAGGTAGAGAAAGGACACCGGCCCCGGCGCCTGGCCCACCACCAGACGATCTCGCGCGGCGTCGATGGCCACCGGCCGGCGCTCGCCGTTCGACTTGAGGTAATCGACCGCCACCTGGGCGAGGTCCGGGGTGTTGCTTTCCATCGAAGGCGCGCATCCTTGCATGATCCGCCGCCCGCTTCCGAGCCGATTCCGGTGGGCAGGCGTGCGCTACGGTGCGCCTATGCGACAAGCGCACGGAAAGCTGGGGGTGGCCACGCGGGGGCGTGGGCTGGTCGACGTGACGCAGGCGGTCGCGGCCTGGCTGAGCAACGAAGGCGCGCAGGACGGGCTGTGCACCGTCTTCCTGCAGCACACCAGCGCCAGCCTCGTGGTGCAGGAGAACGCGGACCCCGAGGTCCGCGCCGATCTCGAGCGCTTCTTCGCCCGGCTGGTGCCCGACGGCGATCCCCTCTTCGCCCACGACGCGGAAGGGCCCGACGACATGCCCGCCCACGTGCGCGCCGCCCTCACCTGCACCCAGCTGGCCATTCCGGTGCGCGGTGGGAGGCTGCAGCTGGGCACCTGGCAGGCGGTGTACGTGTATGAGCATCGACGCGCGCCGCACCAGAGGACCCTCGCCCTGCACTACGTCGGCAGTTGACGGTGAAGACGCCGGGAGGGCTGCCGTCGAAGGCGCTTGAACAACCGCCGGACTCACGGCCTAGAGTCCCGACGCACCCTTTCCGGAGGCGCAACACACACATGGCATCGAACAAGACGTGGCGAAGCGTGGTGGGGCTGTGCGTGCTGGCGGGGGCGGCGGCGAGCGCTGGATGGAGCAAGACGGGCAACGCCGAGGCGACCTTCAAGGCCACCGGGCCGGCGGGCTTCAAGATCGTCGGCAAGACGTCGGCGGTGGACGTGGCGGACGACGGCACATCCCTCACGGTGACGGTGAAGCTGAAGGAGATCGACACCGACAACAGCCTCCGCAACGGCCACATGCAGGAGGACCTGGAAGCCGAGAAGTTCCCCCTCATCACGCTCAAGGTGCCGCTCGCCTCGCTCAAGGTGCCCGACGACGGCAAGTCGGTGGAGGCCGAGAGCAAGGGCGTCTTCGGGCTCCACGGCCAGACGAAGGAGATCCCCTTCAAGTACAAGGCGTCGTGCAAGGGCGGCGCCTGCGACGTCGAGGGCAGCGCCGACATCAACCTGAAGGACTACGGGGTGAAGGTCCGCAGCTACCTGGGCATCACCGTGAAGCCCGAGGTCAGCGTGGCCACGAAGTTCCAGGTGAAGAAGTAGCGCATCACTTCGCGCGTGACAGGGGGCCGGCGGGGAGGGCAAAACCAGCCCCCGGTGTCGGCTCCGGTGAAGACTCCGCGTTGGCTCAAGTACCTGCTCGTGTCCCTGGTGGTGGCGGGGCCGGCGTGGGCCTTCCCGTGGATGGTGAAGCACAACTACGGCAGTTGCGCCGCGTGCCACGTCGACCCCTCGGGGGCTGGCCAGCTGACCCAGTACGGGCGCGCCCAGGCGGACATCCTGGTGCGCTGGCACGTCACCCCGCGCAAGGAAGAGGACGAAGTCTCCCCCACCGCCAACTTCCTCTGGTTCCTCGAGCTGCCGGAGTGGCTCAACCTGTCAGGCAACCTCCGCGGGGGCCCGTACATCCAGCTCGCGCCCGCGGTGCAGGTGGCGCCGCTGCTGATGGCCGCCGAGCTGTACGGCACCGTCAACCTCGATCGCTTCGTCCTCCACGCGTCGGGCGGCGTGGGGAAAGGGCCGGCCCAGTACGTGGGCCCGGCCGTCGTCGCGCCGGTGTGCGACGCGCAGTGCGCCTTCTCCTTCGTCTCGCGCGAGTATTACTTCGGCGCGAAGTTCGCCGACGAGGCCGTGATGGTGCGCGCAGGCAAGATGAACCTGCCCTTCGGCCTGCGCAACAACGAGCACTTCATGTACGTGCGGCAGAACACGAGGACGGACATCAACGTCGGCCAGCAGGTGGGCGTGTCCGCTGCGTACAACTCGGAGCTGCTGCGCGGCGAGGTGATGGCGATTCTGGGCAACTACCAGCTGGGCCCGGACGCCTACCGGGAGCGCGGCTACTCGCTGTTCGCCGAGTACGCGCTCAAGCCGAACGCCTACCTCGGCCTGTCCAGCCTCATCGCCTGGTCGAGGGCGGATCCACTCCTGCAACTGCCCCTCACCCGCCACGCCCACGGCCTCTTCGCCCGCGTCGCGCCCATCGAGTCGCTCGCGCTCCTCGGTGAGCTCGATCTGCTCGTCTGGCAGCAGCCCGGGCTGCTCGATCGCGTGGGCTTCGCCACCATGGTGCAAGGCGACTGGGAGCCGGTTCAGGGCGTGCACGTGCTGGCCACGGTGGAAGCGGCCCACGACGGCGCGGGGCAGCAGGGGCCGAACCTGGGCTTCTGGTTCTCCGCGGCCTGGTACCTGTTGCCACACGTCGAGCTGCGGCTCGACAATGTCATCCGTCGCACCGCGCCCTCTCCCACCACCTCGGGCGGAGTTTCCTACAGCCTGCTCCTCCAGCTGCACACCTTCCTCTGACGCATGCGCCGCCTCGCCCTCGCCCTGTCGCTCCTCGCTGGACCCGCGTGGGCGACGGCCACCTACCCGACGGCCATCAAGAACCACCTCGGGCTGGCCGTGGAGCCCCCCCAGTCCTGCGGCATCTGCCACCGCAACAACGTGCTGGGCGCGGGCACCGTCACCACGCCCTTCGGCACCAACATGCGGATGCGGGGACTCATGCCGAACAACGAGGCGACGCTGCGATCGGCCCTCGATCAGCTCGACACCGACATGGTCGACAGCGACGGGGACGGCGTGACCGACATCGCCGAGCTCCGCGCAGGGACCGATCCCAACGTGGGCTCCACGTCCGATGGCGGCACGGGCGGGGGAGGTGGAGGGACGGGCGGTGGGGCCGGCGGCGGCGGAGACACCGTCGCCCCGCTTCGTTACGGCTGCGGAGCCAACGTGGCCCCGGGCTTGAGCCTCTTCGCGGCGCTGCTGGTGGGCCTGCGCCTGCGCCGGCGGCGCTGAGGCCTTCTCGAACGAGCGTGGGGCCCTCACCCGTTTTCGGCTAGAAGCCCGAGGCATGAACGTCGACGACCTCCGGCAACGGGTCCACACGGCCTTCACCGAGCGCGAGAAGCTGAGTGAGCCCTTCTACGCGATGGCCGTGCGCGAGACGATGAACCTCGTCGATCGCGGCGTCATCCGCGTCGCGCAGAAGGGCGCCTCGGGCTGGGAGGTGAACGCCTGGGTGAAGGAAGCCATCCTCCTCTACTTCTCCTTGAGCGAGATGAAGACCTTCGAGGTGCCCCCCTTCGAGTTCCACGACAAGATTCCCCTCAAGAAGGGGCTGGCCGAGGCGGGCGTGCGGGTGGTGCCGCCGGGCGTGGTGCGCTTCGGCGCCTTCTGTGAGCGCGGCGTGGTGGTGATGCCGGGCTACGTCAACATCGGCGCCTGGGTGGGCGCGGGCACCATGGTGGACACCTGGGCCACCGTCGGCAGCTGCGCGCAGGTGGGTCGCAACGTGCACCTCTCGGGCGGCGTGGGCCTGGGCGGCGTGCTGGAGCCGCCTTCCGCCTCCCCCGTCATCATCGAAGACGGCGCCTTCATCGGCAGCCGCTGCGTCATCGTGGAAGGCGTGGTGGTGGAAGAGGAAGCCGTCATCGGCGCCAACACGGTGCTGACCGCGTCCACGCAGATCATCGACGTCACCGGATCCACCGAGGTGGTGACGAAGGGCCGGGTGCCCGCGCGCAGCGTCGTCATCCCCGGGACGCGCCCGAAGAAGTTCCCTGCCGGGGAGTACCAGGTGCCGTGCGCGCTCATCATCGGCAAGCGGAGCGCCACCACGGATCAGAAGACGTCCCTCAACCAGGTGCTGCGCGACTTCGCGGTGCCGGTGTAGCCGATGCCCACCGCGGCGTCCCTGGCCGAGCGCGCGCTCGAGCTCCTGCGCATCCCCTCCGTCATCGGGAACGAGGCGGCGCTGGCCAACCACGTCGAGGCGTGGGCGCGCACCCGCTTTCCAGGAGAGCAGGTGCTGCGCGTGGGCCACTCGCTGGCGCTGGGGAGGCGTGACGACGCGCGCCCGTCCATCGCGCTGGTGGGCCACCTCGACACGGTGCCGGGACACGACGGCGACGGGCCGCCGCGGCTGGAAGGCGATCGCCTCATCGGCCTGGGTGCGTCGGACATGAAGGGCGCGCTGGCGGTGATGATGGCGCTGGCGGACGAGCTGCCGCTGGCGACGTTGCCGATCAACCTGCGCCTCGTCTTCTACGAGCGCGAGGAAGGGCCCTTCCAGGAGTCGGGGCTGGGTCCCCTCTTCGCCGCCGCGCCGGAGCTGTCGAAGCTGGCCTTCGCCATCGCCATGGAGCCGACGGACGGCGCGGTGCAGGTGGGGTGCGTGGGCAGCCTGCACGCGACGCTGCTCTTCACCGGGCGCGCGGCGCACTCGGCGAGGCCCTGGCAGGGGAAGAACGCCATCCACGCGGCGGGCCCGGTGCTGGTCGACCTCGCGACGAGGGAGCGCCGGGACGTGGTGGTGGAAGGCTTCACCTTCTCGGAGGTGATGAGCGCGACGCTGGCGAAGGGCGGCCGCGCCCGGAACGTGGTGCCCGACGCCTTCGAGGTGAACGTCAACTACCGCTTCGCGCCGGGCAAGTCGCTCGAGGCCGCCCAGGCGGACGTGACGGCGCTGGTGGCGGGCCGGGCCGAGGTGCGCTTCACGGATCTCGCGCCGTCGGGACGGGTGGGCGCGTCGAACCCATACGCGCAGCGGCTCATCGCCCTGTCGGGGAAGGCGGCGGAAGCGAAGCAGGCCTGGACGGACGTGGCCCGCTTCTCGGAGCTGGGCGTGGACGCCGTCAACTTCGGGCCGGGCGAGACGGCGCAGGCGCACCAGAAGAACGAGAGCGCCAGCGTGGCGGCGCTGGGGGCCAGCTTCGAGGTGCTGGCCCAGCTCCTGCGCGGCTGACGCGCCGGTGTGTGCGTGGGCTGCACACCTTTCGCTCGAGGGCGGGTGGCCTAGACTCTGCCCTCATGCTTCTCCGACTCGGGGTGCTGGCTGCGTCGCTGTGCGCGGCGAGCGCGGCGGCTGGAACGAAGTACGTCACCAACGACACCTTCACCGGCTCCGGCGCCGTCAACACGGGCGTCAGCTTTGGTGAGTACCAGGGCGCGGGGGTGCTCTTCACGCCGTCGCCTGCGGACTACCCGCTGCGCATCAAAGGCGTCGACGTCTTCCTGGCGACGTACCAGGGCGGGGCCCCCGGACTCCCCTGCGGGTATGTCGCCAGCGTGTGGGACGAGTCGGGGGGCACGCTGACGCCTCCCAGGGCCTTCGATGGAGGCACCTACCGGCCGCAGGTGAACATGTTGAGTGTGCAGTTCACGACGTCCACCACGATGTTGAACCGGGTGGTGTTGACGCCGCCGATGGTGGTGGACGCCGGGCGCGTCTTCGTCCAGGTGTCGACGCAGAACCAGACGTCGCTGGACGACTGCACCATCGCGTTGGACAACGGGCCGCTGGTCCCGGGCGCCAACTGGTTCTTCAACGGCTACGGCTATTTCTTCCCGGTGGACCTCCCCGACGGAGGGCGGCCCTACGGCATCACGCAGAACTGGATCATCCGCCTGGCGCTGGACGTGCCGGACGCGCCAGTCCTCGTCACGTCGGTGAACCCGTCGTCGGGGCCGAACTCCACCCCCACGGACGTCACCCTCACGGGGAACAACTTCGAGCTGGGGGCCGAGGCCTTCCTGGGCGCCACCGCGCTGACGATGAACTCGGTGAACGCGACCACCATCAGCGCCACGGTGCCGGCGGGGCTGACGCCAGGTGTCTACGACGTGTTGGTGCGCAACCCGAGCGGCGCAGAAGGCACGCTGCCCAACGGCTACCGGGTGCTGTTGCCCGACGGCGGAACGGGAGCAGGCGGGGGCGCCGGCGGTGGCGGCGG
>JBFMHF010000194.1:0-11159 GCA_040752975.1 Myxococcota bacterium
GCCGCCCCCGCCGCCGCCCGCCCCGCCGCGCAGAGCACCGCCGCCGCCGCCGCGTCCTTCCTCGGCGAAGAGGACGAGGAGCTGGCCACCAAGGTGAACGCGCTGCCCCCGGTCGAGGCGCCGAAGAAGCCGGCCGCCCAGCCCGCCGCGAAGCCCGCCGCGCCCGCCAAGCCCGCCGTCTCGATCAGCGCCGCGCCAGCGAAGAAGCCGCAGCAGGGGGAAGATCGGACGGTGGTGGTGTCCACCTCCAACTCCCTGCCGAAGAGCGACGACGACGTGGACTTCACGTCGATCATCGACAACCTGGGCGAGTGACGGCTACCTCGCCTCGAGGATCACCATCGAGCGCGGCTTCACCACGTAGTCGGGCGTGGTGACGTCTTCCGGAGCGTCGAGCCAGATGTTGTTGCTGGCGCGCTGCGGCTTGCCCTGCATCACCAGCGTCTCGGGGAGATCCCAGTACGACTGGGTGTCGATGACGCGCTTCCAGGCGCGGCCCTGGGGAAGCGTGAAGGGGACGTCGAAGGCCTCGCCGTTGATGAGGATCGCCAGCTCCGGGCCCTTCGTCGCGTCCCAGTAGTGGAGCATGAGCTGCTTCGAGTCCCACGCCACCTGATCGCTGTTCTGCGGGCTCTTCCAGGAGAAGGGGGCCGCCTGGCCGTAGTCCAGCGGGGCGAAGGCGTAGAGGTGGGCCTTGCGGAAACGGATCACCTGCCGGACGAAGTCGAACATGCGGTGCCGGTGGTCCTGGGCCTGGTAGGTGCCCCAGTCCATCCAGTTCGACTCGTTGTCGGCGCGGGTGGAGTAGGCGTTGTTGTTGCCCAGCTGCGTGCGCAGCCACTCGTCGCCCTGGTACAGCAGGGGCGTGCCGTGGCTCACCATCAGCGCGACGTAGACGTTGCGCATCATCTGGCGCTTCATCGCCTCGTCGCCCCAGTCGCGCGAGCGGTTGTTGTCTTCTCCGGAGACCTTCTCGCACCACGCGCTCGTCGGATCCGTGCAGCACACCGGGTTGAGCGGCCCGCAGCCGTTGCGCTTCTGCGCGTAGGTGAAGAGATCGTACAGCGTGAAGCCGTCGTGGACGGTGACGAAGTTGACCGAGTGGTAGGGCCGGCGCTGGTTCCACTGGAACCAGTCGCTCGAGCCGGTGAGGAAGAAGCCCCCGTCCTTGACCTCGGTGGAGTTCAGCTTGAAGCCGTCGTTGTTCCAGAAGCTGCGCCACCAGTCGCGGAAGCGGCCGTTCCACTCCCCCCACCCGGTGCCCGGCTTGGTGGTGGACGCAGGGAACAGCCCGATGCGCGTGCCGTAGCCGTTGGAGAAGGGGTTGCCCGGAGGCCCGTTCCACGACTGCGCGAGATCGTACCCGCCGGCCGCCCAGGGCTCCGCGATGAGGCGGGTGTTGTAGCGCTGGAGCAGCGGATCGTCGGCGATGTCCTGCAGCACCGTGTTCTTCGGATCGTCCCAGACGTAGTACTGCAGGTCCTTCTCGCCCAGCACCGGCGCGAGATCGAAGCGGAAGCCGTCGACGTGCAGCTCGTCGACCCAGTAGCGCAGCGAGTCGAGGATCAGCCGGCGAAACGGCGTGTGGTTGCAGCGCGTCTCGTTGCCCACGCCGGTGTTGTTCCAGTAGCTCTGCTTGTCGTCGGACAGGGCGTAGTACGCGTGGTTGTCCAGGCCGCGCAGGTTGTAGAGGCCCACGACTTCCTTCGGATCGAAGTTGAGGAGATCGCCGGGGATCGAGTCGTGCGGGTTGAAGTCGTTCTCCAGGCGCTCGCGCCAGAAGCCGCCCTCGCCGGTGTGGTTGTAGACGACGTCGAGCAGCACCTCGATGTCGCGCTGGTGCAGCTGATCGACCATCCACTTGAACTCGTCGATGATCTCGTGCTGCTCCTTGCGGAAGCTGTACGTGTTCTCGGCGATGAAGAAGGACAGCGAGTTGTAGCCCCAGTACCCGCCCTCGGACGGCTTCTCGAAGGGCGGCATGAGGTGCACCGCCGTGACGCCGAGGTCCTTCAGGTAGTCGGCCTTCTCTCCGAGGCCGCGGAAGGTGCCCGGGTGTTCCACGCCTGAGGCCGGGCTCGCGGTGAAGCCCTTCGGGTGGAGCTCGTAGAGGATCATGTCGTTCCAGCGGTGGCCGGGGGCGTTCTCGTCCTGCCGGCGCGCGCGGTACGCCGTCTCGTTGTCGCTCCAGACGTAGCGGCTCTGCACCACCACCGACTTGGACGCCGCCGCGAAGGTGGAGTCGGTGCGCCTGGGGCCGGTGGCCAGGCTGCCCTTCGACCAGTCGTGATCGCGGTGGATCGCCTTCGAGTACGGATCCCACAGCAGCTTGTTCGGGTTGAAGCGGTTGCCGTCAGGGTCGACGTCGGTGAGGAAGCCCCTGATGGTGCCGGGCGTCCACTCGGGATCGAACGGCCAGTTGGGCCCCCACGCGATGAAGCCGTAGTGCTGGCCCACGCCGATGCCCTCGACGTGCAGGTTCCACACGTTGGAGTCCGGCACCTTCTCCATCGGGAGGCGCCGCGTGGGCTGGCTGGACTCGGGGGAGTCGAAGAGGAGGAGCTCGATCCGCTCGGCCCGCTCGCTGTAGACGCCGAAGTTGACGCCGCGATCGATGAGGGTCGGCCCGAGGTGGTCGAGCGCCTTCACCTTCGCCACGTCGAGCGACGGCGCCACGGGCGTCGTCTTGTACAGCTTCGCGGTGTCAGTGGGGCCGCACGCGCCGAGGAGCAGCGAGAGGGGAAGCAGGACAGCGACGGCGTGACGCATGGTGGATCTCGAGGAGCTCGTTTGCAGCCGGCCAGGGAGAGGGCTGTACCAGAAGGCCGCAAGGCATGGCCAGCGCCCCCCGGGACGTTTGTCCCTCGAGGATCCGCCGGAAGGCGCTAGGTTTCGCGGCCGTGTCCGCGGTCCGCCTGGTCGGCATCAAGAAAAGCTTTGGTGACAACGCCATCGTCAAGGGCGTCGATCTCGACGTGGAGGCCGGCGAGTTCCTGGTGATGGTGGGCCCGTCGGGCTGCGGAAAGACGACGCTGTTGCGATTGCTGGCGGGCCTCGAGACGGTCGACGACGGGGACATCCTCGTCGACGGCAAGCGGATGAACGACGTGCCGCCCCGCGATCGCGACATCGGCATGGTGTTCCAGAGCTATGCCCTCTACCCGCACATGACGGTGCGGGAGAACCTGGCGTTCGGCCTCGAGCTGCGCAAGGTGCCTCCAGCCGAGATCCAGGCGCGCGTGGCGAAGGCGGCGCAGATGCTGGAGCTCACCCACCTGCTCGAGCGAAAGCCGAAGGCCCTCTCCGGCGGGCAGCGGCAGCGCGTCGCGATGGGGCGGGTGATCGTCCGCGAGCCGCGCATCTTCCTCTTCGACGAGCCGCTCTCCAACCTCGACACCGCGCTGCGCGTGCAGATGCGGGGCGAGCTGGCCCGCCTCCACCGGCAGCTCAAGGTGACGATGATCTACGTCACGCACGATCAGGTCGAGGCGATGACGCTGGCGACGCGCGTGGCCGTCTTCGACAAGGGGGTGCTGCAGCAGCTCGGTCCTCCGCTGCAGCTCTACAACCGGCCCGACAACCTCTTCGTCGCCACCTTCCTCGGTTCCCCGGCGATGAACGTGCTGAGCGCGCGAAGGGAAGGCGCGTTCCTGGTGGGCGAGGGCTTCTCCCTGCCGGCGCCAGAGGGGCTGACGGCGAGCGGCGAGGTGAAGGTGGGCCTGCGCCCCCAGGATCTGCGCGTCGCGGCGGAGGGCCCGCTGTCCGGTGAAGTGGAGGCCGTCGAGCGGCTGGGCTTCGACGGGTACGCCTTCCTGAAGACGACGGCGGGGCCGGTGGCGGCGAGATTCGACGCCAGCGCGAGGGTGGACGTGGGAGAGACGGTGCGCGTCGCGACGCTGGGTGACGCCCTGCACGTGTTCTCTTCGGACGGCTCGAAGGCCCTGCGGCACCCGGAGCTCGCCCGCCCGTGAGTGCTCAAGCGTTCCACGCCGGGCTGCCCGCGGACGCGCGCGCCCAAGACTCGCGCCGCAGTCATTCGAGCCGAGCCGGGCAGCGGCCCCCTGCGCCCGAAGGCCCTCGCCGCAGAGGCACGAGGCACGGGCGAGAAGGGACGCCCGCAGCGGAGAGCCCTCGCTGCACTCGGCCCAGGCACGGGGGACACGCTTCCCCCGCCCAGGAGGCCCCGCGCGTCAGCCGCTCGATGCATGGAGGGCCAGGGACTTCGGCGGGCCCGCGTCGCGATCGCTCGAGGCACGGCGGCGCCAGCACGCGGCCGTCCCGCTTCGGCCTGGCGTTCCTGGCCTTCGTCCTCGCCGGCTGCGCGCCCGAGCCCGCGACGGGCCCGCTCAAGCTGTGGCACGCCTACCGCGGCGGAGAGGAGCGCGCCCTCGAGGAGAGCGCCCGGCGGTTCACCGCGAGGACGGGCAGGCAGGTGGAGCTGCTCGCGGTCCCCTACGACGCCTTCTCCTCGAAGATCACCTCCGCCATCCCGCACGACGCCGGCCCGGACGTCTTCATCTTCGCGCACGAGCGGCTGCGGCAGTTCCGGCGCATGAAGGTGGTGGCGCCGTCGACGGGCGGCCTCGATCGCACCGCGTACCTGAAGCCCGCGGTGGACGCGCTCGAGCTGGACGGCGAGTGGTACGGCTACCCGCTGTCCCTCAAGGCCCTCGCCCTCTTCGTCAACACCGCCAGGGTGGCTTCGCCGCCGGGCACCACCGACGAGCTGGTGGCCGTACTCCCCAGCCTCACCCACCCCGAGCGCAACGAGTTCGGCCTCGCCTACGAGGCCGGCGACTTCTACTTCCACGCGCCCATCCTCTTCGGCTTCGGCGGGAAGCTCTTCGACGACACAGGGCACGTCAGCTTCGACACGCCGGGCATGGCGAAGTCGCTCGCCTTCGTGAAGGGCCTGCAGGATCGCGGCTGGATGCCGCAGGAGGTGTCCGGCGCGCTGGTGAAGTCCCTCTTCAACGAGGGGCGCGCGGCGATGGTGATCTCCGGCCCGTGGTTCACCGGAGAGATCGACAAGTCGATCTCCTACCGCGTCGCGCCGCTGCCCACCGTGAGCGAGACCGGCCTGCCGATGGCGCCCTTCCTCGGCGTGGAGGCGGCCTTCGTCTCGTCCCGCTCCCACCAGCCCGAGGCCGCGCAGGAGCTGGCTCGCTTCCTGTCGCTCGACGAGGCGACGGTGCTGCGCGCGACGCTGGGGGGGCAGATCCCCGCCGAGGTGGCCGCGTACCAGCGCGAGGAGATCCAGCACGACGCGCTCATCTCGTCCTTCCGGGCGGTGGCCGAGCGCTCGACGCCCACGCCCAACACCGTGGCGATGACGAGCGTGTGGGAGCCGATGAAGCTGGCGCTGCGCGGCGTCCTGCAGGGGAGCGTGCCCCCGGAGGAAGGGGGCAAGCTGGCCGAGCGTCGCTTCCGTGCGCTCTTCCGTGAGCGACCTCCTCCGGCGAACCCGGTCCCCTGGGTGATCGCCGCGGCGCTGCTGGTTGTGGCCTTCGTCGCGTGGAGATCGCGCTCGCGGCCAGCGAAGGCGAACGCCGGCAGCCCGTCCCGGCGATTCCCTGACGCCGCGCGTGCGTTGGCGTACGTGGCGCCGGCGGCGGTGGGGATCCTCGTGCTGATCGTCATCCCCCTGGTGGTGGGGATCGCGCTCTCCCTCTTCCACCACGAGGCGGGCGACTACAGCTTCGTGGGGCTGGCCAACTTCACCGACATCCTGGCGTCGCGCGGCTACCGGGTCACCGAGCCGCTCTCGTTCTACTTCACGCTGGTCGTCACCATCGCGTGGACCTTCGTCAACGTGGCGCTGCACGTGACGATCGGCCTCTTCCTCGCGCTGCTCCTCAAGGATCCGCTGCTCAAGCTGCGCGGGCTGTACCGGGTGCTCCTGATCGTCCCGTGGGCGGTGCCGAACTACATCACCGCGCTGATGTGGAAGGGCATGTTCCACCGGCAGTTCGGCGCCATCAACGCGCTGCTGGTCGCGCTGGGGATCGAGCCGGTGTCCTGGTTCACGCACTTCTCCACGGCCTTCGCGGCGAACGTGGTGACGAACACGTGGCTGGGCTTCCCCTTCATGATGGTGGTGGCCCTGGGCGCGCTCCAGTCGATCCCCCAGGATCTCTACGAAGCGGCTGAGGTGGACGGCGCGTCGAAGTGGACACAGTTCCGCCGCATCACCCTGCCCCTCCTGCGGCCCGCGCTCCTGCCCGCCGTCATCCTGGGCTGCGTGTGGACCTTCAACATGTTCAACATCATCTACCTGGTGTCGGGCGGCGAGCCGGGCGGGGCCACCGACATCCTGGTGAGCGAGGCCTTCCGCTGGGCCTTCCAGCGCAACGAGCAGTACGGCTTCGCCGCGGCGTACTCGGTGTTGATCTTCTTCGTGCTGCTGGCGTGGACGCGGGCGACCCGGCGCTTCAGCGGTGAGGAGCCGGCATGAGCCGCGGCCCGTCCTTCTGGCGCACCGCCATCGTCCACGCCGTCCTCGCGGTGGCGTCCGTCGCCGCGCTGTACCCCGTCCTCTGGGTGGTGAAGATGGCGCTGTCGCCGACGCAGTCGCTGTCCCTGAGCGCCTCGCCGCTTCCTGAGGCCGTCACGTTGGATCACTTCCGCGACGTGCTGGGCTCGACGGACACGCAGGGCCGCTGGCTCTTCGGCCGCCAGTTGCTGGCGAGCGTCCTCGTGTCGGGCGCGACGACCGTGGTGGGCCTGGGCCTCGCGGTGACGGCCGCGTACGCGCTGTCGCGGTACCGCTTCCCCGGCAAGGAGGCGGGCATGCAGGGCCTGCTGGTGACGCAGATGTTCCCGGCCACGCTGATGCTGGTGCCGCTGTATTCGATCCTGCAGGCGTTGGGGCTGCTCGACTCGCTGGGCGGGCTGGTGCTGGTGTACTCGACGTCGTCCCTGCCCTTCTGTGTGTGGATGCTCAAGGGCTACTTCGACACCATCCCCCGAGAGCTGGAGGAGGCGGCCACCATGGACGGCGCGTCGCCCTGGCAGGTCTTCACCCGCGTGGTGCTGCCGCTCGCGCGCCCGGCGCTGGCCGTCACGGCGCTCTTCAGCTTCATGACGGCGTGGAACGAGTTCATCCTCGCCGCCACGCTGCTCAACGACGCCGCGCGCTTCACCCTGCCGGTGGCGCTGCAGCGGTACGTCGGCGAATACAAGACGGAGTGGGGCCACTTCGCGGCCGGCGCGTTGATCGTCTCAGCCCCGGTGATGGCGCTCTTCTTCGCCCTGCAGAAGTACCTGGTGGGCGGGCTGACGGCCGGCGCGGTGAAGGGCTGAGCAGCTCGGTCGCGTTCGTGCGCAGGCTTGCCCGCTGGGCGCCATCGCAACGACTTCGAGGGAACCTGATGCGAGTCGCGTGCGAACTCCGTTGCGCCAGGGCCGCGTCGTCCGGGCCTCCAGGCTGACAGGCACCAGCGGCCCGGCGATCCGATCGCGACGCGCGTTTACGCGGACCCCGGTGGACGGCCTTGCCGATCGAACGCCGCGCGTCCGTGTGAGGGAGCGGGGAGCTCACCGGGTGGGGAGACGCCTTTCGGCCGCAGCACCTGCTCGCTCGGCAGCGCTGGCTTCGGCGCGGGCTGGCGCTGCGGCCCCGAGGGCGCGGGCGGCGCCTGCCGCACGAGGTGCACGAAGCGCATGCTGGTCTTCTGCTCGTAGCGCACCAGCGAAGTCGATCGCGGCGGGCCGGTGAGGATCTCCACGCGGAAGGAGAGATCGACGCGGTGAGGCAGCAACGTCTCGGGCTCGGAGAGGACCTGCAGCTCGTACTCCACGGTGCGGGGCTCGAAGGCCTCTCCGGGGCGGCGCTCCTTCTCGTCCACGACGGCGTCGAAGAGGGCCAGCACGCTGGCGGCGTCTGGGCGGAAGCGGGCCGAGAGCTTCTGGCACCAGCCGGACGGCGCGCCTTCGCAGGGCACATACCCCTCGCCCGTGAGGTAGGCCGTGAAGCGCAGCTGCCCGAGGAACTCGTCGTCCACGTCGTTGGGGAGCTCGACCGTCTGGCCTGAGATGAGATCGGTCGGGTTCCAGATCGTGACCCACAGGTTCCACAGGAACTGGGGCGAGTGGGCGTACGGCTGGCTGCCGGCGGCGCGGGCGCTGCGCCGCGTGGGCTGGGTGAGCAGCTTGCCGTCGCGGGAGATCTCCACCACGAAGGGCTTCACCTCGAGCTCCGGATCCTGTTC
The DNA here is from genome assembly GCA_040752975.1 of Myxococcota bacterium. Classification (GTDB taxonomy): domain Bacteria; phylum Myxococcota; class Myxococcia; order Myxococcales; family Myxococcaceae; genus JADLDB01. The sequence continues at coordinate 8,211 of JBFMHF010000194.1, forward strand.
GCCCAGCGGCTCGAGGCGCACGGTGGCGAAGCCCGGCTGGACCTGGTGGGTGAGCCGGAGCCACGCCTGAGACGTCTCCGTCGATCGACCGTTGACGATCGTGCGCTGGTGCACCTGCACCTGGGTGTCGCCCAGCGACGGCCACGCGAAGCGGCTCTGCATGCGCACGGCCTGGCCGGGCTGGGCGCTGGGCGCGCCTTCCGCCGGGTTGACGCTGTGTACACAGCCGGTGACGGACAGCAGGACGAGGCAGCTCGCGAGTCGCACGGAGCGCCACTTCAGGCCAGATCCCCCCGGCGCGACAAGCCCGCATCATCGCCCTTGAACCCCGCCTGGCTCACCAGCAGGCTGCAGCCCGGCCGCCACCAAGGAGTCGTCGTGATCCGCCGCTTCGCCCCCGTCCTCGCCCTCGCTCTCACCCTGCTGGGTTGCCCGCCGTCCTCGTCCAACACGGACGGCGGCGGCGCGTACCCGATCGTCACCTCCGTCATGCCCGCGTCGGGCCCGCTGACCGGCGGCACCCTGGTGACGGTGAACGGCGTGAACTTCTTCCAGGGCTCGACGGTGAAGTTCGACGACGTGCTGGGCAGCGAGGTCACCTTCGTCAGCTCCTCGCGGTTGACGGTGAAGTCGCCGGCCGTCACCAACCCGGGCACCTCCGCCGTCACCGTCACCAACCCCGACGGGAAGAGCGGCTCCCTGCCGGACGCCTTCACCTTCCAGCCGGTGACGACGCTGACGATCGCCGAGGCGAAATTGCTGAACTCTGCCAGCCAGGCCGACACCTCGGGGGCCGCGATGGTCTCGGCGACGATCGCCGCGCTCGTCGAGGTCCCCACGGTGACGCCGGGGCTGGGGCAGGGCCTGGGCGTGCGGGCGCAGGTGGGGTGGGCAACGAGCGTGTCCAGCCCGCCTGTCAGCGCCGACTTCACGTGGAGCGCGGCCACCTACCGCGGGGACATCGACGGGATCATGCCCGGCGCCTTCGCGGCCGACGACTACGTGGGCACCGTGTCCCTGCCGGGAGCGACCGGCGCTCCTGTGACGTACGTGTTGGCGGCGCGCTTCTCGGTGGACGACGGCGCCACCTGGACCCTCGCGGATCGCGACGGCCTGGCGAACGGGCTGCAAGCCGAGCAACTGGCCCGCCTCACGGTGTCGAAGCCCTCGATCGACTGGTGCAAGCTGGGCGGCGAGACGATCGAGGCGCCGCCTTCGCTCATGCTGCGCACGGGCGCAACCGGGCCGATCGTCTACGGGCAGGTGTACAAGCAGGGCGTCACCGACGGCGCGGGCGCAGGCAGCCAGGTGAAGGGCCAACTGGGCGTCGGGCTGTCGGGGGTGCCTCTGGCCAACTGGGCGTGGGTCGACGCCACCTTCAATCGCGACTCGGGCAACGGCGCCAACGACGAGTTCCAGGCGGCGCTGACGCTTCCGAGTCCGGGCACGTACAAGTTCGCCTTCCGCTTCAACCACGCGGATGGAGACTGGGCGTACTGCGACGCCGACGGCCTCGCGACGGGCGGCTTCACGGAGGATCAGGCCGGCAGCCTCACGGTGAGCGCGCAGGCGATCGATCGCTGCGTCCTCCAGTTCCCGGCCACGCTGATGACGGTGCAGGGCCAGCCGAGCGCGCTGGTGTACGGGCGCGTCTTCTCGTCGGGGCTCACGGATCCGCCCGGGCAGGCGAGCGCCATCGACGCCGAGCTGGGCTTCGGGCCCGCCGCCGACGCGCCGTCCATGCCGAGCTGGACCTGGACCGCCCAGACGGCCTTCAACGTGGACGTGGCCGGAGGAGGCGAGGAGTACCAGGCGCGCGTCACCGGGCCGACGCCAGGCAGCTACGCGTACGGCTGGCGCTTCCGGCTGAGCGGCGGCGCGTGGGTGTACTGCGATCTCGACGGCAGCGAGAACGGCTTCCAGGCGGGACAGGCCGGGGTGTTGACGGCGACGGCGCCGGGGACGGCGATCAGCGCGTGCCGGCTCCAGTCGGTGTCGGCCTTCTCGACGATGAGCGGCGGGCCGGTGACTGCGGCGGTGCGGGTGGTGATCCCCGGCGTGTCGGGGAACGCGGGGCCGAGCCCCAACCTCAAGGTGCAGCTGGGCGTGGGGACGCAGGGCACCAACGCCAGCGCGAGCGCTCTCTGGGGCTGGGGCGATGCGACCTTCTCGAGCGATCAGCCGATGCAGGAGGAGGAATGGGCCCTCACCTTCCACCCGGCGTACACGGGCAACCGCGCGGTGGCGGGGCGCGCCTCCCTGGATGATGGAGGCACCTGGACGTACTGCGACCTCAACGGCAGCGACGTCGGCGGGTACGAGGTCAACCAGCAATACGACGTGCAGGTGACGCCACATTCCGAGCTGGACTGGTGCAACCTGCAGTCGCCGCTGACGGGGCCGGTGGGCACGACGGTGTATGGCCGAGTGTACGAGTCGGGCGTGACGCCCAACCCCGCGGCGGCGATCACCGCGCAGTTGGGGATCGGCGTGGAGTCGGAGGATCCGGGCATCGCCTGGCGCTGGAGCTCTGCCTCCTTCAACGTCACCGTCGGCAACGACAACGAGTACCAGGCGACGCTGCCTGACGCGGGAGTGGGCACACGCTACGCGTTCCGCTTCACGCTGGACGGAGGCAGCTACTGCTTCGGGGACTCCAACGGCTCGACGACGGGCGGCTTCACCGGCGGCAGCACCATCGGCGAGGTGACACCCTGAGGCGCTCGGTCAGCTTCCGCGAGAGGCGTCGTCCCTTTTCGGGGTTGACACAGTGGGAGGCCTTCCGTACAAGCCGCGCGCGCTTTCGCGGGGCGGATAGCTCAGCGGTAGAGCGTCGCCCTTACAAGGCGAGGGTCACAGGTTCGAACCCTGTTCCGCCCATGAGTTGAATAGCAGTCCCCAAACACTGGGGGGTTAGTTCAGCTGGTTAGAACGCCGGCCTGTCACGCC
>JBFMHF010000195.1:0-11105 GCA_040752975.1 Myxococcota bacterium
GAGACGACGGGTGCCCCCCCCGGATCGTGCTGCTCCCTGGGAGAAGAACGGCACGATCGCGGTTGTCGCGGGGGCCTCAGTTCACAGCGTCGCCCGCACCGGCGCGGCGTGGGCCGCCGGCGCCAACTCGACGTTCGGCACCGAGGCGTCGGCCACGTCCACCGGGGCAATCACCTCGATGGTGTCGTGGACGATGAAGTGCGGGGGGGTGGCGATGGGCGCCACGCCGGCGAGCGACGTGATGGCGCCGGTCGCGAGCAGGGTCCACCCAGCCACCAGCGCAACTCCGAAGATCAGCGGGCTCTTGAACATGGCGCCTCTCCTTTCGAGGCAACCAGAGAGCAAGGGAGGTGCCGAGGGGCCGGACTGCAACGCGCCGGATTCGTGAGGGCCGCCCCAGGGGTGCAACAGCCCGGGCGGTGTTGCACCTGTTGCAGGTGTTGCACCCGCTTATTGCCGCTTGAAGTCCTGTGGATCGAGGCCGAAGCGCGCCATCCACCGCTGGATCTGCATGCGCGCCTTGCCCATCGCCCGCGCTACCGCCGAGACGTTGCCGCGGTGCTCGGTGAGCATCGCCACCAGGCGCGCCTTGAGCGCCTCGTCGTCTGCGGACTGCGGCGTCGCCTTCGGAGGGCTGGGCTTCTGCTCGGGCGCGGGGCCTCCACGCATCGCCTCGGGCAGGTGCTCCAGCTCGATGGGTCGGCCGTCGGCCAGCACCACCGCGGCCTCCAGGGCCTTCTCCAGCTCGCGCACGTTGAGCGGCCAGGTCCAGGTGAAGAGCGCGCGGGCCACCGGCAGCGACAACTGCACTGACGCTGCCTTCGGGCCGCTCACCCGCTTGAGCAGCGAAGCGACCAGGAGCCCCAGGTCCTCCCGGCGCTCGACCAGCCGCGGCAGCGCCAACTGGAAGCCCGACAGCCGGGCGCGCAGGTCGTCCCGGAAGGAGTTGCGCTGGCAGAGGGCGACGAGATCGCGGTGGGTGGCGGAAATGACGCGCAGATCCACCGGCAGCGGCGTGGTAGCACCGACGGGCAGCACCTGCTTCTCCTGCAGCACCCGCAACAGCGCCGGCTGGGCAGCGAGGGGAAGGTCGCCGACCTCATCGAGAAACAGCGTGCCGCCGTGGGCTGCCCGCACCAGGCCGGGGCGATCCTCGGTGGCGCCGGAGAAGGCCCCCTTGCGATGGCCGAAGAGCTCCGACTCCACCAACTCGGCGGGGAGCGCGCCGCAGTTGACGGCGATGAAGGGCCCGCTCCGGCCGGAGAGCGCGTGAATGGCGCGCGCCAGCACTTCCTTGCCTGAGCCCGACTCACCCGTGAGCGCAACGGTGACGGTCGAAGCGGCGATGCGGCGCACCTGCTCGAGGCGCAGGGTCAGCTCGGGCTGCAGGGTGGCGAGGCCGGGCGGCCCATCCGCGAGGCGATCGCTCTCGAGATCGCTCGCGGCGTCCTTCGTGATGGGCTGGGCAGCGCGGAAGACGAAGAAGGTGCGGCCCAGCTCGAAGACGTCCCCGTCCTCCAGCTCGGCGCGCGTCACCAGGGCGCCGTTGAGGCGCACGCCGTTCTTCGAGCCCGCGTCCTCCAGCACCCACCGGCGCATGACGCGGGACACGCGCGCGTGCTGGCCCGACATCCAGCGATCGGCGACCTCGATCGACAGCACCCGGGTGGCGCCCACCTGGCTCCGGTGCGTGGCGCGCGTGTCCCCGCGGCCCAGCTTCACCTCATCGACGTCGGACAGCGAAAAGCGCGCGGAAGGCGTCAGCGGCGCGTCGGCGTCCAGCACGCGGAAGAGGAAGGCCTCGCGGCGCGGGCCGGCGGCGTCGCTGGAGGCGAAGCCCTGGGTGAGCGTGCTCTGCACCTGTCCTGCTTACCTCAACCCCTCGATGACATAGAGTTCATCGAGCCGTTGGTGCACGGAGTACAGGTAGTGCTTCGCGTCGGGCGTCACCAGGCCGCTCTTGAGGCCCATGAGGCCCACCGTGTCAGTCGGGGCGATGGAGGCCAGGAGCGTGCGCTTCCCGGTGGCGATGTCGAAGCGCAGAAGCTCGGCGGAGAGCTCGTCGCCGTCCGAGGGGCGGATCACGATCAACCCTTTCCCGTCGGCCGTCCACTGCTGTGGGAAGTGCTCGGAGGGGAGGCTCGAGAGCGGGGACTGCGCGCCGCTCTCCACGTCCACCAGCACGGCCCGGCGATCCTCGGTGATGGCGGCGATGCGCTTCCCGTCGGGCGAAGGCGGCGCGACGCTCTTCAGCTCGGCATCGGACAGCTTGCGGGGTGGTTCGCCCGGGCGCTCGAGGCCCGCGGTGGCCCCCGGCGCGGGGAGCTCCTGCACGTAGAGGTGGGGCTTCCCGTCGGGGCCGCGCGCCGAGATCAGCAGCCGCTTGCCGTCGGGAAAGAAGCTGGCATCGAGGATGGAGTGGAAGTCGCCTTTGGGCAGCTCGATCGGGCTGCCCGGCCCGGTGGGCACCAGCGAGAGCGTGGTGAATGGCGGGGTGGGTGACACCAGCGCCCACTTGCCGTCCGGAGAGAGCGCGCGCCCCCAGCCCGACGAGACGCGCACCGGCGCGGGCCCGTCGTTGAAGACGCGCAGGTACGTCTCGATGTCCTGCGAGTCGGCGCCGGTGCCCTCGATGAAGAGCATCTTGCTGCCGTCCGCGGAGAGATCGACGGGCATCGAGCCGTCGAACCAGCTCAAGGGCTTCTCGCGCGATTCACCGGCGACCTTCCCGAAGATGCGCGAGCGCTGGATGCTGGTGACCACCAGCGCGCGGCCCTTCGCGTCGACGTCATGAATCCGCAAGTTGCCCGGCGTGGAGAAGATGACGCGCTCCTGACCGGACAGCGCCAACGAGCGGATGGAACGCTGCAGGTTGCGATCGGCGGCGGTGAACCACACCTGCGCGCCGTCGGGGGCCCACGCCAGCCCGTCCAGGGTCCAATAGTCGCGGGAGCGGGCGAGCAGCTTGCCCGAGAGGTCGATCACCTCCACGCGCCCGCGATCATCGAAGGGCACCGGGTGGCGGGTGAAGGCGATGCGATCGCCGGCGGGACTCAGGCGCGCGGAGTGGATCGCCTCCTTCGACTCGAGCAGCACGTGGCCCTGCGGGAACTCCAGCGTGAAGGTGCCGGTGTCGACGCGCACCACCACCATCTGCTGGCCGTCGGGGGCGAAGTCCGCGCACACCACGTGCTCGACCAACTGCCGCGGGGTGCCGCCGGCCAGGGCCACGCGCGAGAGGACCGCGCCGCCGCTGTCGCCCTTCTTTCTGTCGAGGGTGGCGATCGCCAGCTCGTCGTTGGGCGAGGCGTCGAGGAGGGTGTTCCAGCTGCCCACGACGGGCCGCGTCTGCGCCGAGCCGAGCAACCCGCTCACCACCTGTGGGGGCCCGCCCTCGAAGGTGCCGGCGTAGACGACGCCCTTGTCCCCCGCGGTGAAGCGCGCCGAGAAGATCGAACCGTTCCGGAAGCTGACCCGGGTGATGGTGGGCGGGCTCGGCGAAGCCCTCTCCACCACCGCCGGCCTCTGCGCCGAGGCCTCCTGGCGGCCGAGGAAGGCGCCTGCGGCCAGCACCGCCGCGGCCCCGGCGATCAGCGCGACCCACCGGGCGACGTGGCCTCTGGGCGCCGACGTGACGACGCTCTGGCGCCCGGAGTCGTGGGTGATGGCCTCGAGCGCGAAGGCGAGATCGCGCGCGTGCTGGAAGCGCTGGTCCGGCTCCTTCTCGAGGCAGCGGCGCGCCACCCGATCGAGCGCCGGCGGCACGGCCACGCCCGCCTCCGCGAAGTCCGGAGGGTCGCTGTTGAGGATCGCGTAGCCGCGCTCCACCGGCGTCTCCCCGGGGAAGGCCATCGAGCCCGTCAACATCTCGTACAGCACCGCGCCGAGGGAGAAGAGGTCGCTGCGCGCGTCGGCGGGCCGTCCCCGTACCTGCTCGGGCGACATGTACCCGGCCGTGCCCATCACCGCGCCCGTCTGCGTGAGCGGGAGCGTGTTGGTGGCCTTCGGGAGATCCTCCATCGCCCGCGCGACGCCGAAGTCGAGGATCTTCACGCGCCCGTCGCGGGTGAGGAAGATGTTCTCGGGCTTCAAGTCGCGGTGGACGATGCCTTTCTCGTGCACCGCCGACAGCCCCGAGGCCAGCTGCACGGCGATCTCGATGGCCTTGCGCGGCGGCAGCGGGCCTTCGTCGATCCGCTCCCGCAGCGTTTGCCCTTCGAGCAGCTCGCTCACCAGGAAGGGCGTGCCTTCGTGCTGGCCGGCGTCGTAGACGACCAGCAGGTTGGGGTGGTTGATGGCGCTGGCGGCCTGCGCTTCCTGCTCGAAGCGCTGGAGCCGCACCGGATCTCCCGCGCTCACCTTCGGCAGCATCTTGAGCGCCACCTCGCGCCCCAGCTTCGTGTCGCGCGCGCGATACACGACCCCCATTCCGCCTGCACCCAGCGGACCGACGATGTCGTACTGCCCGAAGCGCTCACCGGGATTCACGAACCGACCCCCATCGATTGCCGCTCACGCTTCCTTCGTGCACTGAACGCCGAACCGGTTTCGCACGTACCGCGCCTGCCCAACGACCGAGCCGCGACCCGATTGCAGCCACCGTGCCCGCCTGCCAGCCGTGTGCGCCAAAGGCGCACAGAAACTCGAACCGCCGGGTGCCGTGAATTCTTCAGAGGTCCACGCGGCATTTCGAGGAGTTTGTCATGACGGTTTCCATTCCGAAGAAGAACCTGCTGGCACGTCCCGCGGTGGTGGCGCCGCCCAGACCGGCCACCTCACCCGTTCCGCCCCCGCGCTCGGCGCCGCCCCGCAGCGACTTCCTCAAGCCGAAGCCGCCCATGCCCCCCCTCGACGGGCAGCGCACGACGCCGACGAAGTCCGAGGCGATCGCCCGCGCGCGCGAGCTGCTGAATGGGGGCCCGCTCGAGCGCAAGGACGGCACCTCGGTGGTGGTGGAAGATCCAACGCACGTCAACTCCTCGAGGGACACCACCGGACCGCGCGCGGAAGAGGCGCTGCGCCAGGTGGGGGACAACGCGCAGCTCGAGGCGGAGGCGCTCGCGAAGCTCTCGCCGAAGGACAAGGCGCGCTACCTGGCAGTCAAAGACGGGCTGCTCGCCCCTTCCGAGAGCAAACCCAACGGCGATCCGGTGGCGGCGCTGGCCCTCCAGACGATGCTTCTGGAAGGCAAGCTGCCCGGCGATAAGGCCATGGGAGGGAAGGACACGCTGCTGGGCGCGCTGGCGAAGGTGACGACGCAGGAGCTGGCCGAGGGCATCGATCGCCAGGCGCTCCTCGCGGATCTCGTGCAGGAGGTCGCGGTGCCCGAGGCGGTGGCGCAGCGTGGCCGCGGCACCTGTGTCCCCACGTCCATCGAGATCAAGCTGATCCAGGAGAACCCGGCGGAGTACGTGCGGCTGGTGAGCGGCCTGGCGACGCCCGAGGGTGAAGTCACCACCGTGGGCGGTGACGTGCTGAAGCGTGAGGACGGGGTGCTGGAGGACAGGACGGATCGCAGCGTGCCGCAGCGGCTGCTGGCGCCCGCGCTGATGGAGCTCGGCAACGGTCTGGCCGACTACGACAACGAGGTCGACCAACACCACGGGGGCCCGCTCGACGGAAAGAAGGGCCTCACCGCCGCGCAGGCCGACGTGCTCCTCGAGAGCCTGTGGGGCCATGACTTCGCCTTCCAGACCACCGCCTCGGCCGAGGAGAAGAAGGCCGGGACAGACTTCGTGCTGGAAGAGCTCGCCGCCGGGCGCTCGGTGCTGGTGGCGCTGGACTGGGGCACGGGCAGCCACAAGCTCCTCGTGACGGGCAGCGAAACGCGCGACGGCGTGGAGTACGTGAGGGTGGTGAACCCGTGGGGCCGCGAAGAGCTGATCCCGCGAGATGACTTCGAGGCCCGCCTGAAGAACGTCAACTACGATCCCAACGCGTCCGCCTGACGCTGAGTCGGCCCGGGATTCCAGTCTCGAAACGCCATGGTGCGCGGTATACGCCGCGGTCATGAACCGCTTCGCCTTCCTGGCCCTGCTCGTCCTGTCTGCCTGCGCCACCGCTCCGGAGCCCACGGTCCTCCCCGCGCCGCCGAAGGCAGCGACGGTGGTGCGGCTGGCGGAAGAGACGCACCTGACCGAGCTGCACCAGCTCACCTTCGAGGGAGAGAACGCGGAGGCGTACTGGCGCTTCGACGGCACCGGCGTGTCGCTGCAGCGGCGCTCGGGGGACGTGCAGTGCGATCGCATCTACACGATGAAGCTTTTCGAGGACGGCAAGCGCATCGAGAGCCCCGTGCTGAGCCTGGTCTCGTCGGGGAAGGGCGCCACCACCTGCGCGCACTACCTCACCGGAGACAGGGAGCTGGTCTACGCCTCGACGCACCTCGGCGGTGACGCGTGCCCCCCGAAGCCGGACATGAAGCAGGGCTACGTGTGGGCGCTGTACGACTCGTACGACATCTTCCGCGCCAACGAGGACGGCTCCGGCCTCACGCGCCTCACCGACACGCCGGGCTACGACGCCGAGGCCACCGTGTGCGCGAAGGACGGCAGCATCGTCTTCACCAGCGTGCGCGACGGCGACCTCGAGCTGTACCGCATGGACCGCGACGGGAAGAACGTGAAGCGCCTCACCTTCACGCCCGGCTACGACGGCGGCGCCTTCTTCAACGCGGACTGCTCGAAGCTGGTGTGGCGCGCGTCCCGGCCGCAGCCGGGCAAGGAGCTGGAGGACTTCCAAGCGCTGCTCAAGCAGGGGTTGGTGCGGCCGTCGAAGCTGGAGCTCTACGTGGCCAACGCCGACGGCAGCGACGCGCACCAGGTGACGTACTTGAACGCGGCGTCCTTCGCGCCCTTCTTCACGCCCGACGGCAAGCGCATTCTCTTTTCGTCGAACCACGGCGATCCGAAGGGGCGCGAGTTCGACCTGTGGGCCGTCAACGTCGACGGCACCGACCTCGAGCGCATCACGTACACGAAGGGCTTCGACGGCTTCCCCATGTTCTCGCCCGACGGGAAATGGCTCCTCTTCGCGTCGAACCGGATGACGCCGGAAGGGCAGGCCGACACCAACCTCTTCCTCGCGCGGTGGGATGCGCACGCACCGAGGGCGGTGACGCGCGGCGCTCCAGAGCGCCTGCGGGACGACGCGGCGTGGCTGTCGGATCCTGCGCGAGAAGGGCGGGGCGTCGGGACGAAGGGCCTCGACGCCGCCGGTGAGTGGATCGAGGCGCGCTTCAAGGCGCTGGGCCTCGAGCCGGCAGGCGCGGACGGCTTCCGCGCGCCCTTCGAGGTGACGACGGCGGTGAAGGCAGGCCCCGCGACGTCCCTCAAGGTGCAGGGCAAGGTCGCCGACGCAGCGGACTTCACGGCCCTCGGCTTCTCCGCGCAGTCGAAGGTGAAGGGCGCGGCGGTGCTGGTGGGCTACGGGCTGCAGGACCAGGAGCTCGGCCTCGACGACTACAAGGGCCTCAACGTGAAGGGGAAGGTGGTGGTGGTCCGCCGCTTCACGCCGGAGCACGAGAAGCTCGCGACGCCGGAGGCCCAGCGGAAGGCGGGCGATCTCCGCAAGAAGGCCTTCACCGCGAAGCAGGCGGGGGCCGCGGCGGTCGTCGTCGTCGACTGGCCGGTGCCGTCGAAGGAGCCGACGGGTGCCGGCGCTGGCTCTCACGGCGCAGCCGCCCACGGTACCGGTGCGGCGCCGGGGCCCGCGTCGGGTGGCGCAGCGGGTGGCGTTGTGACGAGCGCGCCGGGTTCCGGGACGAGCGCGAAGACCGGACCGCAGCTCCCGCGCGAGGCGCCGCTGCCTGTCCTTCGCACCGAGGGCGTCGGCGACGCCGGCCTCCCGGTCGTGGTGGTCAAGCGCTCCGTGCTGGAGCCCGTGTGGAAGAAGCTCGAGGCGAAGCAGCGCGTGGACGTGGAGCTCCAGGTCGCGCTCGACTTCGAGAAGTCCAACGCCTTCAACGTCGTCGGCCGCATCCCGGCGGGGAAGAAGAGCGGTGACGGCGTGGTGGTGATCGGCGCGCACTACGATCACCTCGGCCTCGGCGGCCCCGACTCGCTCGCGCCCGACAAGAAGGAGCCGCACCTCGGCGCCGACGACAACGCCTCGGGGACGGTGGCGCTGCTGGAGATCGCCCGCTCGCTCGCACAGCAGCGCGACGCGCTGACGCAGGACGTGATCATCGTGGCCTTCTCCGCCGAGGAAGGTGGTGTGCGCGGCAGCACCGCCCTCATCGCGTCGAAGCCCGCCTGGCTCGCCAAAGCCGTCGCCATGCTCAACCTCGACATGGTGGGACGCCTGCGGAACAACACCCTGTCGGTGCTGGGCAGCGACACGGCGCCGGAGTGGATGGACCTGGTCCAGAGCGCCTGCGCCGAGGCCCGCGTGCTCTGCAAGGCCAGCGGTGACGGCTACGGCCCGTCGGATCACATGCCCTTCTACACCGCGGGCCTTCCGGTCCTGCACTTCTTCACCGGTGCGCACTCCGACTACCACAAGCCCTCCGACTCGGCCGACAAGCTCAACGACGCGGGCCTGGCGCGGGTGGCGCAGGTCGTGGTTGGCCTGGCGGTGCGCGCCCAGGGAGCGAAGCTGACGTACACGAAGATCCCCGCGCCGGCGGGCCGCGGCGATGCCCGTAGCTTCAACGCGTCCCTCGGGACAGTGCCCGACTATGGTGGACCGCCGCCGGGCGTCTGGGGCGTGCTCCTCTCGGACGTGCGGCCGGGTGGAGGCGCAGACCTGGCCGGGATGCGCCGCGGCGACGTCCTGCAGAAGCTCGGCACGTTCGAGATCCGCAGCGTGGAGGACCTGATGTTCGTGCTCATGCAGGCGAAGCCGGGAGAGACGGTGACGGCCATCGTCCTCCGCGACGGGAAGCCGGTGGCGCTGGAGACGACGTATCAGGAGGGTCGCCGGCGCTGACCCGGGCTCGATTCCGCCAGTCACCCGCACGCGCGCGAACACGGAGGCGGCGAAGGAGTTGGTCGGCGGGCTCGACGAGCCGGTCAGAACTTCCTCGTGAACGGCAGCGGCTTGCGCATGCGCACGAGGAGCAGCAGCGGAAGCAGCACGTACGGCAGGTTGAAGGACAGGAACTTCACCGGGTTCTGCGTGCGCAGCTCGGGCTCACCGAAGAACTCCACGCCGAAGACGATGATGCCGGTGATGCTGCTGATCATCGTCGCGTAGATGACGGCCGGCAGCTGGATCCAGTTCTTCCCCTTCACCAGCGCGTACGCCAGCACCAGGTAGAAGGGCCCGTACACGAAGGTCGACAGCCCGGTGACGAAGCGCATCCACACCGGCGGGTGCATGAAGAGCGGATCGGCGTCCACCGCGTACCAGTAGTTGGCGCGCGCCAGCGGGTTGGGCGAGTCCGGCGACATCTCGATGCCCAGCGTCGGCACTGCGTCGCTGATCCCCGAGGTGAGCGCGAACACGACGAAGACGATCGCGAAGAAGACATCGACGCGCCGCTCACGCAGCGGGAGGTTGGGCGGCTCGCTCACGACTTCGGCGCCCGCTTGATGGTGATGAACGTGGCAGGCGCTTCCGCGCTCGCGCTCACCGGCGCCTCGGGTGCGCGCGCCGGCGCTCCGCCTGTGCTCTCCTTCGGGCCGTCGGCCTCGGTGGCCCGCTGGTGGATCTCCTCGTCGCTCAAGAAGCCCACCTGCGCGCCCTGCTTGTTCAAGAAGCGCACCGCCTTCTGGGAGAGCGCGAGCAGCTCTTCCGCCACCGCCGGGGGCACGAGGGCGTGCTCGATCTTGTCCGGATCGGGCCGCTCCACCACCGCCAGCTCGCCGGCCTGCAGCTTCGCCGCCTGCGCCTCGCTCAGCTCGAGGCGTCGCAGCTTGTTCTTCCGCGTCACGAAGTAGAAGACGGTGGGCCCCGGCTCCAGCGGCACCTCCGCCGCCAGTACCTTTTCCCGAATTGCCCGATCCGTCTCGAGCTGCTGTCGGGCCAGCTGCCGGTTGGCTTCCTTGCTGCCGGCCATCGGCGGGAGCCTGGGGATCCGGCTGTCGTCGTCGCGGCGGGGCCTCGCGTCGCGCGGAGGGCGCTCGTTTTTCGGAAGCGCCTTCTTCTCTGCCTCGGCCCGCTTCGCGTCGGCCTCCGTCACCAGGCCCGCCTTGAGCAGCTTGTCCTTGAGGCTCTGCATGCGACGCGCGCGTTCAGCACGCCGCGCCGGCCTTGTCCACCCGGTCAGGCTGTCTCCCTGTGGCCACGGGGGAGAGCGGTGGTAGGGTGCCCGCCTCTCGTGAAGCGGCCCGTCGTCATCGCGCTCCTGTTGTCCCTGTCGGCCTGTTCCGATCCCGTCGACAAGGCCGCCAAGGCGCGCATCTTCTCTCCGGAGGATCCTCCGCAGGCGGTGGCGGCGGCGAGCGAGAAGCTGCCCCCGCAGGACGTGGCCGACAAGCCCGCCGTCGCCCGCCGCGTGCTGGGCATGAGCGCCGCCGAGGCCACCGAGCGCATCGGCGCACACCGCTACACCGCCAGCATCAGCTGGGAGTGGTCCGGCGGGCCCGGCAACGGTGGCAGGACGGTGCGCCTCAAGGAGAGCCGCGAGCTGCTCGCCGGGCCTGGCGGCATGTCGGGCGACTTCTTCGCCGCGCTCTCCAACACCAACAACATGGGCCTCGAGGTGGTGCGCGTCGGCGGCAAGGTGTACGCGCGCTCCACCTACGGAAAGGACGGCGCCGGGAGGTTCCGCCAGCGCCTGCGCGATCGCGGCATGGCCGAGCGCATGCGCGACGAGGCCTTCGGCGCCGTGCGCGACTTCGACCAGCTCTTTCGCGGGCGCCTCAAGCTGACCGCGCAGGGCACCTCGACCCTCGAGGGCCGCACGGCCTGGAAGTACGTCGTCTCACTCGCGGAGGCCTCCCAGGAAGCGCCCACCAACCTGCCTCCGCTGCTCGAGCCGAAGGGCGGCGTCGACGACACCACGAAGCGCCGGCGCAACTTCTACGAGAAGCGCGCGCCGCGCAGCCTGCAGGGAGAGATCTACGTCGACGCCGACACCTCCGTCGTCTTGAAGGCGCACCTCGACGGCCGCATCGGCGTCGCTGCCCCGGATGGAGGCACTGATGCCGAGCTCCGCCTCT
>JBFMHF010000196.1:0-10747 GCA_040752975.1 Myxococcota bacterium
GTGGGCGTGGCGCTCATCGCGGGCGTGGCGCTCGTCGTGGCGGGGACGCTCGTCGGGGGCGTGGCGCTCGTCGCGGGCGTGGCGCTCATCGCGGGCGTGGCGCTCATCGCGGGGCCTCCCGGAGCGCCCTTCTCGGAAGAACTCCCCTCCCGCGCGGCCCTTCTTCGCCGGCCGGTCCTCGAAGCGGGGGAAGTCGACTTCGTCGGTGGGGTGCGTGGGGAACAACTTCGCCTGCAGCAACGCCAGCGCCGCGGCGGCGACGTCCTCCACGGGGTGGTCTGCGCCCAGGGCCTTGACCAGGTCCGTCAGCGCCGCGTGGGACTTCTCCGCCAGCGCTTCCTTCACCAATCCTGCCACCGCCTCCTGCCGCCGCCTCGAGAGCTCGGCGCGCGTCGGCACCTGCGCCAGCGGAATGGGCCGCCTGGTCACCCGCTCGATGTTCTTGAGCAGCCGCAGCTCCCTCGACTCGAGGAAGGACAGCGCCACGCCTTCCTTCCCCGCGCGCCCGGTGCGGCCGATGCGGTGCACGTAGGGCTCGGGCGACGTGGGCAGATCGAAGTTCACCACGTGGCTCAGGTTCTCCACGTGCAGCCCGCGCGCGGCGACGTCGGTGGCCACCAGCACCTGCAGCGTCCCCGCTTTGAAGCGGCGCAGCACCGCGTCGCGGATCTCCTGCGTCATGCCCCCGTGCAGCGCCGAGGTGCCGTAGCCGTGGCGCGCCAGCGCGTCGGTCAGTTCGTCCACCTCCAGCCGCGTGCGGCAGAAGACGATGGCGCTCTGTGGGCGTTCGGCCTCCAGCACCCGCACCAGCGCCGCCTCCTTCAAGTGGCGCGGCACCACATAGGCCACCTGGCGGATTCTCGGCAGCGTCCCGGACTCCACCGACCTGGGCGCGATGGTGACGCGCACCGGGTGCCTCAAGTGGTGCTCGGCGATGGCGGCGATGCGCGGAGGCAGGGTGGCCGAGAAGAGCGCCGTCTGCCGCCCCTCCGGCAGCCCCGAGAGGATGGCGTCGAGATCCTCCGCGAAGCCCATGTCCAGCATCTCGTCTGCCTCGTCCAGCACCACGAAGCGCACCGCGTCCAGCTTGAGCGTCTGCCTGCGGAGATGGTCGAGCGCGCGCCCCGGCGTCGCCACCACCACGTGCACGCCCCGCTTGAGGAACTTCAACTGGTGGTGGAATTCCTGCCCGCCGTACACGGCCAGCACCCGCACGCCGAGCTGTTGGCCGTACTTCGTGAAGGCCTCGGCCACCTGCATGGCCAACTCGCGCGTGGGCACGAGCACCAGCGCCTGCGCCTCGAAGGGCGCGCTCTTCCCCGGCTCCAGCCGCTCGAGGATGGGCAGCGCGAAGGCGGCCGTCTTCCCCGTCCCCGTGGCCGCCTGGCCCAGCACGTCCTTCCCTTCCAGCAGCGCGGGGATGGTGCGCTGCTGAATGGGCGTCGGCTCCTCGTACCCCAGCCCCTTGAGCGCCGACAGCAGGGGCGCTCCGAGAGCGAAGGCTTCGAAACCGGAAGGAGCTGGCGACGGATCCATGACGGACGGGGCCTGTATTCGGTTGGGACGGAAAGGGGAAGCCGCGCCGCCCGTTGGACGCCTGCCCCACCGACGCCTTCCCCGCGCCGTGCGTCGTCGATGTGCGCGGCTGCCTCTCGTACCAGCACCTCGAGAACGAAGGCTCCATTCCCGAGCTTGCGTGGAGCAACGGGCCGGCTCGTCATCGGGTGCGACAGCTGCCAGGACGTGTGCCCTTTCAACGCCACCCGGCTGGACGCGCAGGAGGACTTCGCCCCGCGCGAGGTGTCGACGGCGCCGGTGCGCGCGCTGGCCGCCATGACGCCGAAGAGGCTCGACAGCAGGGGTCAGTTACCTTTGCAGTCCCGCGGACAGCCAGCAGATACGTTGACGCGAAAGACGTGGTAGCCCATCTGGATGCCGCCGTCGAAGGAGTAGACGCGGGGCCGCCCTTCGAAAACGAAAGTGAAGTCCAGCGCGCCCCACATGTCCTCGACGGGCAGACTGTTCTGGTTGAGGGACGTCGGGAGCTCCAGGTCGTTGCACGTGTCCCAGCGGGCGTCGTCCACCTTGAAGTCCTCGGGCCCCCGCAGATTCGGGAAGAGCGTCGGGAAGCCACCGTCCCAGCGGCGAAAGCTGACGTACGCGCACCGCCAGGGGTCGCGGGAGTCCAGGATGGCGATGAACTTGTTGCGGTCGGGGCTGACACAGCCCCCTCCGTAGATGAGGAGGCCGCCGTCGTACAGCGGCGCCGAGGCATCTGGCCGCGGCCGACCCGCGTCGTGGCCCGCGTCCACAGGACCTGCGTCGGCGCCGCCGTCGGCTGGGTCGCCCCCATCAGGCAGCGTTTCCGCCAGACACCCGGCGAGGCATGCCGCGAGGAGAACTGTGCTGGCGCGCCACATCAGTCTGCCACGGAGTAGGCGCTGCCGTGGGTGAGGCTGCAGGCATCATTCGTCTGTCCGATGACGAGCCACTTGTCATCGAACTCAATCGGGCGGAACAGAGAGATGCTGGGCGCCGCCGCCGACCGTCCGATGGGCACCAGGCCGGTCGCGGGGTTCGAGTCCTTCGTGACGTAGACGAAGATGACTGACCCGGGCGTCCACGCGTCCAGGTGCACCGTGGTGTCGCCGGGCCGGGGTGGCGAAGCCAGCGTGGGAGCAGGCACATCGCCGCAGCTCTTCACCTCGACCAAAGCAGGGGTGCTCGGGCCCCCGCAGAGTCGCTGAGAGGCCTGCACCACGTCTGCTTCCTCGAGGCCGCCGAGGGTCGATGGCACCGAGACGGGGCAGGGGCTCATCGCGCAGACTTCGGTCCACGAAGTCGTCGCGCCCTGCCGCGTAAGGGAGAGGTCGACGCTGGCTCCGTTTTCGACCGAGTCCACCAGGAACCGAACGGCTCCTGGTAGGAGCGAGTTGGGGACCAGTCGAACCATGGAGAGTGGTGTGGGCCCGATCCACGAAGCCACGACGACGGGCGCCGAGAGTGGGCTGACTTCCGTGGTCGCGCCCTGCGCAGACCGGCACGTCTGGTACCGAGCCACCAGCGTCTCACCCGCCTTGAAGGGGCCACCGGTGCCCGCAGGCACGTAGTCGTGCGTGGAATAGGCGCTGCGAACGACGAAGCGGACCGTGTTGGGCGCGTGAAGCAGCGTGACTTCATCGCCTGGCTGGTGCCCGCGTATGGCGGTCGCCTGACCGCATTCCCACACGGGCGTCGGAGCAAGCTCGGGGGCTGTGAGGTTGGTGGGATTTCGCAACACGTGGGGCGCGGCGGCGCCGCTGAGCTGTTGCTGGTCGACGACGAACGCCGTGATGGAGTCGTTACCGTACAACCGAGGATCCTGCACGTCGGCCTGAGTCACCCCGTCGGCATTGGGCGCAGCGGGGAACTGGCCCAACTGGTTGAGGTAGATGAAACCGACTCCGGGGAGGTACTCGGTCACCACGTATGTCGCTCCTGGTCGGCCACCCGTCAGCGAGACGCGAATGACGTCCCCATCGCAGTGACTGGCGCCGAGGATGACAGGCGCAGAAGGCACGCCAACCGGCTCCGCCGTCGTCAGGTCAACAGTGAACTGCGCCGAGGCATGAGTGGCTGCGACGCACGCCGTCAGCAGCACCAACTTCCAACTTCCAACTTCCAACTTCCAACTTCATGGCACCTCCTGGCTTGTGGTGGATGTGGTGATTTGGCGAGTTGGTGTCTTGTGGACGGAAGCTAGGTTGGGGTCGAGAAGCTGTCAAGGCTTCGAAGGCCACCGAAGGCCATCCATTTCGCAGGCGTTCCGACGAAACGGCAGCGGTGCTCTTTCGTGACTCCCGCCCGCGGGGGCGTTACGAGGCGCCGGAGATGAAAATCTACACGAAGACGGGTGACAGCGGAGACACGGCGCTCTTCGGCGGTGGCCGCGTGGGCAAAGAAGACGCGCGCGTCGAGGCGTACGGCCAGGTCGACGAGTTGAACGCCGCGCTGGGCGTCGCGCGGGCGGAAGGTCTCGGGGCGATGGACGCGCTGGCCCAGTCCATTCAGGAACAGCTCTTCACGTTGGGTTCGCTGCTCGCGACGCCCGCAGGCTCGAAGGCGGCGAAGGCCATCCCCGTGATGAGGCCGGAGTGGGTGACGGCGATGGAGCAGGCCATCGACGGCTTCGACGTCGAACTCAAGCCCCTCACCACCTTCATCCTCCCGGGGGGGACGAAGGCCGCCGCGGCGCTGCACCTCGCCCGTACCATCTGCCGCCGCGTCGAGCGCCGGGTGGTGCCGCTGGCGCGCGCCGACAAGGTGGGGCCCGAGGTAGTGGTGTATTTGAACCGCCTGTCCGATCTCCTCTTCACCATGGCGCGCGTCGCCAACCACCGCGCCGGCGTGGCGGACACGCCGTGGGTGGCGCCGAAGGATCCGCCGAGCCCTCCGGGGTGAGTCCGCCGTGAAATCCCTGCCATCGGCCGAGGTGCTGGCGCTGGCGCTGGAGGCGGGCTTCGACCTTGCGGGGCTGGCGCGCGCCGAGCCCATTCCACGCGAGGTGCTGGTGGACTGGCTGTCCCGGGGCCACCACGCCGATCTCGACTGGATGGCCGAGCGCCTCGAGGAGCGCCTCGACGTCTCGCGGCTCCTGCCCGGGGCCCAAACCGTCATCGCGCTGGCGTGCAATTACTGGAGGGGCGGCGGACCCTCTCCCATCGCGCGCTACGCGCGGGGGCGCGACTACCACGCCACCATGCGCGACCGCCTGCGGGCCCTGCGCCGGAAGCTGCGCGAGCGCTTCCCCGGCGTGCACGACTACGCCGAGGTGGACGCCGGCGCGGTGATGGAGAAGGTGTGGGGCGTGCGCGCGGGCCTGGGCACGGTGGGGAAGAACGGCTGCTTCATCACGCCGCGCTTCGGCAGTTGGGTGGTGCTCGCGGTGATGGTGCTGGACGCGCCGGTGGACGAGTACGCAGCGCCTGCCCCGCTCGACGTGTGCGGCGAGTGCCGGCTCTGCCTCGACGCCTGCCCCACCGACGCCTTCCCCGCGCCGCGCGTCGTCGATGCGCGTGCCTGCCTCTCGTACCAGACCATCGAGAACGAGGGCCCCATTCCCGAGCCCTTGCGGGGCGCGCTGGGCCACCTCGTCTTCGGCTGCGACCTCTGCCAGGACGTCTGCCCCTTCAACGCGACGCCGCTGGACGCACAGGAGCGTTTCGCCCCGCGCGAGGTCTCGACGGCGCCGGTGCGCGCGCTTGCCGCGATGACGAAGGACGACTACCAACGCTGGGTGCCGGGGACGGCGCTGGCCCGCGCGGGCTTCGACGGGCTGCGGCGGAACGCGGCCTACGCCCTCGGGGCGGTGAGGGACGCCGGCGCGCGAGCCGTGCTGGAGACGCTGCGCACCGACGCGTCGCCCGTGGTGCGCGAGGCGGCCGAGTGGGCGCTGGGGCGGCTGGCGTGAAGCGGCGGGGGCAGAGCCCGAGCCTGCCGACGCGGTGCCCGGGTGGGGGCGCCAGGGCGAGGACACCGTGGCCCCGCGGCGCTGAGGCCGGGGGCGCGAGGTGAGGGCCGACGCGCAGCAACTCCCTCGCGGCGTCCTCGTCGCGTTGCTGGTCCAGACGGCCATCAGCGCGGGCACCCACCTCGCGGCGAAGCAGGCGACAGTCGTGATGTCTCCGCTGCTGCTGGTGACGCTGCGCCTGGTGCTGGCCGCCGCGGCCTTCGCGGCGGTGTTGGCGCTGCTGCCCGGCCCCCGCCTGCCCCCGCGGCGCACCTGGGCCTGGTTGATGGGCTACGGCCTGCTGGCGGGCCCCGTCAACCAGGGCCTCTTCATGTACGGACTGTCGCGCTCGAAGGCGACGCACGGGGCGCTCCTCTACGCGCTGACGCCCATCGGCGTGTACCTCGTCGCCGTCGCCCTGAAGCGGGAGCAGGCCAGCAGGACTCGCCTCGTGGGCATCGCCCTCGCGTTCTCGGGCGTCGCGGTGCTGCTCCTCGGACGCGGCCTGCGCGAAGCGCTGGGGCCGCTGGTGGGAGACCTCTTCATCCTCGGCGCGGTGGTGAGCTGGGTGGCGTGGACGATTCAGTCCCGGCCCTTCGCCGTCGAACACGGCGGGCTGCGGACGGCGGCCTGGGCCATCCTCGCGGGTGGGCTGTGGATGGCGCCGGTGACGCCCTTCGTGGTGACGAGCGAGGCACTTTCGGCCATTCCTCCGCTGGGCTGGGCCTGCCTGGGCTACCTCGTCTTCCTCACCAGCCTGGTGGCCTACGCGGCGTGGAACTACGCGCTGGCGCGCACCGACGCTTCGCGCGTGGCCGTCTTCACCAACCTCCAGCCGGTGGCCACGGCGCTGCTCGCGTGGGGGCTGTTGGGCGAGGCGCTCGTCTGGGAGGTGGGCGTCGGTGGCGCGCTGGTGCTGCTGGGCGTGCGGCTCGCGCAGCGCTGAAGCGTCAGGGAGCGCTGGGGCAGTACGGCTTCGAGCTGCAGTTCTCGTGGTGGCAGGTGGTGCTGAGGCCGCCGTCGGGGAGGCTCACGGAGTCGCGCCTCGACAGCGCGCAGCCGGCGTCTCCGCCGTACGTGAGGCACTGCTCTTCGCTGAAGGTGTTGGGGGGAATGGAGGTGCACTCCGCGAGCTCCACCTTGTTTCCACAGGCCACGGCAGCGACAGCCAGCACGGCGACGACGAGCCACTTCGACATGAGACCTCCCGCGAGAGTCCCTCGAGTCTCACCCACGCCGCCCGCCACGTCCACGCTTCAGTAGTTGCGCAGGTCGTCGTGGTCCTCTTCCTTCTTCGGAGGAGGCTCCTTCGGCTTCTCCCGGCGCTTCGGGCGGGGCGCTTCTTCCTCAGCCGGCTTCTCTTCCCGCGGTCCGTCGTCGCGCAAGTCATCGCCGGAGGACTTCCCGTCGTCCTTCTTCGGCGTCATGCGGATGACGGGCTCCTCGGGGGGCTTCTCTGTCTTCGCTTCGGCCCGCTCTTCCTTCCTGGGCTCTGACTTCGCCGGCTCCGGCGGCGCCTTCTTCTCCTCCACCTTGAGCGAGGTGCGCGAGGACTTCGGGACCTCGTCTTCCCGCAGGGCCTCTTTCTTCGGTGCGGGCTCCTCGGCGGGGGAGTCCTCATAGGGGGCGGGCTCCTCGGCAGCGGACTTCTTCGACGACTTCTTCGCGTCCTTCGCGGGCTTCTCGTCGCGCGTGGGCAGGCCCTCGGAGTCCACCTGGTCGCTGGTGGGCGCGTTGTCCAGCGCGCCCTCGTCCAGGTTGTTCGTCTTCACCTCCATCACCCGCTCGGTGCAGCGCTTCGACGTCTTCGTGCACTTCTTGAGGCACTTGTCGTACTTCTTCTTCATCTCCACGCGGATGGAGCCGCCGTACTGGATGAGGCAGTCGTCTTTGCACTCGGCGAAGTCGTCTTCGCAGTCGCCAGCGAGGGCGGTGGCGGGCCCGAGGACGGCCAGGGCGAGGAGGGCGGTGAAGGTGGTGCGCGTCACGGGGCTAGCCTACACGGTGTGGAACGGCCGTTGCTCACGACGGACGCCATGGCCCTTTTGTTCCGCCTGGGGTGTCTCGTCGTCCTCATGTCCGTGGCCGGGAGGCCGCAACCGCCCGAAGTCACGCTGCAAACGGGCGACGTCGTGTTGCAGACGTCGAAGTCGTCGCGCTCGGCGTTGATCCGCAAGGCCAGCGCGTCGCCGTACTCCCACGTCGGGTTGGTGGAGCGCACGCCGCAGGGCGTCTTCGTGCTGGAAGCGGTGCAGCCGGTGTCGCGCACCCCGCTGGCGAAGTGGGTGAAGCGCGGCGTCGGGGGGACGGTGACGGTGCTGCGGCCGAAGGGCCTGGCTGGCTCGACGCTGGAGAAGGTGGTGGCCGTGGCGAAGGCCCAGCTGGGGAAGCCCTACGACGCCCGCTACCGGTGGGACGACGAGGCCCTGTATTGCAGCGAGCTGGTGGTGAAGGCCTTCGAGGAAGGGGCTGGGGTGACGGTGGGCAAGCAGGAGGTGGTGAAGTCGCTCCACCTCTCCGCGGCGGAATTGGCGCTGGGTCCGAAGCTGGGCATCGACCCCAATCAGACGCTGGTGACGCCGGGCAGCCTGGTGGGCGACGAGCACCTCGAGCTCATCGCCGAGCAGGTGACGCGGGTGAAGTGACGGCTACATCCACACCAGCAGGCCGACGAGGAGGGCGATGAGGCCGAGCAACAGGCCCGCTGCCACCGCCAGCTGCGTCAACGCGTCCTTCTTCTGCACGTCGTCCAATTCCTCGCCGCGCAGGAGGTGCAGCGCGTTCCACAGCATCCGGCCGCCCAGCACCTTGTCGCTGCGCCGCGACGCGCCCTTCGGCTCGGCCTCGTCCTTCTTCGCCGCGCCCGCGACGCCGCCCTGGGTCTTCACGTGCGGGATGATGACGGGCTTGACGTCGGCGGCCTGCACCTTCCGCTCGCGTGCCACCTCGGCGGCGAGCGACTTCTCCACCGCGGCGTTGTCCTTCCACCCGGGCGCGTCGAGCTTCTGGGGGCGCAGCTCGCGCAGCGCCTCGGGGGTTGAGGCCTGGAGCATCTGGCGGGCGATCTCCAGGCCCGTGCGGCCGTCGTCGGCGCGCAGCTCCTGGAAGCCGGCGCGGGTGAGGGCCTTGTCGAATTTCTCCAGCGCCCGCTTCAGCTCGGCCTCGCCCAGCGCCGGGGGAAGCTGCGCCTGGACTTCCACCGCGCCGTAGAGCCCCTGCGGCGTCGCGGCTCCCGTCTGGGGTTGCCTGGCCTGTGCCGTGCCGTTCGCCAGTTGGCTGAAGCGGGCCGCGTACGCCTCGAAGAAGGCGAGGAGGCGCTCGGCCTTCTCGCCGCGCGTCATGCCCGGGTGCTCGAGGAGCTCGCCCTTGACCAACGTGAGATCGGCGAGGAAGCGCTCGGGCAGCGCGCGCGCGTCGGTGAGCTGTTCGGTGTCGGGCAGGAGCGTGTCGACGTCGCGGTAGACGGCCTCGCTCCCCGCGGACAGGAGGTTCTCGAGCTGCGAGGCGACGGCCTTGAAGGCGTCGCGGAGCTCGGGGGACGAGACGACCTTCTGCACCTCGGACAGCTCCTGGGTGGAGACGGAGCCGGCCTGCACCCGGCGGAGGAACTCCTGGGCGGCGGCCATCCCTCCCCGGCCCCCTGCGCGCATCGAGCGAATGAGGTCGCCGTTTCCCGCCACGAAGGGAGCCTACGCCAGCGGACGGGAGACGGGCAGCGCGGGGCGGTGCTCGGCGGTTTCCTTCCCCCGGCGCTCGCGTTACATGCGCCGGGCGCCATGCCGGAGCTCCCAGAGGTCGAGTTCGCCCGCCGCTCGTTGGTGAAGTGGTTCGACGGCCACCGCCTCGTCCGCGCCGAGGCCGACCCGAAGGCCCGCACCTTCCGCGGAGCCCGGGTGGCTGACTTCCTGAAGCTGTCCGGGGAGCTCGTCTCCGCCACCCGGCGCGGCAAGTACCTGATGCTCGCCTTCTCGGACGGGCGCGGCGTCGTGGCGCACCTGGGCATGACGGGGAAGTTCGTGAAGCGGAAGGCCGGAGAGGACGTGCCCCACAGCCGCGCCCGCTTCGTCCTCGACTCAGGCGACGTCATCCACTTTCGCGATCCCCGCCTCTTCGGGCGCATCGAGCCGGCGCCGGCTTCCCTGCTCTCGCAGGTGGAGGCCGTGGCGAAGCTGGGCGTCGATCCGCTGGTGGACGGGCTGTCCGCCGCGCAGCTCGAGGCGGCCATCGGTCGCTCGAAGCAGGCGCTGAAGGTGGCGTTGATGGATCAATCGAAGCTGGCCGGCCTCGGCAACATCCACGCGGCGGAAGCGCTCTTCCGCGCACACCTCCACCCCTCGCGCACGCCGGCCTCCTTGTCGAAGCAGGAGTGGGTCGCGCTGGCGAAGGCGATCCGCGACGGCATCTCCTTCGCGCTGGACGTCGAGGGCGACGACGACGAGATCGAATACGTCGAGGAGCCGGGCGCGCCCAACCCCTTCCTCGTCTACGGCCGGGCTGGCGAGCCCTGCAGGCGCTGCAAGACGACGGTGAAGTCCTTCACCCAGGGCGGGCGCACCACGCACTTCTGCCCTGTCTGCCAGCCGAAGAACCCGAAGGCGAAGGAGAGGAGCAAGCGATGACGCAGGGACGCGCGAAGGGCCTGGACCACGTGGCGATCGCCGTGAAGGACCTCGACGCCGCGGTGAGGTACTACGTCGACGTCCTCGGCTTTGCGCCGCCGGAGCTGGAGGAGGTGCCAGAGCAGCAGGTGCGGGTGGCCATCTTCGGCCACGGCATGGGCCGCATCGAGCTCATCTGCCCCACCACCCCGGACAGCGGCGTGGCGAAGTTCCTCGACAAGCGCGGGGAAGGCCTGCACCACGTCTGCGTCGAGGTGGCCGACATCGAGGCCACGCTGAAGGAACTCGAGGCGAAGGGCGCGCAGCTCATCGACCGGACACCGAAGCCCGGTGCAGGCGGCGCCCGGGTGGCCTTCATCCACCCCAAAGGCGCCCATGGCGTCCTCACCGAGCTCCGACAGGGCCCCCCGCCACGGTGACAGGCGGGCGCCGAGCCCCTTGTTTTTCCTCACCTTGACGGGCGGACCCTGCTAATTGCCGCGCTCGTCTTCGGGAGTCTTCTTCGAGGGGAGAAACGTTGCTCATGTCTCGCGCTCTGTTGGTCGCCGCGTCGGTGTCGCTCGCCGTCGCGTCCACGGCCCTCGCCCAGACGCCGGATGCAGGCGTCGCACAGAAGGCCCCGCCCCCGCCCGCGCCGAAG
>JBFMHF010000197.1:0-10573 GCA_040752975.1 Myxococcota bacterium
GGGAGAGGGCCGGGGAGAGGGGAAGGAGCCGGTGCGAGCAACCGACGGGAGCTTCACACATCACGCAGGGGCGAGGCGCCTGCACGGAGGCCCATGACGGACGCGGCGACTCGTCTCTCCTCGCTCGCGCGTGAGGCGCTCTCGGAAGGCCGGCGCGTGCTGTTGGAGCCGGAGTTGTACGAGGTCCTCTCCTCCGCGGGCGTCCCGGTGCCCGCGCACGTGTGGCTGCGGCGCGAGCGAGCGCTCCCTCCGACGTTCACCGGGCGCGTGGTGGTGAAGGTCGTCTCGCCGGACATCCTCCACAAGTCGGACGTGGGGGGCGTGCGCTTCGCGGACGCCTCGGAGGTGACGCCGGACTTCCTCGCCGGCTTCGAGCGCGCGGTGGCCGCCGCGTGGGCGAAGGCGCACGGCCGCAGCCCCGACCTCCGCGGCGTGCTGGTGATGCAAGCCGTCGACTCCGACAAGACGCGCCTCGGCGCGGAGGTGCTGCTCGGCCTCAAGCACACGCGGGACTTCGGCTTCGTCGGCGTCATCGGCTTCGGCGGCGTGAAGGTGGAGCTCCTCGGCAGCCGGCTGCCGCGGGAGGAAGCGACGGCCCTCTTCTGCCCCGAGGACGTGGACGCGGCCCTCGTCGCGCTCGAGAAGACGCTCGTCTACCGGGACCTCGCGGGGGCCTTGCGCGGCAGCACGGCGGCGGTGACGGACGCGACGTGGCGCCGCCTCTTGACGTTGCTCTCCAGCCTTGCCCGGGAGCAGGACGGGGTGCGCCTCGAGGAGCTGGAGCTCAACCCGCTGATGCTGTCCCGCGACGGGCAACTGGTGGCCGTCGACGCGCTGGCCCGCGTCTCGGAGACGACGCCTGCGCCTCTGCCGCGTCCCCTCGAGAAGCTCGACGCCTTCTTCCGCCCGAAGTCCGTCTGCGTGGCCGGCGTCTCGGGCAAGGGCGTCAACATGGGGCGCGTCATCCTGCGCAACCTCCTGCGCGATGGCTTCTCCAACGAGCGTCTCTCGGTACTCAAGCCCGGCGAGACGGAGGTGGACGGCGTGCGCTGCTTCCCGTCGGTGGACGCGCTCCCGCAGCGGGTGGACCTCGCGGTGCTAGCGGTGGCGGCCAGCGCGGTGCCGGAACTGCTGGAAGGCTTCATTCGCCACGACAAGGCGCAGGGCCTCATCGTCATCCCCGGAGGCATGGCTGAGAAGGAGGGCGGCGCGGCGACGCAGCGAAAGCTGGAAGCGATGCTGGCTGATTCGCGGGCGACGCCGGGCAAGGGGCCCCTCGTCCTCGGCCCCAACTCGATGGGCGTCGCGTCCGTGCCGGGCGGCTACGACACCACCTTCATCCCCGCGCACAAGCAGCCGCGCACGCAGGGCCCGCTGAAGAACCTCGCCTTCATCAGCCAGTCGGGCGCCTTCACCCTGACGCGCACGAGCCACCTGACGCAGCTCTCACCGCGCTACCTGGTGAGCGCCGGAAACCAGATGGACCTCACCATCGGCGAAGTCGTCGACTACGTGTCGCGCGACGACGAGGTGCGCGTCATCGCGGTGTACGTGGAGGGCTTTCAGCCACTCGATGGCCGGCGCTTCCTCGAGGCGGCGCGGCGCGCGAGGAAAACCGGCCAGCGCGTCGTCCTCTACCAGGGTGGGCGCTCTCCCGAGGGCGCGGGGACGGCGGCGGGGCACACCGCGTCCATCGCCGGGGATGCGCGCGTGTGCTGGCACCTCTCGCGGGCGGCGGGCGTGCTGGTGGCGGAGTCGTTTGCTGACTTCGAGGGGCTGGTCCGCGTCTCCTGCGCGCTCGCCGGGCGGGAGGTGCGTGGACGGCGCGTGATGTTGATGAGCAACGCCGGCTTCGAGGCCGTCGGCATGGCGGACTCCCTTCGCGGCGAGAGGTACGCGCTGGAGTTGGCGCACCTGTCCTCCTCCACGAAGGACGCCGTGCGCGCGGCGCTGCACCGCTGCAAGGTGGACGAACTGGTCGACGTGAAGAACCCGCTCGACGTGACGCCCGTCGCACCCGACGCGGTGCACCTCGACATCGCCCGCGCGGTGCTGGCCGACGACGGCGTGGACGCGCTGGTGCTGGGCGTGGTGCCCATGTCGCCCGCGCTCTCCACGCTGGCCGACGCGCCCGACGAGAAGGAGACGCTGCGCCACGAAACCAGCCTCGCGCGCACCCTGCCGGTCCTCTTCCGCGAGACGACGAAGCCAGTGGTGGCGGTGGTGGACGCGGGCCCGCACTACGAGCCCCTGGTGCGCGCACTCGAGGCCGGTGGGCTCCCGGTCTTCCGCGCCGCGGACGAGGCCGTGCGCGCACTCGGCGCCTGGCTCGGTTGACGTCAGGTCGCGGGCTCACCGTCGCGACGCGCGTTCCACTAGCATCCGCGAGGTGCTCCTCCCCTCGCTCGTCCTTCTCCTCGCCGGCGCCGACGCCGCCCCGCGCCCCACCGCTGCGACCTGGAATGAGCGCTTGCTCGTCGCCGACGGCACCGGCACCGTCCGCGCGTGGAGCGCGAAGGACCTCGAGTACGACGCCGCGCTGACGAAGAAGCTCAACGGCGACGGCCTGGTGGCCATCGAGCGCAGCGGGGGCGTCCTCTGGGGCTTCGACGGCACGCGCGTCTTCACCTGGGACGACGCCGGCGCCCAGTGGGACCTGGTGAAGTCCAAGCCGCCGCGCGCGCCCTGCTCCGCCTTCGCGGTGGTGAACGGCGCGCCCGTGGGTACCTGCGGCCCCGGCGTGCACTCCTTCCTCGACGGGAAGTACTGGGAAGCGCCTGAATTCGAGGACCAGGTCAAGGGCCGCGGCTTCGGAGAGCGCCCGCACGCCCTCGCCAGCCACGGCGCCTTCCTCGCCATCGGCACCGGCTTCGGCGAGTGGGGCGGCCACCTCTGGCTGCTCGACGTCTCCACCGGCGCGTGGAGCAAGCACTACGACTCCCTCGGGAATGCGGTGGGCATCGCCTGGACGCCGTCGGGCTGGGCCGTCGCCTGGTCGATGAGTCACTTCGACGCCACCACCCGCGTCCGCCTCCACGGCGCTGACGGCAAACCCGCCCGCGAGGGCAACAGGTTGCGCGGCCGCTACCTCCGCGCGCTGGCCTGGGACGATGCCGCCGCGGCGCTCTACGGCCTCGAGCAGCAGCAACTCGTCCGCGTGACGAAGGACCTCGCCTTCGAGCCGGTGCAGTCCATCGGCAAGGTGAGCTACGGGCCCGAGCGCCACGCCGTCGGCGTCTCTCCCGGCATCGCGGCCTTCCTCGCGCTGGGTGGCGAGCGCTTCCTCCTCGTTCCACTCACCGGTGAGGCCCTGGTGCTCGACCACGGCAAAGTGAAGCCGCTTCGGGCGCCGCCGCCTCTGACGCCCGACGCGGGCGCACCGAAGAGGTGACTCGGAGGCCGGTCGACGACGGTCTTCATCGGCCGGGCGCCGCACCTGTTGGCGCTCGCAGGGCTGGCTGGGGTAAGTGAAGGCCCTCACTCGCAAGAGGGAAGGGGAGCCTCGCCATGCCGTCATCCATCCGCACCCTGGCGCGCAACGCCGCCGCCGACCGCACCATCACCCGCGACGAAGCGCAGGCGCTCGTCAACCGCGCCACCGCCGACGGGAAGATCACCAGCTACGAGAAGTCGCAGCTGCGCCAGGCCCTCACCCAGTACAAGGATCTCTTCGCGTCCGGCGCGGCCGACCTCCTGAAGCCCCTGCTGGAACCGACGCGCCCGCCCGCCCCCGGGCAGGTGGTGAACCTGGACCCCACGCCCTCGCAGCGCCCGGTGTACCTCGGCGCGGACGGCAGCTTCACCGTCCACTCCAACGGCTCGCCGCCGCGCACCTCACTGGAGAAGGGCGACGCGCTGTACCGCGCGGGTGAGTTGGTCGACAACGCGCGCGAAAACCTCTTCGCCGGGCTGCCGAAGGACTTGCGCCAGAAGGCCTTCGAGCAGCTCGGGCCCACGCTGTCCACGTCCAACCCGGCGGGCTTCGACGAGAAGCAGGCGCTGCAGGCGCGCGCGTCGTCGGGCGCGGTGTTGCTCCACCTCCTCGAGGGCACGAAAGAGCCCGAGCTCGCCACGCCGATGCTCAAGGCCTACGAGGCGTTGGTGAAGGCCGAGCCCAACCAGCGGCTCAAGGAGAGCCTCATCTTCCACCTCTCCAACTCACCCGCCGCGCAGTCGGGCGACGCGAAGAAGGTGGCCGACGCACTGATGACGACGCTGGCGCCCTTGAAGCCGCCCTACGAGAAGTGGTTCGCCAACGGCAACAAGACCATCAAGCTGGACTGGCAGGTGGGCGACGAGTTCCTCTCGGGCTTCCGCTCGAACCTGACGCGCTCGGGCTGGAAGGAGACGGCCGCGGGCAGCGGCGTGTACCAGAAGACCTTCAACGACCCACAGCACGGCGAGACGAAGTTCGAGATCCGCACGCGGCTGGGCGGCGGCTCCAGCCTCCTGGAGAAGGTGGGCGACAAGTCGGTGCACATCGTCGGCTACGACGGCCACTCCAACTGGGGGAAAAACCAGACCAGCAGCATCAAGCGGAAGGACCCGCTGCCCGACGGCGGTGACGGGCAGCTCTTCTTCACCAACCTCTGCGTGGGCAAGTCGCAGATCGACGCGATGAAGGAGAAGTTCCCCAACCTCCAGTACGCCACCACCTACGGCAGCTCCTCGACGGACACGGACATCGACGCGCTGGCGAAGTTCATCAGCCAGCGCAAGGGCTGGGACGAAATCACTCCCTTCCTCGACCGCACCGACGGCCACTGGGACCGCAACAACTTCGTCACCCCCATCAGCACGCTGGTGCGCGAGAAGGTGCTCGACCGCGACAACGACGGGCAGGCCGACTACCTCGACAAGCACTTCAACGTGTCCACCTTCGCGGTGGCCGAAGACACGCGCCGCGAGTTCCGCCCGGTGAAGCAGGATCGCCCGGCCGACCTCCTGGACGGGACGAAGTTGGGCATCGCCGCTCAGGTGCTGAACACAGTGAGCGAATTCAACGGCATTCTCAGGGACGTCAACGAGCACTCGCGCGTCATCGCCGGCGGCTGGTTCGAGCCGAAGGCGGGCGAGGCCGCCGTGGTGAAGTTCGAGAAGGCGAAGGGGAAGGACGGCCAGCCCGAGTACCGGATGACGGTGAACGCGCGCTACTCGCACATGTCGGAAGAGGCGCTGCGCGCCACGTGCGTCTACGAGTTGAACCGCTGGCTGCAGTCGTCCGGCGAGCAGAAGCTGGACCCGGTGGATCGCAAGCTGCTGGCCGTCATCGGCTTCGCGCAGTCGCTGGACATCGACGACAGCTGGCGCGACGACGAGGTCTTCGGCGAGTTCCTCAAGCGCTACAACCTGCCCGCCATCTCCCGAAGCGACATTCAGCAACTGCTGGACGCCGAGCACCACGACTACGCCGGGAGCCAGTCGATGGTGAATGCACTCAAGGCGAAGCTGCCCGCCAACGTGCTGGCCGAGCTGAAGAAGCCCGAGGTCGGCGAGCCCGTGCGCTACCTCTGAGAGAGCCGGTTCAGTAGTACTCCCAGGTGTCGGAGAGGTTGCCCGTGGAGCTGTAGCCGCCGAAGAGGACCAGCCTCCCGCGGACGGAGTCGTACACCATCTGCGTCCACCCGCGTGCCGTGGGACTGGTGGGGTGGGCCGTCCACGTCCCCCCGCTCGACTCGTAGGACCCGGAGAACATCGTCGCGCCGTCGGTGCCGTTGGCCACGACGAGCCTTCCCAGCAACCCATGCCAGGCGCCGGCGAGCGCGTAGCGCGCGGGCAGCCCGGTGGCCGCGCTGTTCTGTGTCCAGGAACCGGTGCCGGCGAGCTCCCAGGTGTCGGCGATGGGGTTGCCGGCCAGCATTCCCCCCACGGCCACCAGCCGCGAGCGGACGGGGTCGTAGATGAGAGCCGTGCTGGCGATGGCAGGACCGGTCACGGAGCGCTGCGTCCACATGGTGCCGTTCCACTCCCAGGTGTCGCTCAACGAGCCGCTGCCCTCACCGCCGAAAAGGACGACGCGCTGGCGAACGGGGTCATAGGCCATGCCGGCGTTGACGCGTCCCGGAGGGCTGACGGAGGGCATGCGCCGCGTCCAGGACATACCGTTCCATTCCCAGGTGTCGTTGAGCAGAGAGAAGCTGTTGTCATAGCCCCCGAAGAGGACCATCACTCCGCGCGAGGCGTCGAAGGCGGCCTGGGCGTAACCGCGCGCCGAGGGGCCGGTGACGGTTCGCTGCGTCCAGTTCGACTGCAGGCCGTCGTATTCCCAGGTGTCACCGAGGGCTGAGGTCCCGAAGCCGCCGAACAGCACCACCCGCTGTCTGACGCTGTCATAGACGAGCGCGTGCCCGTGGCGAGCCGGCGGACGGAAAGCGACGGAAACGGGCACCCAGGTTCGTGGGGCGCCTCCGCATGTCCCCGCCTGGCAGGGGACGCCTACGGGGCATTGGGGCGTTCCGCCGCACTGACAACCCAGGGGGCCACAATTGTCCGCCCGGGTCGCGTCGCACGTCGTGCACGCCACGCCGCCCGTCCCGCAGGCCGTCGTCGTACCGGGCGCGCGACAGGTGGCGCCGCTGCAGCAGCCGGTGGGGCAGCTCGTCCCGTCGCAGACGCACTGGCTGTTGAAGCACCGCTGACCCGCCCCGCACGCCGGGCCCGTGCCGCACCGGCAAGTCCCGTTGCCGCAGTTGTTCGCCAGGGAGGTGTCGCAGGCCACGCAGGCCTGCCCATTGCTGCCGCACTGCGAGACGGTGCGTGAGGTGACGCAGTCCGTGCCTTCGCAGCAGCCCGCCGCGCAGCTGGTGCTGTCACAGACGCACTGGCTGTTGATGCAGCGCGAGCCCGGGCCGCACGGAGGGCCGAAGCCGCAGGCGCATTCGCCGGTGTCGCAGTTGTCGGCCGTGCCCGCCGCGCACGCCATGCACGTCGCGCCGAAGCTGCCGCACGCGCTGGTGGAGACCGCCGTGACACAGGTGCTGCCCTGACAACAGCCGGTGCACGACCCGCCGCAGCTCGGAGCGCCGCCGCCCGTTCCGCCGCCGACGCCTCCGCCACCACCGACGCCTCCGCCCGCCCCTCCGCCGATGCCACCGCCAGCGCCCCCTCCACCGCCGCCCCCCACGCCGCCACCTCCGCCTGCTCCTCCGCCGAGGCCGCCATCGCCCACGCCTCCGCCCGTACCGCCACCGCCCGAGCCACCACCAGCGCCGCCGCCCGAAACCGTCGTCACGCAGACGCCGAAGACGCAGGTCTGGTTGGCGAGGCACGCAATGCAGAGGCCGCCATTCGTACCGCAGGCCAGCTGAGACGAGGACTGACACGTCCCGTTCGGGTCACAGCACCCCGACGCGCAGGTGGAGGGCGTGCACTGCTTCTGGGTGGAGCCGCAGGCGGACAGCAGCGAAAGGGCCATCGCCAGGGGGACGAGGAGGCGCATGGAGAATGACCCACCACGAAGCCCTCGCGGACGCAAGCGAGCCTGGGTTGATCTTCAGCCGGCACGGTTGAGCGTCCTCGGCGGTGAGGTGGGTCGTCCCAGCAACTCCCGTGCGAGTTCGAAGGCCTCGGCCTCGGTGACGGCGGGAGGGAGCGCGACCCGGTAGTCGTGCGTCGTGTCCTCCGGCACGCCGCCTGTGGAACCTCTGGGAGACGAGCGGCGGTGCGTGGAGCGGCTGGGGCGTCTTCTTCTCCGGCTCGAGCATGTCGACCGAGCCGATCGACGTAGAAGCCGCGTCGACGAGCAGCGTGGCGGCGCAGGTCTTCACGTTGCACGCCGCGGGTCAGGTGCGGACGCGCCGCAAGCTGGGCACCTGGAACGCGGCGTGGGAGAACGAGGTCGATCTCGGCGTAGTGCCCAACGGGAACGCGCTCGCCGTCGGCACGACTGGCGGCTACCAGCAGCTCTTCGTCAGCACGCCGACCTCGGTGATGACGCGCTGGGAGACCGCTCCCGGCTCGAATTCGTGGGTGGGGTGGACCGACTTCTCCGCGGGGCTCCCCGCCGGAATGATGTGGCTCGACCTCACCGCCGGCCTCGATGGCGCTGGACGGATGGACGTCGTGCTCCTCGGCCGTGACGGCGCTGGCGCCCGCAAGCTCTTCCGTCGCACCAAGATCTCCGCGGCGCCGGGCTCTGCCTGGGGAGCGTGGGGGTCCTTCCTAGAGATGCGCTTCCGTCCTCGACGCAGGTCGAACTCGCTCCATTTTCGAGCTCGAGCGCACCCGGAGAGGTTGGCGCTCCGGTCAGTCGTCGACGCCCGCGCGGCGAACGGCACGCGTGTGCCTGGAGCGGCTCGCCGTCGCGTGAAGGAACGCGCCGACCGTGGTCGGGATGCTCATCGCCGCGATTGCGTGAGCACTACATCCGCCTCCTCGCCGAGGCGGAGGACGGCGTCGTTCTCGATACGCGGAAGCACAAGGCCGAGGACTTTCCCGGCTTCGTCCACCTCGTCTGCGTCGTCGTCGTCCTTGGGAAGCTCTGCCCCGGGACGAGGCTTCGAGGCGTGTCTTAGAGGTCCAGGAACGCCAATGCACAGTCGTAGATGCCGAGTGTCCTGGCCATCTTCTTGATGTGCCCGACCTGAATCTCCGCGTTGTCGCGCTTCCCATGCGGGCCGAGCGGCAAAGACGGGAAGCAGTTTCCGTTCCACGTGACGCGCCAGTTGTGCGTCGTCTTCTTCTTCTCGAAGCCAGGCGCGCAGTGCTCCAGCATGTCCCAGATGCGCTTGAGGCCAACGGTGCCAAAAGAGCTCATCGGCCGACCCGGCGACAGCTACGCTGCGAGTGAAGCACCCTTGTCGAGTACGTTCTCTTGGGGAGCGAGCTTGAGGAGTACGACGCGAGCGCTGCGGGGCCGTTCGGCCTTCTCCTTCCGCATGCCCTTGAGGTCGACCTTCCCGGCGCGGACGAGGTCGCGCGCCGCTTGCCACTCGGCTTCGGTCTCGGCGTCCGAGCTCTTGAAGAACGCCAGTACTTCCTTCCTGAAACACTCGAAATCGTCCGCGTCGGCGGCGAAGTCGAACAGGACGCCCTTGAGCCTCAAGCGGAAATCCGCGACCGCGGCGCTCAGGTCCATGCCGCTGCCGGCGATGGCGCCGGGATTGACGCCGTAGAGCCACCAGCCACCCTGCTCCTTCTCCGCCAGGGCCCGGCCGTTGAGTTCGACGCCGGCGGCGAACTTCCTGCCGACGACGACCTCGCGGAAGCCGCAGAAAAGTGGGTAGCGCATGGTGGTGCTCATTGGCCAAACTCCCGCCTAGCTCAGCCTAGCGATCGAGTATTCCACTTCTTGACCGCCCGCAAGCTGACCGAGGGGAAACGCACACTCGCGATGCGCCCGGCGTCTTCGTGCCGCCATGGGGCGTCAGGACGCGGCGCACTGAACGTCTGGGCACCAGCTCCTCTGAAAGGACCAAGTACAATGAGCCACTCGGACACCCCCACCCCCCACGACGGCGGTCGCGGCGAGCCTCATCGCCGGCAGGACACCGTCACCATCACCGTCAACGGACAGGCCGTCTCCATCCACCGAGGCAGCCAGACGGGCCTCACCATCCGGACCGCGGCCGGCTGCCCCTCGACTTACAGCCTCCAGTTGCTCCCCGACTTCACGGAGGTGGGCGTCGATGGCCGCATCACCCTGAAGGGCGGGGAGGAATTCGTCTGTCACCAGCCGGTAGGCCAAGCCTCGTGAGCGCCTTCGCCCAAGAGCAGCTCGACGCCCTCAAGCCGCTGGGCGCGGTGTCCGTGCTGACGGACGGCGGCAAGGAGTACGTACTGGTGCAGCAGTGCGCCATGCCCCCGGGCTGCGCACCCGCGCGTGTAGACGTTCTGCTGTGCCCGCACTCGCGCGACGGCTACCCGTCCCGCCTCTTCTTCGCCGAGAAGGTGAACGGACGGGGCGCACCCAACTGGCACGTGCAGGCCCGCATCGCCGACAGGAACTGGCACGCCTACTCCTACAAGGATGTGCCCGCGTCGCTGCCACTGGTGCAGATGCTGATGAACCACCTGCGAGGCCTGGGATGAGCCACCTCCGGATTGCCGCTGGCATGCTGGCCGACGTCCGCAAAGAGCTCCACCGGCCCCACGCCTTCGCCTACGAGCGCGTCGGCTTCATCCTGTGTCGAGGAGACACGCAGTTGCTGGTGGCCTACGACTACGTTCCCTTGCACGACGACGAGTACGAGTTGGCACCGGGCGTCGGCGCCCAGTATTCGACGGCGGCCATCACCAGGATGCTGCGCCTGGCGCGCGAGCAGCAAGCGTGCGTCTTCAACGTCCACAAGCACTGGGGCGTGGGGCTCCCGAGTTTCAGCGATGTCGACTTGCAGTCCCTCACCGGCGTCATGCCCGCCTTCTTCGGCGTCGCCCGCGGCCCGCACGGGGCGGTGGTGTTGAACGAAGAATGTGCCGCTGGCCTCATCTGGACGTCGGCCGGCCGGGCGCCGGCGCCGCTGAGTCGGGTGACGGAAGTCGGCGCGCCGCTACGGATGTGGAGGAATGATGGACTCGCGTGACAGCCGGCAGGGCTTCCTAGGGTCGCGCGCGCGGGAATACCTCAACCAGGCCC
>JBFMHF010000198.1:0-10485 GCA_040752975.1 Myxococcota bacterium
AAGCCCGCCTCGAGCCCACCCAGCCCATCGAACCAGGCGCGCAGGCCCAGGGCCGACGCCGCCGCCGGCAGCGTCACCACGTCGTAGATCCGCCGGCGCATCAGATCGGTCACGACGCAGAGCACCAGCGCGGCGGTCAAGAGCAGGAAGAGGGTGGACTGAGAGGCGATGGTCCGGGAACTCAATCAGACCCGAGCCGGGGGTGCCAAGCGCTTCAACGGTAGACGAACTTCACCTTCTCACTGCAGATGAAGTACTCGTCGCCGTCCTCGACCTTGCGGCGCTTGATCCGCTGCTTGTTGAACCAGGTGCCGTTGGACGAGCCCAGATCCTCGATGAAGTACTCGCCGCCGTCGCGGACGATCACCGCGTGCTCGCGGGACACTTTGCCGGAGTTGATCACGAAGTCGCAGTGCTTGCCCCGGCCGATCACGAAGCGCTCTTTCGCGATGCGATCGAGCTCTCCGCCCTCCAGCATCATGTAGAGGGCCGGCGCGCCGCTCGCGTCGGACGCGCCCACGTCCACGTCGACTTCGTTGTCGAAGCCCTCGTCTCCGCCACCGTCGGCTTCCGGTGGAGGCTGCCCGCCCTGGTTCTTCGACTTGATGAGGCGCTCGAGCTCGGCAGCCGTCTCCAGCACCTTCTCCTGCACCTGGCGGCGGACCGGATCATCATCCAGCGAGCCCTGGGGCTGCTGCACCGGCTTGAGCTGCGGTGGGGCGGCGCCCGCGGCGGGGCGCTGCGGCGCGCGGGGAGGTGTCCCATTCGACGGGCGGGCGCTCCCTCCGCCTCCGGCTCCTTCGAGGAAGCCGTTGAGTCGCGCGAACATGAACATGGCCTGGTTGATCAGCGCATCGCGATCCGAGCCCATCTGGCTGGCCATGTCTTCGAAGGCCTGCCAGATGTGATCGGCGATGGCGACTTTCCGCGGCGGACGGCTGGCTGGGTCCATCATGTCGGGAGCTCGTTAACCCTTCTTCGAGTCGGCTGCGCCAAGGATACCAGCCCTTTGAAGGCAGGGCCAATCTACCGATAGCACCGCAGCCCGTCCGTACTGGTAACGGCCCCCCGGAACGCACCAGACAGGGGGATCTCGTACACCGAGTTGCCCGAGGGCAGCACCCCGGCCACCGTCCACGGGAAGTCGGTCGTCCCCCCCTCATAGAGGGTGGGCAGCCGCGCCATCGCCAGTCGACCGGGCAGCCAGGGCGACGAACAGCTCTGGGAGTCGATGCTCATCACGTAGCTCGCCAGGCCGCCCTCGAGGGCGAAGGTCCAGTAAGCGCCCGTCACCAGTGGCAAGGTGTCGCCCAGCGTCACCCGAAGCGCAGGCCGGTTCTCGGTCCACCCGAACGGCTTGACGAGGTAGCGGCGCGTGTAGGTGAGGGTGTCACCAACGGCCGCCCGCCCCAGGTAGCCTTCGAGGTCGGCCGCAGCGACATAGGGCTTCAGGCCTGAAGCGCGCACGCTGAAGCTGGTGCGGTCCACGCACTCGGGTGGAAGCGAGTCCACCAGCAGGATGCCCGCATCGACCGCGGTGACGCGCGCCTGGCCGCACTCCCCCACCGCCGTGACCCCTCCGTCGGTGAAGCCACCGTCGGGCACGGAGTCGACATAGAAGAAGACGCGATCTCCGGGGCTGGCGCGGCCTTCGTACCCGGTGGTGACGAAGAGGGTCGTCCCGTCCGAGTAGGTGGTGGGCTGCCTCACCAGGCCGGGCAGCAGCCCTTCGTAGATGACGACCAGGTTCTGGGTGAGCAGGTAGCCATCGGAGACATCCAGCACGTACGGAGAGCCGTCGCCTCCGTCCGGGTTCCCGACCGAGATGATCCTCCACGGCTCCGTGCTGATGCCACCGTCCTGCACGGGAGGGATGGTCTCGGTGAGCGGCCCTTCGGCGGTGTACCCGATGAAGCCTCCGTCGGCGCCGGTGAAGGCGATGCCCCCGTCGCTCAGCACCGCGGGAACCAGCATGCTGGCGCTCGAGACCGTCGTACGCCGCGCGTCGTAGTCGATGGGCATGCCAGCGAGCCCGTCGAAGAAGGTGAGCTGTCCGTTGGAGGACGCGACGACGCCCAGCAGATCGTACCCGACCAGAGCCAGGCCCACTTCCCGCGTGTTGCTGCCGGCGTCGTACACCTCGAGCGTCTGCCGCAGCTGCGCGCCCTGCCCCAGCGCCAGGCCGGTGGGCAAGGAGCCGCCGGTGGTGATGGGCAACATCGGCTCGCCGGAGAAATCGAGGGCGCGCGCGAAGCCGGTGGCGCCCGACGCGGCGCCCGTATCGACCGCGAGCACCCCTCCGCACTCCGCGCTGCCGCACTTCTCCTCGTCGAGGACCCCGAAGAGGCGGAAGCCGTTGCCGATGGTGGCGAAGTCGCGCACCGGCCCCTGGAAGTCGAGCGGCACCGCGCGCAGGGACTTCGGATCGATGAGCAGGTTCCGGCCGTCGAGGCCCGCCGCGCGCCGGGTGGCGATGGCGAGGCAGGCGGTGGTGTCGCAGAAGGGCTGGCCATCCACCGTGCGGCCCGCGAGCGGCGGCATCACCTGCAGCGCCATCACCGCCTCGGCGTCGACGTCGAAGAGGATCTCCGCCTGGATCGCCGGGTTCGCCGGGGTGGCGTTGGCGATCGCCGCGCGCAGCACCGCCGGGCTGGACGGGAGTGGAACGCGGTACACCGCGCCGCGCCGGCCGTCGAAGGTGGCGACGAACAGCTCGGTCGTGTCGGGCAGCTTCGTGAGGCCGCTCCCCATCCACGCGGCCAGGGCCGTCACGGGCCCCGGCGTGGGGATGGGACTGGGCGTCACGACGCGCAGCTCGCTGGGCGCTGTACCGACGATGGAGATGACCGCGCTGCCTGGTCGCGCCGCGTACACGTAGCTGCCGGTGACCCGCGCCCCGTTCGCGTTCAGCCCTTCGTCGACGGCCAGCATCGATGGCCGCGCGATGACGGGGATGGACAGTGTCTCGATGGGGTTGGGCGCGGGCACGAAGGAGCGGCCGAGCTGGGTTGGACGGTACAGCTGCAGCACCCGCAGCTCGTTGGTGTCGACCGAGGTGACGAAGAGGTACTTGGACGGAGTCCCCTGCGTCACCCAGCGCCCGTCGACGATCGCGAGATCTGCCAGCCCTCCTTCGCCCGGCAGCTCGTCCACCAGCACCAGATCCTGCGAGCCGACCAGCTTGGCCAGGCTGCTCGTCGGCGTCTGGGAACACGCGAACAGCAGCGCCATGCCCGCCACCAGCGCGACCCACCTCACTGCGCCACCTCATTGCTCATGCAGCCGGGCGTCGTGGCCCCGCGCGTGAGGCAGAGCTGCTGGGCGCCCAGGTACCCGGCGATGCGCGCTTCCTGGGGACGGTTGAGATCCGGGATGTCGATGAGCGCCACCCGCCCGTCGGAGAAGTTGGTGACGAAGAGGCGAGCGCCAGGCGGGCGCAGCGCGACCGCCAGCCCGAAGGACTGCAGGCCCACGCCCTGCACCTGCGCCACCAGGTCGCCCACGTCGTCGTCGTACAGCACCACCACCCCCTGCCCGGTGCAGGTGATGGCGACGAGATCGCTCCGGCCCGGCCGGGGAATGGTGCGGATCTGGTTCGAGCCTTCCGGCAGCGGCACCGCCCGCACCACGTCGAGGAGCGGCGCGTCGCCCGTGGGGTCGCTGATGTTCACGACGATCAACGAGTCCGGCGCGCGCCCCAACAGGTACAGCCGCTTCTCGTCAGACGAGAGCGCGACGCCCCGGGCCTCTCCGACGCGGTAGGTGGACTCGAGGCCCGCGCTCACCACCGCGTCCACCACCACCGGGTTGCCGCTCGAGTCCATCACCTTCCGCTTCTCGGCCAGCCGCATGAGGTTCACCGACTGCGTCGAGGAGTTGTAGCGGCCGCTCAGGTACGCCCAGCGCTGCCCCTGCACCACGCTGCTGGTCGCGCCGGGCCCCAGCCACACGTAGTTCGACTCCGTGAGGGCCAGGGAGTCGGAGTCCAGGCGCACCGCGAAGGCCTGCAGATCCTTCCCGCTCGCCAGAGGGGAGTCGGCCTGGGTGATGTGCGTCACCCACACGTCTCCGAAGAGGTCCCCGTTCGCGGCGCGGCACGTGCCGTTGTCGCAGGATCGCCCTGCCCCGCAGTCGTCCGCGCCGGCACACCTGCGCGCGCGCACGCTGACTCCGAACGGCGCTGGCGCGCGCGGCAGGCCGCTCTCGCTGAACTCGAACGTGGTGAGGGACGGCGCCGTGGCGGGGCAGTCGGTGAGGCTCGCGTTGGCAGGGGCGTCCGGCGGGAGGACGCAGCTCAACGCCGGCTGGTCGTCAGGCCCGATGGCCACGTCGATCGCATGGAAGTTGTTCCCCTCGCTGCGGGACGGGACGTAGAGGCGCACGCCCCCGTCGCGCGTCTCGAGCCCCGCCATCTCACCGGTGAAGCTGGCCACCTGCACCACCGCCTCCGCCTGGATGTTGAGCGCGGCGAGCTGCGGCGCCCCCCCATCGGGGTCGAAGGCGCCGAAGGGCGGGATCCCGGGGATGCGATTGAGGTCGAAGCCCACCACGCTGCCGGTGGCGAAGCGCTTGTCGAAGTTCGCGTTGGCCACGAAGAGCAGGCCGTGCGGGTTGCCCGGGCGATCGACGTGGACGATCCCCGTGGGGTAGTAGAGCTGGTTGATCGGCGGGCCCGTGTAGGCCCCCGTCGTCGGACAGCCCGACAAGGCGAGCACCAGCACGCTGGCAGTCAGGATCCGCATGAAAAGGCGGCGCACCCTAGGCCGCGCCACCGACGGCAAGCAACACAAAGAAACTCCTCAGGATTCCGACTGGATCTTCGAGAAGTCGGCGACCGTCGCGAAGAGCGCGGCGATGTCCATCAACAGCCGGACGCGGTTCTCCCGCAAGGCCTTGTCTTCCGCCATCACCATCACCTTGTCGAAGAAGGTGTCGACGGGGGCCTTGAGGGGGACCACCTTCGCCAGCGCGCCGGAGAAGTCATCGGCCCCGAGCGCGGCCTTCACTGCGTCCCGCACCTTCGAGACCTCGGCGTAGAGCGCGCGTTCCGCGTCGTCGGTGAGGCGCTTGTCGTCGACCGGCGCGCGGGTGACGTCCTTCGCCTGCTTCTCGACGATGTTGGCGACGCGCTTGAAGGTGCCGGCCAGCGCCGCGAAGTCGGGGCGGCTCACGTAGGTGGACAGGGCTTCGAGGCGCTTACTCGTGGCGACGAGATCATCGAAGCCGGCGGACAGCACCGCGTCCACCACGTCGGCCCGGTGCGACTCGCGCCAAAGCGACTCGAGGCGACCTCTGAAGAAGTCCAGCACCTGGTCCTTCACCGGGGCGTCGCCCGCCTTCTTCTTCGCCTCGGCGTGCTTGGACGCCAGCAGCTTCAAGGACTCGTCGACGGCGGCGCCGAGAGAGAAGCGGTAGCCGCGCGCGATGACGATCCGGATGAAGGTGATCGCGGCGCGGCGCAGGGCGAAGTCGTCTTTGGCGCCGGTGGGCTTCTTCCCGATGCCGAACAGCCCGCAGAGGGAGTCGAGGCGATCCGCCAGGCCGATCAGCGCGCCCGGATCCTGCGTGGGCAGCCCGTCGGCAGCGCCGCGCGGGAGGTAGTGCTCGAAGATGGCCAGCGCCACTTCCTTCGGCTCACCCGACGCCAGCGCGTACTCGCGGCCCATCACCCCCTGCAGCTCGGGGAACTCGCCCACCATGCCGGTCTCGAGGTCGGCCTTGCAGAGCGAGGCGGCGCGCTCCACCGTCGCCCGAACGCTGCCCTTCCCGGTGAGCTCCGCGAGCGCGATGGCCAGCGCGCGGATCCGATCCGTCTTCTCGGCCATGTTGCCCAGCGCGGCGACCCAGGTGCGGCGGTGCAGGCGCGTCACCCGATCGGCGAAGGGCGTGCGGCGATCCTCGTCGAAGAAGAACCGGCCGTCGGTGAGGCGGGCCTTCAAGACGCGCTCGTAGCCCTTCACCGACAGCTTCTCGTCCTTCACCGGCGTGTTGGAGACGGCGATGAACTTCGGCAGCAGCTTCCCGTCCGGGCCGGTGAGGGAGAAGTAGCGCTGGTGGCTCTTCATCTCCTGGATCAACACCTCGGGCGGGAGATCCAGGTGGCGTTCCTCGAAGCTGCCCACCACCGGAGAGGGCAGCTCCACCAGGTTCACCACCTGCGCCTCCAGCTCCTCGTCCTTGAGCAGCGTGCCACCCGCCTTCTTCGCCGCGGCCTCGATCCGCTCGACCAACTGCGCGCGGCGCTTGTCGAGGTCCGGCACGACGTGCGCCTTCTCCAGCAGCGCCTCGTAGTCGGCGGGCTTGTCGATGGTGATCGGCCCCGGAGACAAGAAGCGGTGGCCTTTCGTCACCCGGCCGCTCCTCACGTCGGCGTACACCACGGGCACGACTTCCTGCCCGAGCAGCGCGACGATCCAATGCAACGGGCGCCCGAAGGCCTGGTCCACGTCGCCCCAGCGCATCGACTTGGCGAAGGCGATCTTCCGCACGCACTGGGACAGCACCTCGGGCATCAGCTCGATGACGCGGCGGCCCTTCTCTTCCACGTCGGCGGCCAGGTACTCGCCCTTCGGAGTCACGACGCGCTTGAGCTTCTCGACGGGCAGCTTGACGCTCTCGGCGAACTTCGTGGCGGGCGTCTTCGGCCGGCCGTCGGGCTCGAAGGAAGCCTTCACCGACGGGCCCTGCACCTGCCTGGTGACGTCCGGCGTCTTCTCCAGCACGTCCTTCACGTACAGCGCGAGGCGGCGCGGAGTGCCAAAGCGGCGGATCGCCCCGTGGGTGATGCCCAGCGCCTTGCACTGATCGACGAAGGCGCGCTCCACGTCGTCGAGCGCGGGCACCACGAAGCGCGCGGGCAATTCCTCACTGCCCACCTCGAAGAGCAGCTCAGCCACGGGCCGCCTCCTTCTGCTCCTTCGGCTGGAAGGACACCGTCTTCCAGTACTCGCTCGCGGGCTTGCCCTCGAGGAGCGGCGGCTGTTCACCCACCGTCCACCGCGTCTTGCAGAGGGGGTAGCCCAGCCGCTCACGCATCGCCAGGTAGCCTTCGGCGCAGAGCCGCGCGTTGTCGCGCACGCGCTTGATGTACTGGGCACGCTCCGTCACCGAGATGGCGCCGCGCGCGTCGAGCAGGTTGAAGGCGTGGCTGCACTTGAGCGCGTAGTCGTAGGCCGGCAGCGGCAACGCCTTCTCCACGACCAGCCGCTTGCACTCCTTCTCGTAGGCCTCGAAGAGCTGGAAGAGCATCTGCGGATCGGACTCGTGGAGCGCGTACTTCGACATCTCCACCTCGTTGGCGTGGAAGACCTCGCGGTACCTCACGCCCTTGACCCACTCGATGTCGTACACGTTCTCGACGCCCTGCAGGTACATCGCGATGCGCTCCAGCCCGTAGGTCAGCTCGGCGGCCACAGGCTTGCAGTCGTAGCCGCCGCACTGCTGGAAGTAGGTGAACTGGGTGATCTCCATGCCGTCGCACCAGACTTCCCAGCCCAGGCCCCAGGCGCCCAGCGTCGGGGACTCCCAGTCGTCCTCCACGAAGCGGATGTCGTGCGAGAGCGGGTCGATGCCGAAGGCCTTGATCGAGTCGAGGTAGAGCTCCTGCACGTCCTTCGGCGCGGGCTTGAGGATCACCTGAAACTGGTGGTGCTGGAACAGGCGGTTGGGGTTCTCCCCGAAGCGGCCGTCGGCGGGGCGCCGCGACGGCTGGATGTACGCCACGTTCCACGGCTCGGGCCCGAGCGCGCGCAGGAAGGTATAGGGGGCCATCGTGCCGGCGCCGACCTCGAGATCGTACGACTGGGTGACGATGCAGCCCAGCTTCGCCCAGTGGTTCTGCAGGGTGAGCAACAGGTCCTGAAAGTACATGGCGCGGCGCACCTTAGCCGTTTCGTGAACGGGCTGAAGCACGCGCGTCGAGCGCGAAGGAATCACCGGGGAGGCCCGTCCCCAAGTGGGGTAGCCTTCGCCGCGTGACGGCGGCTGCTCCGAAGACCTGCCCCACCTGTGGCCTCGACGCGCCACCCAACGCCACGCACTGTCCCCACGACGGGGCCGTGCTCGTGAGCGGGGACGAGGGCACGCTGATCC
Organism: Myxococcota bacterium; assembly: GCA_040752975.1. Lineage (GTDB taxonomy): Bacteria > Myxococcota > Myxococcia > Myxococcales > Myxococcaceae > JADLDB01. The sequence goes on from JBFMHF010000198.1 coordinate 8,092, forward strand.
GCGATCCGCTGCTCGGCCAGACGGTGGGCGAGTACGAGGTGCGGCGTCGCATCGGCGCCGGCGGCATGGGCATCGTCTACGAGTGCGTCCACCCGATCATCGGCAAGCGCGCCGCGGTGAAGGTCCTCAAGCCGGAGGTCGCCGAGGATCCCGAGCTGATGGAGCGCCTCTTGTCGGAGGCGCGCGCCGTCGCGTCGATCCAGCACCGCGCGGTGATCGACATCTTCGGCTTCGGGCAGTTGCCCGACGGGCGTCACTACATGGTGATGGAGTACCTCGACGGCGAGCCGCTCGATTTCCTCCTCCACCGCGTCGGCCGCCTGCCGTTGCTCGAAGCCCTCTCCATCCTCGACTCCATCCTGTCCGGGCTCGGCGCGGCGCACGCCGTGGGCGTCATTCACCGCGATCTCAAGCCGTCCAACGTGATCCTCGTGCCGCAGCCCGACGGCTCTCGCGAGGTGAAGGTGCTGGACTTCGGCCTCGCCAAGCAGGCCCGGCCCAACGAGGTGACGCCCCAGACGGTCGCGGGGCGGGTGCTGGGCACGCCGGAGTACATGGCGCCAGAGCAGGCGCGCGGGCTGCCCATCGGGCCCCGCACCGATCTCTACGCGGCGGGGATCCTCGCGTACGAGCTGGTGCTGGGGCAGGTGCCCTTCAGCGGCGCCAGCCCGGTGGAGGTGATGCTCCAGCAGGTCAACGACGCCCCGCCACGTCCTTCCGCGAAGGACCCGTCGCTGCCGCCGGCCTTCGACGACCTGATTGGCAGGCTGCTCGCGAAAGACGCCTCCGAGCGGCCAGCCAACGCAGAAGAGGTCCGCATGCTGGTGGCGCGGATTCGCACCCCGACGCCCACCAACAAGGTGCGCCCGTCGCGGCCGAAGACCAACGCGGAGGGTCGAGGCCCCCTGGCTCCAGCCCCTCACCCTCCCCTGCCAGCCGACCGCACGGAGCCCGCGGGCCGCACGCTGCCAGAGATGCGCGCCGAGTCGGTCCAGGTCGACACGACGCTGCGCGAGCTCCCCAGGGTCGCAGGCAAGACGGACGAGGTGAGAGCTCACCCGGTGGAGGGTCCGCTGCCTCCCATCGACCAGGCGGCGACAGCGCGAGCGCTGCCGCGACTCACGGAGCGGCGTGAGCGCGCCACCCCGTCGGATGCGTTGCCCGCGGTGCGCAGCGCCTCGGAGAAGGCCGCCCCACACGTCGCGTCGCCCCCGACCACGAGCGAGGTGCCCGCCCCGCGCAGCAAAGCGCTGTTCATCGCCCTGGGCGTCGCGGCGGGGTTGGTGGTCGCGGTGGCGATCTGGGCGATCCTGCCATCAACGCCTCCGCAACCCGAAAAGCCTGTGCCAGAGCTGTCCGTCGATCCCGCGAACGCGAGGACCGAGCGCGCCATTGGGAACCTCCCCGCAGGAGCTGAGAAGCCCAGGCTCCCGGCGCCCGTAGTGAAGAGCGCCCCTGTCGACCCGACCCCAGCGATCGACGCGGGGGCCGCGGTGGCGACCGAGACGCCGCGGCCAGCGGTTGTGGCACCGGTCCCCACGGTGGTGCAGACCGAGGAGCCGCGCCCGGCCGCCGTCGACGCGGGCACTCCGGCGAAGCCCGATCTCTTCACTCAGAAGGTGCTGCTGGCTCGCGTCCGGGAGTTCGAGAAGAGGCTCGGCGAGCGAGACTTGATGGCCGCCGCATTCCTCGACGACATCAAGGGCCGACTCCAGGGGAAGCCGTCCGCCGCGGAGCGCAGAAAGCTGGCACGCGAACTCGATGAGTGGGAGTCGCGTTACCTCAAGTCGCCACGCTGACTTCACCGAGCGCGGGTGATGGTCGACGGGGCGAGGCGGATCCGATCCGTTGCCTGTCGCTCCCTTCGACGCGGGACCGTGTGCTTCCCAGGCTTCGTCAACCCGACGGCTGCCGCACGTGAGGGATCTCAAACCCGCGCTGATGTAGGCTCGTCAGGCCGCCGGGGGGTGCGGGCCGGTTTTGCCTCCCGTGGGCCTTCGCGATGCCGAGGTGCCGTGCTGCGCTCGTCCACTCCGTCACTGACGCTGTTCGGGCTGTGCCTCACGCTGGCGGGCTGCCTCGACGATCTCGCCGGCACGAAGTGCAACCCGGGCGAGGTGTGTGGCGACGGCTACCTGTGCGACCGCACCACCGGGCACTGCGTGCATGAGTGCCCTCCGCCGCTGAGGTCATGCCCGGCCGGCTTCTGTGCAACCACGTGTGATGGTCCTGACGCGGGCACTGGCGGAGGGACGGGGGGCGGCACGGGCGGTGGCTCAGCTGGAGGAATGGGCGGCGGGGCAGGCGGTGGAACCGGCGGCGGCGCAGACGGCGGAATGGGCGGCGGCGCAGGCGGTGGAACCGGCGGCGGCACAGACGGCGGAATGGGCGGCG
>JBFMHF010000199.1:0-10179 GCA_040752975.1 Myxococcota bacterium
TCCGCCAACGCGTCACCCGTTGCGGCTGGTCGAACCGGGCGCCCGTCCCTCCCGTGGCCCATCTTCTCCGAGGCGTTGGCCTCACATTCCCGAGGCGAGTTTGAGCAGCGGCACCCACCAGGGCGTCGCTTCTCCCGGTTCGACTTCCCTTCCACCTTCCCGCACCACCAGCCCCTGCGGCGACACCACGACGTAGCGCAGCCCCTTCCCGAGCGCGGCGTCCACCGCGTCCATCGTCGTCTCGTCCTCCCGCGAGAACGCGTGCGGGCCGGCGGGGTGGCTGTGGACGATGGCCTCCAACTCGTCGCGATGCCGCCAGATCGCTTCCCAGCGGGCGCGGGAATCCACGAGCGCGAGCGGGCTGTCCGACGTGTCACTCCACAACACGGCGCCCCCGCGGCCGATGAGGAGGCACACTTCCCTCATGGCCACCTCAAGATGACGAGGACGCCACCGTCGATGGCCTCCTTGATGACGGAAGGCAGGCTGTCCAGGGTGATCAACTCATCGCGTGGTGGGTGGCCCAGGCAGATGCCCGAGTCGATCACCTGCAGGGTGTGCGCGTCGACGATCGAGATGAACCGCTCGCCCATGAAGCGGAACACGACCTCCAGTTGATTGCCGTTGAGCCGCCGGGCCGTCTCCAGCACCGCGCCGGCCTGGGCGAGGGCGGCCTCAGCCTGATCCGCCGGCCCTCCATGCCCGCGCCGCTGCTGCAGCACCTGGGCGAGCTCGGCCTCGTGTCGCTCGAGCGCCTTGCGTCGGGCCTGCCGCTCCGCCTCCACTTCTTCGCGCACCAGGGCTTCGAGGCGACGGCGCTCCAGCTCGAGCCATTCCCGCCGGGCGACCTCGCGCTCCTCCTCGAGCGCCTTCAGTGCCGTCTCCGCCGCCGCCGCGCCCCCCTGAGCGACCTCGGCGACTCTGGGTTTCACCTCCGACGCCGCGAAGGCCACGCCCAGCTTCTTCGAGGCCGCGGCGAGCAGCGCGTAGCCGAACGCCGCGCGCAGCCCGGCAGGAACGCCCTTCACGTCTCCGAGGCCCTTCCCTGGCGCCAGCGCCTCGCGCACCTGGCCTTCCGCCTCGGACTCGAACTCCACCGCGTCGAAGAGCAGCTCGCCCGAGTGCCAGCGTCGCGCGGTGACGGGGGAGAACAGCGGCGGCTCTTCCGCCGGCATCAACGCCAGCGGCTCGGCGCGCGCGCCTTCGTGCACCAGCCGCTCGCCCCACAGCCAGCCGCGCACCTTCGGCAGCTTCGAGGTGTCCGGCGCCTCCACCGCCTCGCCCGCCGTCGCGTCGCGCCCCTTCACCTCGAAGCGGTACCACCCGGGTGACTTCGGCCGCTTCGCGACTCGCAGCCGCCGCCCCTCGGCCTCCACGGTGGGCCCGCCCAACCACGGCAGCACCAGCGTCTCCTTCTTTCCGAGGAACTTCTTGTAGTCGACCATGTCAGGCGGGCAGCTCGAGCAGCGGCGTCTTCATCACGCGCTCCACCCAGCCCAGCTGCGGCGCGGCGCCCACCGCCACCGGCGCGTCGAGGAGCGCCTTCAGGACGCGCGTCACCTGGTACGGATCATCGAAGTGCGACACGTTCACCTCGCTGAAGGGCAGCTTCATGAAGGCCGCGCACGTGCGCACCGAGTTGCCGCGCGCCGCGTTCCCCGCCACCGAGACCAACATCGCCAGCGCCGACGGCCGGTAGCCGCAGTCGGTGAAGGCGCGGGCGAGCTGATCTCCTGTCTCGCCCGCCTCGTCTCCCACGACGAGCACCACCAGCCGCGCGGAGTCGGGGAAGGTGACGCCCGCGCGGTGGATCGCACGCACGCCGGCGCCGTGCACCGTGCCGCCGTCGGCCTTGATGCCCTTGAGCATGTGCTGGACCGCGGCGCGGCTGGGCGCCTTGGGCACCAGCACGGTGCCCATCGTGTCGAAGGTGGCGATGTGCAGCTTGTCCGGGGGGAAGCCGGCGAGGATCTTCGTCAACGCCTCGATGGACTGCTCGATCGCTCCCTGCATCGAGCCGGACTTGTCGATGAGGAACATCACCCGCACGTCGACGTCCTTCGTCGCCTCGGCCACGGCCTTCTGCGCGGCCACGTCAGCGGCCTGCTCCAGCTTCTCGCGCACCTCCTTCGAGCGGACGTTCTTCGCGATGTTCAGCGCCCGCTGATCGGTGGCGGTCTCGATGGCCTTCTCCCAGCGCTTGCGCACCTCGGGCTCTGCCATGAGGCCGAGCTCCTCGAGCGTGGGGGTCATGATCCGCAGATCCTTGTCGGACAGCGTCGGGAGCAGCGCGGCCATGATCGCCGGCGTGAGGCCCACGTCCTTCGGCAGGCGGCCCACCACGTCCTTGTACGCGAGGGACTGCTCGACGATCGCCTCGCAGATCTCCGCCTCGGACAGGCCGTCGAAGCGCTCCTGCTTCTGCAGCTTGAGCTCGCCGAGGCCCACGGTGCGGTGGCCGCCCTTCGCCTGGCTCTGCTTCCACCCCAGCGCCTCGAAGAAGGCCTGGCTGTCGGGCTTGTAGCCGCACTTGCGCGCGATGGCCTTGATCGTCTCCTTGAAGCCGGCCTTCACCAGGCCCTGGAGGAGCGCCGGGTTCTTCTCGCGGGCGGTGAGCCACTTCTGGGCGGCGCGCTTCCAGCGGCCCAGCGGCGGCTTCTTCGAGGCGGGGTCGCCGAAGCCGGCCTTGCGGTTCAGCCGGGCGATCTCCTCGGTCTCCAGCAGCTGCGCCACGCGCAGCACCGCCTTGGGCGTCATCATCCGCGCGGACTTCTTCTCGTAGAAGAGCAGCATGGCCTCTCCGAGCGCGCGCAGATCGTCGTCGTAGAAGGCGACCTGGCCGTCGTCCTCCTTCACCGGCTGGCCGGACTTGTTCTGCACCAGCATCAGCGCGGCGCAGGCCACCTTGAGATCGCGCCAGTCCGTCTCCTTGAGGGCGTAGCTGGCGAAGTGGGCGAAGAGATCGGTGTTGAGGCGGTAGATCTCCAGCAGGCGCTCGTACAGGCGAGTCGCGGCGGAGACGTGGAGGCCGGGCTTCACCTCGCGGGCGTGCTTCGGCAGCGGCTGGCCCTTCTTCGGCTTCGGCTGCCACGTACCCGCCACCTCGATGCCGGGGCGGTTGTGCCAGAGGTGCGCGGAGGAGGAGAGGACCAGGTCGAGCAGCTTCTCGGCAGGGCCGAGCTGTGCCTCGGGGAGCAGGGGCTTGGCGGTGGCCATGGCGGGGGAGTCTCTTTCAGGCAGCGGGTGTGAGCCATGACTTTTGAGGGTGCGTGGGCCTGACTTGCCCGTGTGAGGTAACGTCCAGCGGGCCATGAGCGAGAACGAGAAGGCCGACGAGACGAAGGGCAGGCAGCTCCTCACCGCGGTGGAGCGCCTGGTGGCCTCGAACGAGACCATCCGCGAGGTGGTGCTGGTGGCGGACGCGCGGGCGAAGGCGCACGCCACCGAGGCGACGAAGTCGAAGGACACCTTGCGCGAGCTGACGGCGAGGGAGCTGATCCGCACCTACTCCAACCGGGCGGCGATCGCGGGCGCGGCCACGGCGGTGCCGGCGTTGATCCCCGGGGTGGGGAGCCTCGCCGCGGGCGTGGCGGGAACGTTCGCGGAGCTGGCGTACCTCCTCAAGTGCGAGGTCGAGCTCTGCCTCGCCATGTCGCACCTGTACGGCTTCGACATCGATGAGCCGAAGGAGCGGCAGCTCGCCTTCCTCCTCGCCTCGGTGGGCACCTACGACGCGGGCGGGCGGAACTTCTTCGCGGACGTGGTGAAGGCGGAAGGCGTGGCGATCTGGAACTACGGGCCGCGCACGGTGGGGAAGTGGGTGCTGAAGGCGATGACCGCGTTGGCGCTCGCCTACATCTGGCGCGGCTTCGTCAAGATGGTGCCGTTCCTCGGCATCGTGATCGGCTCTGGCGTCAACAAGGTGCTGACGCAGCGGGTGGGGGAGCGGGTGATGGCCGACTTGCGCACGCGGCGCGGTCTGCTGGATCCAGGCTCCCAGGCCCCGAAGGCGCGGCGGACCGAGAAGCCGAAGCCGGCCGCGCGAAAGTCGGCGCGGAAGCCGCGCCTCAAGGTCGTCACGCCGAATTCGTGAATCCTCGCTTCGGGAGAGCGGCTCTCTCTGGCCCGGAGGTCGTCACCCCTATGTGCATGCCCGTCGTTTGCCCCCAGTGCCGCAAGCCCGGTTACGTCGGCTGTGGTCGCCACGTCGAACAGGTCCTCGGCCACGTACCCAAGGACCAGCGCTGCAAGTGCCACGAGGCGCCGCCGCCCCCGCCGCAGAAGAAGTAGCGCGTTGACTGAGATCATCCACTTCAAGCAGGAAGGAGGGCATGCGCGTGCTTGCCCTCCTGTTCTCGTTGGTGCTCGTCGGTTGCGCCTCCACCCAGCGTGACGACGAGCTGGTGCTCACCTACTACTACCTGCGCTTCTGACGCGTCTGCGACGCGACGCGGGCCGCCGTGAGCGGCTTCGACAGCGAGTTTCACGGGAAGGTGCGGGTGCGCACCGTGCCGCACCTCGACCCCGAGGCGAAGCGGGCGGTGGAGAAGTACGGCTGGTCCAGCCACGGCCTGGTGATCACCCGGGGCGGTCGCGTGGTGTACACCGCCAGCGATCACCGGGCGAACGCGTACGACGCCAACGTCGCGCTGCGCCAGCAGCTCGGTTGGCCGATGCAGTGTGAGTGAGGGGCGCTACGCTGTCCGAATGCTCGCCGCCCTCGCACTCGTCCTCACCGCCGCGCCTCAAGGGCAGTTCGCCGCGCTCCCCGGCGGCCTGTCGATGTACTTCGAGGTCCACGGCACGTCGGGCACGCCGGTGCTGCTGTTGCACGGGGGCGCGTCCAGCATCGACGGCACGTGGAGCCAGGTGCTGCCGAAGCTGGCAAAGGCCCACGTGGTGCTCGCGCCAGAGCAGCAGGGGCACGGCCACACGGCCGATCTCGATCGCCCGCTCACCTACGAGCAGATGGCCGAGGACACGGCGCAGCTCTTGAAGCTCCAGAAGCAGGGCCCGGTGGACGTGATCGGCTGGAGCGACGGCGGCATCGTCGCGCTGCTGCTCGCGCGCGCACACCCGGAGCTGGTGCACGCTCTCGTCGTCACGGGGGCCAACTGGCGGGCCGATGGGGTGAAGGCGGACGTGCTGAAGTGGCTCGCCACCTCGAAGACGTCCGACTGGCCGGCGAAGAAGGCGTACCCCTGGCCCGAGCGCTGGCCCGTCTTCGCCGAGAAGCTGCGCACGCTCTGGACGGACTGGGCGCGCCCGATGGCGGAGCTCGCCGAGGTGAAGCGGCCGGTGCTGGTGATGGCGGGCGACAAGGACATCGTCACGCTGGAGCACACGCTGGAGCTGCACCGACGCCTGAAGGGCAGTGCGCTGGCCATCCTCCCGGCGACCGGACACGAGACGGTGCGCGCCCGGCCGGAGTGGGTGGTGACGATGGCCGAGGCATTCTTCGCCAGCGTGCCCCGGTAGCGCGCGAGCTTCAGCGCGCGACGAGGTTGAGCAGGCGGCCGTCGATCAACGTGGACCCGGCGACGAGCGTCCCCTGGTGAAGGCGGATGATCACCACGCCTTCGGCTCCGGCAGGCAGCGAGTCACGGCGACCGCCCTCCGAAGAGACGCCAACCAGAGTCGCGAGGAGCGGGGGCGAGGCGCCGGGACCGACGAGCGCCGCAGTGAAGACCTCGCCGACGTGGTGGGTGCTGCGTGAAGGGCCCGCCCGCCAGGCTTCGTCACCTTCTTCGAGCGCCCAGGAGGTGAAGCGCTCGGCCGAATGGAGCGCCAGGCCCCGCTCGGCGAGCTGCGTCCAGGTCAGCAGTGCGCCACGCGCTGTCAGCAACGAGTCAGAGAGCCGGCAGAGGGCGGCGAGTTCCTCCAGTCGCAACTCCACCTGCTCGGGGGTCGGCTTCACGTTTCCTTCTCCAGGCCGAGCGCTTCGAGATCGGCAAGGTCCTGCTTGCGCGCCGCAAGGCGCTTCATCCGAGCCAGCCCGTCGAGCGAGACGATCCCGAGCCTGCGTCCTCTCCACTCCACGGACTGACGCGTCTGCCAGACAGGCTCGAAGACCGGGGTCACGACGAGGAGGTCCAGGGTGACCAGAGAAGCCCCCTCGGTCTTCGACACTCTCCAAAGCTCTCGCTCGTCCTTTGTCCCGGCGCCGAACGGAATCCGGCCGGACCGGAGTTTGAAGCCGATCTGGGTCGCGGCGTCGCGAATCCGATCGACGTCCTCACGGCGCACGAGGAGATCGATGTCCTTCGTCGCGCGGACGTGGCCGTAGATGTTGACGGCGAGGCCGCCGCACAGGGCGAAGTCGACTCTCTCTCGGTCGAGCGCATCGACGAGGTGCGCCAGTTCTTCCAGCAGATCCACGGCGGCAGCGTACGATGTTCCCAGCCACGTGATGAACCCGTCCCTCGATCAGGCCCGGCACGAGCTCGAGCGGGCAAAGGCCGCCCCGTCGCTCGAGGAGGCGCTCGGCTTCATCTGCCGCGCGTGGGAGAGGTGCCCGTCGTCGCAGATCTCACAGCTGGCGATGACGTACTCGCGTGCGCTCCCGGCCGAGCCGATCGAGGGCGCCACGCAGCGCCTGCGCGAGGAGCGGTGGCACGAGCTCGCGGCCGCCGCCGAGCCGCGCGATCTCCAGAAGCTGCTCGCCACGCCCTGGACGAAGCGCCCGGCTGACGCCATGGCCCGCCTGGAGAAGCTCGCGCGCTTCGAGCCCGATCCCCGAATCGTCCGAGCGCTGCTGGAGCTGGACACGGGGCACCGGTTCCTCTCGGGTGCGGGTAACCGCTTCTGGGTGATGGCCTTCGAGCAGATGCTCGCCTGGGGATCGCCAGAGGCCGCGGCGCGCGTCCCCAGGGAGCCGCCTCCGCCAGGGGATCCGCTGCTCTTCGCCGAGGCCCGCTTCGCGCACATCTTCGAGCCGCTCTTGCGGACGTGGGCGGGCCGCCTGCCGAAGGAGCCCGAGCTGGACTCGGAGACCCAGCGCCTCCTCGTGCTGTTGTCCGAGCGCACGCGCCCCGGCGAGGCGATGGTCGATCGCCTGCTGGAGGCCGTCTGGAGAGATCCGGCGAACGACGGGCCCCGGCTGGTGCTGGCGGACGCGCTGGCCGAGGTGGGCGATCCACAGGGCGAGTTCATCTCGCTGCAGCTCGCGCACGAGCGCGGGGAGCTGACGCTGGGGAAGTCGGAGCGCATGGGGCGGCTGCTGGCGGCGTCGGGGATGCGGTGGACAGGCGATCTGACCGGGCAGGTGGCGTTGCCGGTCGTCTTTCGCCGAGGCTTCGTCTCCGAGGCCCGGCTGGCGACGCGCAACCCGGACCGGGAGCGACGGTGCTGGTCCACGCTCGAGGTGCTGGACGCTGGCGGGTTGGCGCTTGGGCTGTCCACCTTCCTCGCCGCGCCGTCGCTGGGTGGGGTGCACACGGTCCTCGGGCTCTCCGTGCCGACGCTGATCGAGCTCGCGCGACACGCCACCGCAGGGGGCGAAGGCAAGGCCTTCTCGCTGATCGAGCTCAGGTCGCTCGCGGGACCGGACCTGCCCACGCCCGCCTTCCGTCTCCACACCCTGCGGATCCGTGGCGACACCGAGAACGCGGTGAGCTGGTACCTCGCGTCGTCCCTGGTGGGGCGCATCGCGCGCCTGCAGCTGGACGTGGCGGTGCCTGCGCCGTTCGCGATCTCCCCGAGCCGCCTGGTGGTGGAGCGTCGGCCCTCGCCGCTGCCGAGGGTGGGGGCGCTGGTGGGCGAGCTGGACGCGCGCGGGAAGCTCGAGGCGCTCGAGCTGGTGGCGTCGGCGGGCGACTGGCCTCGTCGCTGGGCTGGAACCTGGAGGCTGACCTTCGCGCGCGATGATCGCGGCCGGCTGGGGCGCCTCGCGGTGCTGCTGGAGTGGGAAGACCCCGAAGGGCTCGCGCTGGTGTTGCGCGGGCTGCCCGACACGCTGGTGAGCCACCTCACGCTGCGCACGGAGCGCAAGCTGTCGCCCGCCGACCGCGAGACGTTGACGGACCTCGTCGTGGGCGCGCTCTCGGCGCAGCGGGCGCTCTCGGCGCGCGACATCGCCCTCGCGCACCCCGTGCCTCGCCCGCGCGAGCCGGTCATCTACCAGGGTGCCTGACGGCAGAGCTCGGAGTGCCTCGTCGACTGCGCGGACCGTGACTGCGTCGGCGCGTCGTGCTGCATGGGACGCGAGTGCCGCAAGCAGACGACGCGGGAGACGAATTGCACGGACTCCCGTCGAGCGGGCCGAGCTCGATGAAGCGCTCCAACGCCGAGGGGATGCTCTGGTAGGCGTCGAACCGGCACGTCAGCCCCCTCATGCGCGATGTGGCGCCCGGTCGGTGCCGTTGGCCTCCGCGCGGCCCGTGGAGACACCGGCAACCGCAGGCACGTCGAAGGAAGAGCGGCTCCCGGCTGGCTCGCGAGGGCCTCCCGCGCCGTCGTGTGGGACGGTATGTCCTCGCGCATGCTCCGCGCTGCGTCGCTCCTGGTCCTCTGCTGCGCCACCGCCGCGTCTGCCTCTGCGCCACCGGACGTCCGCCTCGACGCGATCGCGGCCATCCACGGAGAGGCGGGCCCCTGGGCCGCGGCCGGCTTCCGCATGGCCACCTTCGCGATGGAGAGGCTCGGCGTGACGGCGGGGAAGGGCGATCTCCTCGTGGAGCACCGCAGCCCGAGGGCGGTGCAGTTCTCCTGTGTCGCCGACGGCGCGCAGGCCGCCACGAAGGCCAGCGTGGGCAAGCTGTCGTTGTCCTGGTCGGAGGTGCCGCTCGAGAAGATGGAGACCGTCTTCACCCGGCCTTCCACCGGGGCGCGCGTGGTGCTCCGCCCGTCGAAGCGCTTCGTGGAGGCCTTTCTCAACGCGCCGCGAGAGAAGGCCCGTGAGAACGCAACGAAGGTGCTGGCGCTGCCCGACGCGGACGTCTTCGAGATCGTCTCGACCTCTACAGCGCCCCGCGCCCCTTGAGATCGAGGTACGCGCCCACCGTCGCGGCGCCGAAGTCCGACGGTGACGCGCGCAGCACCCTGGCGCCTGCTTCCCGCAGCTTCGCCACCGTGCTCCGCGCCTCGTCTTCCAGCCGCGCGGCCACGAAGCGCTCGTAGGCGGCGGTGCGGTCTTCAGGAGAGCGCGTGGCCGCCCGGTGCACCGCGTCGTCGCGCAGAGAGGCGATGAGGGGGAGGTGGCGGGGCACCAGCCGCGCGGTGCGCTTGAGCAGCGCCGCCGCCGAGTCCGCGTCGAGGAGATCGGTCATCACCAGCACCAGCGTTCGCCGCACCCCGCGCGCGAAGGCGAGATCGAGGGCTGCGCCCACGTTGCTCTCCTCCAGCGTGGCCTGCACCCGGTACAGGGCCTGCGCGATGGCGCTCAGGTGCTCGCCGCCCTTCCGAGGGGGCAGCCACGCCTGCACGGTGGCTCCGTAGGCCAGCACGCCCACGAGGTCGCCGCGATCGAGCGACACCCGCGCCACCCGCAGCGCCGCGTCCACCGCGTGGTCCAGCTTGCGGCGGCCGTCCACCTCTCCGGCCATGTGCCGCCCACAGTCCAGCAGCAGCAGGACCTGCTGGTTCCGCTCGGGTTGGTGCACCCGCACCATCGGGCGGGATCTCCGGGCCGTGGCCTTCCAGTCGATGTGGCGGCGATCGTCCCCGACGCGGTACTCGCGCAGCGACTCGAACTCGCGTCCCTCCGCACGCACGCGCACCACCCTCCGCGCCGCGTCCTCGTTCGCGCGCGCCAGGGCGATCGCGTCCTTCGACAGGGCGGAGAGATCCGGGAAAACCCTCACCGCCTGCGTCAGCGGCACCGACAGCTGACGCGCGCACAGCCCGAGCGGCCCCTCGAGGCGCACCGTGACGGGGCCGAGCGAGAGATCTCCGCGCGTCCGCGGCGTCACCACGTACTCCAGCGTGGCCCGGCCTTCGAAGGCGAAGGGCTGGCGGTGTCCCTCCACCCTCGGCCCGGGCCCGACGAGATCGCGGAGCTCTCCCACGAGCCGGCCCTGTGCGCCCGGCGCCTGCGTCAGCTCGAGCCGCACCTTGTTCGGCGCGCCAGCAGACAGGTTGGGCTCCACCCGCCGCGCCACGAGGAGCGCGTGGGCGGTGGGAGCGCGCAGGAAGTCCACCGCGAGGAGGAGGAGCAGGGCGAGATCGAGCGCCAGCGCGGCC
>JBFMHF010000200.1:0-9761 GCA_040752975.1 Myxococcota bacterium
CCCCTCTCCTCCGCAGGAGAAGCCATGACCTTCGGCGCCCCTCTCGGCTTCCTCGCGCTCGCGGCCATCCCCGCGCTGGTGGCCGCGTACTTCCTGCGCCGGCGCCAACCGCCGCGCGTGGTGAGCGCGCTCTTCCTCTGGCGCACGCCCGATCAACGGGCGGAGGCGGGCCCGCGCCTCCAGCGCTTCTCCCGCGAAGTCTCCCTGGCTCTGGAGATCCTCGCCGTGTGCTTCGCCGCGCTCTTCCTCGCCGACGCGCGCTGCGGAGAGGCGGCGCACAAGAGCCACGTCGTCATCATCGTCGATGGCAGCCTGTCCATGGTGGCGGAGGTGGAAGGCAAGACGACTTCCGAGCGCGTGAAGGACGCCGTGGCGAAGCTGGCGCGCGACGAGGGCGCGGGGGTCCTCACCATCGTCGAGTCGGGGGTGAGGCCGCGCCTCATCGCCGGTCCGCAGCTCGAGACGGCGCGTGCGCTCTCGGCCCTCGAGTCCTGGCAGCCGGCTCAGCCGGCGCACGATCTCTCCTCGGCGGTGGTGATGGCCCGGGAGCTGTCGGGCTCCACGGAGCGGCGCATCCACCTCTTCACCGACGGCCCGCTGCCTGGCTCCGTGGCGCTGCCCCCGCAGGTGGAGGGGCGCTCGCTGGGCAGGTCCGCCGACAACACCGCGCTCCTCACCGCGCAGCGGCACGACGAAGGCGGCGTGGCGAGCGTCACGGTGCGCGTGGGGCACTTCGGCGCGAAGGCAGTGAAGGTGCCGGTGCGCTTTACCGCGCCCGACGACGCGCCGCAGACGCAGGTCCTCGAGCTCCAGCCGGGAGGCTCCGCGGTGCTGCGGGTGGGGCTCAAGACGAACCAGCCGGTGACGGTTTCATTGCCGGACGACGCGCTCACCGCCGACGGGCGGGTAACGCTGCTGCCTTCGCCGCTGGCCGACGTCCCGGTGGGCCTCTTCGAGGGACTGGACGGCCCCGCGCTGGCGGCGGTGAAGCGCTTCCTCGCCGTGGCGCCGGGCGTGACGGTGGCCGAGCCGGCGCTGCTGTCCATCGGCCCTCCCGACACGCGCGCGCGCCTCACCCTGGGCGTCAAGGGCGCGACGAAGTCCTTCATCGGCCCCTTCTTCGCCCAGAAGGCGCACCCCTTGCTGGACGACGTGATGCTGGGCGGGGCGGTGTGGACGGCGGGAGAGAATCCGCCAGGGCGGGCGCTGCTCTCGGCGGGCGCGGTGGTGCTGATGTCCGAGGAGGACGACGGCACCGTCCACCTCAACCTCGACGTGGGGAAGTCCAACGTGCAGCGCACGGTGGCCTGGCCGGTGCTGCTGGGTAACGTGGTGAGGCAGGCGCGCCTGGGCAAGCCCGGCTTCCCGCGGCGGCACCTGATGCTGGGCGAAGACGTGCCCGTCGTCACCACCCCGGGCTCGACGTGGCTGGTGAAGAGCCCGGCGGGCGAAGAGCGCGCGGTGCTGGGCGTGGGGGCGCTGACCTTGCCGGCCCTGCCGGCGCCAGGGCGCTGGGAGCTGCTCAAGGACGGAGAGCGCTTCGACTCGCTGGAGGTGCTGCCGCTCGATCCACGCGAGTCCGACCTGCGCGATCGCGGCGCGTGGGAGGTGAAGTCGACCAGCCAGGCTGGCATCGCCTCGCTCGCCACCGTCACGCCGCGGGCCTTCTGGCCGCTGCTGGTCTTGCTGGCGCTCCTGTTGGTCGACTTCTGGGTGACAGCGCGGGTACCGAAGTCCCCTCTCCCGCAGGGGAGAGGGCCAGGGAGAGGGGCGACGGTCTCATGACCCTGCTCTACCCCCAGGCGTTGTTGCTCCTCTTGCCGCTGGGGCTGCTCCTCTGGTTCACCGGGCGCCTCAAGGGGCCGGCGCTGTGGCTGCGGGCGCTGCTCCTCCTCACGCTGACGCTGGCCCTGGCGCGGCCCGAGTGGCGCATCCGGAGCGCGGGCAGCGACGTGGTGGTGGTGGTCGATCGCTCCCGCTCGATGCCGCCGGGCAGCGAGTCCACCGCCGAGGAGTTGATCCGCCTGCTGGAGCCGCAGCGCCGCACGGGAGATCGCCTGGGCGTCATCTCCTTCGGGCGCGATCCCCGCGTGGAGGGGCCCTTGTCTGCCGAGAGCCGCTTCGGGGGCTTCACCGCGGCCATCGACGGCGAGGCGTCCAACCTCTCCAGCGCGCTCGACGCGGCGGGCGATCTCATCCCACCGGATCGCAGCGGGCGGGTGCTGATCATCTCCGACGGCCGCGCCAGTGGCCTCGACGCACGCGCCGCTGCCCGGCGCCTCGCCGCGCGGGGCATCCCCGTCGACACCCGCTGGCTGGGCCGGGAGGACGCCGCGCTGGACGTGGCGGTCTCGTCCCTCTCGGTGCCACCGCAGGTGGCGGCGCGCGAGCCCTTCCTCCTCACCGCCACGCTCAAGTCCTCGGGGCCGACGCAGGCCACGCTGGTGCTGTTGCGAAACGGCAAGCCACTGGTGAAGACGGAGCGCGCGCTGGGCGAGGGCCCGACGGTGCTGTCCTTCCGGGACCTCGTCGACGCGCCGGGGCTGGCGGCCTACGAGCTGCGCGTCGAGGCGAAGGGCGACGGCGTGGTGGAGAACGACGTCGGGCGGGCGGTGGTGCGGGTGGAGGGTCCGCCGCGGGTGTTGCTCGTCACCGACAAGCCGCAGGGCACGCTGGCCCGCACGCTGGCGTCGGCGAACATGAACGTCGAGGTGAAGGCGCCCTTCGCGGTGACGATGGAGGCGCTCGACGGCGTGGGCGCGGTGGTGCTGGAGGACATCGAGGCGGGCCGCCTCTCGGAGAACGGGCTCCATGTGCTGGCGCAGTTCGTCAAGGAGGCGGGCGGCGGATTGGTGATGACGGGCGGCCGTCACAGCTTCGGCGAGGGCGGCTACCGCAAGTCGCCGGTGGAGGACGTGCTGCCGGTGTCGCTGGAGATCCGCGAGGAGCAGCGGAAGGCGGCAGTGGCGATCAGCATCATCATGGACTGCAGTTGCTCGATGGGCGTCCGGGTGGCGGACGGACGCACCAAGATGGAGCTCGCCGCGGAAGGCGTGGTGGGCGCGCTGCAGCTGCTCAACCCGGCGGACGAGGCCTCGGTGCACATGGTGGACACCGAGGATCACCCCATCTTCAACATGAGCCCGGTGGCCGCCGGGCTGCCGCTGGACAAGGTGGCGCGCGGCTTCTCGGGCGGCGGCGGCATCTACGTCGGGGTGGGCCTGCGCGTGGCGAAGACGGAGATCCTCCTCTCGGAGAAGGCGACGCGCCACGTGCTGCTCTTCTCCGACGCCGCGGACAGCGAGGAGCCCGACGACTACCGCAAGACGATCGCCGATCTCACCTCGCAGGGCGTGACGGTGTCCGTCATCGGCATGGGGACGCCGGGGGACCCTGACGCGGCGCTGCTGCGGGAGATCGCCACCCGCGGCAACGGGCGCATCTACTTCGCCGAGGACGTCACCAGCCTGCCGCGCATCTTCAGCCAGGAGACGATCGCGGTGGCCCGCTCCAGCTTCGTCGAGGTGCCGACGGCGACGGTGCTGGCGGCGGATCTCTCACAGCTGGGCAAGCTGCCCACCGCCACCACGCCGGGGCTGGGCGGCTACAACCTCACCTACAGCCGGCCTCAGGCATCGGTGGGGCTGCGCACGTCCGATGACAACGCTGCGCCGGTGGTGGCCTTCTGGCCGCGCGGCACGGGCCGGGTGGCGGCGCTGATGGGCGAGGTGGACGGCAACGACACCGGCGACTTCCGCAAGTGGGAAGGGCAGCGCGCGTTGCTCGAGCAGCTGGTGCGCTGGGTGATGCCGCCGCTGGCCACGCAGCTCGACGCGGTGGCGCGCGCGAGCCTCAACGGGAACGACCTCCACGTGACGCTGGACTTCGATCCCAACGCGCCGCCTCCGGCCGGCACGCCGACGTTGGTGTTGCTCTCCGGGGACGCGCGGCAGGCGCCGCTGGAGCTGCCGATGCGCTGGGAGGACGAGGATCGCGTCGGCGCGCACTGGGTGCTGCCGGGCAGCGGCACCTGGCACCCGGTGGTGAAGCTGGGCGACCGCCTCTTTCGCGCGCCGCCCGTCACGCTGCCGTGGGCGCCCGAGTTCGAGCCCGCGCCGGTGAAGGAAGGCAAGGCGCTCCTCACCTCCGTCGCGCTCGCGGGCGGCGGGGTGGAGCGCCTCGCGATGGTGGGCCTCTTCAAGGAGGCGGTGGAGTCCGAGGCCGCCGTGCCCCTCGCCCCGTGGCTGGTGGCCTTCGCGGTGGTGGCGCTGCTGGGTGAGGTCTTCGTGCGCCGCTTTTTCTCGGGACCGCGCGCAGTGCGCCGCAAGCCCGCCGTCGCCCCTCAGCTTGCCGTGGCCGCAGCCGGCGTTCCATCTCCCGCCCCATCAGTTCCCCGGCCTGCGCCCGTGCCGTCCGCGCCCCGGCCCTCGCCCGGTGTGCCCCAGCCTCAGGCCGCGGCGCCCGAGGAGCCGCCTCCGCCGGAGAAGAAAGACGTGTTGTCCGCGCTGGCCCAGGCGCGCGATCGCGCGAAGAAGCGCACCGGGCGGTGACGCACGCGGCCGCGCGAGGGCAGGCGCTCAGTGCTCGAGCACGCGCGCCAGCGTCGGGTGCCGGGACACGGCAGCGCGATCGGCGGGGGAGCGCGGGCCCTTCGGCAGCTCGAGCAGCTCGAGGCAGGGGAGGTTCGGCAGCCGGCCCGTCGAGGATCTCCAGGGTGAGGGCATCGTCCTGGACCAACTCGAAGGCCAGGAGCGCGCCGGCTTTCCCCAGCGAAGCGAAGCCCTCGTCGCCTGAGACGTCGCCGGAGAAGGCCTCGAGGATCTCCGCGCCGCTCCGACGGATGGCCGGCGCGTGTCCGGCGTCGAAGAGAAACCCCACCAGGCCCTCGTTCTCAATGGAGACGCCCAGCTTCCCCCGCCGGAGAGCAGCCATGACCCGGACAAGAGCGTGTCCCGCCCGGCTTGTCGACTGCCCGGGCTTGGCGAATCCCTGCACCCTTTCCCCCCGCGACTGGCTCCAGCAGGCCAACGAGGTTGCACGAGAGGTGTCACATGGGCTGGTTCAGCAGACTCCTGGGGCTCGAGACGCAAGCCCACCACGTCGTCCCGGTGTCGGACGAGAACTTCAAGGCCGAGGTGCTGTACAGCGACGTGCCCGTGCTCCTCGACGTGTGGAGCGACGGCTGCGGCCCCTGCAAGCTCCTCGAGCCGGTGGTGATGGAGCTGTCCCGCAGGTACCAGGGCCGGCTCAAGGTGGCGGAGCTCAACGTCGCCAACGCGCCGAAGACGGCACGGAAGCTGGGCGTCACCGGCACGCCCACCGTCGTGTACTTCAAGCAGGGCCGCGAGGTGGAGCGCGTGGTGGGCTACCGCGCCGGGCACTACCACCAGGCCATCGTGGAAGAGGAGCTGCTGGCGCCGCCTCCCTCTTCCTCCGCCGCACCGTCGCCTTGATGCCCTCTCCCCATCAGGCAGAAGCCTCATTTCAGGCGTCGACGGCTCACCACGAGGCCCGCTGCCACCAGCACCGTCGCCAGGGCCGCCGTGCCCCCGCACCCCGTCTTCCTCACGCCGCCCGGCACGCAGCGGCCGTTCGCGCAGGTGAAGCCGCCCTCGCAGTCACGCGAGTCGAGGCAGGGCCCGCCGGGATCATTCTCTTCGGAGCCGTGCTCGGCGCCCCCCTGGCCCACGGAGGCGTCGGGCAGCGACGCGTCGGGGAGATCCTGCGCGAGCGCGAGGCCCGGGCACAGGGCGAGGAGCAGCACACCGAGTGTGAGGGCGGGGCGCATTCGCACGAGCATGGCCTTCGAGTCCTCTGACCTGCAATCAGGTGTTTTGACGGCCCGTCCGCAAGAGTAACCTCTGCCGCCGGATGCAGCCCACCATTCTCGTCGTCGACGACAACAAGGAGCTGGTCGCCCTGCTGACCAGCCTCTTCGAGGACGTGGGCTACCGCGTGGTGGGCGCCAACAAGGGCAAGCCCGCCGTCGAGCTGGCGAAGTCCGAGCACCCGTCCCTCGCCGTCATCGACGTGCTGCTGCCGGACATGATGGGCTACCACGTGGCCGAGGCGCTGCGGGGCCAGCTCCCCAACCTCCCCGTCGTCTTCATGTCGGGCGTCTTCAAGGGCAGCCGCCATTCGAGCGAGGCGATGACGCGCTTCCCCGGCGCCATCTACCTGGAGAAGCCCTTCGACGCGAAGAAGCTGCTCGAGCACGTGCGCGGCCAGGTGCCTCCGGGCGAGGCCCCCAGCGAGGTTCCTCCGCAGGCGCCTGTCGCCCACGAGGACTTCGACGTCGAGCTGGACATCGACGTGGAGGACGTCGAGGAGCAGGACGCGATGGAGCTCACCGGCCGCATCCGCGTCACCGGCGGCGGCAACATCACCGCCGAGCTCCAGGGCGCCACCCTCACCGCCGGCAAGCCGATGAGCGGCCCCGTCGCCGGAGAGCGCCCGCAGGCCCCGGCCACGTTGTCCGGCGTCGTGCAGATGCCCCGCAGCGCCCGGCCGTCCCAGGGCGCGCTCACCGACAACCTCCCCGGGTTGATCAGCGCCTTCTACCTCTCGCGCGAGACGGGCGAGCTGTACTGCCAGAAGGGCAAGGTGAAGAAGGTCGTCTACTTCGAGGCCGGCCAGCCGGTGTTTGCCCTGTCCAACCTCGCCGCCGATCGCTTCGGCCAGTTCCTCGTGCGCGTGGGGAAGATCAAGCCCGAGCAGCTCCAGGACGCGGCGGTGGTGGCCGCGAAGACGAATCGCCGCACCGGCGACATCCTCGTCGAGCGCGGGCTGCTCAAGGACACCGAGCGGCTCTACTTCGTCGGCCAGCAGGTGAAGTCGATCATCTACAGCCTCTTCGGGTGGGAAGAGGGCAACTACGTGATGACCTTCCGCGAGAAGGCGCGCGCCGAGTCCATCAAGCTGGACATCTTCCCGGGCAACCTGATCGTCCGCGGCATCAAGAAGCTCTACAAGCCCGAGCGGCTTTCGCGGCTGGTGCCGCCCGAGGAGCGCCTGTTGCCCAGCCAGCAGCCCGCCTACCAACTGCACGAGATCGAGCTCGAGAAGTGGGAAGCGTCGCTGCTTCCCCGCCTCGACGGCACCCGCACCAACGCGGAGATCATCGCCCTGGCCGGCAAGCCCGAGCACCAGGTGCGCGCCTTCATCGCTGCGATGCTGGCCCTGCAGGTGCTGGAGCGGCGGGAAGTCTGAAGCGGATCGTCAGGCCGCGGCCACCGCGCGCGCCCGCACGAAGCCCGTCAGCGTCTGGCGATCGGTCACCGTGATGTCCGGGCTCGAGAAGGACACGCCGAGGCCCTTCGCCGAGCCCTTCGCGTCGCGATCGACGCGCGCCACGCTGCCCACCAGCGTGCAGAAGCGCACTCCGTCCGTCGCCGGCAGGGCGATCGCCACGCGCACCGGAGTGCCCTCGCGCGCCGGCTCCCGCGTCTTCAGGTAGAGCCCACCTTCGGAGAGATCGGCCACGGCGTCGCGCACGAAGCGGTTCCCGATGCGGCAGTGAGCGGTCAACGTCACCGCGACTCGAGGAAACACCCGCTTCTCGGACTGACGCATGCCCACCTCCGGCCACAGCGTGCGCGAAACTCCGACAACGTGCGCGAAAGGGGCACCTCTTGTCAACCCACCCCCGGCGGGGAAACCCAGTCGTGACGGCGAGTTGTGACGCTTTGCGTCTTCACTTTTCTACCCAGGCCGACGGGCTCCCCGGAGTTGGGGAGGCGCTACTCGGGGACGACGGTCTGGAGGCCGTGGCGGTAGATGAAGATGCGCTCGGTGTTGGTGCGGTTGTCGGCGGGGACGACGAAGAAGCCGGCCTGCGGCGACTGGTGATCGCGCGAGAAGCCGGCCACCTGGCGACCGTCCTTGAAGGTGACGCGCACCTTTGCGCCGTCGGCGGCGGGCGGGCGCGTGCCCGGGTTCAGCATGAAGAAGAGGGCCTTGATGCGATCGCGGGAGATCGTCTCGGAGCCGCCCGCGGGAAGCTCGAGCAGCAGGGAGGGTCCGCAGAGATCGGCGTCGCGAATGGCGCCGCGCTTCACCTGGCCTTCCAGCGTGTGGAGGATGACGCGGTGCTCGCCCGTCACCCGCACCGGAGCCGACTCGCCGGAGAGCACAGGGCCGGTGCGATCGAACAGGGCGGCGCCGGTGGGCGCGGGACCGGCCGGGACGGTGGCGGGCGTCGCGCCGACGGGAGCCAGGCTCCGCGCCGAGGCCGACGTCGGGGCAGCGCCCACAGGGGCCAGCGCGGGCGCCGACGCTTGCGTCGGAGGCGGGCCCGCGACGGGCGCGGAGGCGGAGGTCGGGAGCGGGGGGACGGAAGGCCCGCTGAAGGCCGCGATCGGCGTGGCCACCCTCGTCTGCAGCGGCGGCTGGGGGCTGAGCGCGGGCACCACGACCGGGGCGGGATTCGGCGGCGGCGGCGCGAGGCGAGCGGGCGCGGGAGCCGGCGCAGGCGCGGAGGCGAGCGGCGGCACGGTCACGGCGGGCGCGGAGGGCTGGCTCACCGCGGCGCCCCACGAATCGACGGCGTCGGCCGGCGGCTCCTCCTCCACCACTGTCCCCTGGATGATCTCTCCTTCGAGCTCGACCTCGGGCTCGAGCGCGACGCCCCGGCCATCGGACTGCCACGCCGCGCCCGTCTGGGTGAGCTGCTCGGCCTGGATGAACTCGGCGCTCGACGCCAGCTCGAGCTTTCCGCCGTCGACGTGGGACGTCGCCGCCGGGCGGAAGTCGTTCGCCAGCTCGGCGGCCGAGGAAGACTCCACCACGAAGTCGCCGGGCTCCGCGGGCGGGAGCGCTTCCTCTGCGCCCACCACCGGCGCCTGATCCCACGAGACGAACTCGGACGCCTGCGCCAGCGGGACCTTGTCGTCCGGACGAGGGATGGCTTGAGCGGCGGGCGCCTCAGACCACTCATCGGGCACGGGGACCGGCGCTCCCCGGTTACCAGCCGCCGGCGCGGGCGGTGCGTCCCAGTTGCTGGCGAAGACCTCGGCCTTCTGCGCGGGCTGTGGCGGCGGTGCGCCCCAGTTGCTGGCGAAGACCTCGGCCTTCTGCGCGGGCTGTGGTGGCGGCGCACCCCAATTGCTGGCGAGCACCTCCGCCTTCGGCGCTGACGCTGCGGCCGGCTGCTCCCAGTTGCTGGCGATGACGACTGGGGCGTCTTCGCTCACCTCGGGCAGGTCGGCCTCAGGTGCTGTGTCCCAGGAACCGAAGGCAGACGTGTCTCTCGGCGCCGGCTGCGGCTCGGGCGAGTTGTTCCAGGCTCCGCCGAAGAGCGCGTCGCGCCCGCCCGCCTGCGCCGGGAGTGGCGCGTCGTCGGGAGCCAACGCCAGAGCTCCCAACGCAGAGGTAGCAGAAGATGGTGCCACCGGCGCCGGAGCCGCTGGCGGGGCAAGCGGGGAGGCGGGGGCTGGCGTCGCCGGGCGCGTGGCCTCCACGGGAGCCGTCGCGAAGGGCCCACCCGCGGGAGACACGGGCGCTGGCGTCGAAGGAGCGGCGAGGGGAGCAGGCTGCGCCGCGAAGGGCGCGGGAGGCGCGGGCGCTGGCGTCGAAGGAGCGGCGAGGGGAGCAGGCTGCGCCGCGAAGGACGCGGGCGCTGGCGTCGAAGGAGCGGCGAGGGGAGCAGGCTGCGCCGCGTAGGACGCGGGCGCTGGCGTCGAAGGAGCGGCGAGGGGAGCAGGCTGCGCCGCGAAGGACGCCGGAGGCGCGGGCGTCGAAGGAGCGGCGAGGGGCGCAGGCTG
>JBFMHF010000201.1:0-9760 GCA_040752975.1 Myxococcota bacterium
CAGTCGCTTCCCTTCTGGTCCGTGTTCTCCCGGCTCATCGAGCCGGGCTCCATTGAAGCAATTGCCGCTTCGGGCCGGCGAACCGTCCTGCTCGCCGTTCTCCCGGCTCATCGAGCCGGGCTCCATTGAAGCTTAGTCGAGTCGTAGATGAGTCTGCCCACCGTGGAGCGTTCTCCCGGCTCATCGAGCCGGGCTCCATTGAAGCACCAACTGCTCCCGCGTCATGTGCGCGCGGAAGGCCGTTCTCCCGGCTCATCGAGCCGGGCTCCATTGAAGCGGCGGTTGCGGCGCGAAGGTGGCGGGCGAGGTTGGTTCTCCCGGCTCATCGAGCCGGGCTCCATTGAAGCCCATTGGTGGTGACTGCGTTGGCCACCAGGTCGGAGTTCTCCCGGCTCATCGAGCCGGGCTCCATTGAAGCGGCGTCGGTGAGCGCCCACGTCGCGCGCGCGCCGCCGTTCTCCCGGCTCATCGAGCCGGGCTCCATTGAAGCAGGGCAAGCCCACGCTTTCGGCCGACGCCATGGGCGCCGTTCTCCCGGCTCATCGAGCCGGGCTCCATTGAAGCGGCCAACGCGTCGGCGACTTTCGGAGTCAATCCGGCGCGGGTTCTCCCGGCTCATCGAGCCGGGCTCCATTGAAGCCGAACGAACCGTTCGCGAGCGAGCCCGTCTCCGGCGCGTTCTCCCGGCTCATCGAGCCGGGCTCCATTGAAGCTGGAGACTGCGATGCTCCGTGACGCTCTCGACGTGGTGCGTTCTCCCGGCTCATCAAGCCGGGCTCCATGGAAGCCTCGTTCTTCCGCTTACCCCGCGCGACCGGAGCGCGCTACCGCACCTCGTCACACCGCCCCGACGCCGACTCCCACGCGTCCACGTCGTCGACGAACAGCACATCTCCCGGCATCGCGTTCTGCCCATCACCCCGGTTCGTCTGCAGCTCGAACACCAGCTGCAGCTTCGGGCTGCCTGCGTTCGGCACCTGCAGGGTGATGCTCGGCGGCACCCGTTCCCAATTCCTCGGCACCGGAGAGTTGAACTCGAAGTTGGTGAAGCCTCCGCCGCCCTCGTCCCGCAGCACCCGAATCCGCATGAACGGCGCCGTCCCCTTCGCCCACGCCGTCACGCAGTACGTCTTCTGTCCGCCGTTCGACACCAGGTCCGGCGCGTACGTGAAGCGCGCCCCGCCAGGGTCGGTGGTCAGCTTCGCCGCGCGCGTCCCGTTGCGGCCTTCTCCCGAGACGAACTCCAGCGCCCCGTACACCGCGGCCCACTCGGACGGAGACGCCCCGCCACACTCGAACCCGTAGTTCCGAACCAGGTTGGGCGGGCTCTTCCCCACCTCGGTGCAGCCGCCGTCCATTCCCCCGTCCGTCCCGCCACCGCCCCCTCCGCCACAGCCGAGCCACACCACCGCCGCCATCAGTCCGCTCGCGAGCCTCACCATGGCGCGCCCATGTAGCCGACCTCCGCGTGCCATGCGCGCTTGATCTCCGACAAGGCAAAGCAGCGGGCCGGGTGGCAGAACCACGGCCTTTCCGTGCCCGCGTCCATCAGATTCCGTTACACCGCCGACTCCAAAACCCTTGGCACGCCCCACCCCCTGTGCCACATACCCGCCGCCGCCGGGTGACATGGACCTGAGCGTGCCGGAGCGAAACCTACATGCACCAGACCACGACTCGCCGTCTCCTCGCGCTCCTCGGCGCCACGGTGGCCGCAGGCCTGTTCGACGGCTGCATCAAGCCCGACAACGCCGTCGCCCCGCTGGCCGGCAAGGAGCTGTTCGCCGCCTGCAGCAGCTGCCACGGGCCCAACGGTGAAGGCAACGCGTCCATCGCGGCGCCGTCCATCGCCGGGCTGCCGGCCTGGTACGTCGAGTCCCAGTTGGTGAAGTTCCGCACCGGCGTCCGCGGCGCGCACCCCGACGACCTCGAGGGCCTCCGCATGCGCCCCATGTCGCGCCAGATGAAGGACGAGGGCGAGGTGAAGCGCGTCAGCGAGTACGTCGCCTCCCTCCCCCCGACGAAGCAGGCGAAGACGCTCACCGACGGTGACGCCGCAGCGGGCGCCGCCGCCTACGCCACCTGCCTCGCCTGCCACGGGCCCGCCGGCCTCGGCAACGAGGCGCTCAAGGCCCCGCCCATCGCCGGCCAGCCCGACTGGTACCTGCTCGCCCAGCTCAAGAAGTTCAAGGACGGCGTGCGCGGCGCCAACCCGAAGGACGTCACCGGCGGCCAGATGCGCCCCATGGCCATGACGCTCGCCGACGAGAAGGCGATGAAGAACGTCGTCGCCCACATCTCCACCTTCTCCCGCTGAACGAGGACACCCATGGCGGACCACTCCACCCCTACGCAGAAGACGGCCGATGACGAGCTGTCCCGCACGCTCTTCATCCTCATCGGCGCGGGCGCCATCGCCTTCGTCGCCGCCGTCTTCATCTTCGTGATGTGAGGACTTTCCGATGATCGAGCACTACCTCGAGCAAGCGTCGACGTTCGCAGCGGACATCGACAACCTGATCCTGCTCATCACCGTCACGGTGGGCTTCTGGTTCCTCCTGGCCCAGTTCCTCTTCTTCGGCTTCATCCTCAAGTTCCGGGCGCAGGAAGGGAAGAAGGCCCAGTACATCTCGGGCGAGAACAAGAAGGAGAAGCGGTGGGTGTCGCTGCCCCACTACGCCACCCTCTTCTTCGACGTCCTCATCATCATCGCCGCCATCCGCGTGTGGCAGGACGTGAAGATGACCATGCCCCAGGCCGACAGCACCGTGCGCATCGTGGTGCAGCAGTGGGCGTGGACCTTCGTGCACCCCGGCCCCGACAACAAGCTGGACACCGCCGACGACATTCGCACCGTCGACGAGCTGCACGTCGAGAAGGACAAGACGTACCACTTCGAGCTCCAGTCGCGCGACGTGCTGCACAGCTTCTCGGTGCCCGCCTTCCGCCTGAAGCAGGACGCGATTCCCGGCCGCACCATCAAGGGCTGGTTCAAGCCCACCTTGACCGGCGGCTTCGACATTCAGTGCACCGAAATCTGCGGCATCGGCCACGGCATCATGGCCGCGCGCGTCCTCATCGAGAACGCCGCCGACCACGCCGCCTGGGTCAAGGCCAACGCACCGCAGGTGGCCGCCGTCACCCCCACCGCGCCCGCCGACAACGTCCCCACCGGAGGCTCCCGATGAGCACCGCCACCGCCGAGGCCGGTCACGGCCATTCCCACGACGCCCACGGGCACCACGACGAGGGCTTCATCAAGAAGTACTTCTGGTCGACCGACCACAAGATCATCGGCTTCCAGTACATGTTCACCGGCATGTTCATGGCGTTGATCGGTGGCTTCACCGTCTACGCCTTCCGCATGCAGCTGGCCTTCCCCGGCATGAGCGTGCCGGGCTTCGGCCGCGTCACCGCCCACGACTACAACTCGCTCGTCACCACCCACGGCTCGGTGATGATCTTCTGGGTGGCCATGCCGGTGCTGATCGCCGCGCTGGGGAACTACCTCATTCCCCTGATGATCGGCTGCGACGACATGGTGTTCCCGCGCATCAACCGCCTGAGCTACCAGATCTTCCTCTTGAGCGCGGTGGTCCTCATCGCCAGCTTCTTCGTGGAGGGCGGGGCCTTCGGCGGCGCGTGGACGGCGTACCCGCCTCTGTCCGCCAGCGCGGCCTACAACCTGACGCCGAAGGGCGCGCCGCTGTGGCTCATCGCCGTGGCCCTGGAGTTCGTCGCCTTCCTCCTCGGCGGCATCAACTTCATCACCACGGTGATGAACAGCCGCGCCCCGGGCATGAAGATGTTCGACGTGCCCATCGTGGTGTGGATGATCATCATCGCGTCCATCCTCTTCATGGCGTCGGTGGGCCCGCTGGTGGCCGGCGCGGTGATGCTGTTGTTCGACCAGACGGTGGGCACCGGCTTCTTCGACCCCTCGCGCGGCGGAGACCCGGTGCTCTGGCAGCACCTGTTCTGGTTCTTCGGCCACCCCGAGGTGTACGTGGTGCTCCTGCCGGCGATGGGCGTCGTCGCCGAGATCATCACCGTCTTCAGCCGCAAGAAGCTCTTCGCCTACAAGACGGTGCTGTACACGGCCATCGGCACGGGCGTGCTGTCCTTCTTCGTGTGGGCGCACCACCAGTTCGTCGCCGGCATCGACCCGCGCATGGCGAACATCTTCTCGGTGACGACGCTGCTCATCTCCATCCCCGTGGCCGAGATGGTCTTCGTCTACATCGCCACGCTGTACGGCGGCTCGATTCGCCTCACCACGCCGATGCTGTGGGCGCTGGCCTTCATCGGCGAGTTCCTCATCGGCGGCGTGACGGGCATCTTCCTCGGCTCGTCGGGCTCGGACATCTACTTCCACGACACGTACTTCGTCATCGCCCACTTCCACTACACGTTCTTCCCCATCGCCTTCATCGGCAGCTTCGCGGCCATCACCTACTGGTTCCCCAAGATGTTCGGGAAGATGATGAACGAGACGTGGGGGAAGGTGCACTTCTGGGGCACCATCGTCAGCTTCAACTTCATCTTCATTCCCCTCTTCTTCCTCGGGGCGCGCGGCGACCACCGGCGCATCTACGACTACACGCACTTCCCGGACCTGATGCGCTCGGGCATGCAGGAGCTGCGGGTGCTGGCCACGCTGGCGCTCATCGTGTTGCTCGCCTTCCAGGTCATCTTCCTGGTGAACTTCTTCTACAGCCTGGTGAAGGGGAAGAAGGCCGAGCAGAACCCGTGGAAGGCGAACACGCTGGAATGGGTGGCCGCCTCCCCGCCGCCGCACGGCAACTTCCCCGAATTGCCCACCGTGTACCGGGGGCCGTACGAGTACAGCCACCCCGAGGCCAGGGACGACTACTGGCCGCAGAACCAGCCGCCGGCGACGGCCTGACGAGGACCTTCACGACATGGCTTTCCCACGACCCATTGCGACGACGCGGAGTGTGACGGGCATCCCCACCGGCCGGCTGGCCGTGTGGTGGGTCATCGCTTCGGAAATCGTCATCTTCGGCGGGGTGCTCGGCAGCTACATCATGCACCGGCTGGGGCACTCCGACTGGCAGTACCAGTCGGCCAACACCAACACCTGGGCGGGCGCCTTCAACACCCTGGTGCTGCTCACGTCCAGCCTGTGCGCGGTGCTGGCCCACCAGGCGGCGGAGAAGAAGGACGGCCCGAAGGCGGCCCGTTTCCTGATGTTCACCGTGCTGGGCGGCCTCACCTTCCTCGTGGTGAAGGCCTTCGAGTGGACGAATGAGATCAAGCACGGCTACACGCTGACCTCGAACACCTTCTGGTCCTTCTATTACACGGCGGCGGGCCTCCACGGCTTCCACGTGCTGGCGGGCATGGTGATCATGCTCTTCGTCGCGGCGGACGCGCGGAAGAACCGCGAGCTGCAGCGGGTGGAGAACATCGGCATCTACTGGCACTTCGTCGACGTCGTGTGGATCTTCCTCTTCCCTCTCCTCTACATCGCGAAGTGAGGCGCCATGTCTGACACCGCACCTGCCGCCCCGACTGCTGCACCGGCTCCGCACGGCGAGGGCCACCACACCAACTACGTGAAGATCTGGGGCATCCTGGTGGTGCTGCTGGTCATCTCGGTGCTGGGCCCGATGCTGGAGATCCGCGCGGTGACGCTCATCACCGCCTTCGGCATCGCGCTGGTGAAGGCGTACCTGGTGGCCAAGCACTTCATGCACATCAGCCTCGAGCGGAAGTGGATCACCTACCTCATGGTGACGATGCTGGCGCTGATGCTGGTGATGGTGGGCGGCGTCGCGCCGGACGTGCTCAAGCACGACGGGCTGCGCTGGGAGAACGTCGCCGCCAAGGAGTCGGTGAAGAAGGGCAACGAGGCGGGCGAGAAGGCGGCGCACGGCGGGGGCCACGGCGAACACGGCGCTGCACCCGCTGGCGAGCACCATTAGGAAGGGCCGATGGAGGCCACGTTGAGCGAGCCTTTGCCACCGGGTCGGCGTCCCGCGCGCCGGCCGGCGGTGCCGAGCGCGGTGCTGGGCACGCTCTTCTTCGTGGTGGCCGAGGTGATGTTCTTCGCCGGGCTGCTCTCGGCCTTCACCATCACGCGCGCCAACCAGCTGCCGGGCATGTGGCCGCCGCCTGGGCAGCCGGTGCTGCCGGCCGGGGCCACGGCGCTGAACACCGGCTTCCTCCTGTTGTCGGGCGTGGTGCTGCTGGTGAGCTACTTCGTGTGGCGGAAGACGCCGGCGCTGGCGACCTGGCCGATGCTGGGCGCGTGGCTTCTGGGCCTGGCCTTCGTGGTGCTGCAGGGGCAGGAGTGGCTCGGCCTCCTCGGCAAGGGCCTCACGCTGACGTCGAGCCCGCTGGGCAGCTTCTTCTACCTCATCGTCGGAGGGCACGCGCTGCACGCGGTGGGGGCGCTGGTGGTGATGGCGTGGGCGTGCGCGCAGCAGCTCAAGGGCAAGCTGACGGCGGGGCTCTTCTTCGGGGTGCAGACCTTCTGGTACTTCGTGGTGTTGATGTGGCCGGTCATCTACGCCCGGGTGTATTTCTGACGCGCATGAAGCTCGAGCGGCTCTTCCTGCTGACGGCGGCGCTCTTCGCGGGCGCGGCGTGGGCGTGCCCGGTGTGCGGCACGTCGCAGGAGCAGGGGCAGGGGGCGTACGTCTTCATGACGGCGGTGATGTCGTTGTTGCCGCTGGCGCTGCTGGGCGGGGTGGTGGCGTGGGTGGTGGTGCGGGTGCGCAGAGCCGACCACGAGGACGACTCCGGAGCGCCTGCGCCCGCGGCCACCGAGCGCCGCGACTGACGGGCCGAGAGGAGCGCGCGAGTGAGCGACCCCACGCCAGCGCCTCCTCCCGACGCGGCGCCCGAGAAGAAGGCGCCGTTCTACAAGAACCCTTTCGTCATCGGCTTCGTCCTCGGCATCGCCTTCCTCACGGTGCTGCCCTTCATCCAGCGGCCCTTCCTCAAGGCCCCGCCGCCCATCTCCACGCTGGCGCCGTGGCGGCTGCCCACCGTCGACGGGGGCGTCATCGGGAGCGAGGAGCTGAAGGGGACGGTGTGGCTGGCGTCCTTCCCCGCGCCGGACTGCACGGGCGAGTGCCGTGAGAAGCAGCAGTTCTTCGGGCGGGCGCTCAACCACATCGACGACCTCGACGGCGGCATCGCGCTGGTGTCCTTCGCCTTCGACAGCAAAGTCATCGAGCCACCGCCGGGGCTGCTCCCCGGGCGCTGGTACGTGACGCGGGCGACGGCGGCGGAATTGGACGCGGCGCTTTCCTCGCTGCGCGCGGGCTTCACGGCCTTCGGCGGGCGCGACGGCGGCGCCACGGCGGCGGAGTTCTCACAGGTGCCCGGCTACGCGCTCATCGACCAGAACGGCGCCCTGCGCGGCTTCTGGATGGACACGGACACGGGCCGAGGCAACGCCATCAACGCGGCGCGGCTGCTCGCGAAGTACGGCCCCAACCCGTAGGGCCGCACCCACCGCGAGGCCACTGCCGCCCAGCAGCGCGGCTTCTTCGCGACGCGCTGCGACGTCACAAGCCCCGCGTCACTGCGAGCGCTCTCAGGCCCATGTCCTTGACCGAACGCAATCCGATGCGACGCATCGCGCGGCCTCATCCCACGCGCTGCGCGGCCCCACGACGCGGGGCAGAAAAAGGTTGGCCGCACCGGCGTGATTGGAGTACGCGCGCACCCCCAAAGAGGTCTCCGACATGGCTCAGATTTTCCCGCGGTGGACCAACCAGACCCCCACGCTCATCCTCGTCGGCACCCTCGTGCTGGGAGGCGGCGGCACGTTCGGGGTGTACTGGTGGGCCTCTCCCTACAACACCGACGTCGGGTACAAGCCCGCCCAGCCCATCGAGTACAGCCACAAGCTGCACGCGGGCGACCTGGGCCTCGACTGCCGGTACTGCCACGCCTACGTCGAGCGCAGCGCCTTCGCCGGCGTGCCCCCCACCGCCACCTGCATGAACTGCCACGCGCAGGTGAAGAAGGACTCGCCGAAGCTGGAGAAGCTGCGCGCGTCCTGGGCCGACGGGAAGGGCGACAAGGGCATCGAGTGGATCCGCGTCCACAAGCTGCCCGACTTCGCCTTCTTCAACCACTCCGCGCACATGGGCGTCGGCGTCGGCGAGAACCGGGCCGCCATCGGCTGCGAGACGTGCCACGGCCGCATCGACACCATGGACGTGGTGAAGCAGGTGCAGCCCCTGTCGATGAGCTGGTGCCTGGAGTGCCACTCCAACCCGGCGCCCAACCTGCGGCCCGTCGAGCACATCACCACCATGGGCTGGACGGCGGACCTCGCGTGGCGAGACAAGGCCGCGCACATCGCCACCACCCTGCAGCCTCCCGGCAGCCTGTCCGCCGCGCAGAAGGTGCTGCCCGACGGCAAGCTCGCCACCTACTCCACGGCCGGCTGCAGCGGCTGCCACCGGTAAGCCCACCACGCCTTCCCTGACTTCGGCATCACGACGAGGAGCGCCATGAAGAAGGACCCCTACGCACCGCTGAGGCCCCAGCTGGACGCGCCCCCGACGCACTGGCGCTCCCTGGAGCACAAGGCCGGCGACGCCACCCTGGCCGAGACGCAGGACGCCGAGTTCCCCTCCGGCATCACCACGCCCGAGGGCTTCAACCGCCGCGACGCCATCAAGCTGGCCGGCGCGTCGCTGGCCCTGGGCGCGCTGACGGGCTGCGACATCGCCCGCCGCCCGGTGGAGGAAATCGTCCCCTTCGTGAAGATGCCGGAGCAGGTCATCCCCGGCGTGCGCCTCACCTACGCCACCGCCATGCAGCGCGGCGAGGGCGCGCTGGGCCTCCTCGTCGAGGCCCACGAGGGCCGCCCCACGAAGATGGAGGGCAACCCCAACCACCCCTCCTCGCTGGGCGCGTCCGACCTCTGGGCGCAGGCCGAGGTGTTGAAGCTGTATGACCCACAGCGCGCGCGCAAACCGAAGAAGGGCGGCGCGGACGCCGACTGGGCCGCGTGGGACGCCTTCGCGAAGTCGGTGGCCGACGGCGCGGCGGCGAGCCAGGGCAAGGGCCTCGCCTTCCTCGTGGAGACGCTCAACGGCCCCACCTTCGAGCGGCTCCTCCAGGCCGCCCAGGCGAAGTTCCCCCAGGCGAAGGTGTACCGCTTCGACCCGCTCGCGCCCACCCACGCGCTGGACGGCGCGGAATTGGCCTTCGGGCCGGGCGCGCGCTTCCAGGTGGACCTCTCGAAGGCGAAGGTGGTGTTCGCCCTCGACTCGGACTTCCTCGGCACGGGGCCCGACCACCTCAAGCTGGCGCGGCAGTTCGGCGCGACGCGCGCGGTGCACACGAAGGACGACCTCGCGAAGATGCACCGGCTCTACGCGGCCGAAGGCGCCTTCAGCACCACCGGCGCCAACGCCGACCACCGCCTGCGCATCGCCAGCGGGCAGGGCGTCGACGTCTTGAAGGCGCTGGGCAAGGCCCTGGCGGCGGGCGGCGTGGACGTGGGCGCCCTGGCGCCTGCGCTGGAAGGCGGCGCGCTGGACGCGGGCGCCCAGAAGTTCGTCGCCGCGCTGGCGAAGGACCTGCTGGCCAACAAGGCCAACGCCGTCATCCTGGTGGGAGAGCACCAGCCGGCCGCGGTGCACGCGGCGGCGGCGGCCCTCAACGTCGCGCTGGGCTCGACGGCCTTCTCCGTGACGCTCCCCGCCGCGGCCCCGGCTCCGGCGGCCCCCGCAGGCGCTCCCGCTGCGCCGGGTGCTGCTCCCGC
>JBFMHF010000202.1:0-9656 GCA_040752975.1 Myxococcota bacterium
ACGGCGGGTCCCGGGGGGGGGAGGTGGCGGGGCTGCACCGCTTCGAGAGCGTCGAGCGGGATCTCGACGTCTTCGTCGATCGCGGCGTGCTGTACGCCGTGGCGGCGCCGCCGACGCACCGGGAGGCCAGCGTGCAGGCGCGGGTGGCAGCCATGGATGCGCGCGGGCTGGAGGCGGACGGGTCCACGGCGGTGGCCCTGGACGAGCTGGCGGCGGGAGGCGTCGTGCTGGTGGCGAGGCCTCCGGAGGGGACCTCCTGGTCGCTGCTCACGCTGGCCGTGAAGGTGCTGGGGGAGCGCGCCTGGGTGACGGGCCGCGCACACGGGAAGGGCCCGTTGTGGTTGGCGCCGAAGGTGGACGCGCGACGGCTCCTGACGCAGGCCCCGGCGGGGCCGATCGCCGTGGCGTCTGCGACGTTGCCGGCGGGCGCGTTGCTGGCGCTGGCTGGGATGGGGAAGGGGACGCCGCGGTACCGGGAGCTGGCGCGCGAGCTGGCGGGGGAGGGCGTGGAGCTCGAGGCGGCGCTGGCCGGCTTTCAGGGAGCCTTCGATGCCGCGGCGTACTTCGACGTGCCGGGCTTCGTGCGGGGGACGATCGCGAGCGGCGGGCGGCCCGAGCCGGCGGTGAGCCTGCTGGCAGAGGCTCTGGTGCGCACGTCGCCAGCGCTGGAGCGCCTGGTGGGGCTGTGGGCCGCGCAGCTGGTTCCAGGCGTGAGGCGAATGGCGGGGGAAGGCGTGACGGCGTGGCGGGGGGCCTTCCGAGCGCGGCCGGTGGAGGTGGTGCTGTCGAAGGAAGCGCTCTTCGTGAAGAGCGGCGCGCCGGTGGACGAGCGCGAGTCCGCGAACCTGTCGGGGGAGCTGGGCGACCGCTTCGAGGGGGCCTTCAGCCCGGGGCACGTGTCGCTCTTCGTCGACGTGGGGCAGCTGCGACGAGAGCTGATGATGCCTCGCCTGATGAGCGACGTGGATCCGCGCAGCGCGCTGACGGCCCAGGCGCTGGCGGTGACCTTCCTCGATCGGCTGACGCAGCTGGACTCGGTGATGCTCGACGCGGCGCCTGACGAGAGGGGGGCGGTCCTGCACGCGGTGGTGACGCTGCGGGCGCCGCCGCCGCCGGGGGCCGGGCAGGGCGACGCGAAGTAGCTCGTCCGGCAGGCCGCGAGCGGCTCGACGCCCGGAGGTGCAGCCGTCCGTACCCAACAGAGCCGGCGCTCCACCGGGAGCAGTCATCGGGACTCACAGGCTGGCGCGCGCCTCTGCTGTCAGTCGTTGGGGCGGAGGTGGCTCGGCGCGCTCGAGCTCTGGCTCAGGACGTAGCCGCACGTACAGCAGCCGAACACCGCGAAGAGGATGGCGACGATGATCACCACCCACTTCGCGCCGCCGCCGGACTTCGCCGCCGGAGCGCCCTGCGCCGCCGCCACGGGCGCTGGCGGTGGCACGGGCGCAGCGGGTGTCCCTCCCGTCCAGCCTGGCGTGGGCGGCCCCGTGGTGGGTGGTGGGGCGACTGGAGGCGGGGCGGCCTGAGAGGGAGAGCGGCTCCACCCCGTCGCGGGGCCGCTGGGCCTCGGCGCCGGGCCAGAAGGAACCACCCCAGGCGTCGCGACCCAGCCGGCCGCGGAGGCGCCCTCATTGCGCTGAGGCGACGGAATGCGGCTTGGCGTGTGCGTCTTGTCCAGCCCGCCTGCGTCCCCGGCCGCCGGGGGCAGCGACGTCGGCGTCGCCGAGACGAAGGCTGGTGTGCTGCCCGGCGCTGGCAGCCCCGCGGCCGAGCGCAGCGCCTGCGCAAACTCCCCGGCGGTCTGCCACCGGTGCTGCGCCTCTTTCGCCAGCCCCACCGTGATCACCTGCGCCAGCGCCGAGGGCACCTGCGGCGCGACCTGCAGCAGCGGCGCCGGCTGCTCCGTCTTCACCTTGACGATCAGCTCGGCGTAGCTCTGCGCGTCCAGCGGCAGCCGCCCCGCGAACAGCTCGTACGCCATGGCCGCCACCGAGTAGACGTCGGCCCGCCCGTCCACGCTGCGCGCGTCGAAGAACTGCTCGGGCGCCATGTACGTCGGCGTCCCCATCGCCACGCCCGTCATCGTCAGCCCGCTGCCCGTGCCGTCGCCGTGCATCTTCGAGATGCCGAAGTCGAGGAGCTTCACGAAGTCCCGCTCGGTGCCCCGCTCGTCCCGCCGCCGCGTCACGAAGACGTTCGCCGGCTTCATGTCCCGGTGCACGATGCCCCGCCCGTGCGCCACCGCCAGCGCGTCCAGCACCTGCAGGAGCAGCAGCACCAGCCGCAGCGGCGCCAGCGCCTCCCGCTGCGAGAGCTCCTTCAAGTCCAGCCCCTCGAGCAGCTCCATCACCAGGAAGGCCTGCCCTTCGGCCGACACGCCCGCGTCCATCACCTTGACGATGTGCTCGCTGCCGATCGCCGCCGCCGCCTTCGCCTCGCGCAGGAAGCGCTCGATCATCGCCGCGTCCGCGCCCAGGGAGCGCTTGAGCAGCTTGAGCGCCACCGGCACGTCGGTGTGCACGTGCCTCGCCCGGTACACCGCCCCGAAGCCGCCCGAGCCGAGCAGCATCTCCACCGCGTAGCGATCGACCTTCCCGCCGATGAGGCCCGGCAGCGCCATCGAGTCGCCCGTCGCCGGACACTGGCTGGTCCCGGGAGGATGTGTCCGTCCGCAGTGCTGGCAGGGCCCCATGACGTTCAGGGCTGCAGTCATACCGCGCTCGAAAGCGAAACGGTGCTATCCATCGCGCGCTTGTCCGACGCCGGCCCCGTCAGTCCCACGCCGCTCAAGGTGCCCTGGCTGGAGGTCTTCGGCGCGGCCCTCATCGCCGTCCTCCACGCGGTCATCCTCTCCGGGCGGCTGCACCCGGACGAGGTGTACCAGTCGCTCGAGCCGGCGTTGAACAAGGCCTTCGGCTACGGGTACCTCGCCTGGGAGTGGCTGGTCCCCCCTCATCCCGCCCGCGCGCTCCAGCCGTGGGGCATCCGCAACTGGGCCGTGCCCACCGTCTTCTCATGGCTCCTTCAGGCCGCGCACGCGCTGGGGATCGACTCGGTGTGGGGGAGGCGGGTGGCCGTGGCCCTGCCCCAGTGGGCCCTGCACGCCGCGATGCTGGCCGCCGTGTGGCGCTTCTCCGCCCGCCGCGTGGGCCCGAAGCTGGCGCGCGCCTGCCTGTGGCTCACCGCCCTCTACGCGCCCGTCGTCTGGTTCGCCGGGCGCACCATGTCCGAGGCCTTCTCGGTCGCCTTCCTCGTCTGGGGCCTCGAGCGCCTCGACGACGTGGAGGACACGCGCTGGCACCAGGCCCTCCTCGCCGGCGTGTTGCTGGGCTGCGCGCAGATCACCCGCTACGGCTCGGCCGCCGTCATCCTCCCCGTCATGCTGTGGCTCCTCGCGACCCGGCGGTGGAGGACCTTCGCCCTGTGCACCGCCGGAGGCCTCGTCACCGCCCTCTTCCTCGGGCTGTTGGACAAGGCCACCTGGGGCGAGTGGTTCCACTCTTTCCGCGCGTACGTCGACTACAACGTCCTGTCCGGCCAGGCCGCGCGGAGTTTCGGGGCGCTGCCCGGTTGGTACTACTTCCAGCGGCTGTTCCTCGCGCCGTGGGCCGTCCTCGGCCTCCTCCTCTGGAAGTGGAACAAGCCCGCGCGCAGCTGGCTCTTCGTCGTCGGTGCGGTGGGCTACTTCGCCGTCATCAGCTGGACGAGCCACAAGGAGGATCGCTTCCTCTACCCGACGCTGGTGCTCCTCTCCGTGGCCGGAACGCCCGCCTTCGTGGACTGG
Organism: Myxococcota bacterium; assembly: GCA_040752975.1. GTDB lineage: Bacteria > Myxococcota > Myxococcia > Myxococcales > Myxococcaceae > JADLDB01. Next base: position 3,785 of record JBFMHF010000202.1, read on the forward strand.
CTCTGGCGCCGCCGAATGGACAGGACGCCCCGTGCGCTGGCCGCGATCGCCGCGCTGGCCGGCGTCGCCTTCTTCGTCTTCGCCAACCCCTTCGCCCCTCAGCGCAAGGAGCAGTTTCAGCTCGAGCGCAAGGCCAGCGCGGAGGCCACCGGCCTCGTCATCATGAACGAGGGCGTCTGGGGGGCCGGGGGCTTCTTCTACGTCGGCGGCAACAAGCCCTGGTGCACCTGCGACTTCCCGTACGAACCCTGCTTCCAGATGGCGGCGCGCGATCCCCGCTTCAACCGGGGCCTGTACTGGAGCGGCGGCCCCGCCGAGGCCGAGCGCGACGCCAACTCCCTCGCCGCCTTCCAGGCCGCCGGCTTCCGGGTGGTGGAGGTCCGCGGGCAGGCCACGCTGCTGGCGCGGCCCTGAAAATGAAAACCCGGTGGAGCGACGAGCTCCACCGGGCTTCACTTCGACGAGGACGGCCAGGACACACGCGGAGTGACGCTACCGTTGCTTCCTTCCGGACCTGGCGGGGTTCACGGCCCCGCGTTGCCCTGACCAGAACTTCCAAACCTGGAACGAGCGGAGAGGGTGGGATTCGAACCCACGGTACCCTTTCAGATACACACGCTTTCCAGGCGTGCGCCTTCAGCCACTCGGCCACCTCTCCCGAACTGCCACTCGAAACGGAGAGAGTAGGATTCGAACCTACGATACCGTTCCCGGTATGCCTGATTTCGAGTCAGGTGCCTTCGACCACTCGGCCATCTCTCCCTGGGGAAAATCACGTCGGCTTACTTCCGCGCCCGCAGGCCCTGGAAGAAGGACTTGAGGCGCTCGCTGCACTCGGCTGCCAGCACTCCGCTCGTCACCAGGAGCCGGTGGTTGTGCCGGGCATCACGCGCGAGATCGTACAGGCTGCCCACCGCGCCCGCCTTCGGATCCATCGCCCCGAAGACCAGGCGCTCGACCCGCGACTGCACCAGCGCGCCCGCGCACATCGCGCAGGGCTCCAGGGTGACGTAGACGGTGACGCCCGACAGCCGCCATGCGCCCACCGCCTTCGCGGCCTCGCGCATCGCCAGGAGCTCGGCGTGGGAGAAGGGATCGCGATCGATCTCCCGGCGGTTGTAACCGCGGCCCACCACCTCGCCGTCCCGTACGGCCACGGCGCCCACCGGCACCTCGCCCAGCCGCGCGGCCTCGTCTGCCAGCTCCAACGCCTGCCGCATGAACGCCTCGTCGGCTTCCCGCTGCGCCGCCTCGTCGCTCATCGGGGGGTTGCGCTCCCTGGAGGATTCGAACCTCCGGCCTTTGGATTCGTAGTCCAACGCTCTATCCAGCTGAGCTAAGGGAGCTCGTCCGACCGCTTGCTTGGTGCGGAGAGAGAGGGATTCGAACCCTCGATACCCTTGCGAGTATACAGGTTTAGCAAACCTGCGCCTTCAGCCACTCGGCCATCTCCCCACAACAACAACACTGCTGCGGAGGACGGCTGGGGGTCCGCCTCCGCACATCCTGAACTGTCAAAGACCAACTGCACGGAGCAGGTAGGATTCGAACCTACGGATGCCTTTCGACATCTGCGGTTTTCAAGACCGCTGCCTTCAGCCGCTCGGCCACTGCTCCAGACCGCGTGTGACCGACGCCCCTGACGTCTGACTTCAGACGAACAGAGGGCGCCCACCTACAGCACCCCTTGGAGGACTGCAACCGGGATCAGAGCGGGGTGAGCTCCGTGATCCCGCCCATGTACGGGTGCAGCACCTTCGGGAGGGCCACGGTGCCGTCCTCGCGCTGGTAGTTCTCGAGGATCGCCACGACGGTGCGGCCGACGGCGAGGCCGGAGCCGTTCAACGTGTGGACCAGCCGGGGCTTGTCGCCGGCCTTCTCGCGGAAGCGGATCTTCGCGCGCCGAGCCTGGAAGTCGGTGAAGCAGCTGCAGCTGGAGATCTCCCGGTACGCGTTCTGCCCGGGGAGCCACACCTCGAGATCGTACGTCTTGGCCGACGCGAAGCCCATGTCGCCGGTGCACAGGAGCATCACCCGGTGGTGGAGCCCCAGCTTCTCGAGAATGGCGGCGGCGTCGCGCGTGAGCGCCTCGAGCTCCTCGAAGCTCTTGTCCGGGTGGGCGAACTTGACGATCTCCACCTTGTGGAACTGGTGCATCCGGATGAGGCCGCGCGTGTCCTTGCCGGCCGAGCCCGCCTCGGCGCGGAAGCAGGGCGAGAACGCCACGTACTTCACCGGCAGCGGCTGCTCGAGGATCTCGTCGGCGTGGAAGTTGGTGACGGGCACCTCGGCGGTGGGGATGAGGAAGAGCTCGCGCTCACCGGCCGTCTTGAAGGCGTCGGCCTCGAACTTGGGCAGCTGCCCGGTGCCGGTCATCGACTGCCGGGTGACGAGGTAGGGCGGGAGGAGCTCCAGGTAGCCCTGCTTCGTGTGCTCGTCGATCATGAAGGCGGTGAGCGCGCGCTCCAGCCGCGCCAGGGCGCCCTTGCTGAAGGCGAAGCGGGTGCCTGACACCTTCACCGCGCGCTCGAAGTCCAGCATCCCCAGCTTCTCGCCCAGCTCGAAGTGCTGCTTCGGAGTGAAGAGGAAGGTGGGCTTCTCGCCCCAGGTGCGCACGCACTGGTTGCCGTGCTCGTCCTTGCCCGTGGGCACCGACTCGTGCGGCACGTTGGGCACGTTCATCATCAGCTGGGTGAGCTCGTCCTCGACCGCCTTGAGGCGGCCTTCCGCGTCCTTGATCTCCTGGCCCAGCGCCTTCAGCTCCGCGCCCTTCGTCTTGCGCGTCTCGGGGTCCGCCGATTTCAGCGCGTCCTGCGCCTTGTTGCGCGTCGACTGCTTCGCCTCGAGCTCGATGTAGAGCTGCTTGCGCTCGCCGAAGAGGGCGGTGAAGCGGGTCAAGTCCAGCGCGCCGCCCCGGTCGTTCAGTCTGGCCACGACGGCGTCGAAGTTCTTCGCGATCTCCTTGAGGTCCAACACGGCTGTCTCTCGCCCGCCCTTTCAGTCCCTGGTGAGGAAGTGGATCTCGTCCTCGATTTCCTTCTTGTTCTCGGCCTCGGGCTTGAGCTCGAGGTACCGCGTGAAGGACGTGACGGCCTCCTTCACCTTCTTCGTGTCCTTGTACAGCCAGCCCAGCCGCAGCCAGGCGTCCGCGTCTTCCGGGTTCTGCTTGATCGCCTTCTTGTAGTTGTCGATGGCCTTGGGGAACTGACGCGACTCCTCGTAGGCCTGGCCCAGCTTGAAGTAGCCGCCCTTGATCTCCGGATCGGCGTCCAGCACGCGCTGGTAGGTGGTGATGGCGCCCTTCCAGTCCTCCATCTTCATCTGCGCGTCACCGATGGCGGCGCGGGCCTCCAGGCGCGCAGGGTCGGCCGCGAGGGCCTGCTCGTAGTAGCTGACGGCGCGCTTGAAGTCGTTGCGCTCGAGGTACACGGTGCCCAGCGCCTGCAGCGCGTCGGCGTACTTGGGATCGATCTCCAGCGCCTGCTTCCACTCGGCGATCGCGTCCTCCGTCTTGCGCGCGTCGGCGTACACCCGGCCCATCCAGAAGCGGTAGAGCGGGTTCTTCCCGTTCATGTCGAGGGCGCGCTTCATCGCCTCGATCGCCTGGGTGTGCTCCTGCCGGGCGTTCTTCAGGCGGCCCAGGTAGAAGTTCGCGTCGGGGTGGAGCGGCTCGGCGATGAGCGCCGTGTTGAGGTGGGTGGACGCCGAGTCGAGGTCGCCCTTCTCGAACTCCACCGCGCCCAGGGTGACGATCAGCTGGGTGTTCTTCGGCTCGTCGGCGCGGGCCTGCTCGAGCTCCTTGATGGCCTCGTCCAGGCGGTTCAGCTTCCACAGGGCCATGCCGCGCTGCAGGCGGCCGCCGGTGATCCGCGGGTTCAGCTCCAGAGCCTTTTCCACCTGCGCGGCGGCGAGATCGTACTTGCCGCGCTCCAGGCTGACCCGGGACAGGCCGAGGTGCGCGTCGGCGGACAGGGCGTTGAGGTCGATGGCCTTCTTGAACTCCGCCTCGGCGCGGGTGAGATCGCGCTCGTGGTAGGCGAGCTCGCCCATGCCCACGCGCAGGGCGGGATCGTCCGGCGCCTTCTCCAGCCCGGCCTCCAGCTGCGGGCGCGCCTCCTGGAAGCGGCGGAACCGAACGTACAGGCGCGAGAGGTAGAGGTACGCGTCAGCGATGTTGGGGTCGGCGGCGATGGCCCGCTTGTAGGCTTCTTCCGCTTCCTTCGGGTTGTCCAGGGCGTCGGACACCCGGCCGGAGAGGTAGCTCAGCATCGCGTTGCCGGGGAAGCGCGCCGTCGCCGCCTGCACCACCCGCGTCGCCTCATCCATCTTGTCCACGGCGATCAACGCCGAAAGGTAGCCCTCGGTGTAGTCGAGAGACTCCGGCACCGACGCCGTGGCCTTCTGGAAGAGCGGCACGGCCTTCTCGGGCTGGTGCAGCTCGAGCAGCGCGCGCGCGAGCCGGGCCTGGGCGAAGGCGTTGTCGGGATCGGTCTTGAGCGCCTCCTCGAAGACGGGCACCGCCTCGTTCAGCTTGCCTTCCAGCACCTTGAGCTCCGCGCGCAGCGCCAGCGCCTTGCCCGTCTCGGCCTTGGAGAGGTTGGCCTTCGTGTCGTCGGCCAGAGCCTTGTCCAGAAGCTCGGCGCCGCGCGCGCTGTCCTTGCGCTTCAAGATCGAGATCTCCGCCAGCTCGACGGCCGAGGAGACGTGGTTGGGCGCGACCTCGAGCGCTTCGGCGAACTTGCCCGCGGCGCCGTCCGAGTCGCCCTGGGCCGCCAGCAGCACGGCGAGGGCGTGGAGGCCCCGCGCCGACTTGGGATCCTTCTTGAGGATCGCCTCGTACTCGGCCTTCGCCTGGGCGGCCTGCTTCTTGACGAGGTACGCCTCGGCGCGGAGGAAGTGGGCTTCGGCGTCGTTGTCGTCGCGCGCTACTGCGTCGGAGATGTACTTGAGGGCTTCGTCGGCGTCCTTCTTCTGCAGCGCTGCCCCGGCCATCGCCTTGAGCACGTCCGGGTGCTTGTCACTCAACAGGACGATGTTCACCAGCTCGCTGTGGGCGCGGGACAGGTCCTCCGGCGCGGCCTTCTTGTACTTGCGATCGAGGTAGAAGATCGCCTGGCACCAGACGGCACGGGCCTCGGGGTACTCCTTCACCGCCAGGGCCTGCTCGGCGGAGGACTTCGCCGATTGGTACGACTTCCAGGTGTCGGTGAGGAAGGCCGCGCGCGCGTCCTTCAGGTAGCCGAACTCGCGGGTGTCGGGCTTCACCTTCGCGGGGAAGAGCAGCTTGAGGGCGAAGAAGCCGTACGGGGTGGTGCCCAACACCAGGCCCACCACCAGCACCGACGCGACCAGCACGCCGGCCACGATGTACGGCACGCGCTTCTTGAAGGGCACCGGCTCCTTGCCCTGCACGACGGCCACCGCCGCCATGCGCCCCTCGTAGAGCTGCTTGAGCCGGTCCATCGAAGGGCCCTTGGGCTTGTCCTCGACGGCGGGCATCGCCTGTGCGGTGGCGCTGCGAGACGGCGCCTCCATCAGCCTGGCGATGGTGGCCTGGAAGGTGGGCTCCGAGCCGATCGGCTGCCAGTTCTCCGCGTCCAGCGACACCTCCTCGTTGCCGAGCAGCTGGCCGTCTTCCAGCATCTTCACCACGACGGCCTCTTCGAAGGGGCCGAACGTCTTGCCGCTGCGACGCTTGACGTGGAAGCGGCGCACCGACGTGGCGCCCTCGCTCTTCGCGCCGGCGTCCTTCGCCGTGTCGTCGATGAAGGACAACATCTCCAGCCCGTCCGCGGGGCCGCTCGGGGCCTTCGACGGCGAGCTGGGGATGGGGGCGCTCAAGTCCGCTTCGAGTTCGTCGCCCGCGCTCTTC
>JBFMHF010000203.1:0-9514 GCA_040752975.1 Myxococcota bacterium
CCGCCGCCGCCCAGGCCGCCGTCGTTGGTGGGAGAGGTGTCGCCGCACGAACAGCCGCCGAGGGACAGGAAGGCGGCGACGACGGCGCACACGAAGACTGGACCGATGGCTCGGCGAACGTCGGGTGACATGAAGTGCGACTCCTCCCCGGCCCTTTGCCTGGACGGTGAGTCTACGTCGGTTTTCAGGGCGTCGGCTCGTGGACGAGCGCTTCGGTTCCCGGCCCGCGCCCCGGTGGGTTCTTGTCACCGCAAAGTCACGACATCGGCGGCCCGCCCAGCTAGAAGCCCCGCCCGTGCTGCGCATGACGTGGGTAGTGATGCTGCTGTCGGGGGCCGCGCTCGCTGCTGAGCGCCCGCGCCTCGGCGTGATGATCGTGGTCGATCAGCTCTCCGCGGAGGCCTTCCGCGCCCGCCTGCCGAAGACGACCGGCGGCCTCAAGCGGATGACGCAGGAAGGGACGACCTTCCACGAGCTGCGCTTCGAGGCGGCGCCCACCGTCACGTCCGTTGGCCACGCCACGCTGGTGACCGGGGCGTACGGGCACGTCCACGGCATCGTCGCCAACGACTGGCTCGACGGCGCCACCGGAAAGCCGTGCCTGTCCACGGAGGACTCCCGCTACGCCGTGCTGGGCCGCGATCCCCAGCCGCGCGACGGCACCGCGCCCACCTGGCTGCGCGCCCCGACGCTCGCCGACACGGTGAAGGCCCACCACGCGCTGGCGAAGGCCGTCAGCATCTCCGCGAAGGACCGCTCGGCCATTCTCACCGCGGGCCACGCGGGCCTCGCCGTCTGGTTCGACGTCGACAAGCCCTTCTTCACCACCAGCAGCTACTACGCGAAGGAGCTGCCCGCGTGGACCCGGCCCGTCAACGAGCGCATCGCGAAGATGGTGCTGGAAGGCGCGTTCGCCTGGGGGTTGCCGGGAGGAGGCACCACCGGCGCCTCGCCCCAGCCGCCGAAGCCCAGCCGGCAGGGAGACAGCGAGCCCCTCGCCGAGCGCCCGGAGCTGCAGCCGCTTCTGGACACCGCGGAGGTCGATCTCGCGCTGGACGCGGTGAAGGCGCTCGAGCTGGGGAAGGACGAGGTGCCGGATCTGCTCACCATCAGCTTCTCGGGGCACGATCGCATCGGCCACGAGTTCGGCCCCGACTCCGAAGAGGGCGTGAAGGAGTTCCTCCACGTCGATCGCGAGCTGGGCCGCCTCTTCACGGCGCTCGACGCGCAGGTGGGCAAGGGGAAGTACGTGGTGGTGTTCGCCTCGGATCACGGCGTGCCTCCGCTCCCCGAGCTGGCGCGGCAGCGCGGGCTGGACGCCGGCCACGTCGACGTGAAGGGGCTGCTCGCGAAGCTGGAGGCCGAGCTCGACTCCTCCCTCGGCAAGGCCGACTGGTTCTCCGGGTACAAGACGCCGGGCTACTCCTTCACGCCCGCGCAGAGGGCGAGGGCGCTGAAGGCCTTCGACGCGCTGCGTGCCGTGGCGCTGAAGGAGCCGGGCGTGTTCGAGCTCCTCGCCTCGTGGCAGCTGCCGGCCGGGAGCCTGGGCGACCTCTACCGCCGCGGGCTGGTGGAGGGGCGCTCGCCGGATCTGATCGTCGTGACGAAGCCGTACTGGACGTACGGGCTCAAGGACAAGACAGGCCACGCCTCGCCCTGGCTGTACGACCGCGCGGTGCCGCTGGTCGTCTGGGGCGCCGGGGTGAAGAAGGGCCAGGCCGGCGTGGCCGAGGCCATCGACGTCGCGCCCACGCTCTCGCGCCTGCTCGGCGTGCCCACGCCCGCGGGCGCCGAAGGCCGTTCGATCGACGCAGTCTTCCGCTGAACCGAACACGCAGTCGAACTCTACGAGGGGAACCATGCAGTCACTCGCCGTCGTCCTCAGCATCGCGCTCGCCCAGGCAGGCGCGGAACCCACGCCCGCGCAGCCGCCGTCGGAAGTGAAGGCGCCCGAGCTCACCTCGGAGCCCACCAGGCCCGCCGAGCCGGCGCCGCCGAACGAGTTTCACGCCGCCGTGCCGATCTCCCCGGCGCCCCAGACGACGGAAGAGGATCCCACCACGAAGTACGTCGACCGCTCCGGGCGCCAGCCTGTCGTGGGCGCCCTCACCGTGAAGTCGTCGAAGCCCTGGTGGCAGCGCATCAGCTTCTCGGGCTTCGCGCGCCTCGGCGTCTTCTACACCTTCCCCTTCCAGGACGAGCAGCTGGTGGGCGGCAACGGAGGCTTCCGGGTGGCCGACTTCCGCTTGAGCGCCGAGTTCCGCCCCATCGACGACGTGACGGCGTACGCCTCGGTGGAGCTGGCCGCGCCGCTGCCGGATCCGAATGATCCCCTCAACGGCTCGCGCATCGTGTCCTTGCGCGACGCGTGGGTGCAGTACGAGGTGTGCTCGGGCTTCATCGTCCGCGCCGGGCAGTTCCGGCCGCCGTACTACGCCGAGATGCTCTTGTCCGACGGCGCGATCCCCTTCGTGAGCCGCTCGGTGCTGGCCGGTGGGTTGGCTCCTCCCGAGGCCTACCCGACCAAGGCGCTCGCCCTCGATCGGCAGATCGGGCTCAACGTCTTCTCCAGGCGGCTCGGCGGCACCTTCGGCTTCCGCTACGCGCTGGGTGTCTTCAACGGCAACGGGCAGAACGCGCTCTTCAACGACAACAACTCGCCGATGCCGGTGGCGCGCGTCGAGGTCGACTTCAAGGAGTGGATCACCCTCGGCCTCAACGGGTACTACAACGTGCGCGCCGAGGGCACCCGCCCGAACCGGCTGTACACGACGCAGGTGGGCTACGGCGCGGATCTCGAGGCGCACGGCTACGGCTTCTCCGGGCTGGTGGCGTTTCTCGGGAAGAACTCCAGCTTCAACTACGCCGGCCTGTCCCCCGAGGCGGCGATGGGCGTGATGGGGCAGCTGCGCTACTTCCACGAGAAGACGGGCCTCGAAGGCGCGGCGCGCGTGGCCTGGTACGAGCCGTCGTCGGCGCAGGCGGACGATCAGATCCTCGAGATCGCCGCGATGGTGGCGTGGCGGCCGTTTGAACTGCCCTTCCGCGTTCTGGTTCAATACACGCACCGGGGCGAAGAAGGACCGGTCTCGTACCCGAATGACAGCGTGGATCTGATGCTCCACGCGGTGTGGTGATCCCCATGAGAGCAGTCAGCCTGGTGTTCCTCGCGGCCGCCCTGGCCGCGTGTTCCAAGACGACCCCGCCCGCGCACGCGACGCAGGTGAAGAGCCGCAGCGAGCTCATCGGCGGCAAGCGCGCGCTGGCCGAGGTGGGCGACTTCAAGATCTCCAACGGCATCGTCCACGCCATCGTCCAGGACGTGGGCACCTCGCGCGGCTTCGGCAGCTTCGGCGGCTCGCTGATCGACGTCGATCTGGTGCGCGGCACCCAGGGCAGCCCCGCGGAGGCGCCGAAGGGCAACGACTACTTCACCGAGATGTTCCCGGCCTTCTTCCTCACGGCCATCGAGCCGTCGAAGGTGGAGGTGTACAAGGACGGCAGCGACGGCGGCCCGGCGATCATCCGGGTGTCGGGGACGAGCGGGACCTTCCTCTCCTTGATCAAGGCGCTCACCGACGTCGTCGATCCGAAGCAGAAGCTCGACTACACGTGCGACTACATCCTCGAGCCGGGCAAGCAGTACCTGAAGATCGTCACCACGGTGTCGAACCCCACCAGCACGGACGCGGCGTGGAGCCTCGCGGTGCCCTTCGGCTTCGTGACGCTGCTGGGCGAAGGGCAGCGCCTCTTCGTGCCCGGGCAGGCCGGCTTCGACATGCGCTACCACCTGGAGGACACCGTCTACAAACGCCCCGCGAGCCTCAACGCGCTGCCGGGCGAGGTGACCCAGATGTGGACGACCGAGGGCGACGGCGTCAGCTACGCGTTGGCGATCGGCCGCAACCCCGACGGCACCTACCTCGACGGCAAGCCCGAGTACCCGACGGCGAAGCCGGACTCGATGCTGATCCCCATCGCGTCGTCGTCCTTCCTGGGCAGCTACTGGGCGAAGGCGCCCACCACGCTGCCGCCGAAGGGCAGCTACTCGTACACCGCCTACCTCGCGGTCGGCTCCGGCGACGTCGCGAGCGTGCAGCAGGTGGTCTACGAGCTGCGCGACACCATCACCCGGCCCAACGGCCGCGAGTACGTGATGCGCGAGAAGACGCCGTACGGCTGGCTGTCCGGCACGGTGCGCGAGACGACGGGGGCGCCGCTGGGGGGCGTCTCGGTGGTGATCCAGGACGAGGCGGGGCTGTATGTGTCGCAGGCCACCACCAACGCGAACGGCACCTGGCGCGCGCCGGTGCAGCCGGGGAAGTTCCGGGCGTACGCGGTGGACAAGATCCGCGCGGTCGCCCGGAGCGAGGAGCTGGTGGAGGTGGCCGAGGGCCAGAGCGCGCGCATCGACCTGCGCATGGAGCAGCCCGGCACCCTGCAGGTGGTGGTGCGCGACGAGACGGGCCGCGAGGTGCCGGCGAAGATCTCCGTCGAGGCCGTCTACGACAACGACGACGGCAGCCGGCCGCCCCGGCGCTTCCTCTACGATCTCAAGGTGGGCGAGCGCATTCGCCCGTCCGACTTGAGGCGCGACGAGGCGGGCAACCCGGACACCCGGCGCTACCTCGAGCGCTCCTTCTTCGCCCCTCACGGCGCTGCGAGCCAGGCGCTCAAGCCGGGGACGTACACCGTCTATGCGTCGCGGGGCATCGAGTACGACCTGCCCAGCCAGACCGTCACCATCACGGCGGGCAAGACGACCGACGTGGGCCTCACCTTGACGCATGTGCTGAAGACGCCCGGGTGGATCAGCGGTGACTTCCACGTGCACTCGGTGAAGAGCGTCGACTCGGACATGGCGCTCACCGAGCGGGTGATCAGCTACGCGGTGGAAGGCGTCGACTTCCTCTCGTCGACGGATCACAACTACGTGGCGGATTACCGGCCGGTGATCGACGCGCTCAAGCTGAACGACTGGGTGCGCAGCGTGGTGGGCCTCGAGCTGACCAGCCTCGAGATGGGCCACTTCAACGCCTTCCCGCTGGTGGTGCAGCCGGGGCCGGTGCAGCACGGCAGCTTCCGCTGGTTCTACCGCCCGCCGGGAGAGCTGTTCGCGCAGCTGCGCGGCCTGGGGGTGGATCCGCAGAAGACGATCGTCCAGGTGAACCACCCGCGGGACACGATCCTCGGGTACTTGAACGCGTTCAACTACGGCACCTTCGTGGGGGAGCCGATCCCTCCGACGTCGTCGATCGTCCTGGACACCACGCCGCAGCCGGACGGCACGCCGTCGCCGTACCACCCGTCGAACTTCTCCATGGAGTTCGACGCGATGGAGGTCTTCAACGGGAAGCGCTTCGACATCATGTTCAACTACCGGATCCCCGCGACGCCGCCGGAAGGTCCGGAGCCCACGATTCCCAACTGTCCGCCGGGCGGGCCGACGACGGAGGAGTGCATTCCCGCGCCTGGCGAGGTGCTGATGGATCTGGCGAAGGTCGAGGAGCCGGGTCAGCCCACGCGCTACATCCAGCAGCCGGCGTACCCGGGCGCGATCGACGACTGGTACACGATGCTCAAGCAGGGGCGGCACATCACCGCCACCGGCAACTCCGACTCGCACGGGGCCAAGGCGGAAGCGGGCCTGCCGCGCACGTACATCCAGGCCGACTCGGGCGACGGCTCGATGCGGGCCCTGGACGAGACGGAGGTATTCGACTCGCTGCGGCAGGGCGCCGCGTACCCGACGAACGGGCCGATCATCGAGGTCTTCGAGGTGAACGGGCTGGGCATGGGGCGGACGGTGGTGGCGAGCGACGGCGTGGTGGACGTGAAGATCGTGGTGAAGGCGGCGCCGTGGATCGACGTGAAGCGGGTGGTGGTGCGGCGGGGCGGGAAGGACCAGGGCAACAGCCCCGAGGTGCTGGACGTGATCCCCGTGCCGGAGACGACGGAGCTGGAGCGGGTCAACGTCACCAAGCGCTACACGGGCATCCCCGACGGCAGCTTCCTGGTGCTGGAGGTGTCGGGCGATCGCGACATGTGGCCGGTGCACACGCCGTACGAGTTCCCGTCGCTGGAGATCAGCGACGCGGTGGGGGTGATCGGCGGCTCCTTCGGCTTCGGGAACAAGCACGGCAAGTACAAGCCGCAGATGGCGCAGAAGGTGACGCCGTACGCCTTCACCAACCCCATCTGGGTGGATCGCTCGCTCAAGCAGCAGCTGCGGCCGGTGAAGCGGGTGCTGCCGGTGTCGAACGATCGGCCCTTCACGCCGCGATCGATGCCGGACTTGAGGAAGCTCTTCCACGCGTTCCACAGTGATCCCGAGTGAACAGCCGCCTCTCCCCCCGGGGAGAGGGCTGGGGAGAGGCGCGACGCTGGGGCTCCTGCTCGCCGCGTCGCTGGCGCACGCGCACCCGCAGGGCTTCCACAAGAAGCTCACCTTCACCCTGACGAAGACGACGGTGACGGGCCTGGTGGTGATGGACGTCGACTCGGGGGAGCGCTGCACGGTCTTGCGTCAAGCTGCGGACGCGGACGGCGACGGGGTGGTGAAGGGCGCGGAGGTGACGGCGCTCAAAGAACGCCTCACCTCGATGGCGACGAGGACGCTGAAGCTGGGCGTCTCCGGCGCGGCGATCGCGGTGACGGTGAAGGAGTCGAAGCTGTCGCTGCGGGAAGATCCGCGCGTGGGCGAGGCGGGGCTGTCGGTGGCAGTCCTCATCGAGCTCACGCACCCGCACGAGGTGTCCGAGGGGATGAGCTTCGAAGTGACGGACACCTCGCCGGACCTCTCGCCGGTGGTGGTGCAGGTCTTCCAGGCGGCGCAGAAGGGGACGCCTCCGGAGGCGCCGTTCCAGTCGGAGCTCGAGGCCGGGAAGACGGTGAAGGTGCGGCTCGGCCGGCTGCCCTGACGGCGCGCGGGAGTTCCTGCTACAGCGCCGTGCATGGCGGAAGAGACGCTCGATCTACGCAGGCTCCCGAAGGCGGAGGCCTACCGGCAGCTCGCCCAGCACGTGGACGCGGTGCTGGCGGGTGTCGACGACGACGTCTGCGCGATGGCGACGGTGAGCTGCCTGGTGCACCACGCCTTCGGCCACCTGTGGACGGGCTTCTACCGGGTGGTGAAGCCGGGGCTGCTGCGCGTCGGCCCGTACCAGGGGACGCTGGGGTGCCTGGAGATTCCCTTTGGGAAGGGCGTGTGCGGGACGGCGGCGGCGGAGCGGCGCACGGTGGTGGTGCCCGACGTGCACGCCTTTCCCGGGCACATCACGTGTGACGGGCGGAGCGCGGCGGAGATCGTCGTGCCGGTGTTCGACGCGCGCGGGGAGCTCACCGCGGTGTTCGACGTGGACAGCGCGCAGCGGGGGGCCTTCGATCAGGTTGATCAGGAAGGCCTGGAGGGGCTGGTGCGCTGGTTCGCGCGGGCCCACTGAGAGGGCGTTGGCGCTTTCATTTCCCGGGGGGAGCCTGCTAGGACGCGCCCGGTTTGACGGTCCCCCTTTCGAGGGGTGCCGGAGGTCTTTGCCATGCAGAAGGACGGATCCGTGAGCGAGCAGACGCCGAAGAAGGGCCCGATGGTGGTGGTGAAGCGCGCAGGCAGCGCGGTGCAGACGCGCGTGGAGCCGAAGCCGGTGACGCCGGCGGCGCCGAAGGGCGAGGGCGCGCTGCAGGGTGAGGCCAGGGCCGAGGCGAAGACGGAGGCGTCGACGAACGCGGCGGTGGTGGTGCGGCCGATGCCGGTGGGCCCGTCGGTGGCGGACGAGGTGCCGGAGTCGCACTCTTTCGCGGAGCTGTTCGACGCGCAGGTGAAGGAGGGTGGGGGGCCGTCGCGGAAGATGCCGCGCGTGGGCGAGAAGGTGAAGGCGAAGATCTTCCAGCTCGGCGCCGAGACGGTGTTCTGCACCATCGGCAAGCACGAGGCGATGATCGACCTCGACGAGCTGAAGGACGACGAGGGGATCCTGCGGTTCGGGGTGGGCGACGAGATCGAGGCGCACGTGATGGAGACGGGCGCGAAGGGCATCGTGTTGTCGCGCAAGCTGTCGAAGGGCGCGGCGTCGATGAGCCTCCTGGCCGAGGCGCGGCACTCCGGGATGCCGGTGGAGGGCCTGGTGCTGGGCGTGAACAAGGGCGGGCTGGAGGTGGCGGTGGGGGAGGCGCGGGCGTTCTGCCCGATGAGCCAGGTGGACGTGCGGCCGGTGGGGAAGCTGGATGAGCTGGTGGGGCAGCGGCTGACGTTCCGGGTGACGGAGGTGAAGGAGCGGAAGGTGGTGCTGTCGCGCCGGGCGATCCTCGAGGAGGAGAACAAGGCGAAGGCGGCGGAGCTGAAGAAGTCGCTGGCCGTCGGCAAGGTGCTCAAAGGGCAGATCGTCAACGTGCAGGCCTTCGGGGCCTTCGTCGATCTCGGCGGGCTGGAGGGGCTCATTCCGGTGAGCGAGATGTCGCACGTGCGGGTGGGGCACCCGAGCGAGGTGGTGAAGGTGGGCGACGAGGTGGAGGTGGAGGTGATTCGCCTCGAGGACGCGGAGCCGAACAGCCCGGACAAGGCGAAGCGGAAGGACCGCATCACGCTGTCGATGCGGAAGTTGATGGAGGATCCGTTCACCAAGGCGCTCGAGACGATCAAGGAGGGCGCGGTGATGAAGGGGAAGGTGGTGCGGCTGCAGCCGTTCGGCGCGTTCGTCGAGCTGATGCCGGCGGTGGATGGGCTGATCCACATCTCGGCGATGAGCGAGCGGCGGATCGCGCACCCGCGGGACGTGCTGAAGGTGGGGGATGAGATCGAGGTGAAGGTGGAGAAGATCGATCCGGGCGAGAAGCGGATCGGCCTGCGGCTGGTGAAGGACGGGGTGCCGGTGGGGGAGGGCGTGGCGAGCTCGGCGTCGCAGACGCCCGGTGAGAGCGCGCCGGCGGGGGAGCCGAAGAAGCAGGCGCCGAAGCCGCGGCGTGGGGTGGTGGTTCAGGGCAAGGTGAGCCGGGTGGAGCCGTTCGGGGTGTTCATCGAGTGGGACGGGTTCAACGGGCTCATCCCCGCGAGCGAGACGGGCACCGAGCGTGGCACCGACTTGAAGCGCGTGTTCCCGATGGGGAAGGACGTGAAGGCGGAGATCATCGAGGTCGACGGGAGCAAGCTGAAGCTGTCGATCGTCGCGGCGCAGCGCAGCGAGGAGCGCGCGGATCTGGACGCGTGGAAGAGGGATCAGGCGAAGCAGGTGAAGGGCGCGGGCGGCTTCAACTCGCTGGCCGACAAGCTGAAGGGCATCAAGCTGGGCGGGTAGTCAGGCCGGGCAGTCCGAGGCGTCGAAGCGCTTGACGCCTCCGGGAACGTGCCGTAGGGAAGGCGCACATCGTTATCGCGGGGTGGAGCAGCCAGGTAGCTCGTCGGGCTCATAACCCGAAGGTCGCAGGTTCAAATCCTGCCCCCGCAACTGAATATGCCGAGCGCGCAGTGCCGTAAGTGCTCGGGATTAAAGAAAAAGCCCCGCTCGCCACGTACCGGCGAGCG
>JBFMHF010000204.1:0-9465 GCA_040752975.1 Myxococcota bacterium
GCACCCACCGCCGCAGCCCCCGCCCGCGCCGCAGCGGCTGCCGATGGCGCCGGTGGCCTTCCGCGAGGGCCCGACGGACGACGAGCTGGAGAAGGCCGTCAAGGGGGGCGGCGGGAAGTGGATGGTGCTGGTGCTGCTCGGCCTGGCGCTCGGGGGTGGCGCCGGCTGGTACTTCGGCATCTACGTGCCCGAGCAGAAGGCGCTGGAGGCCGAGCGCAACCGGCCGCCCGATCCCACGCCCGTGGTGGTGACGCCGCCCACGCCGGTGCCCGAGGTGGTGGACGCCGGCGCCCCGGACGCGGGTGCTCCTGACGCGGGTGCTCCTGACGCGGGTGCTCCTGACGCGGGCGCCCAGGTGGACGCAGGGGCCGTCGTCGACGCCGGGCCGCCCGAGGTGGACGCCGGCACGCCAGCGGTGGACGCCGGTGCCCCCGACGCCGTCAAGCCGGAGCCGAAGAAGTCGTATGAGTACTTCATGAGCCAGGGCGATCGCCTGCGCGATCGCGAGAAGCCCGAGGCCGCGCTGGACATGTACGGGCAGGCCGCCGACTTGAAGCCCAACCGCGCCGAGCCGATCGCCGGCCGGGGGCTGGCGCTGCTGGACATGGGCAACCACCTCGCGGCGCAGGCGGCCTTCGAAGAGGCGCTCAGGATGAACTCCCGCTACGGGCCGGCCATCATGGGCATGGCGGAGGCCTTTCGGCTCCAGGGGAAGAATGACAAGGCGATCGAGTACTACCAGCGCTACCTCGACGTGCTGCCCAACGGCGTCGAGGCGTCGGTGGCGAAGAACAACATCGAGCGGCTCAAGAAATGAAGCTGACCGTCGATCAGGTGCGGCACGTCGCGAAGCTGGCGCGGCTGGCCCTCTCTCCCGAGGAAGAGGCGCGCTTCGGCGCGCAGCTGTCCAACATCCTCGACGCGGTGGACACGCTGGCCCAGGTGGACACCACGGGCGTACCCGCCACGGCCTACGTGTTGCCGATGCCGCCCCACGCACGCGAAGACCGGGTGACAGGGCACCTCGGCGCCGAGGCGGCGCTGGCCAACGCGCCCCAGACGGTGGGCACCAGCTTCGCGATCCCGAAGGTCATCGAGTAGCGGAGGGGCTCGAGTGTCGCTCGCCGAGCGCACGCTGATGCAGGTGTCGCAGGCGCTCTCGCGCGGCGAGGCGTCCTCGGTCGACGTCACGCGCGCCTGCCTCGAGCGGATCGCGAAGGAGGACTCCGGGCTGGGCGCCTTCCTCTCGCTCGACGAGGCGCGCGCGTTGGAGGCGGCGAAGGCGTCGGACGAGCGGCGGGCGAAGAAGCAGGCCAGGGGCCCGCTGGACGGCGTGCCGGTGGCGCTCAAGGACAACATTCTCACCCTGGGCCACGTCACCACCGCGGGCTCGAAGATCCTCGACGGCTTCGTGCCGCCCTTCGACGCCACGGTGACGGCGCGTCTGAAAGATGCGGGCGCGGTCATCCTCGGCAAGTGCAACCTCGACGAGTTCGCCATGGGCTCGTCGACGGAGAACAGCGCGTTCCGGCCCACCCACAACCCGTACGCGCGCGGGTACACGCCCGGCGGCTCTTCGGGCGGCTCGGCGGCGGCGGTGGCGGCGCGGCTGGTGTTCGGCGCGCTGGGCAGCGACACGGGAGGCTCGATTCGACAGCCGGCGGCGCTCACCAACGTGGTGGGCCTCAAGCCGACGTGGGGGCGCGTGTCGCGGTACGGGGTGGTGGCCTTCGCCAGCTCGCTCGATCAGGTGGGGCCCCTCGCGCGCACGGTGGAGGACGCCGCGGCGCTGCTGCAGGCGATCTCCGGGCGCGATCCGCTCGACGCCACCTCGTCGGACGAGCCGGTGCCGGACTTCTCTGCTGGGCTTCTCGGCGGCGTGAAGGGTCTGCGGATCGGCCTCCCAACGGAGTACCAGGTGGAGGGGCTGGATCCCGAGGTCGACGCGGCGATCCGCGAGGCGGCCAGGCGCTTCGAGGCACTGGGGGCGACGGTGACGCCGGTGTCGTTGCCCCACACGAAGTACGCGCTGGCGGCGTACTACGTCATCGCCCCGTCCGAAGCCTCGTCCAACCTGGCCCGCTACGACGGCGTGCGCTTCGGCCACCGCGCGAGGCAGGTGAAGAACCTGGCCGAGCTGTACGAGAAGAGCCGCAGCGAGGGCTTCGGCCCCGAGGTGAAGCGCCGCATCATGCTGGGCACCTTCGCGCTGTCCGCCGGCTACCACGACGCGTACTACGTCAAGGCGCAGCAGGTGCGCACGCTGATCCGCCGGGACTTCGAGCAGGCCTTCGAGAAGGTCGACGTGGTGCTGTCGGCGACGTCTCCCGTGCCCGCGTGGAAGCTGGGCGAGAAGGTGGACGACCCGCTGAAGATGTACCTGATGGACGTGCTGACGCTGCCGTGCAACCTGGCGGGCCTGCCGGGCGTGTCGGCGCCCGCGGGCTTCACGAAGGCCGGGCTGCCCGTCGGCCTGCAGTTGCTGGGGCGGCCGTTCGACGAGGTGACGGTGCTGCGCGCAGCGGCCGCGTTCGAGCGCGAGACGCGCCACTTCGAGCGGAGGCCCGGGGCATGAGCGTCGAGCCGACCCCGCCGAGCGCGGTGGAAGACCCCTTCGCGTTGCCGGCCTACGAGCCCACCACCGACGAGAAGCTCTTCGCGCTGCTGGTGCACCTGTTGCCGGCGATCCTCTACGCGTCGGTGCTCCTGCCCATTCTGGTGCCGATCATCGTCATCGCCACGAAGGGCGCGGAGTCGCGCTGGGTGCGCGCGCACGCCTACGAGGCGCTGAACTTCCAGCTCACCCTGGTCCTGTTCTCCGTGGTGAGCATCGCGCTGGTCCTGGTGGGGATCGGCATCTGCATGCTGCTGGCGATGGCCGTCTTCGCGTTCGTCATCGGAATCATCGCCGGCGTGAAGTCCTACGGCGGCTACGCCTGGCGCTACCCCTTCTGCATCCGCTTCCTCAAGCCCTGATCCATGCCGCTCGCCGACTTCCAGATCGTCGTTGGCCTCGAGGTGCACGCGCAGCTGCTCACCGCGAGCAAGCTCTTCTCCGGCGCGTCCACGGCCTTCGGCGCGGCGCCCAACACGCAGACGACGGTGGTGTGCCTCGGGATGCCGGGCGTGCTGCCGGTGCCGAATGATCTGGCCGTCGAGTTCGCGATCCGCGCCGGCCTCGCGCTCGGCTGCCGGATCAACCTGCGCAGCGAGTGGTCGCGGAAGCACTACTTCTACCCGGATCTCCCCAAGGGCTATCAGATCACCCAGTTCGACACGCCGATCTGCGAGGACGGCGCGGTGACGTTCGACGGGCCGGGCGGCGAGCGGCGGGTGCGGCTGCGGCGCATCCACCTCGAGGAGGACGCCGGCAAGCTGGTGCACGACGCGGCCGACGGCCTCTCGCTGGTGGATTTGAACCGCGCCGGGACGCCGCTGGTGGAGATCGTCAGCGAGCCGGACCTGCGCAGCGCCGACGAGGCGGTGGAGTACCTGAAGGCGCTGCGTGAGATCCTCATGTACCTGGGCGTCAACGACGGGAACCTGGAGGAAGGCAGCTTTCGCTGCGACGCCAACGTCTCGGTGATGAGGAAGGGCGCCACCGAGCTCGGCACCCGCTGCGAGCTCAAGAACCTGAACTCCTTCCGCTTCATCAAGCAGGCCATCGAGTACGAGGCTGCGCGGCACGTGGAGGTGATCGAGGCGGGCGGCGTCATCGAGCAGGAGACGCGGCTGTTCGACACCGCGCGCGGCGAGACGCGCTCGATGCGCTCGAAGGAGGAGGCGCACGACTACCGCTACTTCCCGGAGCCGGACCTGCCTCCGCTGGTGGTGAGCGAGGAGCGGGTGGCGAAGGCGAAGGCGGAGTTGCCCGAGCTCCCGCGGGCGCGGCGCAGGCGGTACGTCGAGGTGCTCAAGCTGCCCGAGTATGACGCGCTCGTGCTGACGGCGGAGCGCGCCATGGCCGACCTCTACGAGGCCTGTGTAGCCGAGGGGTGCGATCCCAAGAAGGCGTCCAACTGGTTCATGGGCGAGCTGTCGAGGTTGCTCAACGAGTCGGGCGAGGCGGTGGCGAAGGTGCGCTTCACCCCGAAGCAGTTTCGCGCGCTGCTCGCGGCCGTCGAGGCGGACACCATCTCGGGGGCCGCGGCGAAGGACGTCTTCGCGCAGATGTTCCGCACGGGGCAGGAGCCCGCGGACATCATCCGGGAGAAGGGGCTCGAGCAGACGCAGGACACCGGCGCCCTGGAAGCGGCCATCGAGCAGGTGATCGCCGCCAACGCGAAGAACGTCGAGGCCTACCGCGCGGGGAACCAGAAGCTGCTCGGCTTCTTCGTCGGCCAGGTGATGAAGGCCCTGGGCGGGAAGGCCAACCCGAAGAAGGTGAACGAGCTGCTCACGAAGAGGCTGGGCGGCGCGTAGCGGCGAGCGCAAGACAGGGAACGCGAGGGTGCACCACCGCGGTGTAAACGCGAGTGCCGTCGCTTCACCTGCGCGCTCGCTTTTTCAGGGGTTGCGAACCGCTGCGAGGGGCACGGCTCTTGCGATGGGCCGCCCTGCGCACGGCACGGACAGAGGGGCCAAAGGGGGCCGCCTGCCGCGCGGGGGTTGTTGCCGTGAGTCCTCGCACCATCCTTTCCGCCGTCTTCACCGCCGCGCTCGTCTGCCTCTGCTGGGGCTGCGGGCCCGCGCCAGCCGAGGAAGAGGAAGAGCCCGAGTTCGTCCCCCCGCCGGATGTCTGCAACACGCAGGAGGAGGCCCTCACCAGCCCCGCGTGCGAGCTTGGGCTGGGGCAGGTCCAGCGAGAGCTCATCGGAGCTCCGGGCGACCTGGATTGGTACCTGGTGCAGGTGCCGGCGGGCGTCGACGATCGCACGCTGCTCCACGTCAACGCCGGCTACTCGGTCCCCGCGACGGCGGTGAACCTGTCGGTCAACGTGCTGCGGCTGGACGGCACCAGCGTCGTCAACGGCAAGGACGCGCACGGAGCGGGGGCGCCGAAGGCCGTCGATCTGATCCTCCCCTTCAACGAGGCGAGCACGAAGCTGTTGGTGCTGGTGTCCGACGCGACGGCTGGCGGCCGCAAGAACTACGACGCGCGCTCGCCCTACTCGCTGATGCTGGAGTTCGTGCAGAACCCCGACGTCAACGAGCCCAACGACACCACCCCGACGCCCATTCCGCTCACGGCCGAGGGCGCGTCGATGAAGGGCAGCCAGACGGGCTACGTGGCGACCGAGAACGACGTCGATCGCTTCTCCTTCGAGGTGCCGGCTGGGCGCAAGGTGACCCACGTGCACATCACCAGCCCGAAGCTCTCGCCACCTCCGGCCTACCGGCTCGCGTACACGCTGAGAGACCCCAACGACGTTCCCGTCGCGGAAGGCCGGCTGCTCAACGAGTTCAACGGCGTGGATCTGGCGACGGCGCGGATCACCAACGGCGGCAGGTACACGCTGGTGATCGAGGGCTACCACGGCGGAGCGAACGACAGCGTGGCGAAGGTCCCGGGCGACCTGCGGCAGCAGTACAAGGTCGAGGTGCTCGTGCTCCCCGAGGCGGACTCCCATGAGCCCAACGACACCATGCAGGCGGCCCGGGCGGTGCCCCTGAGCGCACCGGGCGACACCGCCAACCTCACCGCGCGCCTCGGCCACGTCCCGGATCCGGACTGGTACGGCGTCGACCTCGCGCCCAGCTCGAAGCCGACGGTGCTCTATTACAAGCTGACGCCCACGACGAACGGCGGGCGCTTCGCGACGCTGCCCGGGCCGATGGACCGCCTGGTGCGTGTGTTCCTTCCCGTGACCCAGGGCGCGAACGAAGCCGAGCGGCAGCACGCCTGTCGAACGAACACCAGCGTCTGCCCGCGCAAGGACAACGACGACGAGGAGATGAAGGCGATCGTCGACGCGCACTGCGGCCTCTCGCCGCCGCGCTGCCTGATCTCTTCGCGCGAGGAGACGCCCAGGTTCACCAACCTGAAGAACTTCGAGGGCGCGATCCCCGTGCCGGCGCACTCGTCGCCGCTGCGCCTCTACGTCGTGGTGCAGGATGACGGCAGCAACTGGGCCGACGACCTCGACTACCAGCTGAAGCTGGAGTGGCGCGCGGATCCCGACGAGGAATCACGCCCGCAGACGGTGGTGCGGACGCTGGGCGGCGACTCCGGGGGCACCTTCCCCGTGCCTCCGTCGGGCGCAGCGTTCGAGCTCACCGGCACCCTCTCGTACGGGCACGGGTACACCCGCAACTTCGACCCCGAGGACGCAGAGGGCGTGCGTGGGCCGAGCGACTACGACGTCTTCACCAGCGACACCGATCGCTACGAGCTGCGCTTCCCCGCGGGCATGAGCGGAGACCGGACCTGGGAGCTGCAGTGGGAAGTCGAGCACGGCGGCACGGGTGGACCCCCGTACGACGTGGTGCTGGAGGTCGAGTTCTGCGTGGGCACCGCGTGCAGCGTCGTCGCGCGCAGCATCGGCTACAAGGGCGGCAACCTCGGCGCGTGGCACAGCGCCGGCGTACAGGGGGCGGCCTTCCAGCCTGTCTACAGCCGCTCCACCCTGTCCGATCGCACCCAGGTGACGGCGCTGCCCTGGGGCTGCTTCTGCTTCGAGAGCCGCTTCGTCGAGGCAGGGAAGTTCTACCTGACGGTGACCGGCGTGGACCGCACGTCGTACACGAATGCGCCGTATCGCGTTCGCACCGCGTACACGGACTACCCGAAGCCGTACAACGGCGGCATGTGCCCCGTCCCGTGCAACTTCACGAGGTAGCCAGCGCGTCCCCGGCCCAGCCCCGCGAGCCCCTCGGCTCCACGGCAGCGGGGTGTTCCGCGGATCGCCTGGAGGTCGCCGGCTCACCAGTCGCCGCGCCGGTCCTGCTTCTTCTGCGCCTGGCGCCGCTTGGCCTCCAGCCGCCGTCGCTTCGCGCCCCGTGAGGGCCTCGTGGCGATGCGCTTCTCCGGCACGCGCGACAGCTTCACGAGGACACGGCGCAAGCGTTCGAGCGCTTCCCCTCGGTTCATCAACTGGCTGCGGCGCTCGGTGGCGGTGACGACGAGGCCGGTAGGACGGTGGGTGAGGCGCACCGCCGTCTCCGTCTTGTTGCGGTGCTGTCCGCCGGGGCCGCCGGCGACGAAGAAGCGCTCGTCGCACTCCGAGAGCAGCGCCTCGTCCGACAGGGCCGCGGCGCGTTGGGCTTCCTGGGGCGTGATGTTCATGGGGCGCTCGTCGCGTCGACTGCCGGCATCCTGACACGAAGGAGCGTGGCCAGCTCCCGAAGTCGCGAGGCAGGCCGGTGGTCTCTCACTCGGAGGCCCATGACAAGGGCTCGAGGTCCAGCTCCGTCTCCAGGAGGTCCGCGGCGAGCAGATCGATCAGCCGTGCCCGCTGTCGGGCGGCCGCCTCGAGGACGTTGGTGAGGTGAAAGTCCGTCTCGATCCGAACGGGATCGGCGCCCGCGACCGAGATGATGGCCCCGGCGCCAGGCTGGTTCGAGATGCGGCGGATCGAGAGGAGGGGAATCGGCTGCACCCTCCTTCCGCGCACCAAGACGAGATGCGTGGGGCGGACCGCGAGGCAATCGCGCGGGCGGACGTCCTGCCGATGCGAGAGGGAACGTGCGCCCAGCCACGCGAGCAGCCCCCCAGCGCAGAGTACGGCGATTGCTGGCAACCCGACCACGCCCGCCAGGACCAGCGCCAGGACCCACAGCGCGACGGCCACGACCCGCAGCACGCCCGGGAGTTGGCGGCCGGCAAGTGGGAAGAGGACGAGTGCCAGCGTCGAGCTGTCTGCAATCCCATTCGGACCGCGCAGGGAGTCCATGGAGGCGCGCGTCTCAGGCGCGAGCCGCTCGAGCGCAAACGGCTCAGGCGAAGTCAGGACGAGCCGCTTCTGGCCCGGCCGCAGCGCCGCGATTCGATCCAGCACCACCTACGCCAACGCCGGCTTGCCCTCACGCAGCGCGAACGCCGAGAGGAACGAGAGGATTGACGCGGCGCGCTCCTTCTCCTCGGGGCTCGCGGCTGACGTGGTGACGCGCTCGACCTCCGCTTCCAGCGCTTCGGGCACTCCCCGCTGGAGCTGGATCATCACGCGCCGACCGATGATCTCGCCATTGGAGACGAAGCGCTCTCCCGGCAGCGCGAGCGCACGGTCGAGCGTGGCCAGCGCCTCATCCCACCGCTCCATCTGCGCGTTCATCAGCGCCTCGACGAAGAGCGGCCGGCGGTCCGTGGGCCCACACGCTCGCGCAGCGGCCAGGGCGGCCCTCGCAGGCTCATACTCGTAGGTCGACATGTGCAGCTGAGCGAGCAGCACGTGGGCCGCCACGTCGTCGGGCCTCAAGCGGGCCAACTGCGAAGCGACGGCGATCGCTTCCGGTGTGCGCTGCACGGCGGCCAGCTTCCGGGCGAGCTCCGCGCGGGCCAGCGGCGCGTCGGGGAATTCCTCGACGGCCTCGCGGAGGCGATCGATGGCGGTGTGGAGATCTCGAGCAGCCTCGGCCTTCTCTGCTTGAGCGAGGAGCGCCTCGAGCGCCTCGGGCAGGGCGGCCGAGCCGAGCTGCTCCGCCAGCGCCTGCCGGTGGTGGGGATCGCGCAGCGCCTCGAAGGCTGCGCGCACCTCCTGGAAGCCTGCCGGATCACGCTCGGGCGGGTGCTCGCGCACCTTCGTGAAGTACGCCCGCTTGAGCGTTGCGTCGTCGACATCGGGGGGGACGCCGAGGATCTCAAAGGGGCTGCGCGGCTCGGCCACCCGGCCTTCGTAGACGAGCCTCGAGCGGGGGTCACGTTGGTTGGACTCGGCGCCGTCAGAAGGACAGGCCCACGCCCAGGCGCAGCTCGGGCACGACGCGCTTGCCGTTGCCGTCCCAGGAGCCGCCTCCAGCGAGGTGGAAGGCGAGGCCCAGGCGCGGCGCGAAGAAGTACGTCACGTCGGCCGCCAACACGCCCGAGAAACCACCGCCGTTGACGCGGGCGTCCTGCACCACGCGGTAGCCGGCCAGCAGCGCCAGCCGCAGCGTGACGCCTCGGTGTGCTTCATCGCGCCAGTCGTCGAGGGTGACACGCGGGCCGCCGCGCACCCACCAGCCGAAGGTGCCCGGGTAGAAGGACACGCCGCCCTGCACGTCGACCCACGGGATGACGTGCAGCGTGGCCCATGCGCTCAGCCGCTCGGGAACCGCCGTCATCGGGGAGAAGTACGCGGAGCCGATGAGGTGCGGCGCCGGCGATGGTTCGCGGGTGTCCGCCGTGGTGCGCTCCGGGGACTGCGTCGTGGGCGAGGCGTCGCCGTTCTTGTTCGTGGAACCAGGCCGAGGAGCCGGTGGCGCCTCGTCCGAGGCTGCTGCCGCCGCTGTTTCTGAGTCCGCCTGCGCGGGAGCGCTGTCCGTCTGTGCGGGCGTCGCGTCTGGCTGTGCGGGTGTCGCGTCCGGCTGTGCGCGCGATGCGTGCTGCTG
>JBFMHF010000205.1:0-9438 GCA_040752975.1 Myxococcota bacterium
GCAGAACGCGAAGGGCTGGGGCCCCTGGAGCGACTGGGTCCAGTTGGAGGTGGGCACCTGGACCGGCGCGCGCCCCCCAGACGCGCCCCCGCCGCCGCCGACGCAGCCGCCCCCGACACAGCCGCCGCCGACGCAGCCGCCTCCGACACAGCCGCCTCCGACACAGCCGCCTCCCGTTCCCGGGGCGCCCACGGGCCTGGCGCCGGACGGCGGCGTCTTCACCACCGCCAGCGTTACCCTGTCCTGCGCACCTGTGGCCGCTGCGACCAGCTATGAGTTCGCGCTGGAGTACCTGCTGAATGGCACCTGGCGCCCGTATTACACGTACGTGCCCTCCGCGCCGAAGCAGACCTTCTACCCGGCGGCGAAGACCACGTTCCGCTTCACGGTGCGGGCGAAGGTGGGGGGCGCGTGGTCACCTTCGTCCAGCCCGGCGTCCTTCGAAGTGCGTTGAGCCGCCGCTCACGCGCTGGCGTGCTCCTCGAGCGTCAGCACCGTGAGCCCGTCGTCGAGGCGCGCCAGCACCCGCAGCGCGCCGCAGGACAGGCGTTGCCCGTGTACCGGGGCCCGTTTCCTCGAAAGGTCCCGCCCTTCGGCTAATCTCGCCCGGCGCGATGATTCAGATGTTCCACGTCACCAAGGCCTACCCCGGCGACCCGCCGGTGCTGACGGACTTGAACCTGGACATCGACAAGGCCGAGTTCGTCTTCCTCACCGGCCCGTCGGGCGCAGGCAAGTCGACGCTGCTCAAGCTGATGTTCCTCGCGGAGCGGCCGACGCGCGGGCAGATCCTCATCGCGGGGCGCAACATCGCGCGGGTGCGCGAGTCGTCGGTGCCCTACCTGCGGCGCAACATCGGCGTGGTGTTCCAGGACTTCAAGCTGCTCCCCAACCGCACCGTGGCCGAGAACGTCGGCTTCACCCTGGATGTCCTGGGCGTGCCCCGCGACGAGGTCCGGGACAAGAGCCTCAAGATGCTCCGCCGCGTGGGCCTCGAGCACAAAGCTGACGTCTCGCCCCTCAAGCTGTCGGGCGGAGAGCAGCAGCGCGTGTCGCTCGCCCGCGCGCTGGTGAATGATCCGGCCATCCTCCTCGCCGACGAGCCCACGGGGAACCTCGACCCGGCGCTCACGGTGGAGATCATGAACCTGCTGTGCGACGTGAACGCGCGCGGCACGACGGTGGTGGTGGCCACGCACGACGCGTCACTCATCGCCCGGTACCAGAAGCGCACCCTGAGGCTGGAGAAGGGGGCGCTGGTCGCGGACGAGAAGGGCGCCAAGGCCGCGCGGCTGATGGCGCTCGAGGCATGAGCGCCCAGGCCAAGGCCACGTACTTCGTGCGCACCGCGCTGGGCAGCATGGTGCGCTCGCCCTTCGTGCACGTCATCGCCATCGCGTCGCTGGCCCTCGCGCTGGTGGGCTACGGCCTGGCGCGGCTGGCCTCGGGGCAGCTGGACGCGCTGGTGGCGTCGCTCGGTGGCCAGGTGGAGTTCACCGTCTACCTCGCGCCCGACGCGCCCGAAGAGCGGGTGAAGGAGCTCGAAGCGGCCCTCGCGCAGCGCACCGGCGGCACCGCGAAGCGCGTCTCGCCCGCGGAGGCCCTCGGGCGGCTGGTGGAGGACCTGGGCGATCAAGGCAAGGCGCTGGAAGGGCTGTCCGACAACCCGCTGCCGTGGAGCCTCGAGGTGGCCGTGCCTCCGGCGGCGCGCGAGGGCGGGCAGCTGGAGGTGCTGGCCGAGAAGGTGCGCGCACTGCCCTTCGTGACCGGCGTCGACTACGGGCAGGAAGCGCTGGAGCGGCTGTCCGTCATCTCCCGGGCGCTCAAGCTGGCCGGCCTGGTGGCCTTCGCCCTCGTCTTCCTCACCACCATCATCATCGTGAGCGCGACCCTGCAGCTCGCCATCTTCTCCCGCCGGGAGGAGATCGAGATCCAGAAGCTGGTGGGTGGGACGGATCGCTTCGTGCGCATGCCCTTCCTCATCGAGGGCGCGGTGCAGGGCACGGTGGCGGCGGTGGTGTCCTTCGGGATCGTCTTCGGGCTCGCGCGCTACCTCGAGTCCACGCACGGCGACGCGGTCGCCTTCCTGCGGCTGGGAGGGCACGTTGCGGCGGACTGGCCCCGGTTGGGCGCGGAGCAGCTCGGGCTCGGGGTGGCGCTGGGGCTGCTGGGGAGCTTCGTGGCGGTGCGGAGGTTCCTCAAGGTATGAGCGCGCTGCCCCTGGCGCTGGCGCTGTCCCTGGCCGCCGCGGGTGACGTGCAGGAAGAGCACGCCGAGCTGGAAGCGCGGCTCAACGCCGAGCGCGCGGCCTTCGACGCCATCGCGGGTGAGAAGAAGAGCCTGCTCACGCTGCTCGACACCCTGGAGCGGCTGGCCCGCGCCTCCGCCGAGCGCGCGGCGCAGCTGGAGAAGACGGCCACGCGCGTCAACCGGCAGATCGCCGAGGCGCAGGCCGACGCCGACGTGGTGCGGGCCGCGCTGCGGGAGCAGGAAGCGCGGCTCAAGCCCCGGCTGCTCACGCTCTACCGGCTGCGGAAGCAGGACGCGCTCGGCTTCCTCCTCTCGGCGCAGGACTTCGCGACGCTGGTGAAGCGGCAGCGGTCGCTCAAGACGCTGGTGGCGGCGGACGTACGCGAGCTCGACGAGCTCCTCGAGCTGTTCACCTACCAGCAACAGCAGGCGCGCCGGCTGGAGCGGCTCGAGGCCACGGCCCGGCGCTACGTGAAGGCGCTGCGCGCGGAGCAGGCGGTGGGGCAGGCGCGGCTGGCGCGGTTTCGCGACCTCCTGGCCTCCGTCACCGCCGAGGAGAACCGGATGAGCCGCCTCATCGCCGAGCTGGAGGCGACCGAAAAGGAGCTCGCCGGCATGGTGACCGACCTGTCCGGCGCGACGACGGCGATGGGCTTCGGCGCGCGCAAGGGCCAGCTCCCCTTTCCCGCCGAGGGCCTGGTGGAGGTCGGCTTCGGCAAGGTGGTGAACCCGCGCTTCAACACGGTGACGGTGCAGAAGGGCATCGACCTGCGGGCGGCCGAGGGCGCGGAGGTGCGCAGCGTGGCCGAGGGGACGGTGGTGTTCTCCGGGTGGCTCAAGGGGTACGGCAACCTCGTCATCGTCGACCACGGCGCCGAGTACCACTCGCTCTACGCGCACCTCGCCAACAGCCAGGTGGAAGTCGGCAACGTGGTGGAGGAGGGCGAGGCCCTCGGCCAGGTGGGCGACACCGGCAGCCTGAAGGGCGCCTACCTGTACTTCGAGATCCGCCGGCGCGGACAGGCAATCGATCCGCTCCCGTGGCTCAAGCCCAGGGAGTGAGTCCTGCCTCGAGAGAGGCGGCGACTGACTCGACGCGGTGAGCCGCGCGAACCGGCAGGGCCCTCAGCCCCGGCGCTGCGGCCCTCCACGCGGTCGCCCCAGTGCACGTCCAGGCGCGGCGTGACACACTCGCCCGCCTCATGGAGTGGATGCACCACGCGAACCGCGCCATCCGGCGAGTCCTCACGGCGCAGGGCGTGAAGAGCGAATTCGTCGAGCTCCTCGGCGCTGACGTGCACTTCTACCGCGCGCAGGGGCAGGGGAAGGGCCCGCCGCTGCTGATGGTCCACGGCCTCGGCAGTTCGGCCAACGCCTTCTTCCGCACCATCAGGCCCTTCGCGCGGCGCTTCAGCCAGGTGTTCGCGATCGATCTCCCGGGCAACGGCTTCTCGCCCGTCCCCACGTCGGGGCCGATGCCGTTGCGGAAGATGGTCGAACTCGTGCTGGAGTTCCGCCGGCGCGTCATCGGCGAGCCCGTCCTGCTGCTCGGCAACTCCCTGGGCGGAGGCATGGCCTTGACGGCCGCCGGCCTCGACCCGAACCCGGTCAAGGCGCTGGCCCTCATCGCCCCGGCCGGCGCGCGGCTCAAGGAGGAGCGCATGGCGCAGCTCCTCCAGTCCTTCGCCATCGAGGACGCCAGGCAGGCGCGGGGGCTGGCGCACAAGCTGTTCGCGAAGCCTCCGCTGCCGCTCCTGCTCCTGGCCGACGAGCTGCGGAAGATGGTGTCGACTCCGACGGTGAAGAGCATCGTCGCGCAGGTGAAGCCCGAGGACGCGCTCTCCCCCGAAGCGCTGCGTGCGCTCCCCATGCCCACGCTGCTCATCTGGGGCCAGCGCGAGAAGCTGCTCCCCTACGAAGCCATCGACTACTTCCGCGCCCACCTGCCCGCACACGCCGAGGTCCACGAGGTGCGGGGCTTCGGCCACATGCCGCAGATCGAGCACCCCCGGGAGTTCGTCAGGCGCGTGACGGACTTTGCCCACGCCCGCGGCCTGGTGTGAAATAACGCCGTTCCCCCCGATGCGGCTCCTCGTCCTCGCGCTGGTGCTCCCTTCGTCTGCGCTCGCGCAGGCGCTCTTGCCCGACTCGGAAGGGCAGGAGAGCTCGTCGTCGAGCTGGCAGCGCACCGAGCTGGACGGCCTGCTCCCTCCGCTCGGCGCCGTCGGCGCGCCGCTCGAAGCCGAGACCGACGACGACGACGGCACTCCCGAAGGTGTCGACGGGGAGGCCACCGAGGCGGAAGCCCCGGAAGCGGAGGCCGCCCTGGCGGAAGGCAGCGAGGTCGAAGGGGCGTGCGCCCCGGGCGTGAGCGACGGAGGCTTCCTCTACTCCGCGGATCTCTCCGACGAGGAGCTGGCCCGCCGCTTCGTGGAGGATCCCGCCTCCCTTGGCTCGATCTCCGTCGGCCTCGCCGAGGCCGGCCGGGTGATGAACGCCGTCCAGCTCGAGCCCGGCGACGCGTGGCAGCTCGTCACCCCCGAGAGCGCCTGGGGCACGCAAGAAGCCATCGACGCCCTGAAGCTGGTCGCCCGGCGTGTGCGTGACACCTTCCCCACCGCGCCTCCGCTGCGCGTCAACCACATCGGCAAGAAGGACGGCGGCTACCTGCGCCCGCACCAGAGCCACCAGTCGGGCCGCGACGTCGACCTGGGCTTCTACTACCAGCCCGGCGTCGACCTGCAGGCGCTCAAGAAGCGGCGCGAGCACTCCATCGACCTCGGCGCCAACTGGGCCCTCATCCGCGCGCTGGCCACCGAGGTGGACGTGCAGTTCATCCTCGTCGATCGCCGCGTGCAGAAGGTCCTCTATGAGTACGCCTTGAGCATCGGCGAGGACAAGGCCTGGCTCGACTCGCTCTTCAACGCCGGGGCCGACTCGCTGGTCCGCCACGCGCGCCGTCACCGCGATCATTTCCACGTGCGCTTCTTCGCCCCCCGCAGCCAGGAGCTGGGCCGCCGGGTCCAGCCCATTCTCGCGAAGCGTCCGGAAGAGAACCTCGTCATTCACCGCGTGAAGAAGGGCGACACGCTCGGGCACCTCGCCGTCCACTACGGCAGCACCGTGCGCCTCATCCAGAAGGCGAACGGCCTGACGGGCACCATGCTGCGCGTCGGGCGTACCCTCAACGTCCCCCTCCGCGGCCCCTGCAACAACTGCCCGCTCCCACCGCCGCTCGTCGTGCCTGCCCGCAAGCTGCCGCCGAAGGCTCCGGAGGCGCGTGTGGGCGCTTTCTCCACCCACACCGGCTGATCCCTCGGTCGGTTGGCCGGGGCCGTGCGCAGGGGGCCGACTCCCTCTTAGGATGCAGGCATGGTGCGCAGTCTCCGCGGCTTCGTCTCGGTCGTCCTGTTGTTCGCCGGAGGAGCCTTCGCGGCGCCCCCTCCGAAGGAAGAGAACACCTACCGGCAGCTCGAGCTGTTCGCGCGCGTGCTGTCCTACGTGCAGAACAACTACGTCGAGCCGGTGGACGAGCAGCAGCTCATGTACGGCGCCATCAAGGGCATGCTGGAGACCCTCGATCCGCACACGCAGTTCATGCCGCCCGACGTCTTCAAGGAGATGAAGATCGACACCTCGGGCGAGTTCGGCGGCCTCGGCATCGAGATCGCGCGCCGCAACGACAACATCGTCGTCGTCTCTCCCATCGACGACACGCCCGCCCAGCGCGCCGGCATCAAGCCCGGAGATCAGATCCTGAAGATCGACGACGAGCCCACGCGCAACATGGAGCTCGCCCGGGCCATCCAGAAGATGCGCGGCCCCGCGGGCAAGAAGGTGTTGCTCACCATCATGCGCGAGGGCTTCACCGCGGCGCGGGAGTTCGCGATCATCCGCGACCACATCCGCATCGCGTCGGTGGAGAGCACGCTCTTCGGCGGCATCGGCCACGTGAAGGTGAAGAACTTCCAGGAGCGCACCGACCAGTCCCTCAACAAGGAGCTCCAGAAGCTGCGCGCGCAGAATGGCGGCAAGGAGCTCAAGGGCCTGGTGCTCGACCTGCGCAACAACCCCGGCGGGCTGCTCGATCAAGCGGTGGCCGTGTCCGATCGCTTCCTCCCGGGGAACCTCACCATCGTCTCCACCCGCGGGCGCAACGGCACCCAGGTGACCGAGGAGCGCTCGAAGGACCGGGACGTCGAGCGCGGCTACCCCATGGTGGTGCTGGTCAACGCGGGCAGCGCGTCCGCCTCGGAGATCGTCGCCGGCGCCCTGCAGGACAACCAGCGCGCCGTCATCCTCGGCACGCCCACCTTCGGCAAGGGCAGCGTGCAGACCGTCATCGAGATGGAGGACGGCTCGGGGCTCAAGCTGACCATCGCGCGGTACTTCACGCCGTCGGGCCGCAGCATCCAGGAGAAGGGCATCCTCCCCGACTACGTCGTCCCCGAGACGGAGGGCGGGCAGGTGCAGAAGCCCGATCAACTCCGGGAGAAGGACTTGAAGCACCACTTCCGCGGCGAGGGCGAGCCCCCGGACGTCGCCACCCTCAAGGTGTCGCTGCCCCCCAACGCGAAGCCCTCACGCGTCAGCGAGAAGGTGACGGACTACCAGCTCAAGGTGGCGCTCGACTACCTGTCCAACCTGCCCGCGCCCCTCGAAGGGAAGAACACCGCCCGCGCTCCGAAATGATAGACGCGGCCTTCAGGTGGCCTCCTCCAAC
Organism: Myxococcota bacterium; assembly: GCA_040752975.1. GTDB lineage: Bacteria > Myxococcota > Myxococcia > Myxococcales > Myxococcaceae > JADLDB01. The sequence continues at coordinate 6,974 of JBFMHF010000205.1, forward strand.
ACGAAGCACATCTTCCAGTCGCTGGCGGTCAACGTGGCCATCGCGGTCGCCAAAGGCGCCGCGGCGTTCTTCACCGGCTCGGGTGCGATGCTGGCCGAGACGCTGCACTCCGCGGCTGACTGCAGCAATCAGCTCCTGCTGCTCCTGGGGGTCAAGCGCTCCGCGAGGGCGCCCGACGAGCTGCACCCCCTGGGCTACGGGCGGGCGCTGTACTTCTACAGCTTCATCGTGGCGCTGCTCCTCTTCTCGGGCGGCGGCGTCTTCTCCATCTACGAAGGCGCGCACAAGCTGCTGCACCCTGAGCCGGTCGAGCGCGTGGGGCTCGGCCTGGGGATCCTCCTCTTCTCGCTGGTGCTGGAAGGCTGGGCCACGTGGGGCAACCTGAAGGAGCTGAAGGCGCGCCGGGGCGCGACGCCGCTCTTCCGGTACCTGCGCGACACCAAGGACAGCGATCTGGTGGTCGTCTTCGGGGAGAACTCGGCGGCCGTGCTGGGCCTCGCGTTCGCCCTGGGGGCGCTCAGCCTGGCGCACGTCACCGGCGACGCCCGCTGGGACGCGGCCGGGAGCCTCTCCATCGGCGTGGTGCTGGTGGGCGTGGCCGTCTTCCTCGGCGTGGAGGTGAAGTCGTTGCTCATCGGCGAGCGCGCGGACCCTTCCATCGACGCCGCGGTGCGTGAGGAGCTCGGCCGTCACCCGGCAGTGCAGGCCCTGCTGCGGCTCATCACCGTGCAGCAGGGGCCCGGGGAGGTGCTGGTGGCGATGAAGGTGCGCCTCACCCCCGGCCTGTCCGGCGCCGAGGTGGTGGCCACCATCAACGCCTACGAGCGCGCCCTGAAGGCCCGCCGGCCGGAGATCCGCTGGTGCTTCGTCGAGCCCGATGAGCACGCGTAGGGGGCGGGCACCGAAAGACTCTTTGCGCCCCACGCCATCCTGTACGACCATCGGGGGCATGGTGCGTCTTTCGAGGGAGCGCCGCGCCGCGGGTTCTCTGGCGGTGCAGGTGATGGCGGCTGTCCTCATCGCGTCGTTGGTGCGGCCCCCGGTGGCGTTGGCGATGAGCGACAAGTTGCTCCCGCACCTGGTGCTGGGCGCCACCGGCCCGAAGGTGGCCGTCTTCGTGGTCGGGTTGGACCCCAAGGCGAAGCAGCACGCCACCGAGTTGGAGCAGGCCGCCGAGCGCGCCACCGAGAAGACCGAGCGCTTCGAGCTGGTCCCGGCCCAGGACGCGGCCAACCCCACCGCCGCCGCGGCTCGCGCGGAGAAGCTGGCGCAGGCCGCGGAGAAGGTGAAGCAGGGCAAGAAGGACCTCGACGATCTCGAGGCCGGCAAGGCGGTGGAGGCCTTCACCGAGGCCGTCACCCTCCTCAAGGCCGCCGACTCGACCCGCGACATGCGCGCGCTGCTCGACGCGTGGCTGCTCAAGGCCGCGGCCCACGCCACCGGCGGCGAGAACGGCCCGGCGAAGAAGGACATCGAGGCCATCGTCCCGCTCGATCCCCAGGCGGAGTTCAGCTCGTCTTTCTTCTCACCGGATCTGATCAAGTTCGCCGAGTCTCAGCGGAAGCTGGCGGAGAACGCCAAGGGGGAGCTCACGGTTCGCACCGAGCCTCCGGGCGCGCGGGTGTGGGTCGACGGGCAGTACCGCGGCACCAGCCCCGTCCTCGTGGCGGGGCTGTCCGCGGGCAAGCACCTGGTCGCGGCGACGGCCGGCGGCTACGCGCTGACGCAGGTGGAGCTGACGCCGGGCGAGCACCTGGTGAAGCTCGAGCCCGCGGAGATGGCCCCCGCCTTCAAGCAGGCCGCGGCGCGGGTGGCGGCGGATCCAGAAGGCCCGGGCCGGGACGCCGCGGTGAAGGATCTCGGCCGCGCCCTCAAGGTTGACCAGGTGCTGCTGGTGGTGGCGCGGAAGAGCCCCGCCGGCGAGCTGCTGGAGGTCATCTCCCTGCGGCTCGAGACGCGCGACGGCCACAACGCGGGCTTCCGCCAGGGCGTGCTGAAGGTGGGTGACGAAGGCGCGATGACGGACTTCTTCGACGGCCTGCTGAAGCGCGAGGACAAGCGCGACGGGAAGGCGCCCCGCACCCACTTCAAGGACTCCGGCGGCTCGGTGAAGACGACCGCCGGCATCGCGCTGTTGGGCGCGGGCGTGGTGGCGGCGACCACCGGCGCGGTGTTCGGCGTGATGGCCTTGAACCAGTCCAACCAGTTCAAGGACACCCCGCAGACGCAAATCACCAAGTCGCAGAGCCTGGCCGCGTCGGGCCGCGCCTACGCCTGGGTCGCCGACATCTCCTTCATCGTGGCGGGCGTGGCGGCCATCACCGGCGGCGCCCTCATCCTCACCGACAAGGCCGAGTCTGGCGACGAGCTGTCCGCGGCGCCCAGGGGCCGCAAGGGGCTCGACCCGAAGGCCGTCGAGGAGGAGCGCCGCCGTGCCCTCGAGCAGGAAAAGCGCGACGCCGCCC